>NZ_ATYF01000016.1:0-127821 GCF_000427545.1 Rhodanobacter sp. OR92 | reverse complement strand
TAGTTCTACTGTGTCAATAAATATATGGCATGATCACGGCATCTTCTAGCAACCTGCGAGGAGGTGGGTCATGGGCATCGGTCTGGAAGGCCGCTTTGAGCGGTATGGCGAAGCGATGGTCATCGCCATGGGGCACGCGGATCGGGTGGCGCCCACGCGCTGGTATCTGCAGGGTTTGATGCTGCCTGGCGGCCGCAAGAGCGTGGAGCCGATGGCGGCACGGGTGCGGCCGCAAGATGTACGGGCGACCCACCAGTCGATGCATCACCTGGTGTCGACGTCGGCATGGAACGACGATGCCTTGCTGGCCGCCGTAGCCGAACAGGTGCTGCCCGTGCTGACGCACGGCGGAACCACACCGTGCTTCTGGATCATTGATGACACCGGCTTTCCGAAGAAGGGTAGGCACTCGGTGGGCGTAGCCCGGCAGTACTGCGGGCAGACCGGCAAGACCGACAACTGTCGGGTGGCGGTGAGCTTGTCGCTGGCGACGGACTCCAACAGCCTGCCGTTGGCGTATCAGCTATACCTGCCGGCCGAATGGACCGACGACCCGCAGCGATGTGCCGCTGTTGGGGTGCCCGCATCAGTCGGCTTTCTGACCAAGAACCAGATTGCGGTGGCGCAGATCCGCGCCGCCGTCGCGGCGGGCGTGCCGCGAGGCGTCGTGTTGGGCGATGCCGCCTACGGCGATGACAGCACGCTTCGCGATGCGCTGAGCACGCAAGACCTGATCTACGCGCTGGGCGTCAGGCCGCTCACGGCGGTGTGGTGGGGCAAGCATCAACCAGCCACGCCACCACCGCCTGCGACGGGTGGTGGACGCCCCCGCGTGCGGGTATGCCGCGATGCGGCGCACCGGCCGATCAGTGTGCGTGCGCTGGCGCAGGCGTTGCCGGCGCGGGCGTACCGCACCATTACCTGGCGGCAGGGCTCCGCCGAACCCTTGTCCGGCCGCTTCGCCCGCGTACGCGTGGTCGCCGCCCACGACGACCGCGATCGCGCGCCCGAATGGCTGGTCATCGAATGGCCTGGCGGCGACGCCGAACCGCTACGCTACTGGTTGTCGACGTTGCCGAAAGCGACGACCTTCAAGGCCCTTGTCGGCACCATCAAGGGCCGTTGGCGCATCGAGCGGGACTACCTGGAACTCAAGCAAGAACTCGGCTTGGGTCACTACGAGGGGCGCAACTGGCGCGGCTTTCATCATCACGCCAGCCTGTGTATCGCGGCCTACGGCTTCCTGACGTTGGAGCGCTTGCGTGGCAGTAAAAAAAACCGTGCACGATTCAAGGCGCCTGCCGTACCCGAAGGCTTCCGCCCGCGTGGGGCTGGGGCCGATGCAGCGCCATCAACCGCTCTCGATCGCGACCGTACACTTTCGTCTCGCCCGCCTGATCGCACGACAGTTGGCGCGATGTCCTTGCTGCGGCATGGCGCATCCGAGCATCAAACGTCTTTAGTGACACAGTAGAATTAGATACGTGCCTGGCAACTCTGACGTCGCCTGGTGCAGAGGAGGCTCTGAAAAACCTGCAGCGGATCCGCGGCGACCCGGCACTGGCGAATTTGAAGGTGGAGGGTGCTTCCCAAACCCCCGGACAGCTCGCCGTTCAGCTGCAGATGGCTCGCGGCGAGCTGATCTCGAAATGCCTCACATACATGGGAAAGATCGAGCCAAGGACCTACCCGGTGCCGGTCGCTCCCAAGACTGGTGCGGCGGCCGATGGAACCCCGGCAACCGCTGATGGCAAAGGTGGTGCTGCTGCGGGCAACGGGGCGGGAGGTGGAAATGGCGCGCACGCCGGCGCGAATGGCGGAAAGGATCCGGGCAAGGGGTAGTCCGCCATCCATGGTCGGGCGAGGTATTCGACCTCGCCGCGGCATGGCGTGGCGAGGCTTGATTGGGCCGGTGCCCTTGCGAATCAACCGGGCATCGGGACCCGTGGTCGAGGCGTGCGTGTCGTTGCTGCGCGACAGCCCGCGGAAGTCGCCACCGTCGCCGTCGTCGTGATCGTCCTTCGGGCGGAAGCTCTTGTGCGAGGCCCAAGCCTCCAGCAGCGAGCCGTCCACCGAAAAATACTCATCGCTGACCAGATCGCGCATGCGCGCCAGAAGCACCGTGTGCTCGAAGAAGTGCTGGGCAATCGCCTCATCGAACAGCCGCTGGCGGTTGAACGAGAACGTCGAGTGATCCCACACGGGATCATCGATGTTCAAGCCGACAGACCAACGGAACAACAGGTTGTAGTTGAGCTGTTCCCGAGCTAAAAAACGCGGAGATTTCTAGCGCGCACTCTACAGTTGCCGATGCTGGAGGACAGGGGGAGGGCGATTAGCCTGTGTTATCAAGGGTAGGGGAGGGCCGTTTTTGACCCGAACTTGTCACCTGAAAGCGCGCTCCTAGCCGGCTTTTGGAGAGGAGCTCAACTGAGCCATTACCCAAAGTATCAGGTCCAAATTGAAGGATCCCGTCGAACTTGTGCACCGCAGGTACGACATCCGTTGATGCTTCTCGGTAACAAGGCCTTTGCTGACCGCCCTACCGTGGTTTTCATTCGTTACACTGAGGGGCAGGTGGCGTGACTGCTAGCTAGCTGTCGCGGGCAAGGTTCCTAAAGAACAGAAGAATCGAGGGAGGGATATCTTGATTTCAATTCTGCACACGGCCGACTGGCAGATCGGTCGAGTCTTTTCGCAATTCGAGTCTGACGATGCTGCCGCATTGTTTGAGGCACGCTTTGTCGCCGTGGAGCGGCTCGCTGCTATCGCCGCCGAGCGCGGAGTTGATTCCGTCTTGGTCGCAGGCGACGTTTTTGATGCTCAGACAGTTTCTGATAAGACTATCCGGAGGCTGTTTAATGCAATGCAAGGCTTTGCTGGCACGTGGGTGCTTCTGCCAGGTAACCATGATTCCGCGTTGACCGAGTCGATCTGGACTCGCGCCCGTCGCATAAATGCCATTCCCAGCAACGTCCTCCTTTGCTTGGAGCCCAAGCCTGTTGTCGTAGCGGGAAAGTTCACTCTTTTGCCCGCACCGCTTACTCAGCGCCACACCCACAACGATCTCACCGATTGGTTTGGCACAGTCCCTGGCGCCGATGGACTGCCACGGATCGGCCTCGCACATGGGTGTGTAAAAGGAATTCTTCCCGGCGATATTGACTCAGCGAATCCGATTGCCGCTGGCAGGGCGCAAGACGCTGGGTTGGCCTATCTTGCTCTGGGCGACTGGCATGGCACCAAGCGCATCGACGAGAGAACATGGTATGCCGGCACTCCGGAGACGGATCGTTTCAAGGCCAACGACTCGGGCCAGGCGCTATTGGTTTCTATCGAGGCGGAGGGAGCCGCGCCTGTTGTCGAAGCAATAAGAACCGGCAAATTCATCTGGCGCCAGCTAGAAGCGCAGTTGGCTATTGACTCGGATGTTTATGAGCTTATGGAAATCTTGAGCGCAGCAGGCGGCGACGATGTAGTGCAGGTTCGTGTCTCTGGTACCTGCAATTTGGCAGGACATCGCAAACTAACAGAGACGCTTGGCACGGCGCGAGCCAAGGCGCGCGCCGTGGTCTGGGACAGTGCTGCACTGAGGCTGGAGCCGACTGAAGAAGACATTCAGGCACTGCACGCTGACGGGTTTGTTGGCGAAGTGCTGCAGGAGTTGCGAACAGAGCAGAACGGCAGCGACCCGGAGCTTGCGCGAGACGCGATTCTCGCGCTGGCGCGAGTGCTTGATGCCCAACGGCCTCGTGTGGGAGTTGTCACATGAAGCTCAGGCGTTTGCGAATCGAAAACTTCAAGCGGTTCCGTGCGCCCCTGGAAATAAGTGGCCTTGTCGATGGCCTGAATCTGTTCGTGGCCCCTAATGAGTCTGGCAAGTCAACGGTGGCCGAGGCTATTCGCGCGGCATTCTTCGAGCGGCACAGGTCCAGCGCAGTTGACTCGCTGCGACCTTGGGGCGATAGCTCGGCGACGCCAACTGTCGAAATCGAATTCGAGCTCGGCGGCAAACGTGCCCGACTCATCAAAGCGTTTTTGGGCAAGAAGCGCTGCGAGCTGACCATCGATGGTAAGTCAATGGACGGAATCACCGCTGAAGACCATCTGGGCGGGCTCCTGGGGTTCCGCTTTGCTGGCAAAGGTGCCAGTTCACTGGAGCACATGGGTATCCCGGGGCTCCTGTGGGTCAAGCAGGGAGCGTCGCACGAAATTTCCGAAGCGGTGCGCTTCGCTGGCGACCATCTGCGAAATGCCCTCGGAGACACGCTCGGTGAACTTGCCGCCACCAGTGGAGACGCCGTCATCAAGGCTGTTGAAGCTGAGCGTAGCGAGCTCCTTACGCCGTCCACTGGGGCCGCACGCGGCATCTATTCGGAGGCTCTCAACCGTCGGTCGGTGCTCGAGACCGAGCTGGAAGTTTTGCGGAAGGACATCGATGTCTACCGTTCCGGTGTCGACCGCCTTGCAGGGTTGCGCCGGGACCACGACTGCGACGACGCTGCGCGCCCTTGGCTGGCGTTGCGAGAGCAGCTAGCGTTTTCCCAGGCGCGATTGGATGAAGCCAAGGGGCTGTCCGAAAAGAAGGCTGCGCAAGATGCCCTGTTGAAGCAGGTCACGGTGCAGGTGAATGCCATACGCGATCAGCTCCAAGTTATGGAGCGAGACGAGGAAGCTCTCGGACTTCGCGAGACGAACCTAAAGGCCGCGCAAGAGGGGCTGCGTCTAGCCCAAAGTCGGCTTCAGGCCTGGGAGCCGCGTCAAGCGGCTGCGGTACAGGCTGACGTCAAGGCGCGAGAATGTTTGCGCTCAGCGCGTCAGGCCGCCGCCCGCGTCGCGCAGGCAAAGGCTATTGAAGACCTCACAGCGCATGTCACCGCGCTCGAGCAGAGCCAAAGCAACGCTCAAATCGAGCAAGACAAGCTGACTCGACTGCAGGTCGATGCTCTGGCGCTTTCCATGCCTGCCGGTGAGCTCAAGCGGCTGCGCGACTGCTCTGAAGCGCTTCGCACCGCACAAGCGAGGCTGGACGCTGTCTCTACGACTCTGGAGTTTGAGCTGTTGCCAAGTGCGAAGGTTCGGATGGCTGGGGCGGAGGTGACGGGGTCCAAGCGCCTGACCGTCGTCGCCCGCACTGGCATAGAGATCGAGGGCGTAGGCCGTATCAATGTCCTGCCGGGCGGTGAGGACCTCGAGAGCCTTGCTAACGATCGCGACCGCCAGCGGGATCTGCAAGTATCGATTCTGCAGATGCTCGGCGTTGCGAGCCTGGCAGCCGCCGACGAGCGGGAACGTCTGCAAGGTCAGCGTGCCGCACAGGCTAAAGCCTCGGCGGCTGTGCTTGCCGCCCACGCCCCGAAGGGCCTTGCCGCGCTCATCACGGACGTCGCAGCGCAAACCTCCAAGCTTACCGAAGCCAAACAGGCGCTCATGGCAATAGCAGCCCCCGTTGATGCCGAGGCTTCGGTGCTCACCGTGTCGCAAGCAGAGTCAGAGGAGGAGGCCGCACGAGCTGCCCTGACTGATGCTTCCGCAGGCCTTAACGAAGCGAAGCTCGCCGTCAGCGACGCGAACGCAAAGGTCAAGGCGGCGGAAGATGAGCTTGAGGCCGTCCAGGCGACGCTGAGCGACCCGCGGCGGGCAGGTAAGAAGGCGGAAGCGAGCCAGGCTTTGATTGACGCGCTGGCGCACCAGACGACGGCCCAAAGCAAGGTCGCCGAGCTTGCCGTGAAACTGCAGATGATCAATCTGCAGGTACTGCAGCAGGATGTCGAGAGGTTGGACCGAAGTGCAAAGCAGATTGAAGCCTCTCACGCACAGCGCGCCACGGACATCACTCGACTTGAGGCAGACCTTGAGGCAAAGGGGGCTCTTGGACAGGAGGAAGCTGCCGCGGAGAAACAGCGAGAGCTTGAGCAAGTGGATAGGCGGTGCACTGAGTTAGGCCGCCGGGCAAATGCGCTGGACCGCCTGTTAAAGTTGCTCAACGAAAAGCGCGCGGAACTCGCGCGGCGCCTACGGGCACCACTGCAAAAGCACCTCAACCACTATCTGCAAATCCTCTTTCCAGGGGCGCACATCGAAGTGGGCGAGGACTTGTCGCCCGGGCCCATCTCGAGGGTGGGCGCCTACGGTGCTGAAAGCGGGGAGTTCGAAGAGCTGAGCATGGGGGCCAGGGAGCAAATGGGAGTGGTAGCGCGGCTCGCATACGCCGACTTGCTTCGGGCCGCTGGAAAACCAACCTTGCTCATCCTTGACGACGCGCTGGTGAACACTGACCAGGAGCGTCTTGGTCAAATGAAGCGCTTGCTCTATGACGCGGCGGCCCGTCACCAAATTATGATTTTTAGTTGCCATCCGCAGGCGTGGCAGGACCTGGGTGTCGCCGCGCGCAGCCTTGTATAGAGAGACTCCGACGGGCGACAGATTGACGGGTGGGCGTGGATAGCGGTTTTCAAACTCGGGAGGCCCTAAGGGCCCTAGGGCTACGCCGACACGATGCCGAGCCAAAGCACTTTGAGGACCGACTGTGACTGATCGCAGCGCTACTGCAACTATCAAAGGTTACTTCTACCAGTTCGATCAGACGATCGTCCGCCTGCTCGGCGCCTCCAAACATGCGAGTGTGACGGTCGAAGGAATTGAGGATATCGACCTTGACGATGATGGCGGCAGCGCATTTGTACAGTGCAAATATTACGAGGGAACTGAATACAACCACTCAGTGATCAAAGAGGCGGTGATTCACATGCTCAGGCATTTCCATGCGCAGGGGTGCCCAACAAATCAGATCTACAGATACCGGCTCTACGGGCACTACAAGAGTGGACAGCATAAGCTCGTGCTACCTCTCACCGATGAGTTCCTGAAGGACAACTTCTTGACGTATACGCGGGAGAAGGTGGAGCACAAGGTCCATGAAGAGCTGAAGATGACCGCCCCGCAGTTCGAGGCCTTTCGGGATTTGCTTGATATTGACGTCAATGCACTTTCCTATGAGGACCAACAAAAGGAGCTCGTCAGGCTGCTCATCTCTGAGATTCCAGGCTGCAGCGCCGCAGATGCTGAAGTCTTCTACTATCCCAGTGCGATAAACGTTGTCCAGAGTTTGGCCGTGGAGGCCGAAGAGGCAAAGCGTAGAATCACGAGGGAACGGTTTTTGAAGGAAGTCGATCGCAAGGAAATTATCTTCAGCTCATGGCTGCAGCAAAAGTTCGGCGCCGACTATTATGCGAAATCGATTCGTCGAAAGTACTTTAAGTTCAACGCCACAAAAATGCCCAAGGCTTCAAGGATTTTTGTGATCGATGTAGAAGGCGAGTACGACGCACTCAAAGCGCAAAGAATGCTCGTTAGTCTGGGAGACTTTTTCTCGCACAAAGAACTCGCAAGAACCACACCGCAGGACAGATTCTCCCCGTACGTCTTGCTGCGCAGCGCCGCGCCCTCAGAGTTGCTCGAGCTCAAACGGAGCCTCTGGAAGCAGGGGGTCAAATTTCTTGACGGCTATCCCTTCCTAGGAGCGGATTTCTCGACCACTCTACTCGCCGCTGATCCAACAAGGGAAAACCTCTGGCGGATCAAGTTCATTCCCGCAGAGGACCAGTTGGCGTCGATCATTGCGGCCATCACTGGCTCAGTTATTGAAATCTACGACCTCTACAAGACGGCGCCGCTGGACGATGCGTTTGTTCCAAAGGGGTACGCGCACCACGCGATCAAGTGTGGCAGTTCCTATTTCATTCAAGAGGTTATGAACGCGTGAGCGAACCAAGTGAGATTAAGGCGGAGGTAATTGCGGTCTTTCCCGATAAGGTGAAGATCTCGGTGAGCGACATAGCAGCGTTTTCCGATGGAGGAAGCCTTAAGGTGGGCTCTTATCTGCGGATAACCGATAGTGAGGACTGCGCACTGATAGCGATCATCGAGAACTTCTGCATTGAAGTCACCGATAAGGCTGAGCGACGCCACATTATCGAGGCGCTGCCCCTTGGCATCATTACCGATGGAAAATTTATCCGCGGCGGCGACACGCTCACCATTCCACCAACAGGGGTGTCTCCGGCCACTGAGGATGATATCAAGAAGATCTTTGAAGAATCCGTCGAGCTCGCCAAGAGGTTTGTCTTTAGCTCGCTCGTATCAAACGCAAAGATCAAAGTGCCGGTGGATGGTGACAGATTCTTCAACAAGCACATTGCTGTAGTTGGCTCAACGGGCGCAGGTAAGTCGCACGCGATCACAAAAATCGTTCAGTCCGCTATCGAGGCGAAGAACGGTGAATACGCACTCAATAACTCGCACGTCGTCATCTTCGATATCCACTCTGAATATAAGTCGGCATTCCCGAATGCGAATTTTCTGGACGCGAGCACCCTGACACTTCCCTATTGGCTGCTCAACAGCGAGGAGCTCGAAGAGGTACTTCTAGATACCGGGGAGCGCGACAACTACAACCAGTCCGCTGTATTCCGCCAGTTGGTCACTGAGAATAAAAAGAGGCATAACACGGGGGCAAAGTTCATCTTCTACGATAGCCCACTGAAGTTCGACATTCACCAGGTCCTGAACGCGCTGTACAACATCAAGAACGAAACCGTGAACTCGAAGAATGAGGCGCGGTACATGGTTGCCGACGGCTCATATTCGCTGCTTGCCGAAGGTAAGACGGATACATCCCATGGCCTGGAACTGAATGCAGATCAGCGGCTGGATATGTATTTCGAGAAGCGACTCACATTCCACCCGACGAAGCCTCAGAGCATCACCAACGGCAGTTACGCAGACAAGTCACTAGATAAGTTCTTTACGCGCTTCGAATCCAAGGTCGCCCAAGATCGACTTCAGTTCCTCTTCGGCAAAGCAGCAGATACAGCGACTCTTGAGGGTACGCTCATGAGTCTCATCGGCTACGGCGCCAAGCAGTCGAATATCACTGTGATCGACCTAAGCGGTGTACCCTTCGAGGTGCTCAGCATCACTGTCTCGTTGATCTCGCGAATCCTATTCGAATATGGCTATCACTATAAGGTGATGCGGAGCGCGGCTGGCGAGTCAATCAACAACGATGCCCCAATCCTTCTGGTCTACGAAGAAGCGCACAAATACGTTCCGAATAGCGACCTCGCAAAATTCCGCGCCTCGAAGCTATCGATTGAGCGGATCGCTAAGGAGGGGCGGAAGTACGGCGTCACCCTACTGCTTTCAAGCCAACGTCCATCCGAGATTTCCGAGACCATCTTCTCTCAATGTGCAAATTTCCTGGCCATGCGACTGACAAACCCGAGCGACCAAAGCTACGTATCGCGCCTGCTACCCGACACGCTCGGCAACCTATGCGAGAAGTTGCCCACCTTGGGTGCAGGCGAGGCATTACTTATCGGTGAAGCGGTGGTCATGCCCTCACTAGTCAAACTTGCGCCATGCAGCCCAGCCCCATCGTCTACCGATATTCCGTACTACCAGCTCTGGAAGGAAGAGTGGAAGAAGCTCGACTTCACAAGCATCAGGAAGACTTGGCTCAAGGAGTAAAGTGTGCTCGACTCCTTCGCATCGTCGGGTGGCTTGTAGAGCACCCGTCTGTCGGCGTCCGCTATTCGGGCGCTATTAGTCTTCGAGAAGGCGTGCAGCCGGGTTGTCTGCGGCCCCGCCTGTTTGGAAATACCCCATCACACTGGACACCGCGCGGTGCTCCGTCATCGCCATGATCGCCGGCAGCGGTACGCCCTGACGACTCGCCTCAGTCACGAACCCCGAACGTAGACTATGCCCACCAAAATCCCCCTCCAGCCCAGCAAGCTTGGCGCGCCGTTGCACGATCTCGCTCACCGCGGCCGGGGACAGGGCGGGCCCGACACGCTGCTTCCATAGCCGCCGAAAAATCGCCCCCTCGGTGATCCCGGCCGCCGCCAGCCAGGCCTCCAGCGCCTGGGCGGCCCGATCGAGCACCGGCTTGTCCGGCGTGGAGGCCGCGGTCACACCGGCTTGCTGGGTCTTGCTGTGCTCCAGGCGGTAAATGAAACCCTGGGGTCCGATCCGGCGCAGATCCCGCAGGTCGGCGGCCGCCACCTCGCTGCGCCGCCGCCCACCACTGGCGAAGCCAAAGCAGAGTAGGGCGCGATCGCGTCGGCCTTCCAGGCTGTCGTCGCAGGTGGCCAGCATGGCCTCGAGTTCCATCAGCGTGATCGCGGTCTTCTTGCGCGGGCGTTCACCGCGCTTGACCGCGGCGCGGGCGGCCCGACTCAACACGGTTCGGATCGCCGGCTGCTCGCACGGATTGGACATGTGTTTCAGTCGGTGCGCGGTCGATAGCACGGCGACCCGATGGCGGACCGTCGCCAGCGTCCAGGGGCCCAGCTTGGCCTTGAGGCCGGCGGCCACCAACGCCTGGTCGACGGTCGGCGGAAGCTCCCAGGCCAACTCGCCATCGGTAGATCGACGCACCACGTGATCGACCACGAACTGCAACACGGTGGCTTCCGGCACCGGCAACGTCAGCTCGACGCCGTAACGCGCCGCATGCCAGCCGGCCCAGTAGCGCAGGGCGCTGGCGTAGCTGCGGGTGGTGTTCGCGGCGGCCGCTTCCGCGAGCAGTTCGCGTACGGCGTCAGCGGCTTGCTGCGCCAGCTGGACCGGGAGCGCGAGGCTGGAGGCGGGCTGGGCGAGGGTCGGAATCGTGGAAATATCTTTCATAATATGTAATGTATACTACGAAATAAGGTGTCTACCCACGATAATCATCACTTATCACCAGTACGTCAACTAGCGGGCAGGGCACCGACAAGGGAGACACCTGCGATGGCCAGAGGCATCACCCAAGAGCAGGTCAATGCCGCCGCCGACACCATCTTAGGCACCGGCGAGAACCCGACCGTGGAGAAAGTCCGCGCCGAACTCGGTACCGGGTCACCCAACACGGTCACCCGCATGCTGGATACGTGGCGCAGCCAACTGGGTGAACGGCTGCGTCAGCTCAGTGCATTGCCTGAGGTGCCGACTCCCCTAGGGCAGGCGATGATGACGCTGTGGCAATTGGCTACTGAACACGCCGGGCACGCGATCGCTGGGCGCTATGCCGAGGAACGAGCCGCGTTGGAGGCGGCGCGTGGCGCATTGGCCGCGGAGCGCGACGCCTGGGCCGTCCGCTTGGAAGTGGCCGAGAACGACCGCGCCCAAGCCCTAGCAGCCAAAGATCTGGCCGAGCACGCCTGCAATACTCTGGACGCGCAACTTCAGGACAGCCATGCGCTCCGAACTGACCTTATCCAGCAGCGGGACCGCCTGCAGAGCCAGTGCGATCAGTTGGCTGTTGAGCTTCAGGGCCTACGTGCCCAGTCGGTTGAGCAGCAGCAGGCCGCGGCCGCTGAACGAGCTCGCCAAGAGGCCTATTTGCGCAATTTGGAAGATCGTGCGCATCAAGAGGTCGACCGTCTACGGCAAGAAAGCAAACGGTGGCAGCAGCGTCTTGATGCGGCAGAATGTGCGCATCGAGACGCTGAGACGGCGCTCCGGACAGAGATCGTAGCCCTGAGAGACCTGCTGCGTGGAGCTGAAAAAGAAGTGGCGCGCTACGCCGGACAAGTCGCCGGATTGGAGAAAGCCCTGAGCGAGCATGCAGTATCAAAGCGGAAGGCGGCACGACCTGGTCGCGTCAAACGACCCGCCCGAAGCAAAACAAAGCAGACATAGGGACTGAGCAACGGCTCGGGAGACATTACAGTGACCATCAGAACCAGTCTCAGTCATCCATTGCGAATCGCGACGCTCCCGGTTGGAAATCAAGGTGGAGCTATCGGCGTGACTTTCGCTCCAGGGAAGCGGCAAGCCAAGGCCATGACCGGACGCTGGGAGCGGGACCTCGATATCGACCTCGATGCTATCCGTCGTTGGGGAGCGAGCGATTTGATCACGCTTCTCGAACCTCATGAGTTCGAAGAGTTAGAGATCCCTGGATTGCCTGATCGCGCCAAAGCGCACGGTTTGACGTGGCATGGACTCCCTATCACGGATGGCTGTGCTCCGGACGACCGATTTCTCACGCGTTGGCGGACGTTGGCACCGACGTGGATCGAGGGCTTACGTACTGGGCGACGTATCGTCATGCACTGCAAAGGGGGACTCGGGCGAGCTGGAACGGTTGCCTGTCTGTTCCTCTTGGACTCGGGAACCGCATCAGACGCAGCCCAGGCTATGACTGAGGTTCGGCAGGTGCGACCAGGAGCTGTCGAAACGGTGGAGCAGGAAGCTTTCTTACGGAACTGGAACAACATTCAGCAAGGCCATTTCGGGGTCGGGTAACTGTCGCCGCACGGCTGGAAAGGACTGCGGCGTCGGCCCATGCCGCCGAGCACTTGGCCACCGAACACGGGGCGCGCGCCAAAGCCTTGGAACAACAGCTGGCAAGGATGGATGGTATTCCCGCAGCGCTGCTGGCGGCTCAGCAGGCCCTGCAGGCGGCCTTAAAACGAGAATCGGCGCTGCAAGCCAAAAGGTATCACCCGCCCAATGCTGCAAAGGCCCAAGCCACCGGTAGGAAAAAAGAGCCAGAAGAGTGTCGGGCGCGACCCAAGGGTCATGAAACGCTCAAGGTACTGCTTATTTCAGTTTGATCCAAAGTGCAAAAGACGTCAGTGTCTGCCGCACCAATCCGTTGGGTTCAGCGCAAATAGCATCCGGTTTGTGCACTTATCTGACCCGCATGCAGAGCCAACGTGTCGCGCCCAGCGGCACAAAGTTGACATAATATACATTATGCGAAATTACCAAGGGGCCAGCGCGGGCACGCAAGCCCCGCCGTCGCCGGGTCTGGCACATCTCCCCCTGTTCTCCGCAGAGAAACTTCTACTTCCTGGTCCGCGGCTGGTTCCGCTCCCCATCCCCACAGGCAAAGGAAATACGAACATGTCGATTTCACTGCTGCTGGTCATCGTCCTCATCCTGCTGCTGATCGGTGCGTTGCCAACCTGGGGCTACAGCCGCTCTTGGGGCTATCGCCCAACCGGAGGCATCGGTCTCATCCTGCTCATCGTCCTCGTGCTGTGGTTGCTGGGCGTGGTTTGAGGACTCGATCAGGCCGTAATTACGCTGGCGAAACCGGTCGAACACGTGCCGGCAGGCAGCCTGGCGACATTGCGCCGCAAGGCCGCAGAATACCGGGACTGTCCGCTGTGGCGCCACGCCACCCGTACCGTGTTCGGCCAGGGTCCGGCCGATGCAGCAGCGATGCTGATCGGCGAGCAACCCGGCGCGCAGGAAGACCTGGCCGGCGAGCCGTTCGTCGGGCCGGCGGGCCAATTGCTTGACCGGGCGCTGGCTGAGGCGGGGCTCGACCGGCGCGCACTCTATCTCACCAACACGGTCAAGCATTTCAAGTACGAGACGCGCGGCAAAAGCGCGGTTGCACAAGCGCGCGAACGCCACGGAACAGGCCGCCTGCCGCCAGTGGCTGGCGGCGGAACTGGCGCGGGTGCAACCGCGTCTGGTCGTGGGACTGGGCGCAATGGCGGCGCAGACCCTGTTCGGCAAGGCCTTCCGCATCCGTGCCGAACGAGGGCAATGGCGCGAACTCGGCCCGCAGGCGCGTGGGCTCGCCGCTTGGCATCCCTCCGCGGTGCTGCGCACACCGCGCGAGGCGCGCCCGCGCCGCCGCGAAGCCTATGCCGAACGGGTGACCGACCTGCGCGAGGTGGCCGCTGTCCTCGCCGCCTTGAGCGATGCCGATGGAGCCGCGCGATGAACCGGCAGGGTCCGCGCGCGTCGTAGCCGGTCGCCTGCAGGTACCCGCGCAGGTTGCTGCAGATCCACACCCGGGTATACGCGGGCGGTATCCCCAGCGCGCGGATGCGCGCCAGCTCATCGCGATCCGTCACCGGCCGGCCATCCGCATCGCGGTAGCTGAAGCCCTTGCCGCGGCGCCGTCGGCTCAGGCCAGGCTGCGCGTCGCTGACATGGACCAGCCCCATCGCACGCGTCTCGCGGCGCGGATCCGGGACGTTTTCACGCGCGGTCGTTCTGGCCATTCGCGCCGGGTATGCGCAAGCCGGGTCAACGACGGGGGAGCCGCGACGAACTCAGTGGAAGTCCCGCGAGCGCGCATCCAGCGTGCCCAACAGCGGGGTGAGGTCCTGCAGCCGGTGCGCGACCAGGTGACGGACGCCCTCGACGTTCTCCCACTGCCCTTCCACTGCCAGCAACCGCGCCTGCAGCAGCGCACGGCGCTGGGTTTCGGCCACCTGCCGCCACACGATGACGTTGATCAGGCCGTGCTCGTCCTCCAGCGTCACGAAGATGATGCCGCTGGCGGTTTGCGGTTGCTGTCGCGACGTCACCAGCCCGGCCACACGCACGTGGCTGTGGTGCGGCTGCCGACGCAGGACCTTGCCGTCGATGCAGCGCGCCGCGTCCAGGCGGGCGCGGATCTGCCGCAGCGGATGCACGCCCAGGCTGAGGCCGACCCGCGCATAATCCGCCAGCGTGTCCTCGGCCTGCGTCGGCAGCGGCAGGGTCACGGCCCACTCGGCCGGACTGGTGTTGCCGAACAGCGGCAGTTGCGCCTCGACGCCGGCCACCGTCCAGCGTGCGCGATGGCGATGGCCGGCCAGCCCGCGCAAGGCTGCCGCATCGGCCAGCAGCTCCTGGTGACGGCGATCGAGGCCGGATCGCACGCACAGGTCGGTGACGTCGGCGAACGGCTGCTGCCGGCGCGCGGCCATCAGGCGAAGCGCTGCCGCTTCGGAACACCCACGAACCATGCGCAGGCCCAGCCGGATCGCGCGCGCCTCGGCATGGCCGCGCGGGTCCGGTCCCAGCGTGCAGTCCCAGTCACTGAAACGCACATCCACCGGGCGCACCGCGACGCAATGACGTCGCACGTCCTGCACGATCTGGCTCGGTCCGTAGAAACCCATCGGCTGCGCATTGAGTAGCGCGCAGGCGAACGCCGCGGGGTAATGACATTTCAGCCAGCACGAGGCGTAGACCAGGTTGGCGAAACTGGCCGCGTGCGATTCGGGGAAACCGTAGGAACCAAAGCCCTTGATCTGCTCGAAGATGCGCGCGGCGAATGCCGCCGTGTAGCCGTTCCTCAGCATGCCCTGCACCAGTTTCTCGCGATGCGGCTCCAGCCCGCCGTGACGCTTCCATGCGGCCATCGAACGACGCAGCTGGTCGGCCTCGCCATCGGTGAAGTCGGCGGCCACCATGGCCAGCTTCATCACCTGTTCCTGAAACAGCGGCACGCCGAGCGTGCGTTCCAGCACATCCCTGAATGCCGGCGACGGATAGTCGACCGGCTCCTCGCCGTTCCGGCGGCGCAGGTACGGGTGCACCATGTCGCCCTGGATCGGGCCCGGCCGCACGATCGCCACCTGGATCACCAGGTCGTAGAAATTCGCTGGCCGATGCCGCGGCAGCATCGCCATCTGCGCGCGGCTTTCGATCTGGAAGACGCCGACGGTATCGGCGCGCCGGATCATTGCATAGGTCGCCGCGTCATCCGGCTCGATCGTCGCGATGGTCCTGGTCACGCCATGCGTGCTTTCCAGCAACGCGAAGCACTTGCGCAGGCAGGTCAGCATGCCCAGCGCCAGGCAATCGATCTTCAGCATGCGCATGCAGTCGAGGTCGTCCTTGTCCCACTGGATCACCGTGCGCCCTGGCATCGCCGCGTTTTCCACCGGTACCATCTCGCTCAGCGGGGCATCGGAGATCACGAAGCCGCCGACATGTTGCGACAGGTGCCGCGGCATGCCGAGCAGCTCTCCGGTGAGCTTCAGCACGCGGCGAATGAGCGGGCTGTCCGGATCGAAGCCCTGTTCGCGCAACCGTTCGTCAGCCTTGCTGTCGCCCCAGCCGCGCGCAAACACGTCGCTGAGCCGGCCGACCTGGTCCGGCGGCAGGCCCAGCGCCCAGGCCACGTCGCGCACAGCGCTGCGGCCGCGGTAGCAGATCACGGTGGCGGCCAGCGCGGCGCGCTCGCGGCCGTACTTGCGGTAGACGTACTGGATGACTTCCTCGCGCCGCTCGTGCTCGAAATCGACGTCGATGTCGGGCGGCTCGTCGCGGTCCTCGCTGATGAAGCGCGCCACCAGCAGGTGGTTGACCTCCGGGTCCACCTCGGTCACGCCCAGCGCGAAACACACCGCGGAATTGGCCGCCGAGCCGCGGCCCTGGCAGAGGATGCCCTGGCCACGCGCGAAGCGGACGATGTCGTGCACGGTAAGGAAGAAGGCCTCGTACTGCTTCGACGCGATCAGCGCCAGTTCTTCCTTCACCAGCCGGCGCACCTTGTCGCTGGCACCCTGCGGCCAGCGCCAGCGCAGGCCCTCCTCCGCCAGCTGGCGCAGCCAGCTCGTCGGCGTGTGGCCTGGTGGCACCAGTTCCGTCGGGTAACGATAGGCAAGTTCGTCCAGCTGGAAGGTGCAGCGTTCGGCGATGCGCACGCTTTCCTGCAACAGGGCTTCGGGATAGATCCCGGCCAGCACGTCGCATCGGCGCAGGTGCCGTTCGCCATTGCGGAAGATCAGCGCCCCGGCCTCGGCGACCGGCACGCGATGGCGGATCGCGGTGAGCGTGTGCTGCAGGGCCAAGCGCCGGCGCACGTGCATGTGCACGTCGCCGCTGGCCACCAGCGGAAGGCCCACGGCACGGCCAAGCGCCTGCAGTTCGCGCAGGCGCGCGGCATCGTCGGGGCCGCGGTGCAGTTCCACCGCCAGCCATGCGCGATCGCCGAACGTCTCGCGCAACCAGCGGCCGTGGGCGATGTCCGGTTGCGGCGCCGGCATCCACAAGGCCAGCGTGCCCGGCAACCCGCCATGCAGGTCCGCGCAGGCAAGCCGGTACCTGCCCTTTTCCGAGGCCCGGCGCCCGCGCGTAATCAGCCGGCAGAGCCCGGCATAGCCCTGCCGATTCCCGCAGAGCAGCACCAGCTTCGGGCCATCCGCGAGCTGGAACTCGGCGCCCACGATCAACTTCAGGCCGGTTTCGTTCGAGGCCTGGTACGCGCGCACGATGCCGGCGAGCGAACACTCGTCGGTGATTGCCAGGGCGCGGTAGCCGCAGGCCCTGGCGCGCTCGAACAGCTCGGCCGCGCTCGAGGCGCCGCGGCCGAAGGAGAAATCGGACAGGCAATGCAGTTCGGCGTAGTCGTTCATGCGAACCAGCCCTGCAACATCCAGCCGTCCTGCTCGCCGGGCGGGCAAAATGCCCACGCCCGCTGGCCGAGCGAGGTCTCGACCACGTAATAGTCGCGGCAGGCTTCGGCACCATCCCACCAGCCGGTTTCCAGCCGCTCGGGGCCGGCGAGGATGCGTGGCGGCGGGCCACGCAGGGGAACCGGATGCGCCAGCAGCCAGGTGGGTCGCGGCGACGGCTCGTCGTGGCCGTGGTCGCCTTCGGCCACGGCCTGGGCGCGTTCGGGGCGCGGGTCGGTGGTGCCGCCCAGCCGGTAGACCGCCCGCTCGCCCAGCCGTGCGCGCAGGCGCTCGCACAGTTGCCCGAGCGGCAGCGCATTCGCCGGCCGCTCGTCGAACAGGTCACGCCCGGCGGGCACGAACGCCGGCAGCTCGCGCGCGAGCAGGCGCAGCGCCAGCACCGGCGCGGGAAGCACGACGTGTTCCAGCCGGCCCCGTGCGAACTCGAACAGCAGCGCGCCATCACGCTCCGGCGCCAGCAGCCCCACCGGCACATCGGTACAGCGCCCTTCGCGATGTTCCAGGCGCAGCAGGAAACGCTGCACGCCTCCATCGCGGCCGGCGAGATAGGCGGCCAGGTCATCGACCATGCGCCGCAGCGGAAAGACCAGCGCGGACCGGTTCTCCACCTCATGCAGCAATTCGATGCGCAGGTCGAAGACGTCCGGCGGGCGATACGACTCCAGGCCGGGCGGGCGCTCGCCGGTCAGGCGTTCCAGCGCCGCCGGCAGCTCCGCGCCGAAGCGCCGGCGCAGGCCATCCCGCGGTAACGCCAGCAACTGGCCCAGGCGGCGAATACCCATGCCCGGCAGCGCGGCGATGGCCGCCGCTGGCAGGCCGCTAGCGGCCAGGGGCACTCCCTGCAGGGCGCGGCGCAGCGCGTCGGCGCCCTGCACCGCCTGGCCATCGGCCACCGTGGCCAGCACCTGCGCGGCATGGGGCGTCGGCGCCGCGGCCAGCCGATGGCGGAACCCCAGTGCGGTGAAATCCGCCCGCAGCATCGCCTCCAGCCGTGGCCACGGCCCGAACAGGCCCATGCTGCGGCTGACCTCCAGCACGATCGCATGCGGCAGCAGGCTGACCTCGGAGCTGTAGCGATAGGCCACGGCAGCCAGGAACCGGTGCCAGCGGTCCGCCGATTCGCGCTCGTACGCCATCGCCTCGAACTGGGACAGCAGCGCCTGGGCGGCGCTCAGTCGCTGCCCGACATGCAGGCCTGCGGCATGGGCAGGTTCATTGGCCGCAACGATCGTGCGGGCGTTGGCCGGCCCGTCGACGAGCACCAACGGACCCGTCACGGGATGGCGTCGCAGGATCCCGTCCATGGCCAGATGCGGCAGGTTGATGCAGGCCCAGAGCATGTCCGGCCACCATCAACCGGCAAGACGCGCCAGCGAAACGGGCCGGGTGGGCACGGCCCCGCCGCGGCATTTGCGCACCCATAACTGCGGCCGCGGCAAGGCTTCCAGTTCCAGCCGCAGCGCGGCCGGTGATGCGTTGGAAAGATGGGAGCGGTCGCGGAACACGAAGGCGAGCGCCTGCCCGCTGGTCGCCGCCACCTGCAGCCGGCGCAAGGCGCGATCGTCGGCCCGCCGCGGCCACGCCAGCACCGCGGCACAGCTTCCCGAGCGCAGGCATTGCTCGGTGGCCCAGAGCACGTCCTTTTCGACGGCATCGATGATGTCCACCCGGCGCATGTCGACGCCCTGCTGCCGCCAGCCGGCGACGCATGGCGCATATGGCGGCGATACGATCACCACGTTGCGCCGGCTTCGGGTCAATCGCGCCAGCGTGGGCAGCACCAGGCGGAGTTCGCCCACGCCATCGACGGGCAGCAGGATCTCCGACAGCGACGCATCGGGCCAGCCGCCTTCAGGCAGCAGGGCATCGAGTGCGCGCCACCCGGTGGGCTGGTTACCGGCCGGAACCCCGGCAGCGTGCCCCCGCCAAACCTGACGCGCATCGAGCAAGGCGGAAAGGGGAACCACGGCGTTCATCAACTGCCCCGCAGCAAGCCGGCGAACAGGCCTTCGATCGCGAAATCCTCGGTGGGATCCACGTCGATCGGACGAAAGCCCGGACTGTTGGGCAGCAGGCGCACCATGTCGCCTTTCCAGTACAGCCGCTTGATCGTGAAACGGTCCCCGCCCACGCGCGCGGCCACCACTTGGCCGTGGCGGGCCACCGGCGTGGCGTGCACCGCCACCAGGTCGCCGTCGAAAATGCCCTCCCCGCGCATCGAATCGCCGACCACTTTCACCAGGTAGTCCGGGCGCAGTCGGAACAGCGCGCGCGAAACACGCAGGCGGCGATCGACCCGCGCCTCCGAAAACAGCGGTTCGCCGGCCGCGATGCGACCGATCAGCGGCAGCTCCAGCGTGTCCGCATCCATCGGATCGGGCTCGCGCACCAGCCGGATACCGCGGGCGCGATGGGGTTCGAGGGTCAGCCGGCCTTTCGCTTCAAGGGAACGCACGTGCTTGAGCACCGCGCTGACGCTGTCGATGCCCAATGCCTCGCCAATTTCCTCGAGAGTGGGCGACTGTCCATCGCGCTCGATCCGCGCACGGATGAAGGCAAGAACGTTCGACTGGCGCTGGGTGATCTGGATGGTCATGGTCCGTATAGTTTCACCTAAACAGGTGAAAATCGAGAGTAAAAGAAAAACCACGCCGTAGCACCCCGATGGATCAACGGCTTGGCGAAGCAATCGCATCCAGTTTCGAAGGTGAGGCGGACTCCAGCGTCACCCGTCGCCATCTCAAGGAATGAGAGGGCGGCCCGCTGCCCTGCCCGCCCCTCGCGCATATGCGCATGCGACAGCCAACCTGCGGCACGCACCTGTTCCGCGAAGCCCGGGATCGCAGGAGAATCAGACGTGCCCTCTTCTTCCGGCGTTTCCCCCGGCTGCCTTGATAAGCGTGCAGGAACAGCCATCTTCCACCTGTATCCGAATCACGACAGGAGGCTCCGCATGCCCCGTTACACCAGGAACCCCGAGGTGTTGTCGCGGCTCAGCACCGAACAGTACCGGGTCACCCAGCAGAGCGGCACGGAGCGTCCCGGCACCGGCGAATACCTGCACAACCAGGAACCAGGCATCTACGTCGATGTCGTGTCGGGCGAGCCGCTGTTCGCCTCGACCGACAAGTTCGAATCGGGCTGCGGCTGGCCCAGCTTCACCCGGCCGATCGAGCCGGCCCACGTCCACGAACGGCGCGACGCCTCGCACGGCATGATCCGCACCGAAGTGCGCTCGGTGCACGGCGACAGCCACCTCGGCCACGTCTTCTCCGACGGCCCGGCCGATCGCGGCGGCTTGCGCTACTGCATCAACTCGGCCTCGCTGCGCTTCGTCCACCGCGACGACATGGCGGCCGAAGGCTATGGCGACTACCTGGACCAGGTAGAGGACGTGCGATGAGTACCGAACGCGCCATCCTGGCCGGCGGCTGTTTCTGGGGCATGCAGGACCTGATCCGCCGCCAGGACGGCGTCGTCTCGACCCGGGTCGGCTACAGCGGCGGCGACGTGCCGAATGCAACTTATCGCAACCATGGCAGCCACGCCGAGGCGATCGAGATCGTGTTCGATCCAGCGCGTATCGGCTATCGCGCGCTGCTGGAATTCTTCTTCCAGATCCACGACCCGTCCACGCCGAACCGGCAGGGCAACGACCGCGGCAGTTCCTATCGCTCGGCGATCTTCTACACGTCCGAGGAGCAGAGGCGGATCGCCGAGGACACCATTGCCGACGTCGACGCCTCGGGCCTGTGGCCCGGCAAGGTGGTGACGGAAGTGGCGCCGGCTGGCGATTTCTGGGAAGCCGAGCCGGAGCACCAGGACTACCTGGAACGCTATCCCGACGGCTACACCTGCCACTTCATCCGGCCGGGCTGGAAACTGCCCCGCCGCCAGAAGGCCGGCTGACCGGGGCATCAGCGCCCGAAGATGATTTCCTTGCCTTCGTGGTCGCGATCCCAGCCGCGCAACTGGTCGCGGATGTGGGCGATGCGCTGGCGGCCGAGCGCATTGCGCTCCTCGTCCAGCACCTGGCCGTCCAGCAGTTCGGCCAACCGTTGCGCCGTGGGCAGCATGGCATCCCACGCGTCCAGCGCAGGCAGCGGTGCCGGCAGAGTCATGAAGAAGCTCACCCCGGGCGTGCGCAAGGCATCCAGCCGTGCCAAGTCGAAATTGCCGGGCTTGAGCATGTTGGCGACACTGAAGATCGGCCCCAGCTCGCGCTTGCCGTCGACCAGGCGGTGGTAGATGCCCATGTCGCCGAATTCCAGGCCGGCTTTCTCGGCAGCGACGACGAGGTCCGGCCCGTGGAAACGCCCGCCGTCGCGGGCCACCACGAACAAGGTGACGATGCGCTCCACCGGCAGCTGGGGTGGGCGGCGGCCAAGGTCGGAGCGCGGCGGTATTCCGGAGGCTGGCGTGGCCACGGACGCCGTCGCCGGCGCGGGAGCTTCCTCTGCGGCGGGCGAGAGGTCCGCCGCGACTACCGGCTCGCCGGAACTGGGTGCGCGCAGAGCATCGATGATCGAGGCGACATGGTCGGCCAGCTTGGGTTGCTGCCTGGGCCTGCCCCTCGGTGCCGCGGCGGGTAGCGGAGCCTTGGCGCGCTCGCCGGACAGGGTGGCGCCCAGCCGTTCGAGTTCCTCGCGCAGCCCCACCTCGAGTTCGCCCTGCTGTGGCCGCGCATCGCCGATGAACGGTTCACCCGCAACCGGCTCGCTGCCCGGTTCGCCCAGGGTAGGTTCGCGGCGCTCGCCAGCGTGCGGGTCCATCACTGTCCTGCGCCTGCCCTGTTCCTTCTTCGGCTGACCGAACAGCCAGATCAGCGCCAGCACGATCACCCCGACGATCAGCATCGGGACGCCGACGGCAGGGTTCCAGGCAAAGGCAATCGTCATCATCGGTTCCTTCAGGCAGCTCCCGCCAGTTTAGCCGCTTCGGCCAGGTCCACCTGCACCAGCCGCGACACGCCGGGCTCGCGCATGGTCACGCCGCACAGCTGGGTGGCCGCTTCCATCGTCGCCTTGTTGTGGCTGATGAAGATGAACTGCACCTTCTCGCTCATCTCGCGCACCATGCTGGAGAAGCGTCCCACGTTCGCCTCGTCCAGCGGCGCGTCCACCTCGTCGAGCAGGCAGAACGGCGCCGGATTGAGGCTGAAGATCGCGAACACCAGCGACACCGCGGTCAGCGCCTTCTCGCCGCCGGACAGCAGGGTGATGTTGGATACGCGCTTGCCCGGCGGCCGCGCCATGATCGACACGCCGGTATTGAGCAGGTCGTCGCCGGTCAGTTCCAGGTAGGCATGGCCGCCGCCGAACAGGCGCGGGAACAGTTCCTGCACGCCGGCGTTGACCTTGTCGAAGGTTTCCTTGAAGCGCTGGCGGGTCTCGCGGTCGATCTTCTTGATCGCGCCTTCCAGCGTCTCCATCGCACTGACCAGATCGGCCAGCTGGTTGTCCAGGTAGGTCTTGCGCTCGCTCTGCTCGGCATGTTCCTGGATCGCGGCGAGGTTCACCGGCTCCAGCCGCGCAATCTTCTGGCCGATGTCGCCGAGCTGCGCGCGCCACTGGCTGGCGTCGATGTCCTCGGCCAGTTCGGCCAGCAGGGTTTCCAGCGCCAGGCCGGACGCGCCGATCGCCTCGGCCAGCTGCTCGGCGCGCAGCTGCAGCGCCTGCGCGGCGAGGCGCTTCTCGGACAGGCCCTCGCGCAGGCTGGCCAGGCCCTGCTCCGCCAGATGCCGCTGCTGCTCCAGCTTGCGGAATTCGACGTCGCAGTCTTCCAGCGCGCGGCGCGCCTCGACCAGTTGCTTGTCGACCAGCAGGCGCTGGTCCAGGTAAGCCTGCCGTTCGGCTTCGAGTTCGGCGATCGGATCGGAGCCGGCGGCGAGCTGTTCGGTGATCTCGTTGCGACGCGCCTCGATCTGGCGCAACTGGGCGTCCATGCGGCCCAGCGCCTGCTCCAGCGAGCTCAGCGAGGATCGCTTCGACTCCAGCGCCAGCGCCAGCGCATGCGACTGCTCGGCGGCCTCGCGTGCGTTCATGCGCGCTTCTTCGCGCGCTTCGAGCAGCGCGCGGCGTTCGTTTTCCAGTTCGCGACGCTGGTCTTCCAGGTCGCCCATCAGGCCAACCGATTCGTCCAGCCGCGCACGCGCCTCGCGGGTCTGGCTCTGCAATTCGTCGAGCTGGCCCGCCAAGTCGTTCAGCTCGCCATTGACCTTTTCGGCGCGGGCGCGGGCGGTTTCCAGCTTGCCGCGGTGACCCTGCAACTGGCCGGCCAGTTCCGACTGGCGGCGATGCGCGTTGTACAGCTCGCGCTGCGCGTCGTCGCGGGCGCGCTCGGCCTCGAACTTGCTGATGCGCAGCGCGTCGAGGCGCTCGCCAGATGCTTCCAGTTGCGCTTCCAGCGCGGCGACCTGTTCGGCCAGCAGGCGCAACTCGCGCTCACGCGCCAGCACGCCGACCTGACTGCCCTGCGCACGGCGCACGCGCGCCCAGCCCGGGCCCAGCCATTCGCCGCTACGCGTGATTACCGACTGGTACGGCGCCAGCGCGGACAACGAGGCCACCTGCCGGTGCGCGTCGTCCAGCGACTCGGCGGTGAGTACGTGGCCGAGGATGGTCAGTGCCGCCGCCGGACCGCGCACGTGCGCGGCCAGCGTGCCGGCGGTATGGGCGCCACCGTCGGCGGCGTCGAGCAGCGCCACGTCGGCGCTCTCCAGCGCCGCGAATTCGGCGGCCAGCGCGTGCGAGCCGTCCACCAGCACGCTGTCGAGGAAACCACTCAAGGCGGTTTCGACGGCGGTTTCCCAGCCGTTTTCGACTTGCAGCGATTCGCCGAGGCGGCGTGACTTGTTCAATCCGAGGCGGGCCAGCCAGCCGCTGGCGGCGTTTTCTTCCTGGCCCAGTGCGGCGTGCTGCAGCGCCTCCAGCGAGGCCTGCCGACCGCGCGCGGCCTGCAGCTGCTGGCGCGCCTCGTTCAGCGCCGACTGCACCTGGCGCTCTTCCTCCAGCACCTTCTCGTGACTGGACTTGTGCTGGTCGAGCAGACCGCCCAGCGTCTCGACGCGCTCGCGCTGGGTTTCGTGTTCCTCGACCAGTTGCTGGCCGGCGGCGTCCAGCGCGGCCACGTCGGTGGCCTTCTGCTCCGCTTCCAGCGCCTCACGCCGACGCGACAGGTCGATCGCCTGGCGATCGAGATAGTTGAGCTTGGTGCGTTCCACCTCGGCCGCGCGGTTGGATTCGCCGGCGTTGCGGGTGTGGCTGTCCCAGCGCTGCTGCCAGTCGGCCAGCTTCGCCTCGGTGCTGCGCTGAACTTCGATGGTGTCGTCCTGCAACTGCTGCAGGGCCTCGAGTTTCGGCTCGCCTTCGGCCAGCGCCAGGCGCAGCACCTCGACCTGCTCGCGGTCGGTGGCGATGTGCGCGGCCAGCTCGGCGTGCTCGCGCTCGGCATCGCCGTGGGCGCGCTGCAGGCGATCGGCGGTTTCCTTGTTGTAGCGAACCTGCTGCTCGACCCGGGCAATCTCGGCGCCGACCTTGTACACCTCGGCCTGTACCGCGTTCAGGTGTTCGCTGGCGTCGGTGTGGCGCTCGCGCACGCTTTCCAGTTGCGCCTCGATCTGGCGCTGGCCGGCCAGCTGCTTCTCGATCTCGATCTCGGCGGCGGAGAGCACTTCGCCTTCGCCGTCGTGCTGGCTCTTCAGGCCGCGGTATTCCAGCGCGCGCAACTCGGCTTCCTTGCGCGTCTGCTCTTCCTTCAAGGCCTTCCAGCGTTCGGCCGCACGGGCCTGGCGGTTCAGGTGTTCGAGCTGCTTGTCCACCTCGTCGCGCACGTCGCGCACGCGGTCGAGGTTTTCGCGGGTGGCCTTGATGCGGCTCTCGGTTTCCTTGCGGCGTTCCTTGTACTTGGAGATGCCGGCGGCCTCTTCCAGGTGCGTGCGCAGTTCTTCCGGGTGCGCCTCGATGATCTGGCTGATCATGCCCTGCTCGATGATCGAGTAGCTGCGCGGGCCGAGGCCGGTGCCGAGGAACAGGTCGGTGATGTCGCGTCGGCGGCAGCGCGCGCCGTTGAGGAAATAGGCGGACTGGCCGTCGCGGGTAACCTGGCGCTTCACCGAGATCTCGGCGTACTGGCCGTACTCGCCCTGGATCGAGCCGTCGGCGTTGTCGAAGATCAGCTCGACCGTGGCCTGCCCCACCGGCTTGCGCGTGTTGGAGCCGGAGAAGATCACGTCGGTCAGCGAATCGCCGCGCAGGCGGCTGGCCGCACTCTCGCCCATCACCCAGCGGATCGCGTCGATGATGTTGGATTTGCCGCAACCGTTCGGGCCGACCACGCCGATCATGTTGCTCGGCAGGTGCAGGGTGGTCGGGTCCACGAAGGACTTGAAACCGGCGAGTTTGATCGTGGTCAGGCGCATGCGGTCATCAATGGGTCATCGGTAGTGCCCGCACAGTCCGGGCGACAAGTCACTGTGCCAAACGCGGGACGGCGCTGCAATGCGTTTCCGCATGAAGTAATAGCTGAAGGATTCAATATAACTTATTGTTTGAAAGCTATTTGTTTTTTGCGTCGATTGACAGTGCGTGGATTCCGTTATCCATCAGCCCGTCCAGCGCCGCATAAACCAGGCGATGGCGGCGGATCGGCAACAGCCCGGCGAACGCGGGGCTGACGATGCGCACGTGGAAATGGCCCCTGCCCTCGCCGGCATGCCCGGCATGCAGGTGGCCTTCGTCGACGATTTCCAGCTCGGTCGGCGCCAGGGCCTGGGTCAGGCGCTGGCGGATTTGTTCGATCATCGCCTCGCTCACACCGGCAAGGCCTTGCGGAACGGCTTGATCTGCACCTCGGCATAGACGCCAGCCGCCACATAGGGGTCGGCATCGGCCCAGGCGCGGGCCTCGGCCAGCGACGGGAACTCGGCCAGGATCAGGCTGCCGCTGAAGCCGGCCGGGCCCGGATCTTCGGACTCGATCGCCGGGAACGCGCCGGCCACGAACAGCCGCCCCTCGTCCAGCAGCGCCTGCAAGCGCGCGATATGCGCCGGACGCACGCCCTTGCGCTTCTCCAGCGAGTCGGCAACGTCCGTTCCGAGGATGGCAAACCACATGATGCAGGCTCCGGGCTTCGGCGAAACCGCAAGTTTAACCCACGCCGCCGCTCAGGCGTTCCGCGCGGCCGCAGCCAGCTGCGCCGTGTCGACGCGCACGAAGACCGAATCGCCCAGCGCGGTCATCACCTCGCCGGCGTAAACCTCGCACAGCACGCGGGTCTTGCGCCCGACCTCGCCCTCGACGCGTGCCTTCAGCGTCAACGGCACGTCCATCGGCGTGGGTTTGAGGAACCTGATGCCGAGACTGCCGGTGACGCAGTCGATGCGCGGCTTGCTGTCCGGCGCGCGATGCTCGGCACGGTAGTGGTAGGCCATCGCGGTCCAATTGGAATGGCAGTCCACCAGCATCGCGATCAGGCCACCGTAGACCAGCCCCGGCCACCCGTGGAAATCGGCGCCCGGCAGATGGGTGCTCACCACGTGCACGCCGTCCTCGTGCCAGTGGCTCTTGATGTGCAGGCCATGCGGATGGGCGCTGCCGCACAGCCGTAGCAAACGCCGTCGGGTGCGGCCAGGTCCTGCAGCGCGGGCGTGTCGACACTCACGCCTCCGGCCGCATGTACGGAAACAGCAGCACGTCGCGGATCGAGGACGAGCCGGTCAGCAGCATCACCAGCCGGTCGATGCCGATGCCGAGCCCGCCAGTGGGCGGCAGGCCCACTTCCAGTGCGCGGATGTAGTCGGCGTCGAAATGCATCGCCTCGTCGTCGCCGGCGTCCTTGGCGTCGACCTGGGCCTGGAAGCGCGCGGCCTGGTCCTCCGGGTCATTCAACTCGGAGAAACCATTGGCGATCTCCTTGCCGCCGACGAACAGCTCGAAGCGGTCGGTGATGCCCTTGTCGGTGTCGCTCTCGCGCGCCAGCGGCGACACCTCCACCGGATGGTCGGTGATGAAGGTGGGCTGGATCAGGGTGTGTTCGACGGTCTTCTCGAAGATTTCCAGCAACAGCTTGCCCCAGCCGTAGTTGTCCTTGACTTGCACGCCGAGCCGCTTGGCGTGCGCGGCCATCGCCGCGCGGTCGCGCAGTTCCTCGCGCTTGATGCCGGGGTTGTGCTCCAGCACAGCATCCTCCATGCGCCAGCGGCGGAAGGTCGGGCCGACGTCGATCGCGGCGCCGTCCCACTCCAGCTGCGTGGTGCCCAGCACGGCCTGAGCGGTATCGCGGATCACCGCTTCGGTGAGGTCCATGATCTCGTGATAGGTGGCGTAGGCCTGGTACAGCTCCAGCATGGTGAATTCGGGGTTGTGCCGGGTCGACACGCCCTCGTTGCGGAAGTTGCGGTTGATCTCGTAGACGCGGTCGAAGCCGCCGACCACCAGGCGCTTGAGATAAAGCTCCGGCGCCACGCGCAGGTACAGGTCCAGATCCAGCGCGTTGTGATGGGTGACGAACGGCTTGGCCGTGGCACCGCCGGGAATCACGTGCATCATCGGCGTCTCCACTTCCATGAAGCGGCGCGACGGCGCTTCCAGCCACTGGCGCATGAAGCCGATGATCTTCGAGCGCAGCATGAAGGTGCGCCGCGCCTCCTCGGTGACGATCAGGTCGACGTAACGCTGGCGATAGCGCTGCTCCACGTCGGCCAGACCATGGAACTTGTCCGGCAGCGGGCGCAGGCTCTTGGTCAGCAGGCGCAGCCGGTCGACCCGGACGGAAAGCTCGCCGGTCTTGGTGCGCATCAGCACGCCTTCGGCGCCCACGATGTCACCCACGTCCCAGCCCTTGAACGCCTCGTAGGCCTCGCCCAACGTGCCCTGGTGGATGAACAGCTGGATGCGCCCGCTGAAATCCTGCAGCTGCACGAAGCTGACCTTGCCCTGCACGCGCTTGAGCACGATGCGCCCGGCCATCTTCACCCGGCGCACCGCAGCCTCGACCGCCTCGGCCGTGTGCACGTCCTTGTCGGCGAACTCGGCCTGCAAATCACCGGCGAAGCTGTCGACCTTGAAGTCGTTCGGGAACGCAATGCCGTGCCCGCGCAGCGCCTTCAGTTTCTCGCGACGCTCGGCAACGAGTCGATTGACGTCCGGCTTGTTCTCGTCGACGGGCTGGGTATCGGTCGCTTCGCTCATGGATGGTTCCGTGGCTGCCGGCGTGCGCCGGGCAGCGAATGTCTCGTGGATGTGCCAGTGATGGGTCAGGGAAAAAGCGGCGTGCCCGCAGGTACTCAACCGTCCTTGCCGAACACCTGCTTCACCGCGTGCTTGGTGGCGTCCCAGCCCTCGCGTGCGCCATGACCGACGGCGATGCCGGCCTTCTTCGCGCCGTGGCCGATGCCGGTGCCGGCCTCCTTCGCGCCATGCCCGATCTTCTTGGCGACATGCTTGGTGGCGTGGCCGACATCCCGGGCGCCATCGGCGACGCCGTGGCCGACCGCCTTGGCATCCTGCTTGATGCCCTGGCCGGCACTGCCTTGCTGCGACTGCGCTGCCGCGCCGAACGCCGCCAGCGCGGCAAAGGTGATCAGGATCGCGCAGATCTTCTGGCTGTTCATGCGGGCACCTCGTCAGTGGGCGGAGCGGAAGGAATCAGGCGTTACGCATCGGCGCGCTTGGCACCGGCTTCGAGGCCGGATTTCAGGCTCGCCTCGATGAACTCGTCGAGGTCGCCGTCCAGCACCTTCTGGGTGTCCGAACGCTCGATGCCGGTGCGCAGATCCTTGATGCGGCTCTGGTCGAGCACGTAGTTGCGGATCTGGCTGCCCCAGCCGATGTCGGACTTGGTCGCTTCCAGCGCATCCTTCTCGGCATTGCGCTTCTGGATCTCCAGTTCGTACAGCTTGGCGGCCAGCATCTTCATCGCGGTGTCGCGGTTCTGGTGCTGGCTGCGGCCGGTCTGGCAGGCCACCACGGTGTTGGTCGGGATATGCGTGATGCGCACCGCCGACTCGGTCTTGTTGACGTGCTGGCCGCCGGCACCGGACGAACGGTAGACGTCGGTCCGCAGGTCGGCCGGGTTGATCTCGATGTCGATGTCGTCGTCGACTTCCGGCGAGACGAATACCGAAGTGAAGCTGGTATGCCGGCGGTTGTCCGAATCGAACGGGCTCTTGCGCACCAGCCGGTGCACGCCGATCTCGGTCTTCAGCCAGCCGTAGGCGTAATCGCCTTCCACGCGGAACGTGGCGGACTTGATGCCGGCCACGTCGCCGCCGCTGACCTCCATCAACTCGGTCTTCCAGCCGCGCGATTCGCACCAGCGCAGGTACATGCGCAGCAGCATCTCGGCCCAGTCCTGCGCCTCGGTGCCGCCGGCGCCGGCCTGGATGTCGACGAACGCGTTCATCGCGTCCATCTTGCCGGAGAACATGCGCTGGAACTCCAGCTTGCCGACCTGTGCCTCGAGCTTGGCCAGGTCGTCGGTCACCGATCGCGCAGTGTCGTCGTCGCCGTCGGCGATCGCCATCTCCAGCAGGTCGCCGGCGTCATTCAGCCCGGCAGTCAGCGTGTCGATGCCGTGGACGATGGTGTGCAGGCGGGCACGCTCGCGGCCCAGTTCCTGCGCGCGTGCCGGGTCGTCCCACACGGTGGGGCTTTCCAGTTCACGGGTTACTTCTTCCAGACGCTCGCTTTTCGCAGCGTAGTCAAAGATACCCCCTAAGCGACTCGACCCGGCCACGAAGGTCGGCGATCTGCGCATGGATGGGATTGGTCTCGATCATGTCGGTATCAGGGTTGGATGCAAGCGCTCTAGGATAACAGACGCCCCCGTGCGGACGCACCGCCGCGCCAGCAGCGACACGACTGATCATGGTGTCGTGGTTCAGGCCAGCGCCTGCTGATGCACGCCCTTGACCGCCCGCCCCGACGGATCGGCTGCATTCGCGAACGCCGGATCCCACGCCAGCGCCGCCGGCGAGGAACAGGCGATCGACTTGCCGCCGGGCACGGTCGCGGCGCAGGCCTCGCCGGGGAAGTGCTGCTCGAAGATGCGCCGGTAGAAGTACGCCTCCTTGGTCGCCGGCGTGTTGAACGGGTAGCGCGCCGCCGCCGCGGCGAACTCGCGATCGCTGATCGCCTGCTCCACGTGCGCCTTCAACCCGTCGATCCAGCCGTAGCCCACGCCATCGCTGAACTGCTCCTTTTGCCGCCACAGGATCGCATCCGGCAGCGCGCCGTCGAACGCCTCGCGCAGCACCGCCTTCTCGATGCGTCCCTGCCCCGCCATCTTGTACTTCGCATCGAGGCTCATCGCCACGTCGATGAACTCCAGGTCGAGGAACGGCACGCGTGCCTCCACGCCCCACGCCATCATCGCCTTGTTCGCGCGCAGGCAGTCGTAGCTGTGCAGCGCGTCGAGCTTGCGCACGGTCTCCTCGTGGAAAGCCTCGGCCGACGGCGCCTTGTGGAAGTACAGGTAGCCGCCGAAGATCTCGTCCGAGCCCTCGCCGGACAGCACCATCTTCACGCCCATCGCCTTGATCCGCCGCGCCAGCAGGTACATCGGCGTGGCGGCGCGGATGGTGGTGACGTCGTAGGTCTCGATGTGGCGAATCACCTCGGGCAAGGCATCCAGGCCTTCCCAGAACGTGTAGACGAAGCCGTGGTGCACGGTGCCCAGCGCGTCGGCGGCGACCTGTGCCGCGGCCAGGTCGGGCGAGCCGTCCAGTCCGATCGCGAACGAATGCAGGCGCGGCCACCAGGCCTCGCTGCGGTCGTCGTCCTCAACCCGCTCGCGCGCGAACTGCGCGGCACAGGCGGCGACCAGCGACGAGTCCAAGCCGCCGGAAAGCAGTACCCCATACGGCACGTCGGTCATCAGCTGGCGATGTACGGCCTGCTCGAACGCCTTGCGCAAGGCCGGAGCAGACACGTCATGGCCACGCGTGGCGGCATAGTCGCGCCATGGCCTGGCGTAGTAGCCACGCAGCCCGCCGCTGGCGCTGTCGTAGACGTGGCCGGGCGGGAACGGCGCCACGTCGGCGCACACGCCGACCAGCGCCTTCATCTCCGACGCCACGCACAGGCGGCCTTGCGCATCGTGGCCCCAGTACAACGGGCACACGCCGATCGGGTCGCGCGCGATCAGGTAGCGCTGCGCTTCGCCGTCCCACAGCGCGAACGCGAAGATGCCGTTGAGCCTGCCCACGAAATCGCTGCCCTGCTCGCGATACAGCGCGTTGATCACCTCGCAGTCCGAGCCGGTGGTGAAGTCGTAGCTGCTGGCCGCGCGCAGTTCGCGGTGGTTGTAGATCTCGCCGTTCACCGCCAGTGCCAGCGCGCCGTCGCGCGAACGCAGCGGCTGCGCGCCGCTGGCCGGGTCGACGATGGCCAGTCGCTCGTGCACCAGGATCACCCCGGCGTCGACGAACACCCCGCTCCAATCCGGCCCGCGATGGCGCTGGCGCTGCGACAGTTCCAGCGCCTGCCGGCGCAGCGCCGCCAGGTCGTCGCCCGGCTGCAGGTCGAACATTCCGAAAATCGAGCACATGGTGGGGGTTCCTCGGTTACTGGTGGTGGGTACCGCTCTTCTTGAAAGTCGGCCATGGATGGCCGGATTTTGCTCTTGCGCGGATGGAGCCGCGCACAAATCAAGCACCGGAAACGACGAAGGCCCGCATCAAGCGGGCCTTCGTCGCGTTTGTTTCGTGGAGACTTGCAGCTACGCGCGGGCCCGCCAACGGTTGGCGTTATTGTTCGCGCGATTATTGTTGTTGCCGGCCAGCGCGAAGCCCCGCGCGGAAGGCGCGGTGAGGTTCAGACGGCTGGCGGCGGCGGGGTGCATGGGCCAACTTGAGCAGATCCGCCGGCGCTTGGCAAGCGCGGGTACGGTCAAGTCGCCGTAGGAGCCCGCCCGCGGGCGATGCTTTTGGGCTTGGGCTCAAGATTCGGGATTCGGGATTCGGGATTCGCAAAAAGCCAGAGCATCGCCCGCGGGCGGGCTCCCACCACAGAGCGAGATCAGGGAGCCGTGATCCAGCGGGTGGCTTCCTCGATGTCCGCACCGTGGAACAGGCGGAATTGCGCCGGGATGGCAAAGCTGAACGCCATCGCGGTACCGCGCAGCCAGACCACGTCGGTGACCAGTGCGACGCGGTCCCAGCCGCTGAAATGGCGCAGGCTCAGCTTGGCGTCATCCCACATCGCGCCCGGGTCGAAGCCGGTGAAGTCATCGGCGGTGACATACAGCAGGCGCAGCTTGCGATTGAGCGCGAACGCCGCCTCGACGTCCGGCACGACGATGTTCTCGTAATCTTCCGCCGTCACCTGGCCATGGGCGCGAAAACCCAGCGTACCGGGCGGCAGTCCTTCGATCAGTGCGATCACGGGCGTTCTCCATGAGCGGGGCGAACGCCAGTCTGGAACGGGCCGCGTGAAAAACGCGCAAGCGGCATCAGGCCGGTTCGATGTGCCGCAGCAGCAGTCGTGGCGTCTCGCGCCCCTGCCAGTCGTTGATGGTCAGCTCGTAGACCGCGCGCAGCCGCGATGGCGGCGGCTGGCCGTGATACGCGTTGAACATCACCGCATCATGCAGGGCGCCGTCGCGCGGGTCGCGCAATTGCAGGCGCAGGTGACTCTCGCCCATCAGCTTCCAGCCGGCGCAATCGAACAGGTTGTCGAACAGCGGTTCGGGGAAGGCCTGGCCCCACGGCCCCGCGGCGCGCAGCTGTCGGGCCAGCCCCAGCGTGGCGGCGCCGGGCGGCAGCTCGCCGTCGGTGTAGAGCACCGCCTGCAGGCGCTCGGGCTCGATCAGCTCGCGCGCGATCGCATCGAAGGCGGCGGCGAAGCGCGGGTAGTCGGCGCTCCTGAGGCTCAGCCCCGCGGCCATCGCGTGGCCGCCGAAGCGTTCGATCAAGCCGGGCTGGCGCGCGTCGATCGCGGCCAGCGCGTCGCGGATGTGGAAACCAGGGATCGAGCGCGCCGAGCCACGCAGGTTTTCGGTGTCGTCCTCACCGGCTGGCGCGAAGGCGATTACCGGGCGGTGCAAGCGCTCCTTCAGCTTGGAGGCGACCAGCCCAACCACGCCGGCATGCCACGACGGCTCGAACAGCGCCACGCCGACGGCGTCGACATGACCCAGGCCAGCCACCATCACCTCGGCCTCGGCCACCATCGAGGCCTGCAGCTCACGCCGCTCGCGGTTGATCGCGTCGAGCTGCTCGGCATGGCGGCGCGCCTGCGCCACGTCGTCGGTGAGCAGGCATTCCACGCCCAGGCGCATGTCTTCCAGCCGCCCCGCCGCGTTCAACCGCGGCCCCACAGCAAACGCCAGGTCGGTGGAACACAGCGTGGCCAGGCTGCGCTTGCCGGCCTCGACCAGCGCGGCGATACCGGCGCAACCGCGGCCGCTGCGCATGCGCTGCAGGCCGGCCTCGACCAGCACGCGGTTGTTGAAATCCAGCGGCACCAGGTCGGCCACGGTGCCCAGCGCCACCAGGTCGAGCAAGCCGGAAAGGTCGGGTTCCGCGCCGGCGAAGACGCCGCGTTCGCGCATCCTCCCACGCAGCGCCAGCAGGAGATAGAACACCACGCCGACACCGGCCAGAGCCTTGCTCGGAAAGCCGTCGCCGGGCAGGTTCGGATTGACCATCGCGTCGCAGGCGGGCAACTGCTCGCCAGGCAGGTGGTGGTCGGTGACGATCACCCGGATGCCGCGCGCCTTGGCTGCGGCCACACCGGCGACGCTGGCCACACCGTTGTCGACGGTGACGATCAGCTGCGGCGTCGGCTGCAGCGAGGCGACGAAGGCGGGACTCAGACCGTAGCCGTGCGCAAAGCGATTGGGGATCGCGTAATCCACGCGCCTGGCACCGAGCAGGCGCAGGCCGCGCACCGCCACCGCAGCGCCGGTGGCGCCGTCGCAGTCGTAATCGCCGGCGATCAGGATGGTCCAGTCGTCGCGGATCGCCTCGACCAGCAGATCGACGGCCGGCGCCATGCCGCCCAGCAATTGTGGTGACAGCATCCGCGCCAGCCGGTGTTCGACCTGGCCGGGCTCCAGTACGCCGCGCGCGGCGTAGATCTGCTGCAGCACCGGGTGCACCGCATCCGCCCAGCCATGCGGCGCGCCCCTGCCCTCGCGTCGGCGCAGCTGCAGTACGCTCAACGCCCCGCCCCACGCCAGAGGCGCCAGCGGTGGCGAGGCTTGTGCAGCCAGCGTTCGCCGCTGGCGAAATGCAGCACGACGGACTGGCGTTCGAGCAGCGGCAGCAGTGCCGGCCACCAGCGCGAGGCGATTTCCTGCGCCGGCAGGTCCTGCAGGTCGATCAGCCAGCCGGTCCCGCCGCCGGCGATCGTCTCGGCTGCGCGCGACTGCTGGGCAATGCCGGCACGGGCGGCCAACGCGCGCAACAGCAGATCGTCGCTGACCACCCCCGCCAGTTCGCTGGTCGACGGTGACGGCAGATGTCCACCACCCCACAGCCACAGGCTGTTGACCGGCGACTGCCCGTGCGCCTGCCGCCGGGCATTCAGCGGATGCTGGTGCAACAGCACCTGGATGTCGTTGAGCAGGACGCGCCAACGGCGCCCTTGCGCGCCCTGTGGCAGGTGCTGCGCCAGGTCCTCGCCCAGCGCCTGCTCAGGCGCGGCGAAATCCGGCAGCGGCAGGTCGGGCGGCAGGCGCAGATGCCAATGGTCCGGCGTGGAAATGTCCAGCTGCATGCCCGCTTCCTCGAACACGGGTCGCAGTAGCGCGGCCAGCACCTGCGCCTCGTCCATGCCCAGGCCCATGCGGCCGCAGGCGAGCAGGCGCACGCCGTTCATGTCCGGCTGTACCCAGGCCGGATCGGCCGACAGCCAGGCATCGCCGCCCGCGTCGCCGGCAAGGAATTCGCGAGTGATTGCCGCGGCGGGCAGGCCTGCGTCGACGCCCGCGAAATGCTCGCCGAGGCCGCCCAGGTAGCCAATGCCGCCGTCCGCCAGGCGATCGGCACGGGGCAGCCATGTGCGCAGCGGATGGCCCGGCTCGACGTGGGCGAGTGCGGGCAGCCACAGTTGCAACGATCGCTCCGGCAGGGACATTTCTCAGGCCTCCAGTTGTTCGACCAGCGCCAGCCACTCGGTTTCCAGCGCCTCCTTCTCATGGCGCAGCTCGGTCTGGCGCTGGCCGAGGCGCATCATTTCGCTGGTCGGGCCGTTGTAGGTGGCGGGATCGGCCAGCCCGGCCTCCAGCGCCGCCAGTTCGGTGTCGATGCCGGCAGTACGCGTCTCGATCTTCTTCACCCGCTGGCGCGCGGCCTTCTCGTTCTCGCGCTGGGCGGCGGCCTGGCGGCGACGCTGCTCGGGCGAAACTTCCGCCATCTTGGCCACCACCGGCTTGGCCGTCTTCTTGCTTGCGGTGCTGCGCGTCTTCAGCCAGCGCGCGTAGTCGTCCAGGTCGCCGTCGAACGGCGCCACCTCGCCGTCGGCGACGCGCCAGAAGCTGTCGCAGACCATGCCGAGCAGATGGCGATCGTGCGAGACCAGCACCAGCGCGCCGTCGAAGTCGGCCAGCGCATCGGCCAGCGCCTCGCGCATGTCCAGGTCGAGGTGGTTGGTCGGCTCGTCGAGCAGCAGCAGGTTCGGCTTGTCCCAGGCGATCAGTGCCAGCGCCAGACGTGCGCGCTCGCCGCCGGAGAAACCGTCCACCGACTCGAACGCGCGGTCGCCAGCGAAATCCCAGGTGCCGAGAAAGTCGCGCATCACCTGGGTTGCCACGCCCGGCGCCTTGTCCAGCAGATGGTCGAGCGGGCTCGACCCTTCGCGCAGGCTTTCTACCGTGTGCTGGGCGAAGTAGCCGATCTTCAGGTCCTTGTGCACCTTGCGCTCGCCGCCGAACGGTTCCAGCTCGCCGACCAGGGTTTTCACCAGGGTGGACTTGCCGGCACCGTTGGGGCCAAGCAGGCCGATCCGCTCGCCCGCCTCAATAGAGAATCGCACGTCCGACAGGACGACGTTGACCGCCTCTCCCCTCCGGGGAGAGGCATGAGGTGAAGGGCTGGGACTTGCGCTGGGGTCCATCGAGGCGCGCTCCGACCCATCTTCACCTCGGCCGTGTCCCCTCACCCCAACCCTCTCCCCGGCGGGGAGAGGGAGCAATTCGTAGCCGGCGGTGATGTCCTCCAGCTGCAGCATCGAATCGGGCAGCCGCCCCGGCGCCGCAAACTGGAAGCTGAAGGGCCGCTCGGCGCGCACCGCTTCGGTGCCGGCCAGCTTTTCCAGCCGCTTCATGCGCGACTGCGCCTGCTTGGCCTTGGTCGCCTTGGCCTTGAAACGGTCGATGAAGGACTGCAGGTGCGCGCGCTCGGCCTGCTCGCGCTCGTGCGAGATCTGCTGCTGGCGCAACTGCTCGGCACGCAGGCGCTCGAACGCGCTGTAGTTGCCGGTGTAGAGCTTGGCCTTGCCGTCGTTGAGGTGCAGCGTGTGGGTGATCACGCCGTCGAGGAATTCGCGGTCGTGCGAGATGATCAGCAAGGTGCCCTGGTAGCGGCGCAACCATTCCTCCAGCCACAGCACGGCGTCGAGGTCGAGGTGGTTGGTCGGCTCATCCAGCAGCAGCAGGTCGGACGGGCACATCAGCGCACGCGCCAGGTTCAGCCGTCCGCGCCAGCCGCCGGAAAATTCCTGCACCGCGCGCTCGTGCGTTTCCGGGGAAAAGCCCAGGCCGTGCAGCAGGCGGCCGGCGCGGGCGCGGCCGTCGTAGCCGTTCAGTTCCTCGATGCGGTGATGCGCCTTCGCCATCGCCTCCATGTCGCCGCGCTCGCCGGCCTCGGCCTCGTCGCGGATCGCGGCGGCCAGCTCCTCGTCGCCACCCAGCACGTAGTCGATCGCCGCATCCGGCAAGGCCGGGGTTTCCTGCGCTACCGAAGCGAGGCGCAGCTTGCCCGACATCTCCAGCTCGCCGACATCGCCCTCCAGCGTGCCCTGCAGTGCGGCGAACAGGCTGGATTTGCCGCAGCCGTTGCGGCCGATCACGCCCAGCCGCCAGCCGCCCTGGATCACTAGGTCGATGTCGGAGAGCAGCAGCCGGCTGCCGCGGCGCAGGGCGAAATGTCGGAAGGAAATCATCAAAAACCTGGATCGGGACCGGGCAGGCGGTCGCCTGCAGCCGCCCATGATAGCGGTGATGGCGCTATTCTCGACGCGTCGACCGGTGTCGCCGCGCGCAGGCGAATGCCGAACCCATCGCAATCGGCGGCCACCGGCATGGCGCCGTACTGGCGCTTCTGCTACAACGACGCCGCATACAGCCTTGTCTGGAGAGGGGAGCCATGGTCAAGTTCACGAGCAGTTTGCCGATCGTCATCATGCTGGCCGCTGCCGTCGGTCTGGCCGTATCGCAGCCAGCCAGCGCGGCGCAGTCGCGCGAACACGGCAACAGCCTGCTGATCCACCGCGTGCAGCAGGAAAAGGACATGAACCTGCCCCGCCGCGGGCTGAGCATGGCGCAGGTCGAGAAGACCTGGGGTGCGCCGCAGCGCAAGCTCTCGCCGCGCGGCGGCGACAGCAAGAAGCACCCGCAGATCAACCGCTGGGAATACGCGAACTTCATCGTATATTTCGAGCACAGCCACGTGATCCACGCGGTGCTCAACACGCCGGCCGGCAACAACACCAACCCGGCAGACGTCAACTGAACTGATTGGCCGAACGACGCGGCCCGTGGCGACACGGGCCGCGTTTTCATGTGCGCGGTTCCCGCGTCGTACAATGCGCGGCCCTTCCCCGCGCGAGACAGCCAGCATGACCGACCACTCCCTGCGCCTGCCGGCGGAATGGGAACCGCAGGCCGCGGTGCTGATCGCCTGGCCGCACGCCGGCACCGACTGGGCCGAACGGCTGGCCGCGGTGGAAACCACCTATGTAGCGCTGGCCGCCGCGGTGACCCGCTTCCAGCCGCTGATCGTGGTGGCCGCGGATGCCGCGCTGCGCGCCCATGTGCAGGCGCAGCTGCGCGGCGCCGGCGTGGACCTGTCGAGAGTCCGCTTCGTCGAGCTGCCCTACGACGACACCTGGCTGCGCGATTCCGGCCCGATCACCCTCGTCGACGGTGGTGGCGGCGGCTTCCAGCTCACCGACTTCCGCTTCACCGGCTGGGGCGGCAAGTTCGGTGCCGAGCAGGACGACGCCCTGGTCGCCGGGCTGGCGCAGGCCGGCGTGTTCGGCCAGGCCGCGCACAAGCGCATCGACTGGGCGCTGGAGGGCGGCGGCATCGAGAGCGACGGCGACGGCAGCATCCTCACCACCTGGCGCTGCCTGGTGCAGCGCCACCCCGAACAGTCGCGCGAGGAAATGAGCGCGATCCTGCGCGGCAGCCTGCACGCCGATCGCGTGCTGTGGCTGGATCACGGCTACCTCGAAGGCGACGACACCGACGCCCACATCGACACCCTCGCGCGCTTCGCGCCGGGCGACCGCATCGTGTTCCAGGCCTGCGACGACACGGCCGATCACCACCACGACGAACTCCAGCGCATGGGCGAGGAACTGGCCGCGCTGCGCACCACGGACGGTCGTCCGTACCGGCTGCATCCGCTGCCGTGGGCACAGCCCATCCTCGACGAAGGCCGCCGGCTCGCCGCCTCCTACGCGAACTATCTGATCGTCAACGGCGCCGTGCTGGTACCGGCCTACGGCGACAGCGCCGACGCCGAGGCTGCGCGCATCGTCGGCGAGGCGCACCCCGGCCGGGTCGTGGTGCAAGTGCCGTGCCGCCCCCTGATCTGGCAGAACGGCAGCCTGCACTGCATCACCATGCAGCTGCCCGCCGGGATCGCCTGAGCCGCATCGGCTAAACTGTGCGGTCTGTTCCGCCTGGCGATGTGCCGAGGATTGACCCGATGATGCGCAAGAGTCTCAAGGTCGCGCTGCTGCAGGAAACCGACCGCGGCAGCCGCGACGCCAACCTCGATACGATCGAAGCCGGCCTGCGTGAAGCCGCCGCGGCCGGCGCCGAACTGGTGCTGCTGCAGGAACTGCACAACGGCCCGTACTTCTGCCAGCACGAGTCGGTGGACCTGTTCGATCTCGCCGAAAGCATTCCCGGCCCGTCCACCGAGCGCATCGGCCGACTGGCCGAGGCGCTCGGGCTGGTGGTGGTCGCCTCGCTGTTCGAGCGCCGCGCCGCCGGGCTGTACCACAACACCGCGGTGGTGTTCGACCGCTCGGCGGCGATCGCCGGCGTCTACCGCAAGATGCACATCCCGGACGATCCGGCGTTCTACGAAAAGTTCTACTTCACCCCGGGCGACCTCGGCTTCGAGCCGATCGACACCTCGGTCGGCCGCCTCGGCGTGCTGGTGTGCTGGGACCAGTGGTACCCGGAAGCGGCGCGCCTGATGGCGCTGGCCGGCGCCGAACTGCTGCTCTACCCCACCGCGATCGGCTGGGAGCCGAACGACGCGCAGGCCGAGAAGGACCGCCAGCGCGACGCCTGGATCATCGTGCAGCGCGGCCACGCCGTGGCCAACGGCCTGCCGCTGCTGTCGTGCAACCGCACCGGCTTCGAGGCCGACCCGTCGGGTACCGGTGCAGGCATCCAGTTCTGGGGTTCCAGCTTCGTCGCCGGGCCGCAGGGCGAGTTGCTGGCCCAGGCCGGCACCGGTGCGCGCGAACTGCTGCTGGCCGAGGTCGACCTGGCGCGCAGCGAACAGGTGCGGCGGATCTGGCCGTTCCTGCGCGACCGCCGCATCGACGCCTACGCCGACCTGCTCAGGCGCTTTCGGGATTAATGCGATCATCCCTGATCGCGAAGATCACACGGGCGGCCATCCCTGGCCGCACTCTTCACTTGCTTCGCGCGGGATGCGTCCCCATGCATGGATCTCTACCCACCATCGGCCTGCTGAACGCATGAGCGCCCCCGAAACCGAAGTCACCGCGCTGCCCGCCGCCCTGCACGGCCAGCCGATCGAGCGCGTGCAGCGCGACGGCGTGGAATACGTGGTGCTGGGCACGGCGCACGTCTCGCGCAGCAGCATGGAGGCGGTCGAGGCCTTGCTGGATCACGAGCACTTCGACGCGGTGGCGGTGGAGCTGTGCGACAGCCGCGCGCAGAGCATGCGCGACCCGGAAGCGTTCAAGCAGATGGACCTGTTCAAGGTGATCCGCCAGGGCAAGGCCGGCATGGTCGCCGCCAGCCTGGTGCTGTCCACGTTCCAGAAGCGCCTGGCCGACCAGTCCGGCATCCAGCCCGGCGCCGAGATGAAGGCCGCGATGGACGGCGCCGAGCGGCGCGGATTGCCACTGTGGCTGATCGACCGCGAAGTCGGCACCACGCTCAAGCGCGCCTGGCGCAGCGTGGGTTTCTGGCAGCGCTTCGGCCTGCTCGGCGGCCTGCTGGCCAGCGTGTTCGAGCGCGAGGAGATCGAACAGGGCGAGATCGAGAAACTGAAGCAGGGCGACCTGCTGGAAAGCGCGTTCAGCGAGTTCGCCAGCAGCTCGAAGCCGCTCTACGACAGCTTGATCGGCGAGCGCGACGCGTTCATGGCCGCGCGCCTGCGCGAGGAAGCCGCACGCCCGACCACCTCGGATCACCGCCGCGTGCTGGTGGTGATCGGTGCCGGCCATCTCAAGGGCCTCTGCAACCTGCTGCGCGAGCAGCAGGACGACCCCGCCGCCAAGGTCGCCGAGCTTGCCGTCTTGCCGTCCAAGGCGCGCTGGCCGAAGTGGGTGGCCGCCGGGCTGGTGCTGCTGGTGTTTGCCGCGATCGCCTGGGCGTTCCACCGCAACGCCTCGCTGGGCACGCAGGCGCTGCTGGCTTGGGTGCTGTTCACCGGCGGCTTCGCCGCGCTCGGCGCGCTGGTCGCCGGCGCGCACCCGTTCAGCATCACTGCCGCGTTCATCGCCGCGCCGATCAAGCCGTTCCGCCCCGGCATCCCCGCCGGCGGCATCAGCGCGATGGCCGAAGCCTGGGCGCGCCGCCCGCGGGTGGTCGACTTCGACACCCTGCGCGACGACATCGTGCACTGGAGCGGCTGGTGGAAGAACCGCGTGGCGCGCACCCTGCTCAACTTCTTCCTGGTCAGCGTGGGCACGATCGTCGGCGAATACAGCGCCGGCATCCACATCTTCAAGAGCCTGTTCTGACCCGGCTACCGAGGCGGCACATGCTACGATGCGCCCGCCCGCGGATCACCGCGGACGCCATGCCCGGATGGCGAAACTGGTAGACGCAAGGGACTTAAAATCCCTCACCCTCGCGGGTATCCCGGTTCGATTCCGGGTCCGGGCACCACCTCTTCGGCGAACTTGCCTCGCCCACAAAAAAAGTGCGGCGGGATCGCCCGCCGCACTTTCGATTGCCTGTACCGGGAAACCTCGAGCGATCAGGCCGCCGCGTCCTTCAGCTTCTTCAGCGGGCGGATCTTGATCTTGGTCGACGCCGGCTTGGCCGCGAACCACTGCTCTTCCTTGGTGAACGGGTTGATGCCCTTGCGCTTCGGCTTGGCCGGCACGCTCACCGCGGTGATCTTCAGCAGGCCCGGCAGCTGGAACGAGCCGGCGCCCTTCTTGTGCACCGAACCGGCTACCGCGCCTTCCAGCGCTGCCAGCACAGCACGCACGTCCTTGGCCACCACACCGCTGGCTTCCGCGATGTGCGCCACCAGGCTGGACTTGTTCAGGACTTCCTTGATCGGCTTGGGTGCGGCGGGTGCGGCCTTGGATGCCGGCTTGCTCTTTGCAGCTGCTTTCTGCGTCTTTGCCATGGGTTTCCCCTCGTGGATATGTGGTGGTTGGTTCGTATGCCTCGCGGCACGCTGAATGTAGGGGAATTCAGCGGTGGCGCCAACGGGTCGAACGGCAAAAACCGCAAAAAAAACGCTGCAACGACACCATCGGCAGCCTGATCGTCTGTCGTAGACGCAAAACGGCCATGCAACCGCGGCAAGCAGACTCGCACCGCGCTGCCCGGCGCGGCCTGGAAAGGCGAAGACCCGGCATTCGGAACGGCACAAAAAAACCCGCCGGGGGGCGGGTTTCCTGCGGCTGTCCGGCAGCCGGTTGCGCAATGGAGGCCAAGGTCGGAATCGAACCGGCGTACGCGGATTTGCAGTCCGCTGCATGACCACTCTGCCACCTGGCCATTGCTTGGTGCATCGCGACCGTGATGATCGCAGGTTGCCTCTAAAAAACAAAACCCCGGTAGGCCGAGGTCTGCTTGAAAACTGGAGCGGGAAACGAGACTCGAACTCGCGACCCCGACCTTGGCAAGGTCGTGCTCTACCAACTGAGCTATTCCCGCATCGGAGCCGCGAATCATAGCAGAACGAAGTCGCTTGTGAATAGCCTCGACCCCTGGTTTTCGGCATGACCGGCGCGAGAGGCACCCATACGACAAAGCCCCGGACAGGCCGGGGCTTTGTCTGCAAACTGGAGCGGGAAACGAGACTCGAACTCGCGACCCCGACCTTGGCAAGGTCGTGCTCTACCAACTGAGCTATTCCCGCATCGGAGCCGCGCATTCTAATACGTGAATGCGGATCGTCAAGTCCGCGTCGCCCGGCTCGGTTCCCTCACTCGGCCGCGCGCTTGCTCGACGCACCATCGGCGCTGAGGCTCGGCCATGCGGCGCGCAGGTAATGCAGGCCGGACCAGATCGTCAGCACGCCGGCGATCACCAGCAGCGCCTCGCCGATGTGGTACAGCCGCAACGCCTCCGCGGCTTTCTCGTGCTGCACGATCAGCACCACCAGCGCGACCATCTGCATCACCGTCTTCAGCTTGCCGATGAAGGCGACCTTGACGGTGGCGCGCATGCCGATCTCGGCCATCCACTCGCGCAGCGCCGACACGCTGATCTCGCGCCCGACGATCACCGCCGCGGTCACCGCCATCAGCACGCCCGGCCAGCCGCCGCGATGCGACTCGACCAGCAGGAACAAGGTCACCGCCACCATCAGCTTGTCGGCCACCGGGTCGAGGAACGCGCCGAAGGCGGAGGTGAGATTCATCCGCCGCGCCAGGTAGCCGTCGAGCCAGTCGGTGACCGCCGCCAGCACGAACACGACCGCCGCCGTGATGTTGTGCCCCGCGAACGGCAGGTAGAACACCACCACCATGACCGGCAACAGCGCAACGCGGAAGAGGGTCAGCCAGGTCGGCAGGTTGATGTGCATGATTCGTCCCGATGATTGCTTGCAGTTTCGCATGACCGCGCGCCACTGCCGAGTGAAGGCGCGCGCCGATGTTCAGCCATGCAGGCTGGCGTAGATGCGCTCGGCCAAACCGCGGTCGATTCCTTTCACCTGCATCAGTTCCTCGACACCGGCGCGCTCCAGTCCCTGCATGCCGCCGAACGCCTTCAGCAAGGCGGTACGCCGGCGTGCGCCGATACCCGGCACGTCTTCCAGCACGCTGTGCTCGCGCGCCTTCTCGCGCCGCTTGCGATGGCCGCTGATGGCGAAGCGGTGGGCCTCGTCACGCACCGCCGCGACCAGGTGCAGCGCGGGCGACGATGACCCCGGATGCAGCTCACGGCCGGAGTCGGCAAGTACCAGCGTTTCCTCGCCAGCGCGTCGGCCCGGTCCCTTCGCCACGCCGACCACCTCGATGCCGTCGACGCCAAGTTCCTTCAGCACCTCCAGTGCCTGCGCCACCTGCCCGCCGCCGCCGTCGATCAGCAGCACGTCCGGACGCGCACCCTCGCCTTCGGCCAGCTTGCGGAAGCGCCGGGTCAGCGCCTGGTGCATCGCCGCGTAATCGTCACCAGGCGTGATGCCGGTGATGTTGAAGCGGCGGTAGTGCGATTTTTCCGGCCCTTCCGGACCGAACACCACGCACGAGGCCACGGTCAGCTCGCCCAACGTGTGGCTGATGTCGAAACATTCGATGCGGCGCGGCGACTCGTCCAGCCCCAGCACCTTCTGCAGGTCGTCGAAGCGTGTGCCGAGGGTCTGTCGACTGGCCAGCCGTGCGGTCAACGAGGCCTGCGCATTGCGCTCGGCCATCTGCAGGAACTGCGCACGCTCGCCGCGCACGCTGGACTTCAACTCGACCTCGCGGCCGGCGTACTGGCCGAGCAGTTCGGCGAGGATGGCCTGGTCGGCCAGTGCCTCGCCCAGGATCAGCTCGCGTGGCACCGGTCGGTCCAGGTAGTACTGCGCAATGAACTGCGCCAGTACGTCGGCCGGCTCGGCATCCAGCGGCAGGCGCGGGAAGAAGTCGCGCGTCCCCAGGCTGATGCCATTGCGGAAGAACAGCACGCTGACGCAGGCCATGCCCGCCTCGATGCGGCAGGCGATCACGTCCATGTCGGCGCTGGCACCCTGCACGTGATTCTGCGCCTGCAGCTGGCGCAGCGCGGCCACCTGGTCACGCAGTTTCGCCGCACGCTCGAACTGCAGCGCCTTGCTGGCCTGCTCCATCGCCTCGGCCAGCTCGTCAATCACCGCATTGCTGCGCCCCTCCAGGAACATCTCGGCGTGGCGCACGTCGTTGCGGTAGTCCTCCACGCTGATCAGCCCCACGCACGGCGCGCTACAGCGGCCGATCTGGTACAGCAGGCAGGGGCGCGTGCGGTTGCGGAAGTAGCTGTCCTCGCACTGGCGCACCTTGAACAATTTCTGCATCAGGTTGAGGCTTTCGCGCACCGCGTAGACGCTGGGGTACGGCCCGAAGTAGCGTCCCGGCAGGTTCTTCGCGCCGCGATGGAAGGCCAGCCGCGGGTAATCCTCGCCGGTGGAAAGGTAGATGTACGGGTAACTCTTGTCGTCGCGCAGCAGGATGTTGTAGCGCGGCTTGAGCGACTTGATCAGCTGCGACTCCAGCAGCAGCGCCTCGCCCTCGGTGCGCGTCACGGTGATCTCGACGCGAGCGATCTGCGCCACCATCGCGGCGATGCGCGGCTCCATCCGCGGCTTCAGGAAATAGCTGCCGACGCGCTTTTTGAGGTTGCCCGCCTTGCCCACGTAGAGCAGTTCGCCGGCCGCGTCGAAATGGCGGTAGACGCCAGGCGAAGTGGTGAGCGTGCGGACGAAGGCCTTGCCGTCGAAGGGGAGCGGTTGCGCGGACTGCATGGGCTCATTCTAGCGGCGATGAGCCCATCATATGGAGGCTCAACGCTGCGCGCGCAACCACTGTTCCGCACGTTCCAGGTCGGCCTCGGTGTCGATGCCGGGCGGAAACGGCTGCGGAGTCAGCCGCACCGCGATCGCGTGGCCATGCTCCAGCACGCGCAGCTGTTCCAGCGATTCAGTCTGCTCCAGCGGCGTGCGCGGCAGGCGGCTGTAACGATCCAGGAAGCCGGCGCGGTAGGCGTAGATGCCGATGTGGCGCAGGAACGGCGAACCGGACGGCAGTGCGTGGCGGTCGATGGCGAACGCGTCGCGCGCCCACGGCAACGGCGCGCGGCTGAAGTACAGCGCGCGGCCATTGGCGGCGCGCACCAGCTTCACCACGTTCGGGTCGAACAGTTCCTCGGCATCGATGATCGGCGTGGCCAGGGTCGCCATCGGCGCGTCGTCGCCGGCCAGCGCCTGTGCCACCGCGCGGATGCCGGCGGCCGGCGCGAACGGCTCGTCGCCCTGCAGGTTCACCACGATGCTGTCGTCGGCCCAGCCGTAGTGGCTGGCGCACTCGGCCAGCCGGTCGCTGCCCGAGGCGTGGTCGCTGCGGGTCATGCAGATGTCCACGCCCTCCTGGCCGGCCAGCGCATCGGCGATGCGCCGGTCGTCCACCGCCACCACCACCTGGCGGGCGCCGGCCTGCAGGGCACGCTGCGCCACCCGCACCACCATCGGCACGCCGTCGATCGCGCGCAGCGGCTTGGCCGGCAGCCGGGTCGAGCCGTAGCGGGCGGGAATCGCGACGATGAACGGGGGCACGGCGTTGGACATGGTGGTTCCGGTCGGTGGAATGAGGTCAGGCCACGGCCTGCAAGGCGAAGCCGCAGTCGTTGGCCAGTTCCAGGAAGCCGGGGAACGAGGTGGCGACATGGCCGCAGTCGTCGATCCGCACTGGCCCGGCGGCGACCAGCCCGGCCACCGCGAAACTCATCGCGATGCGATGGTCGAGATGGCTTGCCACCGTGCCGCCGCCTAGCCGGCCGCCATGGATGATCGCGCCGTCCGGGGTTTCCTCGATCGCCACGCCGAGCGTGCGCAGGCCGGCAGCCATCGTGGCGATCCGGTCGGACTCCTTCACCCGCAGTTCGGCCGCGCCGCGGATCACCGTCGTGCCGACCGCCACCGCGGCGGCGACGAACAGCGCGGGGAACTCGTCGATCATGTCCGGCACCAGCGCCTCGGGCAGTTCGACGCCGTGCAGCGGCGCGTGACGCACCACGAGATCGCCCACCGGCTCGCCGCCGGCTTCGCGCTCGTTTTCGATCATGATGTCCGCACCCATCAGGCGCAGTGCCTGCAGCAGACCGGTGCGGCGCGGATTGAGGCCCACCGCCGGCAGGCGCAGTTGCGAACCCGGCACGATGCTGGCGGCGACCAGGAAGAACGCCGCCGAGGAAAAATCGGCCGGCACCTCGACGTCGGTGGCGCGTAGCGCATGGCCGCCGGAGAGTTTCGCCCGGCCCGGCGCGAACACGATCGGCCAGCCGAACGCGGCCAGCATGCGCTCGGTGTAGTCGCGGGTCGGATGCGGCTCGATGACCTCGGTGTCGCCGGCGGCATACAGGCCGGCCAGCAGCAGCGCGGACTTCACCTGCGCACTGGCCACCGGCAGCTCGTAGCGGATGCCGTGCAATGGCTGGCCACCACGCACCCGCAGCGGCGGCAGGCCGTCGCGCGTGTCGATGTGCGCGCCCATCAGCGCCAGCGGATCCGTCACCCGGCGCATCGGCCGCTTCGACAGCGAGGCATCGCCAACCAGGGTGCTGTCGAACGCCTGCCCGGCCAGCAGGCCGGCCAGCAGGCGCATGCCGGTGCCGGCATTGCCGCAGTCCAGCGCCTGCGCCGTGCCGCGCAGGCCGTGCAGGCCCGTGCCGTGCACCACGCGCTCGCCGGGCGACGGCGTGTCGATGCGCACGCCGAGTTGCGCCAGCACCGCGGCGGTGGCGCGGGTGTCCTCGCCTTCAAGGAAGCCGCGGATGCGCGACTCTCCCTCGGCGATCGCCGCCAGCATCAGCGCGCGGTGCGAGACCGACTTGTCGCCGGGCACGCGCACGCTGCCGAGCAGCGGGCCGCTGGCCCGGCTGCTCCAGTCCAGGCGGCCGCTCAAGGCAACGCCACCGGGTAGGAACCGAGCACGCGGATGGTCGCCGCCGAAGCGCCGATGTCCTGCACTGCGGCCTGCAGCGCGGCGTCGTCGATGTGGCCGGAGACGTCGATGAAGAACGCGTATTGCCACTTGCCGGTATGCGCCGGCCGCGACTCGATCCGGTTCAGGCTGATGCCGTGCCTGGCGAACGGGCTGAGCACGTCGTACAGCGCACCGGGCTTGTCGTTGACCGTGATCAGCAGCGAGGTGCGGTCGTTGCCCGAAGGCGGGAACAGCGAGCGGCCGATCACCAGGAAGCGCGTGGTGTTGTCGGCGCGATCCTCGATGCCCTGCGCCACCGTCTTCAGCCGATAGACCTTGCCTGCGCTTTCGCCGGCGATCGCCGCCACATCGTCGGCATGCAGCGCCAGCCGCGCCGCCTCGGCATTGCTCGACACCGCGATGCACTCGACCTCGGGCAGGTTGATGCGCAACCAGGTCTTGCACTGCTGCAGCGACTGCGCGTGGGCGTAGATGCGGCGCACGTCTTCCAGCCTGCCACTGCGCGAGTGCAGGCACTGGTGCACGCGCAGCTCGATCTCGCCGCAGATGGTGGCTTCGGAGGTGAGGAACATGTCCAGGGTGACCTGGATCATGCCCTGGCCGGAGTTTTCCACCGGCACCACGCCGAAATCGGCATGCCCGGCGGCGACCTCCTGGAACACTTCCTCGATGCTGCCCAGCGGCAGGCCGTAGGCGGCATGGCCGAAGTGCTTGCGCACGGCCTGTTCGCTGAAGGTGCCTTCCGGGCCGAGGAAGCCGATCTTCAATGGGTCTTCCTGCGCCAGGCAGGAGGACATGATCTCGCGGAACAGCCGCACCATCTCGACGTCGGACAGCGGCCCCTGGTTGCGGTCCACCACCATGCGCAGCACGTGGGCCTCGCGTTCGGGGCGGTAATAGTCGATCGCCGAAAGCCCCTCGCCCTTCACCTTCGCCACCGTGCGCGCATGATTGGCGCGTTCGGAAATCAGTTGCTGGATCTGCCGGTCGATGCTGTCGATGCGTTCGCGCATCTCGCTCAACGGGGTCTTCGGGTCGGTCATGCGTTCAGCCGCCTGGATGGATGGAAGTCCAAATGATGAAGCGGCATCTTGCCTGAAAATTCCGCTTTGGTGCGCTCAGCCATGACGCTGCGCAAAGTCGCGCATGAACGCCACCAGCGCCTGGACCGCCTCCGGCGGCACCGCGTTGTACAGTGAAGCGCGCATGCCACCGAGCGCCTTGTGGCCCTTCAGCGCGAGCAGTCCGGCGGCCTCGGACTCCTGCAGGAAGGCGGCGTCCAGCGCACCGTCGTGCAGGGTGAAGCGCACGTTCATGCGCGAGCGCGCGGACGGCTCGATCGGGTTGCGATAGTAGCCGCCGGAGCCGTCGATGGCCTGGTACAGCAGCTCGGCCTTGAGCCGGTTGCGCTCGGCCATCGTACCCAGCCCGCCCTGCGCCTTGAGCCACTGGAAGGTCAAGCCGGCCACGTACCAGCCCCAGGTGTTCGGCGTGTTGAGCATCGAGTCGGCGGCGGCGTGTTCGGCATAGCGGAAGATCCGCGCCATCGGCCGGCCCGCCCGCTGCAGCAGGTCGCGGCGGATGATCAACACGACCAGGCCGGACGGACCGATGTTCTTCTGCGCACCGGCGTAGATCAGCCCGAAGCGGCTCACGTCCAGCGGTTCGGACAGGATGTTCGAGGACAGGTCCGCCACCAGCGGTACCGTGCCGCCGACGTCGGGGATGGCGTGGAACTCGACGCCGTGAATCGTCTCGTTCGGCGTGTAGTGGACGTAGGCGGCGTGCGGATCGAGCCGCCAGCTGTCGCGTGGCGGCAGCCGCAGGTAGCCGTCCGCCTCGCTGCTGGCGGCCACGTTCACCCGCACGTAGGATCCGGCCTCGCTGGCCGCCTTCGCGCTCCAGTGCCCGCTGACGACGTAGTCGGCGCTGTCGCCCGCGCCGGCCAGGTTCATCGGGATCTGCGCGAAGTGCTGGGTGGCGCCGCCCTGCAGGAACAGCACGGCGTAGTCGGCCGGTATGCCCATCAACTCGCGCAGGTCGGCCTCGGCCTGGGCGGCCATCGCGATGAAACGCTTGCCGCGGTGGGATTGCTCCATCACCGAGGCGCCGCTGCCGTTCCAGTCCAGCATCTCGCGCTGGGCGCGTTCGAGTACCGCCAGCGGCAGCGCCGCCGGGCCGGCGCTGAAATTCCAGACTCTGCTCACGTGCGCCTGCGTCCTGTCGAGGATGTTCCGCGCATTATGGCGCGGCGCAGCATGAAGCCGTCAACTGTCAGAAGCGAATCAGCAGGACCAGCGCGATGCCCAGCGCCAGCACGGCAGCGGTGACGATCAGCCACCACACTTCCCCGCTCGGCCCGGCCGACTCTTCCGGCAGCTGCGGCGGCAATGCTTCAGCCATCACGATCTCCGGCTCCATGCCCGGCCCGTCGACCACGAAGCGGTGCATCGCCACGCCGATCTGGTCGCCGGGCTGCAGCGCCAGCTTCTGCACCATCACGCCGTTGACCCTGAGCGGGTGGCGCTCGCACGAGCGGGTGGTCTCCAGCCACAGCTGGCCGCCCTCCCAGGAGATCCGCAGCGCCACGACGCCACCTTGCGGCAACTCCAGCGGGCAGTCGCCGTGCGGTCCGAACGTGAGGCTGTGCCGCAATGGCAGTACCCGGCCCGACAGCGGGCCGGCCACGGCACGCAGGGCCACCGTGCAGCAGTCCTGCTCGGGCACGTCCAGCGGCGGGCGCCGGGCGGGATCTTCATCGTCACGCAACAGCAGGCGGCAGTCGCCCACGCTGACCACATCGCCGGCGCGCAGCAAGGCGCGTTCGCGCACTGGCCGCGCGTTGACGTAGATGCGGTCGGCCGACGGCAGCACCTGCAGCACCCAGCCGCGACGATCCTGCTGGATACGCAGATGCTGCGGCGCCGCCTGGCTGGCTGCCAGCACGAGGTCGTTGTCGGGCGCGCTACCGATGCGCAACTGCATCTGCGCCCAATGAAAATCCTCACGAGCCGCATGGGGGAATTCGATACGCATGGATCAACCGGTCGATGGACCGCGGAACTCTAGCATGCACCTGCATGGCATCAGGAATCCGCCCCCTGCCTCCAGGGCGCCTGGTCCCGCCATCGACCGGGTGACTTGCCGCGGCGGAACAGGCTCTAAGATGGTGCCTTTAGCCAGGAAGCCGCGATGCCCAAGATCGATATCCGCCGCCCGCACCAGCTGCCAATTGCCGAAGCCCGTGCCGTAGTCGACCAGGTGGCCACACGGATGCGCGAGAAATTCGGCATGAATGGACGCTGGCAGGGCGACACCCTGCTGTTTTCCCGGCCCGGCGTCAGCGGTTCGATCGCCGTGGGCGGCGACGCGATCCAGGTCAAGGCCGAGCTGGGGCTGCTGCTGGCGCCGCTGAAGGGCATGATCGAACAGGAGATCCGGCGCAAGCTGGACGAGCATTTCGCCTGATCTGCCTCGATCCTGGCCGACGTTGATGATTCTTTAACCATGCACTCATCCGTGGCATAATCGATGGCTTACGCAGCCATGACGGCTGTGCGTGAACCCCGGAACACATGGCCAAAGACGACGTCATCGAAATGGAAGGCACGGTCCAGGAGACCCTGCCGAATACCATGTTTCGTGTGCAACTGGAGAACGGGCACGTGATCATCGCCCACATTTCCGGTCGCATGCGCAAGCACTACATCCGCATCCTTACCGGCGACAAGGTCAAGATCGAAATGACCCCGTACGACCTGAGCAAGGGCCGCATCACGTACCGCATGAAGTAATCGCGGTGGCGTTGCAGGTTGCCGCGCCCGCGGGACGGCGGCACCGGACATGACAAAGGCGGCGCCATGCGCCGCCTTTGCTTTGGCCCCGCATCCGGCTTACCCGGCCACGCCTACCCGACCACGGCCGGCAGCTTCTCGGCCGCCTTGCAGTCGACCTTCAGTTCGCCGTCCGCCACGCTCAGGCGAACCACGCCACCTTCGGCCAGCTTGCCGAACAGCAACTCGTCGGCCAGCGCACGCTTCACCTTTTCCTGGATCACCCGCGCCATCGGGCGCGCGCCCATCTGCGGGTCGAAACCATGCTCGGCCAGCCAGCGGCGGGCATCGGCGTCCACGTCCAGGCTTACCCGCTTGTCGGTCAGCTGGCTTTCCAGCTCGATCAGGAACTTGTCCACCACGCGCAGGATGTGCTCGAAGTCGAGCGCGGCGAACTGGATGATCGCATCCAGCCGGTTGCGGAACTCCGGCGTGAAGATGCGGCGGATCACTTCCATCGCATCCGACTCGTGCTTCTGCTCGACGAAGCCCATGCTGCGCCGCGCCGCGATCGCCGCGCCCGCGTTGGTGGTCATCACCACCACCACGTTCTTGAAGTTCGCCTCGCGGCCGTTGGTGTCGGTCAGCACGCCGCGGTCCATCACCTGCAGCAGGATGTTGAACACGTCCGGGTGCGCCTTCTCGATCTCGTCCAGCAGCAGCACCGCGTGCGGATGCTTGGTCACCGCCTCGGTCAGCAGGCCGCCCTGGTCGAAGCCGACGTAGCCCGGAGGCGCACCGACCAGCCGCGACACCGAATGCCCTTCCATGTACTCGGACATGTCGAAGCGGATCATCTCGATGCCGAGCTGCATCGCCAGCTGCTTGGTCACCTCGGTCTTGCCCACGCCGGTCGGGCCGGCGAGCAGGAAGCAGCCGATCGGCTTGGAGGGATCGGCCAGGCCCGAACGGGCCATCTTGATCGATGCGGCCAGCGCCTCGATCGCCGGGTCCTGGCCGAACACCACCATCTTCAGGTTGCGCTCGAGGTTGCGCAGCACGTCGCGATCCGAAGCCGACACCTGCTTGGCCGGGATCCGCGCCATCTTCGCCACGATGTACTCGACCTCACTCACGTCGACCGTACCGGTACGCTGGTCTTCCGGCAGCAACCGCTGGCGCGCGCCGGCCTCGTCGATCACGTCGATCGCCTTGTCCGGCAGCAGCCGGTCGGGGATGTGCTTGACCGACAGGTCCACCGCCGCCTTCAGCGCCTCGTTGGTGTACGCCACGTGGTGATGCTCCTCGAAGCGCGAGCGCAGGCCCTTGAGGATCTCGATGCTATCGGCCACGGTCGGCTCGACCACGTCGATCTTCTGGAAGCGGCGCGCCAGCGCGCGGTCCTTCTCGAACACGCCGCGGTATTCCTGGAACGTGGTCGAACCGATGCAGCGCAGCTCGCCGGAGGCCAGCATCGGCTTGATCAGGTTGGAGGCGTCCATGGTGCCGCCCGAGGCCGAGCCGGCACCGATGATGGTGTGGATCTCGTCGATGAACAGGATCGCGCCGGGCTGCTTCTTCAGCTGCGCGATCACGCCCTTCAGGCGCTTCTCGAAGTCACCGCGGTACTTGGTACCGGCGACCAGTGCACCCAGGTCGAGCGACCAGATCGTGGCGTCCTCCAGCACCTCGGGCACCTCGCCGTCGACGATGCGCTTGGCCAGGCCCTCGGCCAGCGCGGTCTTGCCCACGCCGGCCTCGCCCACGTACAGCGGGTTGTTCTTGCGCCGGCGGCACAGCACCTGGATGGTGCGCTCGATCTCGTCGGTGCGGCCGATCAGCGGGTCGATCTTGCCTTCCAGCGCCAGCTCGTTGAGGTTGCTGGCGAACTCGTGCAGCGGGTTGCCCTTCGGCTCGCCGCCCTCCTCGCCCTCGCGCTCGCCACCGGACACGCCCGCGGCCGGCTCGTCGCCGATCTTGGCGATGCCGTGCGAGATGTAGTTGACCACGTCGAGCCGGGTGATCTCCTGCTGGTGCATGAAATACACCGCGTGTGAATCCTTCTCGCCGAAGATCGCCACCAGCACGTTCGCACCGGTGACCTCCTTCCGGCCGGAGGATTGCACGTGATACACCGCGCGCTGCAGCACGCGCTGGAAGCCCAGCGTGGGCTGCGTGTCGCGCTCGTCGCCGGACGGCAGCACCGGCACGGTCTCGTTGATGATGCGTTCCAGGTCGGCCGACAGCCGCGGCAGGTCCGCGCCGCAGGCGCGCAAGGCACCGAGCGCCGACTGGTTTTCGGTCAGCGCCAGCAGCAGGTGCTCCACCGTCATGAATTCATGGCGCTGCTCGCGGGCCCGCTTGTAGCAATGGCCGATGGTGACTTCCAGATCCTTGCTGAACATTCGGATCGTCTCCGCTTTGCGTGGTGAGCGGCCTTCAGCGCCGCAACGAGCACAAAATGGGGTCGCTCAAAGCTTTTCCATAGTGCACAGCAACGGGTGCTGATGGGAACGTGAATATTCGTTGACGTGGGTTACCTTGGTTTCGGCCACTTCGCGGGTAAATACACCACACACGCCGCGTCCGCGCGTGTGGACGTGCAGCATCACCTGCACCGCCTGCTCCTGATCCAGGTTGAAGAAGGTACGCAGCACCTCGACCACGAAGTCCATCGGGGTGAAGTCGTCGTTCAGCAGCAGCACCTGGAACAGCGGGGGGCGCGCCACCTCGGGCTTCGCGGTTTCCAGCGCCAGACCGCGGCCGCTGTCGTGCTCATGTTCGGGTTCGTGGGCCATGGTTGCTTGGGTGTGATCTCTGGTTCGAAGTATACGCCGCGGTGCCGATGCCGCCCCTGCGGCGGTGCGACAACGGAGGTGATGGCACAATGGCCGCTTTTCCAGTCCCCGCCCACCATGGCTGATTCCAGCACCCCCGCCGAGATCTGGCGCCCGCACGTCACCGTCGCCTGCGTGGTGGCCGACGGCGAGCGCTACCTGATGGTCGAGGAAGCGGTTCATGGCCAGCTGGCCTGGAACCAGCCGGCCGGCCACCTGGAAGACGGCGAAACTTTTGCCGATGCAGCCCTGCGCGAGACGCTGGAGGAAACCGGCTGGACGGTCGAGCTGCAGCACCTGATCGGCGTGCACCAGTGGCGCAGCACCGAGCACGGCGACGCCGTGATCCGCTTCAGCTTCGCCGCCCGCGCAGTGAGCCACGACCCGCAGCGTCCGCTGGACGCCGATATTCGCCGCGCCACATGGCTGACCCGCGCCGAAATCGCCGCGCTGGGCGAGCGCCTGCGCAGCCCGATGATCCTGCACAGCATCGACCTGTGGCTGGCTGGCCGGCGGCTGCCGCTGGATGCCCTGGGTCATCTGCCGGAAGGCGGCGCGCCATGAAGGTGATGCTGGGCATCTCCGGCGGCGTCGACTCCTCGGTCGCCGCGCTGCTGCTGCAGCAGGCCGGCTACGAGGTCGAAGGCCTGTTCATGCAGAACTGGGAGGAGGACGACCGCGCTGGCCCCTGCACCGCCGACGCCGACCGCAAGGATGCCGTGGCCGTATGCGGCCGGCTCGGCATCCCGTTCCACGCGCGCAACTTCGCCGCCGAATACTGGGACGGCGTGTTCGCGCATTTCCTCGCCGAATACCGCGCCGGGCGCACGCCGAACCCCGACGTGCTGTGCAACCGCGAGATCAAATTCAAGACCTTCCTCGACGAGGCCCGCACGCTCGGCGCCGAGAAGATCGCCACCGGCCACTACGCCCGCATCGACTGCAAGGACGGCCACTACCGGCTGCTGCGCGCGGTGGACGCGGCCAAGGACCAGAGCTACTTCCTGCACGCGCTGGGCCAGCAGCAACTGGCCGCCACGCTGTTCCCGCTGGGCGGGATCGAGAAGTCGCGCGTGCGCGAGATCGCCCGTGCGGCGACGCTGCCGACCCACGCGAAGAAGGACTCCACCGGCATCTGCTTCATCGGCGAGCGCGATTTCCGCGGCTTCCTGGCGCAGTACATCCCGGCTTGCCCGGGCGAGATGCGCACCCCCGACGGCGAGCTGATCGGCGAACACCAGGGCGCGATGTACTACACCCTGGGCCAGCGCAACGGACTGGGCATCGGCGGCCGCCACGGGGCCAGCGGCGAAGCCTGGTACGTGGTCGGCAAGGACGTGACGGCCAACGTGCTGTACGTCGCCCAGGGCGGCGAGAACCACTGGCTGTACTCGCGCCGGCTGCGCTCGGAGCCGCCCAGCTGGATCGCCGGCGCCGCGCCCGCCACCCGCTTCCGCTGCACCGCGCGCACCCGCTATCGCCAGGCCGACCAGGCCTGCGCGGTCGTCGTGACCGACGACGGACTTGAGGTACGCTTCGACGAACCCCAGCGCGCTGTCACTCCCGGGCAGTCGGTGGTCCTCTACGATGGCGAGGTCTGCCTCGGCGGCGCGGTGATCGCCGCCACCGACGCGCCTTACGGCGGCCTGCTGCCCGCATCCACCCCCTTCCCCATGTCCCCCGCAGGAGAACCGCAAGCTCGTGTTTGAAACTTTTTCCATGACCGAAGAACGCGTGCTCGCCCTCGCCGGCCTGTTCCAGGCCTGCGCGCTCGCCCAGCAGCTGGCCAACGAGGGGCGCTGCGACGAGGCCGCGATGGAAGCCAGCGTGGCCAGCGTATTCCGCATCGACGCACCTTCGGTGGTCGGCGTGTACGGCAACATCTCGAACGTGCGACTGGGCCTGCGCACCCTGATCGGACAGCTGGACGAAAGCACTCCGGACATGTCAGTGACGCGCATGACGGTGACCGTGATGCGGCTGGAGCGCAGCCTGTCGGCGCGCGCGGATCTGCTGGAGAAACTGCAGCAAGGGATCGTCGCCGCACAGCGGCAGGTCGAGCATTTCGGGCAGGGCTCCAGCCAGGTCAGCAGCCGGCTGGCCGAAGTCTATGCGTCCACCCTGTCGATCCTGAAGCCGCGCGTGATGGTCAGCGGCAACCCGCAGCAGTTGCAGCAAACCGCTGTGGTGGAAAAGGTGCGCACCAACCTGCTCGCCGCGGTGCGCTCGGCAGTGCTGTGGCGGCAACTCGGCGGGCGCCAGTGGCAGCTGCTGCTGTACCGGCGCCAATGCAGCATGCTGGCCCGCGGCCTGCTGACCGGGGCCACGCTGGACAACCGCTGACGACAGCCTTTCCGCTCCACGAAAAAGCAAACGGCGGGCTGATGCCCGCCGTTTTCCTTCCCTGGGTGGAACTCCCTTGCGATAGACCGTCCGTCACTCAACCCGTGCAGGCAGCATGCCGCCCGCACATGTCACCGGCATGGCATCAGAATGACACTTCGCCGAACACGCCGATCTCGTTGGTCTTGGTGTTCTGCACGTGCGGCGGCACCGGAGTGGCAACCGACTTGTCGGCTTTCTCGTGCTTCCACACACCGGCCAGCTTGAAGCCCTTGGTCACCTGGAATTCGACGCCAGCGTTGTAGTAGACATCCTTGTTGGCGCTGTCCAGCGTCTTGCTGAGCTTGGCGTTGTCGTAGCGGGCAAACAGGTTCACGCCATCGGCCACGGCCACGCTGCCCCAGAGCGAGTAGCCATCGGCTTTGTCTGTCGTCGTGGTGAGTACGTTGTTCCAGTTCTTCGCCGTGAAGTACTCGGCGCCGAGGCGGAACGCATCGCTGGCATAGGCCAGCATGAAATCGCCACGCTGGGCGGTATTCGGTGCGTTGATGTTCTCGGTCTCCTGGCCGCGATGGCCGCTGTAGCCACCCACCGCCACGATCATGTTGTCGAACGGCACGAAGCCAACGCGGCCCTCGAAATCCACGCCCTTGCTGCGGCCCGGGTTCTTGTAGCCGTTGCCGTTGACGACCGAGACCGCGTAGTTGAGCGACTTGCTGGCGCCGATGTCGCCGCCCAGGTGCAGGCCCCAGTCGGCCGAGTTGCCGTACTTCAGGCGGTCGGTCAGGGTGTTCTCGACGTAGCGGAAGCCGTAGTACTTCTCGGCAAACGGGATCCACGGCATGTCGGCCGAACCGATGCGGAACACCGCGGCCTGGTCGAACTTGCCCTGTACATAGGCTTTCTTGACGAACAGATTGGTCTGACCGTCGTTGCTGACATAGTTGAAATCGGTGGTCAGGTTGGCCGACCAGATATCGTTGAACTTGTGGTCGACGCCGAGGTAGAAGCGCTTCACATCCAGACCGAAGCCGGACTTGTCGCTCTTGCCCTTGTCGCTGTTCTTGTCGTCGATGCTGGTGAAGTCGAAGAACATCTTGCCCGACAGCGTGGTGTTGTTGATCGCCTTCTCCAGCGCGGCCAGCTTCTTGTCGCCGGTCGCCGTCACATTGGTGGCCTTCTCCACCGCCTGGCCGGTGCTGACGTTAATCTCGGACTGGGCGTCGGTGCGCTGTTCCAGTTCGTCCACCTTGGCCTGCAGCGCGGCCAGTTGCGCCTTCAGCTGCTCGACTTCGCTGCTGCTGGCCGGGGCCGTCCTGCTCTGCGCCGGTGCCGCGGCAGCGGCAACGCTGGTCAGGCCAAGGCCGGCGGCAATCGCCACCACAATCAATTTGGAACGCATGTGATTCTCCGCAAGTGGGTGGAAAGCATCTCGATCGCCCCGTCGATCCGATGGCTGGCTAGCGATTGGTTAACAATTCTGCCGGGGGATTTTTACGGTTGGGTGCAGATTTGATGACACATTGAAGACAACGCCACGGCGCCGCCGGAAAGTGTCGCATCCCGCGCCGCATGGCGCGGCTGATATGCTTCGCCGATGGATATTCTCAGCAGCAGCAACAGCACCGCACCGCGTATGGCCGAGCGGTTTCGCGGCTTCCTGCCGGTGGTGGTCGACGTGGAAACCGGCGGCTTCGATGCCGAGCACGACGCCCTGCTGGAGATCGCCGCGGTGCCGCTGGCCATGGACGAAGGCGGCTACCTGCAGCTGCAGCCCACCGTCTCCACGCACGTGGAGCCGTTCCCCGGCGCCAACCTTGACCCGCGTTCGCTGGAGATCACCGGCATCGACCCGGACAACCCGCTGCGCGGCGCGCTGGCCGAGCGCCAGGCGCTGGACCACATCTTTCACGTGGTGCGCGAAGCGGTGCGCCGGACCGGCTGCCAGCGGGCGATCCTGGTCGGCCACAACGCCGCGTTCGACCTGGGCTTCCTGAACCAGGCGGTGCGTCGCTGCGGCCACAAGCGCAACCCGTTCCACCCGTTCAGCTGCTTCGATACGGTCAGCCTCGGCGGGCTCGCCTACGGCCAGACCGTGCTGAGCAAGGCGGTGCTGGCCGCCGGCCACGCCTTCGACAGCCGCGAGGCACATTCGGCGGTGTACGACGCCGAGCGCACCGCCGAACTGTTCTGCAGCGTGATCAACCGCTGGCGTCAGCTGGAGCTGTTCGAGCAGGCCCACAGCGGGCTCGTCGACGCGGCCTGAGCGCTGCCTCGAGGCGGCAGCGCCCGCCGGCTTCCGCATCCGGACGCGACCGGGCGGCAGCCCGGCCCGCCCGGCACGACGCAGCCATGTGACAGTTTGTCATACGCCTGCAACATTCATTTCATCCAATGGCAACACGAAAAGCCTGAAATGGCGAGGTCGCATCCGACTTCCCTCCAAGGAGCTACCGTGTTGACCATCAACAAATCCCCGCTTCGCTTCGCCGCCGTCGCCACGCTTGCCGTGGCCTCGACCTTCGGTGCAGCCGCGCACGCCACCGACATCACCGGCGCCGGCTCCAGTTTCGTCTACCCGGTCATGTCCAAGTGGTCGGCGGCGTACGCCGAGAAAACCGGCAACCACCTGAACTACCAGTCGGTCGGCTCCGGTGCCGGCATCGCGCAGATCAAGGAGGGCACCATCGACTTCGGCGCCTCCGACGCGCCGATGAAGGCCGAGGACCTGCAGAAGTTCGGCCTGGGTCAGTTCCCGGTCGTGGTCGGCGGCATCGTGCCGGTGGTCAACATCACCGGCGTGCGGGCGGACCAGATCAAGCTGGACGGCGCCACCCTCGCCGACATCTTCCTGGGCAAGATCACCAACTGGAACGACCCGAAGATCGCCGCGCTGAACGCCGGCCTCAGCCTGCCGGCCGGCAAGATCACCGTCGTGCATCGCTCGGACGGTTCGGGCACCTCGTTCAACTTCACCAACTACCTGTCCAAGGTCAACCCGGAATGGGCCAGCAAGGTGAAGTTCGGCACCGCCGTGGAATGGCCGACCGGCGTGGGCGGCAAGGGCAACGAGGGCGTCTCGCAGTACGTGCGCCAGATCAAGGGCTCGATCGGCTACGTCGAATACGCCTACGCGGTGAAGAACAAGCTCGCCTGGATCGACCTGAAGAATGCCAGCGGCAACTTCATGAAGCCGACCGCCGATGCCTTCGCCGCCGCCGCCGCCACGGCCGACTGGGCCAGCGCCAAGGACTTCAACCTGATCATGACCAACGCGCCGGGCGAGCAGGCGTGGCCGATCACCGCCACCACCTGGGTGATCATGTACAAGTCGCCGAAGAACGCCGGCAACAGCAAGGTCGCCTTCGACTTCTTCAAGACCGCGCTGGAGCACGGCCAGCAAGCCGCCATCGAACTGGATTACGTGCCGCTGCCGGCCTCGCTGGTCAGCCAGATCGAAGCGTACTGGGCGTCCGAGTTCAAGCATTGATGCAGTAAAAGGAAATCCCCCGCCGATCCTGTCGGCGGGGGATTTCGAGTTTCCACCCGCACCACGGGATCCTCATGCCAGCGACCGACACGGCCCTCCCGGCCAGCGACATCCTGGAACAGCGCAGCCGCCGCGACGCGCGCCACGAGCGTCTGTTCCGCTGGCTGCTGAAGGGTTGCGCGCTGATCGTGCTGGCCTCCCTGCTGGGCGCCGCCGGGGCCACGCTGTGGGGCGGCCGCGACGCCTTCGGCACGTTCGGCTGGCACTTCCTGGTCAGCGCGGAGTGGGACCCCGGCAACGACGTCTACGGCGCCATGGTGCCGGTCTACGGCACGGTGATCACCTCGTTCATCGCCCTGCTGATTGCGGTGCCGATCAGCTTCGGCATCGCCGTCTATCTTTCCGAAGTCGCGCCGGCCTGGTTGCGCACGCCGGTCGCCTCGGCGATCGAACTGCTGGCCGGCATCCCCTCGATCATCTACGGCATGTGGGGCTTGTTCATCTTCGCCCCGCTCTTCGCCGATCACATCAAGCCGTGGCTGACCAGCAACCTCGGCAACAAGCCCGACGACGGCAAGCTGTCGTGGGTGGCCGAACACGTGCCGTTCGTCGGCAAGCTGTTCGGCAGCGACTACCCGTTCGGCGCCAGCATCCTGGTCGCCGGCATCGTGCTGGCGATCATGATCATCCCGTTCATCTCCTCGGTGATGCGCGAGGTGTTCCAGACCGTGCCGACCCGGCTGAAGGAGTCGGCCTATGCGCTGGGCTCCAGCACCTGGGAGGTGTCGTGGGACATCGTGCTGCCGTATACCCGCTCGGCGGTGATCGGCGGCATCTTCCTCGGCCTCGGCCGCGCGCTGGGCGAAACCATGGCGGTGACCTTCGTGCTGGGCAACGCGATGCACCTGTCGGCCTCGCTGCTCGATCCCGGCGCCTCGATCGCCTCGACCATCGCGAACCAGTTCAGCGAGGCGGTCGGCCTGCAGAAATCCGCGCTGATGGCACTGGCCTTCCTGCTGTTCGTGGTCACCTTCATCGTGCTGCTGATCGCGCGGCTGATGCTGCGCCGGCTGGCCAGCAAGGAGGGCCGCTGATGAGCGCGCTGTACCTGCGCCGGCGCCTCACCAACGCACTGGCGATGACGCTGAGCATGCTGGCCACCCTGGTCGGCCTGGCCTTTCTGGCCTGGATCCTGTGGGAGACCCTGCGCCAGGGCATCGGTGCGCTGGACCTGAAGCTGTTCACCAAGGTCACCGCCTACGGCGAGGACGGCGGCCTGCTGAACTCGATGGTCGGCAGCCTGATCATCAACTTCATCGGCATCGGCATCGCCACCCCGATCGGCGTGCTGGCCGGCACCTGGCTGGCCGAATACGCCGACCGCACGCGGCTGGGCGAATCGATCCGCTTCCTCAACGACATCCTGCTGTCGGCGCCGTCGATCGTGATGGGCCTTTTCGTCTACACCATCATCGTGCTGCCGAGTACCGCCCTCACCCACGGTTCGACCACGTTCTCCGGTTTCGCCGGCGGCGTGGCGCTGGCGCTGATCGCGCTGCCGGTGATCGTGCGCACCACCGACGAAATGCTGCGGCTGGTGCCGTCCACGCTGCGCGAGGCGGCGCTGTCGCTGGGCGTGCCGCAGTGGAAGCTGACCCTGCAGATCCTGATCCGCGCCGCGCGCTCTGGCATCATCACCGGCGTGCTGCTCGCGCTGGCGCGGATCAGCGGCGAGACCGCGCCGCTGCTGTTCACCGCGTTCGGCAACAACTACATGGCGTTCAACCCGATGGACAAGATGTCCAGCCTGCCGCAAATCATCTACCAGTACGCCAACGACCCGGGCGACGCGATGCATGCCCTGGCCTGGGCCGGCGCATTCGTGGTCACCATGTTCGTACTGCTGCTCAGCCTGGCCTCGCGCCTGATCCTTTCCCGCAACAAGGTGTCCCATGACTGATTCCGCGCTCGCCACGAACCCGACGCCGGGGGCGGCAGCAGCGGCGGTAGCCGTCGCGCCCAAGCTCGTCGTGCGCGACCTGCATTTCTACTACGACGGCTTCCAGGCGCTGAAAGGCATCAGCATGGACATCCCGGAAAAGCAGGTCACCGCGATCATCGGTCCGTCCGGCTGCGGCAAGTCGACCCTCTTGCGCATCTTCAACCGCATCTACGCGATCTACCCGAAGCTGGAGGCGAAAGGCTCGATCGAACTGGACGGCGACAACATTCTGGATCCCGGCTATTCGCTGAACCGCCTGCGCAGCAAGGTCGGCATGGTGTTCCAGAAGCCGGTACCGTTCCCGATGACGATCTTCGAGAACGTCGCCTACGGCATCCGCCACCACGAGAAGCTGTCGAAGGCGGACATGGAAGGCCGCGTGGAGCAGGCCCTGCGCAGCGCCGCGCTGTGGGACGAGGTGAAGGACAAGCTCAGGCAGAACGCGCTCGGCCTGTCTGGCGGCCAGCAGCAGCGCCTGTGCATCGCCCGCGCGATCGCGCTGCGGCCGGAAGTGCTGCTGCTGGACGAACCGACCTCGGCGCTCGACCCGATCGCCACCAGTCGCATCGAGCAATTGGTGGAAGAGCTGAAAAGCCAGTTCACCATCGTCATCGTTACCCACAACATGCAGCAGGCGGCGCGCGTCTCCGACCTCACCGCCTTCATGTACCTGGGCGAGCTGATCGAGTTCGACCAGACCGAAAGGATCTTCACCAAGCCGGGCAAGAAGCAGACCGAGGATTACATCACCGGGCGCTTCGGCTGATCACACAGGACCCCACCATGAACACCGGCACCGACCACATCATCAAGAGTTACGACAGCGAGCTGGCCCGGCTCACCGGCGAGATCGTGCGCATGGGCGAGCTGTCGGTGACGCAGCTGGAAGCGGCCATCGACGTGCTCGAACGCCGCGACGAGCGCGCCGCCCAGCGCGTGGTCGGCAACGACGACGCGATCGACCAGCTGGAGCAGGAAATCGGCCACGACGTGGTGCGCCTGCTGGCGCTGCGCGCGCCGATGGCCAGCGACCTGCGCAACGTGTATGCCGCGCTGCGCATCGCCTCGGACATCGAGCGCATCGGCGACTATGCCGCCAACGTGGCGAAACGCTCGATCCCGCTGTCGATGGTGGCGCCGGTGGCGCCGGTCGGCGGCCTGCACCAGCTGGCCACGCTCGCCGCCGGCGAAGTGCGCGAGGTGCTGGCGGCCTACCGCGACCGCGACGCCGAGCGCGCCTACCAGGTGTGGAAGGACGACGTGGTACTGGACGAAGCCTATACCGGCTACTTCCGCCAGCTGCTCACCTACATGATGGAAGACCCGCGCAACATCACACCGTGCACCCACCTCTTGTTCATGGCCAAGAACATCGAGCGCATCGGCGACCACGCCACCAACATCGCCGAGAACGTGTGGTTCCAGGTCACCGGCGAGCCGCTGGACAAGCAGCGCAGCAAGCGCGACCTCACCTCCAGTCCGGAAACCACCAAGCTCGGCGAATGACCCGCCCGGCCGACACGGAAACCTGTCGGCTGGGGGCCGGCGCCTAGGCGGCGGTGAGCTTGAGGCCGACGATGCCTGTCAGGATCAGCGCCACGCACAGCAGCCGTGGCCAGGTGGCCGGATCGCCGAACAGCACGATGCCCAGCGCCACCGCACCGACCGCACCGATGCCGGTCCAGATCGCATACGCGGTGCCGATCGGCAGCGTTTTCACCGCCAGCGCCAGCAACACGATGCTGACCGCCATCGCCGCCAGCGTGCCGGCGCTGGGCCACAGCCGGGTAAAACCTTCGGTGTACTTGAGGCCGATGGCCCAGACCACTTCGAACAAGCCGGCCAGCAGCAGATAGATCCACGCCATGATGACGCTCCCCGGTGTACTGCAGGGCCGTCCCCGCGATGGAAAAGCGCGCGGGGTCGTCCCCGCGCCGGCGAGCAGTTACGACCGCTCGCGCGTCTCGCGGCGACGCTGGATGCCGCGCACGATGCCGTAGCTGCCGATCAGCAGCCAGGCCACCTGCATGATGAACGCCGCCAAGTTGAAATTGCCGAAGCCCAGCGACAGCATCACGCCGACCGCACCCAGCACGTTCATCAGCTGATAGACCGGCCCGCTGCCTTGCAGCTTGCGCTCCTGCAGCAGGAAGAACGCCAGCAGCACCAGCGCCACGCCGAGGTAACCGGCCCAGTCGTACCAGAAGAAGCTCATCGCTTCGCGCTCCGCTGGCGCAAGGCCTCGAACAGCACCACGCCGGTGGCGACCGAGACGTTGAGGCTTTCCATCGTGCCCGGCATCGGGATCTTCGCCACGAAATCGCAGAGCTCGCGGGTGAGCCGGCGGATGCCCTCGCCTTCGCTGCCCAGCACCAGCGCCACCGGTCCGTTGAAGTCGACGCCGTAGACGGTGGTGTCAGTGTCGCCGGCCAGGCCGGTGATCCACACGCCGGCATCCTTCAGCTCGCGCAGCGTGCGCGCCAGGTTGGTCACCGCGATCAGCGGCACCCGGTCGGCACCGCCGGCCGAGGCGCGGCGCACCACCGGAGTCAGCCCGACCGCACGGTCCTTCGGCACGATCACTGCGGTGACTTTCGCCGCCGCCGCGCTGCGCAGGCAGGCGCCGAGGTTGTGCGGATCGGTGAGGCCGTCGAGCACCAGCACCAGGGTGTCGCTGCCGTCGCGCTCCAGCAGAGCAGCCAGGTCGCTCTCATGCGCCGCCGGCGCCGCCTCGAAACGCGCCACCACGCCCTGGTGGCGCGCCTCGCCGGCCAGCTTGTCCAGCTCGTCGCGCGGGCGATGCTGCACCGGAATCTTCAGTTTCTTCGCGCGCTCCGCCAGATCCAGCACGCGGGCGTTGCGCTGGCCGTGCTCAACCAGCACTTCGCGCACGCGTTCGGCGTCGTTGCTCAACGCACCTTCGACCGGGTTGATCCCGACGATCCAGCTCTCGCTCATGGCTTGCCTTTCGGTTTCGGTTTGCGGCCGCCGTGTTTCTTCGGCGCCGGCGACGTAGCCGCCGGGGCCGGTCCGCGCCTGGCCGAGCCCTCCTTGCGCGGGCGGCGGTCGGACGACGACTCGACCCTGCGACCCTGATGCTGGCCTCCGGCATGCTGGCGCGCTGCCGCCGGCTGTGCGCGCGGTGGCGGATTATCGCTCACCGCCGCCTTGCGCGGGGCCGGCGCCGGTGCGGCGACCTCGACCTCCTTGCGGCCGAATGCGCGGCCGATCGCCTTGGCGGCGCGGCCAAACATGCCCGGCGCCTTGGTCGTGGCGGCAGCCTTCTTCGGCAGCGAATACCGTTCGCCCGCGGCAGCATAGTCATACGCCTTGCCGCTACCCGTCGGGGCCGGGGCCGACGTGCGCGGCGAGACCAGCCGGAAGTCGATCTTGCGATCCTCCAGGCTGGCGCGCAGCACCTGGATGCGCACGTGGTCGCCGAGGCGGAACTGCGCGCCGGTGCGCTCGCCCTTGAGCAGTTTACGGGTGGCGTCGAAGTGGTAGTAGTCGTTCATCAGCTGGCTGATGTGCACCAGACCGGACACCTTCGACTCGTCCAGCTCCACGAACAGGCCGAACGAGGTGACGCCGGTGACCACACCGTCGAACTCGCTGCCGATGTGCTTTTCCATCCACGCGCACTTGAAGCGCTCGTCCACGTCGCGCTCGGCTTCCTCGGCACGGCGCTCGCGCTGCGAGCAGTGGACCGCCATCGCCGCCATCTCGGCGGGCGTGTAAGCGTAGTCGGCGGGCTTGCGGCCGGTCAGTGCGTGGCGGATCGCACGATGCACCAGCAAGTCCGGATAGCGGCGGATCGGCGAAGTGAAATGCGCGTATGCCTGCAGCGACAGGCCGAAGTGGCCGCGGTTGTCGGGCTGGTAGGCGGCCATGCTCTGCGAACGCAGCAACACGCTCTGGATCAGTTCGCGCTCGGGGCGGTCGTGCACCATGCGCAGGATCTCGGAGAAATCCCCCGGCGTCACCTCGTCCACCGGCGGCATGCGCAGCTTGAACTCGCGCAGGAACTGCTGCAGGTCCTCGTACTTCTCCGCCGGCGGCGGCTCGTGCGCGCGGAACAGCGCGGGAATTTTCTTCTTCTCCAGGAACAGCGCCGCCTGCACGTTGGCGGCGATCATGCATTCCTCGATCAGCTTGTGCGCGTCGTTGCGCTCGGTGGCGCCCATCGACTCGACACCGCCGGTCTGGTCGAGGCGGAACTTCACCTCCGGCGTCTCGAAGTCGATCGCGCCGCGGCGCCTGCGCTGGCCGGCCATCGCCTTGTACAGCGCGTGCAGGTGCTCCAGCTGCGGCAGCACGTCGGCCACCTCGTGGCGCGCATCCTGCTCGCGCAGGCCCACCGCCTGCCACACCTTGTCGTAGGTCAGCCGCGCATGCGACAGCATCACCGCGTCGTAGAACCTCGACTTGACGACGCTGCCTTCGGCGTCGACCTGCATGTCGCAGACCATGCACAGCCGCTCGACCTTCGGGTTCAGCGAGCAGATGCCGTTGGACAGCGTCTCCGGCAGCATGGGCACCACGAAGCCGGGGAAATAGGTCGAGGTGCTGCGCTCGAACGCCTCGCGATCCAGCGCGTTGCCGACCTGCACGTAATGCGAGACGTCGGCGATCGCCACGATCAGACGCCAGCCGCCGCCACGCCGCGGCTCGGCATACACCGCGTCGTCGAAGTCGCGCGCGTCGGCGCCGTCGATCGTCACCAGCGGCAGCTTGCGCAGGTCGGTGCGGCCCTCGCGCTCGGCGGCGGTCACCGTCGATTCCACCTGTGCCGCGTCGCGCAGCACCTCGGCCGGCCAGTCGTGCGGCAGGTCGTGGCTGGCGATCGCCATCTCCACCACCAGCGACGGCTGCAGGCGTTCGCCCAGCACCGCGCGGATCTCGCCGATCGGACCGCGCTGCAGGGTCGGCGGGTCGGTGATTTCGGCCACCACGATCTGGCCGGAACGCGCGCCCAGCTCGCGGCCGGGCTTGATCATCACGTCCTGGTTCAGGCGGCGGTCGTCGGGCGTCACCAGGGTCACGCCGTCGTCGATCACCACCCGGCCCACCAGCCGCGGCGACCGGCGCTGCAGCACTTCGGCGATCGCGCCCTGCCGGCGTCCGCGGCGATCGATGCCGACCACGCTGGCCAGCACGCGGTCGCCGTGCATCACCGCGCGCATCTGCTGCGGCGACAGGTACAGGTCGTCGCCGCCCTCGTCCGGGCGCAGGAAGCCGTAGCCCTCGGCATTGGCCAGCACCACGCCGGCGATCAGGTCGAGTTTCTGCGTCGGCGCGTAGCCGCCGCGCCGGCCCAGCAGCAGCTGGCCGTCGCGCACCATCGCGGCAAGCCGCTTGCGCAGCGCCTCGAGGTCGGTTTCATCGTGGATATCGAGCGCCTCGGCGATGCGCGCCTCGGTCAGCAGTTCGCCGCGTTCTTCAAGCAGGGCGAGGATCGCCTCGCGGCTGGGAATCGGGCGCGCATAACGCTGCGCCTCGCGATCGGCATGGGGATCGCGCACGGCGCCTGCGGCAGCCTTGTTGCGCTTGTCGGGTGCAGCGGCGGCTCGCGGCGCCCGCTTGGCGGGCTTCTTTGCGGAACGCGAGTCCTGGGAATTGCCGGAATGGGGGGGAGTTTTTCTGGTCACTCAAGGTCCTTGTGATGTTTGCGCCGCGGAGAATGCCACGTCGCAGTGAATGGATGTGAAAAAGTGTTGACAAGCCGCCGGCAGATGCCTAAATTACGCGGCTCACGCAGCTCACCGAGCGACGTGACACCTGCCCAGGTGGCGGAATTGGTAGACGCACTAGCTTCAGGTGCTAGCGGGGGCAACTCCGTGGAGGTTCGAGTCCTCTCCTGGGCACCAATTGTAAACGAAGGCCGCCTCTCCAGGCGGCTTTCGTCTTTTCAGGGTTCAGGAAAAGATGAAAACAACGCGTCGATCTTCTCGACGCCAGTCGATGATCGGCGCGCTACTTGCGCACGCAAGCACGTTTAGTCCGCGCGGGTCGCCTCGCGGACGCGGCGTATCAACCTGGTCACGTGCGGATCGGGCTTGCCTGAGGCGCTCCATACCGCATACACGTCGTTGGGACATTTTCTGACGGTCTGCCGAGTCTCGATATCCTTGACGTGCGTAGGGCCGAGACAGGAGCTGGGCACGATCGCCACCCCATGGCCGGCTGCGACCCAGCGTACTACCTCCTCTATCTCTTCCATGTGCGCCACGCTGCGATAAGGCGGCGGCGGCTGATCGAGGCAACGCTGATACCAGCGGGCGATGAGGTAGTCGCATTCCTCATAGGTCACGAACGCACTTTCGTCCCACGGTGCCGGCGTGCGCGAGCGGACATGGCCCCGCGCGCGGATCATCACGTATTCCTCGCGATGGACTACCCGATAGGCAAGCCCGGCCATGACCGGCTTGAAATGGACGAAGCCCAGGTTCACCGCGCCTCCCAGCAGGCGATGAAAGACGTCGATGGCCACAGGAAAACTGAGCTCGACTTGCACGCCCCCAGCGGCGAGCGCCAGCAGATGTGGCACCAGGATGTTGCGCCCGAACACGCTGACCGCCGCGATACGCAACCGCGGTGCGTCCGGCTGCGCCTGCTGGAGTTCGGCCCGCAGCTGACGGTACTCGGAGAAATGCCTGTCGCAGAAATCGCGCATGCGCCGCCCGGCCAGCGTCAGCACCAGGCGTCGGCCCTGGCGCTCAAACAGGGCAACCCCGAGCGACTGCTCCAACTGTCCCAGCTGATAACTCAGCGTGGATTGACTGAGATGCAACGCCATCGCGGCGGCCGACATGGTCTGCGCCTGGCAAATGGCGTGGAATACCCGCAGATAGCGGTCGTCCATCGCTGCCTCCAATCGAATTTTTCGAAATCAATGTAACAAATATTGAATTGGACCCGATGCCGTGGGGATCGCATGCTTTTGCCACCCACTGGAGAACGCCCATGTTCAAGCTGCTCGGCCTCCTGGCTATGACCTTGATCCAGCCCCTCGATGCCACAGTCACCGATCACTCCCATATCCGGGCGATGGCTACCACGTATGTGCAGGCGCTGGAAAGCGCCCGGCCGGAATCGCTGAAGCAGGTCTTCCACGGCTCGGCGAACCTGTTCTGGGTGGACGCCAACGGACGGCTGCAATCACTGACCCAGCCGGAATGGCGCCACGCCATCGAGCAGCAGGGAGCGCAGCACGCCTTCTCGAGCGCCATCGAAGACCTGCAGGTGGATCACGATGTGGCCATGGTCAAGCTGCGCAGCGACCTCCCCGACCGTGTCTTCACCGACTACCTGCTGCTCTTGCACGCGGAAGGTCGTTGGCGCGTCGTCAACAAGACTTTTTCGATCGCCATGAAGGGCGACCATCCGCCGGCCATTTCAGCGGACGACCTCGCCGAGATCCGCACCGTACTGCAACGCAAGATCGACGCTAGCGTCGACAGCGACGGCGGACTGTTGACCATCACCCATCATCCGCGTGCGGTCTATTACACCCTGGTCGACGGGCAGATGAGCGCCGACTCCATCGCCGAAGCCATTGGCCGCTACGAGGCACGACGCCCAACCCACCCCAGGGGGCCGAACTGGCGCATCGTGTCGGTGGACCAGGCTGGCACCGCGGCGATGGCGAAACTTGATGCCACGCTGGGCGAGGCGCGCTACGTCGATTTCATCAATTTGCTGAAGATCGATGGACGCTGGCAGATCATTAGTGCGGTCTGGGCCGATGGCTGAGGCGGGAGGTGGCGGGAATCAGGCGCCCGGCGTCACTGCGCAGCCGACGCTGCCGGCCCCTTCAACTCAACCATGTTGCCCTGCGGGTCGTACAGGTAGATCGACGGGCCCTCGCCTTTCGCGCCGTAGCGCGAGCCCAGCTCGCCGATGCGCACGCCATGTGCCTTCAGGTGCGCCAGAATCGCTGCCTCGTCGTAGTCCTCCACGCGCAGGCACAGGTGATCCATGTTGTGGCCTTCCCTGCCCGGCGCGGCGCCGCCGTGGCGGCCGAGCTTGCCGTCGATGGCCACCAGGTCGATCAGCGAGGTACCGGCACGCAGCTGCACCAGGCCGATCTCGTCCTGCCGGCGTTCTTCATGACAGCCGAGCACATCGCAGTAGAAGCGTTGCATGGCTGCGACGTCGATGGCACGCAGCACCACGTGGTCGATTTCACCGATACGGATCATGGGGCGCGGGCAGGTTGGGGGTAGGTACCCGAGCATAGCGCGGGCCGGCGACCGAGGCTCCCTGAACCCTGCCCCGCGGGCTGCAACACGCCCCGGATCCCCCTGTATAATCGCCGCGGTAAACGCATGGTGGGAGAAGCGGGCGGCCCTTGACCGGGCACGTGCCGCTGCCGAAGACGCAACGCCCGTAATCGCTCAGGCTCCCATACCATCATGTGCGAACACTCTGGAGAGACCGGTTGAATCCGGCGCCGAAGGGGCACGAAGCGCAGCCATCGCGCTTCCAAACTCTCAGGCAAAAGGACAGAGGGGCGCCCCACGTGCGGCACGGCACGTTGTCTTCGGATGCCCAGTCATGAGCCACAACCCCACTCCTTCCCTGCGCGACCTCGAACACCACGGCGCGTTCATCGAGCGCCACATCGGTCCGGACGACGCCGAGATCGCGCAGATGCTGCGCGTGATCGGCCACGATTCGCTGGAGTCGATGACCGACGCGATCGTCCCCGGCACGATCAAGTCCGCCGCCCCGCTGGCGTTGCCGGAGGCGATCACCGAAGAGGACGCGCTGGCAAAAATCCGCGCGATTGCGGACAAGAACAAAGTGTTCCGCAGCTTCATCGGCCAAGGCTACTACGGCACCCACACGCCGAACGTCATCCTGCGCAACATCCTGGAAAACCCGGCCTGGTACACCGCCTACACGCCGTACCAGGCGGAGATCTCGCAGGGCCGCATGGAGGCGCTGATCAACTTCCAGACCATGTGCGCCGACCTCACCGGGATGGAGATCGCCAACGCCTCGCTGCTGGACGAAGCCACCGCCGCGGCCGAGGCGATGACCCTGGCCAAGCGCTCGTGCAAGTCGAAGTCGAACGTGTTCTTCGTGTCCAGCGGCGTGCACCCGCAGACGCTGGAAGTGGTGCGCACGCGCGCCGAGCCGCTGGGCATCGAACTGGTGGTCGGCGCGGACAGTGATGCGGCCGGCACCGAGGCGTTCGGCGTGCTGCTGCAGTACCCGGACACCTTCGGCAGCATCAACGATTACCAGGCGATCGCCGATGCCGTGCACGCACGCGGCGGCCTGGTCGCGGTGGCCACCGACCTGCTCGCGCTGACCCTGATCGCCGCCCCCGGCGAATGGGGCGCGGACATCGTGGTCGGCAACTCGCAGCGCTTCGGCGTGCCGTTCGGCTTCGGCGGCCCGCACGCCGCCTTCATGGCCTGCCGCGACGCGTACAAACGCTCGATGCCGGGCCGCCTGATCGGCGTGTCGATCGACACCGAAGGCAAGGCTGCCTACCGCCTCACCCTGCAGACGCGCGAGCAGCACATCCGCCGCGAGAAGGCCACCTCCAACATCTGCACCGCGCAGGTGCTGCTGGCGGTGATGGCGAGCATGTACGCGGTCTACCACGGCCCCAGCGGGCTCACCCGCATCGCGCGCCGCACGCATCGCCTGGCCGCGATCCTGACCGTCGCACTGCGTCGGGCCGGCGTGAAGGTGGGCGGCGATTTCTTCGACACGCTGCACGTCACCGGTATCGATGCCGCCACGGTCCATGCCAAGGCCCACGCGGCCGGCATCAACCTGCGCGAACTGGGCGCCGACAGCGTCGGCATCAGCCTGGACGAGAGCACCACCCGTGCCGACGTGGTCGCGCTGGCCGCGCTGTTCGGTGCCAAGGTCAGTGATGTCGACGCGCTCGACGCCGCCACCGCCGATGCCCTGCCCGCGGCCCTGCTGCGCCAGAGCGCCTTCCTCACCCATCCGGTGTTCAACACGCACCACAGCGAGCACGAACTGCTGCGCTACATGCGCGCGCTGGCCGACAAGGACCTGGCGATGGATCGCACGATGATCCCGCTGGGCTCGTGCACCATGAAACTCAATGCCACCGCCGAGATGATCCCGGTCACCTGGCCGGAATTCGCCAACATCCATCCGCTGGCGCCGGCCACGCAGGCGCAGGGCTACAAGGAACTGATCGACGGCCTGGAAGCGATGCTGGTCGAGTGCACCGGCTATGACGCGGTGAGCCTGCAGCCGAACTCCGGCGCGCAGGGCGAGTACGCCGGCCTGCTGGCGATCCGCGCCTACCACCGCTCGCGCGGCGACGCGCATCGCGACATCTGCCTGATCCCCGAATCCGCCCACGGCACCAACCCGGCCTCCGCCCACCTGTGCGGCATGAGCGTGGTGGTGACCAAGTGCGACAGCAACGGCAACGTCGACGTGGAGGACATCCGCCGCGCCGCGGAGAAGTATTCCGACCGCCTCGCCGCGCTGATGATCACCTACCCGTCCACGCACGGCGTGTTCGAGGAGGACATCGTGGCGATCTGCGAGATCGTGCACGCGCACGGCGGCCAGGTGTACACCGACGGCGCCAACATGAACGCACTGGTCGGCGTGGCCAAGCCCGGCAAGTGGGGCTCGGACGTGTCGCACCTGAACCTGCACAAGACCTTCTGCATCCCGCACGGCGGCGGTGGCCCCGGCGTGGGTCCGTGCGCGGTGAAGTCGCACCTTGCCCCGTTCCTGCCGAAGAAGTTCGGCGAGGGCCGCGCCGCGGGCATGGTCAGCGCGGCCAGCTTCGGCAGCGCCAGCATCCTGCCGATCAGCTGGATGTACATCGCCATGATGGGCCAGCAGGGCCTGCGCAAGGCCACCCAGGTCGCCCTGCTCAACGCCAACTACATCGCCAAGCGGCTGGCGGCGCACTACCCCACGCTGTACACCGGCCGCAACGGGCTGGTGGCGCACGAGTGCATCCTCGACCTGCGCCCGCTCAAGGACGCCACCGGCATCGGCGCCGAGGACGTAGCCAAACGGCTGATCGACTTCGGCTTCCACGCACCCACGCTGAGCTTCCCGGTGTCCGGCACCTTGATGGTGGAACCGACCGAAAGCGAGTCGCAAGTCGAGCTGGACCGCTTCATCGACGCGATGATCCAGATCCACGACGAGATCCGTGCGATCGAGGAAGGCAAGCTGGACCGCGAGGACAACCCACTGAAGAACGCCCCGCATACCGCCACCATGGTCAGCGCCAGCGAGTGGACCCACGCCTACCCGCGCGAACTGGCCGCCTTCCCGCTGGCCAGCCTGAAGCTGCAGAAGTACTGGCCGCCGGTGGCCCGCGTCGACAACGTCTACGGCGACAAGCACATCCAGTGCGCGTGCATCCCGGTGGATGCGTACAAGGAAGAAGCCGAGGCATAGCCAATCCGCGCTTCGGCGCGGCACGAAAAGGCCCCGCCTGCGGGGCCTTTTCGTTTTCCGCGGCGCGCAGGCGTCAGTCGCCCGCCGACATGCTCATCTCGAACGAGGTGTAGAACGGCGCCCGCGGCGGGACGAACAGCGAGAGCGTGCCCAGCTGCTTTTCGAAACAGACGGCGAAATCAGAGTTGCCCTCGCGCCATGTCGCGACGATCTTGCCGGCCGCGTCCAACTCCACCACGACCACGAACGGGGGCATGCCCGCCGGCCCCATGGCCCGTTCACACAGCGGGACGATCCGGTCGATGGCCGCCCCCTGCGATGCGAGAAGCACACCCGACTGGGCCTTCGACACGGATGCCTCGTCACGATCGGCCAACGCCTTGGCACCGGCGTAGGACTGGGCCGCTGCAAAAACCGGCAGCACCGAAACGGCGAGCGCCGCGAAAAAGATGATCCTGCGCATGTCGATCTCCATGGGCACGCCTTCGCGAGATGTCGGAACGCCCGGGGTTATCCTGCCACGATGCGGTTGCGGCCCTGCTGCTTGGCCTGGTACAGCCGCTTGTCCACCATGTCGATGAATGCCCGCAACTCGTCGTCGTGGCCCGGGATCGCGCTGCCCACGCCGACGCTGATCGTCAGTATGGGGCCGATCGGGGACCACTCGTGCGGGATCTGCTCGGCCAGGATCAGCTCGCGGCAGCGCTCGGCCAGCTTGCGCGCGGCGGCCTGGTCGGTTTCCGGCAGCACCAGCACGAACTCCTCGCCGCCGAAGCGGGCCGGCAGGTCGCGCGCGCGCGTGGCCGCCGACCCCAGCACCCGCGCCACGTGCTTCAGGCAGGCGTCGCCCTCCAGGTGGCCGTAGCGGTCGTTGTACTGCTTGAAATAGTCGATGTCGATCATCAGCAGCGACAGCGGCTGCCGGTTGCGCCGCGCGTTGCTCCACTCGAGCTCGATGACGGCGTCGAAACGCCGCCGGTTGGCCACACCGGTCAGGCCGTCGCGGAAGGAAAGCTCCTCCATCTCCTTCTGCAGGCTGACCAGTTGCTGCTCGGTGCGCTTGCGCTCGCTGATGTCGAACATGAAGCCGATCAGCGAATCGACCGTGCCGTCGGGCCGGCGCACCACGTGCACCACGTCGCGGATCCACACGTAGTGGCCGTCGCGGGTCAGTGCGCGGTAGTCGGCCTCGTGGTCCACCCCCGCCTGCGACTGCGCCACGCAGAAGTCCACCACCCAGTCGCGGTCCTCCGGATGCATGCGGCTGGCCCAGTCGCCCACGCTCTCCCAGCTCGACGGCGCCCAGCCCAGCAGCGCCTCGATCTGCGGCCCGATGTAGGCGAACTGCTTGCTGTCCCAGTCGATCTTCCACGGGATCGCCCGGGTCGATTCCAGCAGCGTCTTGTAGACGGCGCTGTCGGACTCCAGCCTGTTTTCGATAGCCACCATCTCGCCGCCCCCGGAAACTTGCGGCCTGCGCAACGCCTGGCCCGCGCCAAATATATATCAGGCCATCGGCGTGTCAGACGGGCGGCGCGGGCGGCGCCACCGGATACCGTGCGGCGACCTACTCTTCCGGCTCGGGCTGCATCTTCGCCAGCACTTCCTCTAGATCGGCGATCGTCTTTTCCAGCGCCTCGTGCAACTGCCCCTGGCGGTCCATCAGGTCGGCGAGCTTGTCCGCCTGCTTGAGTTTGGACAATTCGCCGTCGAACAGCAGCCACGCCGCGGTCAGCGCTTCCACGTTGTTCTTCGAGTAATGTCGCATCTCCTTGAGCTGCGCCACCGTGTCGACGACGTGGTCGGCCGGCTTCTTGGCATTTTCATCGGACATGGATGGTTCCTCCTGGCGAGACGGGGCGGCCATTCGATGGTTTTCGGCGACGCCGGCCAGCGCAGGGCGCAGCCCGACGTACCCGGCCGTTCGTCCCGACGGTAGCGGCGCGGCTGCGAAGTACGGGTCAACGTCCCGCTCATGACCCGTTGTCCGCCACGACGGCGGGAATGACGCGCGACGGCTGGCCGCCCTGCATGCGCGCCATGTCGCCACCGGGCCGCCACCACCGCACGGCCACCGCGGCCAGCGCGGCGCCCGGCACGAACCGGCGACATGAGACACGGCGGCGCGCGGCGTCCATGCGGCGCCGCCCGCAGGCATCGCCAGCGACATGACCGGCATGGCCGCAAGTCATGCCGAACCGACGCGCTGCCTGCGCTTCATGCGGCGTTTCCGCCGTTCCATGCCTTTCGCTTCCGCCTTTGTCGCACGGCCCGCAAAAGGCGCAGGACTGGCGGCTATGCTCGCTTCCCAACGCTCCACCATCGGGGACATCGACGTGATCAAGGGCTTCTTCTTCGTGGCGCGCCTGGTCGTCGCCTGGCTGCTGGCGCTGACCTTCGTTTTCACCCTGATGGCCAACAGCGGCCCGTTCCGCAGCATGCAACCGCTGCCGGAAATCATCGTCGCCGTGGTGCTGGCACTGGTGGTCACCGGTGCGTTCTCCCACCTGCGGCGCGTGCGCCTGATCGCCGGGCAGGTGAACCTGGACACGCTGGGCAACCGCCAGCGCCGCCAGATCGAGCTGCCGTTCGAGGCCGGCGAGGCGTTCGACATGCTGGACGCGGCGATCCGCGAACTGCCCCACACCGAGGAAATCGAGAGCGCCCGCGACAGCCTGCAGGTGCGCGCCAAGGTGCGCCGTCCCAGTCCCTACGGCCGCGCCGTGCTCGGCTGGCTCAACCCCTTCAGCTGGCTGGGCAGCCGGCGCAACCAGATCTTCGCCACGGTAACGTCCAGCGACGGCACCGGCAGCGTCACCCTGGTATGCGAACCGGAAAGCGGCGCATGGACCGACTGGTTCCGCGTGGACGACGGCACCAACCTGGTCAACGCCGAGGCGATCTCCCGCGCCCTCGCCCGCCGCGTGGCCGAACGTCGCCGCCGCGAACAGCATGCCGCCACCCAGGCCGCCACCGACAAGGAACTGGCGCAGGCCAGGCTCAACCTGCTGCACGCGCAGGTGGAGCCGCACTTCCTCTACAACACGCTGGCCAGCGCGCAGTACCTCACGCGCAGCGAGCCGGCGCAGGCCGACCGCATGCTCGGTCACCTCATCCAGTACCTGCGCCACTCGCTGCCCAGTGCGGAGGAAACGCTGTCCACGCTCGGCGAAGAGCTGGAGCGCGCCCGCACCTACCTCGAGATCCTGAAGATCCGCATGGGCGCACGACTGGAACTGAAGATCGAAGTGCCCGATACGCTGCGCGCCGTCACGCTACCGCCGATGATGCTGCAGACCCTGGTGGAGAACGCGATCAAGCACGGACTGGAACCCAAGCCCGGCGGCGGCACGGTGTGGATCCTCGCCCGCCGCGACGGCGACAGCGTGGCGGTCACGGTGGCCGACGACGGCCAGGGCTTCGGCGCGGCCGGCGGTGGCACCGGCATCGGCCTGAAGAACGTGCGCGAACGCCTGCAGCTCGTGTACGGCCCGCGCGCCTCGCTGGCCGTGGTGGCCAACGTGCCGGAAGGTGTGGCCGCCACGCTCACCGTGCCAGCGCAACAGATGGCACTGATCGCCGCGGAACCGCGCCCATGAGCCGGGCCGTGATCGCCGAGGACGAGCCGCTGCTGCGCGATGCACTGCGCCGCCTGCTCAGCGAGGTGTGGCCGGAGCTGGACGTGGTCGCCGACTGCGAGAACGGCGCCGACGCGCTCGACGCGATCGCCGCGCAGCAACCGGACGTGGCCTTCCTCGATATCCGCATGCCCGGTCTGAGCGGCCTGGAAGTGGCCGCGGCGGCGGCCGAAGCCAGCCCCGCCACGCAGGTGGTATTCACCACCGCCTACGATCAGTACGCCATCGACGCCTTCGAGCGCGGCGCGATCGACTACCTGCTCAAGCCCATCGCCGTCGAGCGCCTGGCCGCCACCGTCGAACGGCTGAAGCGCCGCGCCAACGCGGGCCAGACCGCGCGCGGCGACCTCGCCCTGCTGCTGCGCGAGCTGGCGCAAGGCGGCGCGCAGACCGGTGCCGCGCCGCCGCTAACCTGGATCACCGCAGGTACCGGCCGCGAGACGCGGCTCATCATGGTGGACGACGTCGCCTACTTCCGCGCCGACCACAAGTACACCGTGGCGATGACCGCCGACGGCGAAGCATTGCTGCGCAAGCCGATCCGCGAACTGCTGGAGCAGCTCGACCCGGCCGTGTTCAAGCAGATCCACCGCTCCACCATAGTCAACCTGAAAGCGATTGCCTCCATCGTCCGCGACGACAGCGGCAAGGGCACCGTGCGTCTCAGACAACGCCCCGAAACCCTCACCGTGAGCCAGCCCTTCATGGCGCTGTTCCGCAACATGTAAGCCCGCGTGCGGCTCGTCATGCACGAGCTGCGCGACCCCAAACCGACCACCCCGGAAAACCCATCATGCTGAAGCTGACGATTGCCGGCCTGGCCGGCCTGTGCCTTGCCGCCTGCGCCTCGCAACCCATCGACCGCGACGCGCAGCACCTGCATGCCGAGCGCAACTGCAGGGTCCGTGCCGCCGTTTCCCCGGCGTATGCGCTGGACAGCACCGGCATCGGCCTTCGCAACGTCGCGTTCGGCCGCTGCATGCGCGAGGCCGATTCCGTCAGAGGGCGTTGAGCCGCGACGCGTCGCCGCCACGGCAGCACGGGTGCGCCGCGATGCCCGCGCCTTAGCGCCAGCCTGCCGCGCGTGCCGCGCGCTCCTGCTGCGCGTCGAAGACATTGCCGCGCAAGCGGGCATCGACCGCGGCCTGCACCGCGGGCGGCAGGCTGCTCGCCGCCTGGCGCAACTCGCCGCCTTCGGCCGGAACCGACGGACCCAGCACGGGCAGCGCCCAGCCTGCCGTGGTGCGGCAGGCCAAGCCGGCGCGTGCCGGCGGCGTGCGGACGGTGAAGGTGCGGCAGACCTGTCCGTCGGCAGCGCGGAAACTCAGGCCGATCGCGACCGGGGCATGCGCATCCGGCTCGCTCGCCAGCGCCTGGTCGAGCGCCTGGCCGAGGACGCCGGCAGCATAGGGCTCCCCGTTCCGCATGCGTACCAGTTCATTGCCGGCGTGCCACCACCACAGGCCGACGGCAAGCAGGGTGATCGACGCCGCCAGCGCGGCACCCGGCATCAACCAGCGGCGAGGCGCACGGCGGCGGGTGGCATCCGCGCCACGGCCGCCCGCCAGCAGCGTGAGCGGAGCCGTCGGCGTGGCCTGCGGCTGCAGCCGGGCGGACAGGCGCGCGGGCACCGGTTCGTCCAGCACCAGATCGAACGCGGCATGCAGCTGCGCATTCAGCGCCTGCATCTGCCTGACGCGGCGGGCCAGCACATCGTCCTGCGCCAGCGCGGCCTTGACGCGCGCGACGCCGGCCGCGTCGAGTTCGCCGTCCACGTAAGCCTGCAAGGTGTCGTCGTCGATCGGGTTCATGCGTCTTTCCCAAGATGGGCCTGCAAGGCGGCGCGGGCGCGGGCCAGGCGGCTGGTGACGGTGCCCACCGGCACCTCCAGCAACTCCGCGGCCTCGCCGTAGGACATGCCCTCGACCAGCACCAGGGCCACCACTTCGCGATGGTCCGGCGGCAACGCCGTCAGCGCCATCGCCAGTTCCAGCTGCTGCGCGGGCTGTGCGCTGGCGCGGTCGGCGGCCATCTCGCCGGCCTCCTCGGGTGCGAACAGATGCTGCGCCCTGCCACGTGCGCGCAACTCGTCGCGCCAGGCATTGCGCGCGATCGCGAACACCCACTTGTCCAGCGCGGCATCCGGCCGCCACTGCGCGGCCCGGGCCAGCGCACGTTCCAGCACGATCTGCACCAGGTCGTCGGCGTCGGCGACCTGCCCGGCCAGCGCCCGCGCCAGGCGGCGCAGGCGCGGCAACAGCGGGATCAGTCCTTCGCGCACGGCGTCGCTCGAATTCACGCATCACCTTCCATTACGTCCGGAGGGGAGGATTCCTTCCCTCGCGCGCATCGGCGCGGTTCGAGGGCGTAAAGCGGGCCCATGCTAGCATCCGCCCCCGTTGCTCCCGAGGCCGTTGGCCATGCCCTTGCGCCGTCCATTCGCCACGCTCGTTCCGTTGCTGGCCATCGCGCTTGCCATGGTGAGCGCGACGCCGGCACAGGCACAGGTGCTCGGTCCGGTGCAGGGTCTGCCGAACGTACAGGTCCCTGGCGTGGGCCTGCCCGGCATGGTTCCCGCCTCGCCCCTGCGCAGCGTGGACGATCTGTTGCGCGGGCCACTGGCCCTCACGCGAAAACTGCAGATCGACGCGCTGCGACGCAGCGAGCCGCGGCGCGTCGACGTCGATCCCCACGGCGCACCGATCCTGCGCGGCGAATTTCTCGCGATGGGCCTGTCGACCGCGCAACGCGACGCTGTGCAGGCGAGCGGTTTCGTGGTGGATCGCGAGACGCCGGCGGACGCGACGCTGGGCCTGGACTTCGTGGTGCTGCACGACACCCACAACCGCAGTACGGCCAGAGCCAGGCGCGCCTTGCAGCGGGCCGCACCGGACGCGACCTTCACCTACCAGCACCTCTACCTGCCCGCGGGCCATGGCGACGTGGCTCGCGCGACCAACTCGGCGCCCCCGTCGTCCAGCGCACCGACGCGACGCGTGGGCCTGGTCGATGGCGGCGTCGACCCGCGCGATCCCGCGCTGGCACACGCACGCATCGAACCGCATGGCTGCCAGACGGCCACCGCATCGCGACACGGCACCGCGGTCGCCGCGCGCCTCGTCGCCGGCGACCCGGACACGCTGTACGCCGCCGACCTGTGGTGCGGCGACGCGGTCGGCGGCGCCACCTCGAACCTCGTCGACGCGCTGGCATGGATGGCGCGCGAGCACGTGGCGGTGATCAACATCAGCCTGGTCGGCCCCGACAACCCGGTGCTCGCGCGCGCGGTGCAGGCGATGATCGCGCGCGGCCACGTGCTGGTCAGCGCGGTCGGCAACGACGGTCCCGCGGCACCGCCGCTGTTTCCCGCGTCCTACCCCGGCGTGATCGGCGTCGGCGGTGTCGACGCGCACGACCGCGCGCTGCCCGAATCCGGCAGCGGCGACCAGGTGGATTTCTGCGCATCCGGCGTGCTCGGCAGCGGCCGCAACGCGCTGCGCGGCACCTCGTTCGCGGCGCCGATCGTGGCGCGAAAAGCCGCCCAGCTGCTGGACGCCCCCCACGCGGGCGCCGCGGCGCAGGTGCAGCAGCAACTGATCGGCGAGGCCCGCCCGCTGGGCGCCCCGGGCCACGACCCGCGCTACGGCTACGGCCTGTTGTCGCCCTGAACCTGAACAAAACCCGACCGCAACCCGCCGCGATGGAAGGATCGTCCTGGCACCGGCGTACAGGACCCCGGAAGCCGCGGATCGGCCGCAGGCAGGAGGTCCCACCATGCGCAACACGACCCTCAACCACAAAACCCTCAACACCGCCCTGTTCGCCGGCGCGCTTGCCTTGGCCGCGATGGTCCCGGCGCATGCCCAGGTGCTGGGCGGCGGCTCGCTCGGCGGCGGCATCGCCGGCGGCCTGAGCGGCCCGATCAACTCCACGATGGGCCAGGTGGGCGGCCGCATCGACGGCTCCGCGAGCGGCATGGGTGGCCTCCATGGCCCCGACATCAACACGCGCGCTGCCGAACGGCGCGCCGAGCGCCTGCGCCAGCGCGCCGCGGCGACCGCCGCTGCGGCGACGAACACCGCCGGCCAGACCGCCCGCCAGGTGAACGGCCCGGCGGCCGCCGACGCCGCCGCCGGCCTCACCGGTGCGGCCGGTGCCAACGCCGGCACCGCCGGCAACCAGGCTGCGCTGGGTGGCGCTGGCGACCTGGGCTCGTCCGCGACCGGCGCCGTCGACGCTTCGGGCACGCGCGACGCCGCGACCGGTGCCGCAGGCCAGGCCACCAGCCGGACGCGTTCAGCCGTCTCGACGGCCAAACGCGGAACCCAAGGCGCACTGAACCGCGTGCAGGACGCGGCCAGCAACGCCTCCGCGAATGCCGAGGGTGTGGCCGAAGGCTCGGCCGCTGCCGGCCTGAGTTCCGCCCACCAGGCCACCGCTACCGGCGACCGGTCGACGCAGACCGCCGGCTCGCTCGGCACGAACGCGGCCAGCCGCGCGTCGCAGGCAAGCTCGGCCGGCGCGAACACCGCACGCCAGCCGTCGGGTAACGCCGCGACCCCGCAACCGCGCCTGCTGTCGCCGACGTCCAACGCCGTGCGCGGCGCCGGGGACAAGACGATCGACGTGTCGGGCGCGGGCGCAGCCAATGGCAACGCAAACGCCGACGCCGGCTCGACCTCCGGCACCCGCGGCGCGGCCAACGCCAGCGGCCGGGCCGGCGGCCAGGCCAGCGCGCGTGGTTCGGCCCGCGATGGCATCTCCACCTCGGCGCAGGCCGATGGCGATGCCGGCGCCGGCGCGAATGCACAACAGCACTGAGCCAGCAGCACCGCAGAAACCAGGAGCCCCCGCAAGCGGGGGCTCCTTCGTTGACCCGGCAAATCCATCAGCTACGGCGCCATCGTCCCGCCTTGCGACTTGGCCCGCAGCGCCTCATACAACTGCGCCGGCCCCAGCAGAATGTCTTTCAGTCCATCACGTACGCGTTCGGAGCCAAGTGCCTGGGTGCTCATGCTGGAGTGTGCTTCCAGCGCATCCATGATGGCGTGCATCAGCGCGTGCTTGAGGTCGGGCGAGTTGGCGAATTGCTCCTTGCTGTTGCTGCCTGCCTGCTGCACGAGGGTAGGCGAGCTTGCGTTCGATCCAGTCGCGGCGTTTGGCCTCGGCGTCGGTGTGGCTGGCCTTGCCTTCGGCGGTGCCGTCGGTGCAGTCCTTGACGATGTTGGCGACGGCGTCGCCGAACTGCGCGCGGATGGTTGCTTCATGCTCGGCGCCGCCATCCTCGATGGTGTCGTGCAGCAGGCCGGCGATGACCTGGTCTTCGTTGCCGCCGAACTCGATCACCAGGCTGGCCACGCCGAGCAGGTGGTAGAGGTACGGGATGTTCGAACCCTTGCGGCATTGCGTGGCGTGGGCGATGCGGGCGTAGTCGACGGCGCGGCTGAAGCGGTCGGTGAGTGCGGTCATGGCGTTCCCCCTGATTGGTTCCATCGCGCGATGGTGGCCGCGGCGGGTCGCAGGGGGCGAGATCGGGGCTGGACGTGCCGAAGGTCAGGAACCTTACCTGCTGCCCTCCTGCAGGCAGCGGGAAGCATTCACTCGCCGACGTAGCTGCGCGGCACGCGCTTCAGGCCGCACAGCAGCTGGTAGGCGCTGCCTTCGCTGTGCGCAGCCAGTTCGCCGACCGGCACCTGCCCGCCCCACAGCTCGACGCGGCTGCCGAGGCCGGCGGCGGGGTGGTCGGTGAGGTCGACGGTGAGCATGTCCATCGACACGCGGCCGACCAGCTCGCCGGGCCGGCCGTCGATGCCGACCGGGGTGCCGTTGGGGGCGAACTGCGGGTAGCCGTCGGCGTAGCCCATCGCGACGACGCCGATGCGGCTGGGGCGCGAGGTGACGAAACGCGCGCCGTAGCCGATCGGTTCGCCTGCCGCCAGCTCGCGCACGCCGATCACCTTCGAGGTCACCGTCATCACCGGTTGCAGGCGGTCGGCGACCGGATGCGGGGCGGCGAACGGCGTGGCGCCGTACAGCATCAGGCCCGGCCGCGCCCATTCGCCCTGCGTGCTGGGCCAGCCGAGCAGCGCGGGGGAATTACTGAGGCTGGCGGGCAAGTGCAGCTCATCGCACACCTGGTGGAACAGCGCGCGTTGCTCGTCGGTGCGCTCGCAGTCCAGTTCGTCGGCGCGTGCGAAGTGGGTCATCGCCACCACCTCGCGCACCTGCGGCATGGCCTGCAGGCGCTGCAGGCTGGCGCGGTAGTCCGTCGCGCCCAGGCCGAGCCGGTGCATGCCCGAATCGAGCTTCAGCCAGAGCGTGAATGGTTTGCTCGGGCGTGCGCGTTCGATCGCGTCGATCTGCCACTCGGCCTGCACCACGCACCACAGGTCGTGGGCGTCGATCAGCGCCAGTTCGTCGGCTTCGAAGAACCCTTCCAGCAGCAGGATCGGGGCGCGAATGCCGGCCTCGCGCAGTTCCAGTGCCTCCTCGATGCAGGCCACCCCGAAACCGTCGGCTTCGCCTTCCAGTGTCTGCGCGCAGCGCACGGCACCATGGCCGTAGGCATCGGCCTTGACCACCGCCAGCGCCTTGCGCCCGCCCAGCTCGCGTGCGAGGCGGTAGTTGTGGCGCAGGGCGGCCAGGTCGATCAGGGCACGTGCCGGGCGCATCAGGCAGGGACTCCCGCGGTCGGGCGCGTACTGTAGCGCGAGATGTCCAGGCCTTCGCGGCTGATCTGCGGCTTGCGCCCCGCGATCAGGTCGGCCAGGTAGCGACCGGAACCGCAGGCCATGGTCCAGCCCAGGGTGCCGTGGCCGGTGTTGAGATAGAGGTTGTCCAGCCGGGTGGCGCCGACCACCGGCGTGCCGTCCGGGGTGGCCGGGCGCAGGCCGGTCCAGAACGTGGACTGGCTCAGGTCGCCACCGTGCGGGTACAGGTCGCCGACCACTTTTTCCAGGGTGGCGCGGCGGCGCGGCGACAGCGACAGGTCGAAGCCGGACACCTCGGCCATGCCGCCGACGCGGATGCGCTGGTCGAAGCGGGTCACCGCCACCTTGTAGGTTTCGTCGAGGATGGTCGAGGTGGGTGCCATCGCCGGGTCGGTGATCGGCAGGGTCAGCGAGTAACCCTTCAGCGGGTACACCGGCAGGCGGATGCCCAGCGGCGCCAGCAGTTGCGGGGTATAGCTGCCCAGCGCCAGCACGTAGCGGTCGGCGCGTTCGAGCTTGCCGTCGATACGCACGCCGGTGAGGCGACTGCCATCGTGTTCGAGTTTTTCCACGGTAGCGCCGAAGCGAAACTCGACGCCGGCCTCCTGTGCCCGCGCGGCAAGCCGGCGGGTGAACAGCTCGCAGTCGCCGGTCTGGTCGTTCGGCAGGCGCAGCGCGCCGCTGAGCTGATCGACCACCCCGGCCAGCGCCGGCTCCACCCGCACGATGCCGGCACGGTCGAGCAATTCGTACGGCACGCCGTACTGCTTGAGCACGGCGATGTCCTTGGCCGCGTCGTCCAACTGCGCCTGGGTGCGGAACAACTGCACCGTACCGAGCTGGCGGCCTTCGTAATCCAGCCCGGTTTCGGCGCGCAATTCGTCCATGCAGTCGCGGCTGTACTCGGACAGGCGCACCATGCGCGCCTTGTTGATCGCGTAGCGGCTGGCGGTGCAGTTGCGCAGCATCTGCAGCAGCCACAGGTATTGCTGCGGGTCGAGGCCGGGGCGGATCGCCAGTGGTGCGTGGCGCATGAACAGCCACTTCAAGGCCTTCAGCGGCACGCCCGGGGCGGCCCACGGCGAGGCGTAACCGGGCGAGATCTGGCCGGCATTGGCGAAGCTGGTCTCGCGGGCCGGCGCGCTTTCGCGATCGACCACGGTCACCTCGAAACCGGCGCGCGCCAAGTACCACGCACTGCACGTGCCGATCACGCCGCTGCCCAGAATCAGTACCCGCATCGCGCTCCCCCTTCCGCCGGTTGGCCTGCGGCAAGCCGCAGGAATGATCCCGACGAGTATAGGAACGATCGGCCAATCTTATTTTCTGTCTTTTGCGATGTTGATGGGTAAAATCACTGCCAGATTGGCAATCATTGGTGAACCCATGGCGGTGAAGCGGCGGGAATTCGACAAAATCGACCGGAAGATCCTCCGCGTGCTGCAGGACGAGGGGCGGATCTCGTTCACCGAGCTGGGCGAGCGGGTCGGCCTGTCCACCACGCCGTGCACCGAGCGCGTGCGCCGGCTGGAACGCGACGGCGTGATCACTGGCTATCACGCGCGGCTCGACCCGCACCTGGTCGGCGCCGGCCTGCTGGTATTCGTGGAGATCAGCCTGGCCTACAAGTCGGGCAACATCTTCGAGGAATTCCGCAACGCCGCGCTGCGCCTGCCCAACGTGCTGGAGTGCCACCTCGTCTCCGGCGCGTTCGATTACCTGATCAAGGCGCGCATCTCGGGCATGGCCTCGTACCGCAAGCTGCTCGGCAACACCTTGCTGACCCTGCCGAACGTGCGCGACTCGAAAAGCTACATCGTGATGGAAGAGGTCAAGGAAACGCTCAACCTGCCGGTGGGCGAGCGTGCGGAACCCACGAGATAGAAGGCGGAACCACCCGCGTAGGTTGGGGTGAGCGCCAGCGAACCCCAACGCCCACATCGCCAAGGACGACCCGATGCGTTATCGAAGAGCCCGCGCCACTGGCGGAACCTATTTCTTTACCGTCAATCTGGCCGACCGCTCCAGCCGCCTGCTGATCGAGCGTATCGACACGCTTCGTCAAGCAGTACTAACGGTAAAGCAGCGGCATCCGTTCGAGATCGTCGCGTGGGTGGTCTTGCCCGAGCACATGCATGCCGTATGGACATTGCCGCCGGGCGACGCCGACTTTTCTACCCGCTGGCTACTGATCAAGGCCGGTTTTTCCCGCACGATTGAACATGGCGAAACCATTCGTGGCTCCCGGCTGCGCAAGGGTGAACGCGGCATCTGGCAACGCCGCTTCTGGGAGCACCAGATCCGCAATGAGAGTGACCTTGCACGGCATGTCGATTATGTGCACATCAACCCGGTGAAGCACGGTCACGTCGCCAAGGCGAGGGATTGGCCGTATTCGTCCATCCACCGATATATCCGTGAGGGAACAGTCACGGCGGATTGGGGATGTGATCCGGATCGTGTTGGGATTGATGGCGAGCGTGGCGGGTGATGTTGGGGTTCGCTGGCGCTCACCCCAACCTACGCGAGTGCCGTAAATCCGTAGGTTGGGGTGAGCGCCAGCGAACCCCAACACCCGACCAAACGAAACAGGCTCCGACATGCGGGGCCTGTTTCACGAGACGACGATGCGGCAACGTTTACGCGAACGGGTCGTCCAGCACGATGGTGTCGTCGCGGTCGGCACCGGTGGCGACCAGGGCCAGGCGGCAGCCGGAGAGTTCCTCGACCGCACGCAGGTAGGCACGGGCGGCGGGCGGCAGCTGGTTCCAGTCGCGGATGCCGGCGGTGGATTCCTGCCAGCCGGGGAATTCCAGGTAGACCGGCTTGCACTCGTCCCAGCCGTCCGCATCGAGCGGGGCCAGTTCGCGGCGCTTGCCGCGGTATTCGTAGGCGATGCACACCTTGACCGTGTCCAGGCCATCGAGCACGTCGAGCTTGGTGATGGCCAGGCCGTTGATGCCGTTGATCTGGGTGGCGCGCTTGAGCGCGACCAGGTCGATCCAGCCGCAGCGGCGCGGGCGGCCGGTGCTGGCACCGAACTCGTTGCCCTTCTTGCGCAGCAGCTCGCCCATCTCGTCGTTGAGCTCGGTCGGGAACGGGCCGCTGCCGACGCGGGTGGCGTAGGCCTTGCAGATGCCCAGCACGTAGTCGATGTCGCCCACGCCGACGCCGGTACCGGCGAGTGCGCCGCCGATGGTGGTGTTGGACGAGGTGACGTACGGATAGGTGCCGTGGTCGATGTCGAGCAGAGCGCCCTGCGCGCCTTCGTACAGGATGTTGCCGCCGTCCTTGCGCACGTCGTGCAGGATGGTGGCGACGTCGTCGACCAGCGGGCGGATGTACTCGCCCCAGGCCAGCGCGTCCTTCAGCACAGCGTCGTAGTCGACCGGCTCGGCCTTCAGCCACTGGGTGAGAATGAAGTTGTGGTACTCGACGGCGGTCTTCAGCAGCGCCGGCAACTCGTGCGGGTACATCAGGTCGGCCACGCGCACGCTGCGGCGGGCGACCTTGTCCTCGTAGGCCGGGCCGATGCCGCGGCCGGTGGTGCCGATCGCCTTGCCGCCGGCGGCGATCTCGCGCGCCTTATCCACCGCGATGTGGTACGGCATGATCAGCGGCGTGGCCGGGCTGATCTTGACGCGCGAACGCACCTCGACGCCGTTCGCTTCGAGCTCGGCGATTTCGGTCATCAGCGCGGCCGGCGACAGCACCACGCCATTGCCGATCAGGCACAGCGCGTCGTCGCGCAGGATGCCCGAGGGAATCAGGTGCAGCACGGTCTTCTTGCCCTTGATCACCAGCGTGTGGCCGGCGTTGTGGCCGCCCTGGAAGCGCGCCACCGCGCTGACCCGCTCGGTCAGCAGGTCGACGATCTTGCCCTTGCCCTCGTCGCCCCACTGCGCACCCAGAATGACTACTGACTTGCCCATAATCTTCTCGCTCAGGTTGGTGGCGTCCCGTCGACGGGACCACGCGTATCAATGAAAAATTTGCAACAGCACCAGGCCGGTCACCATCGCACCGGCGCCGAACAGCCGCAAGGTGCGCGGCGGCAGTTTCAGCGCCTCGCGCACCATCGCCTGCCAGCCTTGCGGTGCCGCGAACAGCAGCAGGCCCTCGATCACCAGCATCAGGCACAACGCGGCAGCCAGCTGGTGCATCGGGGTCGACTCAGCGTTTCTGCGCGGGCTGTTCGAAGTAGCGCAGGAACTCGTCGTCGGGCTTCATGATCAGCACGCCCTTGCCATCCTCGAACGAGCTGCGGTACGCGGCCAGGCTGCGGTAGAAGGTGAAGAATTCCGGATCCTGGTTGTACGCCTGCGCGTAGATGGCAGCCGCTTCCGCGTCGCCCTCGCCCTTCACCTTGGCCGCGTCGCGCTGGGCATCGGCGCGCAGCACCTGGCCCTGGCGATCGGCGTCGGCCTGGATCGTCTCGGCCGATTCCTGGCCGGTGAAGCGCAGTTCGTTGGCCAGTTGCAGGCGCTCGGCGCGCATGCGCTTGTACACCGACTCGCTGACCTCGTTCGGCAGGTCGATGCGCTTGATGCGCACGTCGACCACGGCGATGCCGAGGTTCTTGCGCGCCGAGGCGTCGGTCTGCGCACGCACGCGTTCGGTGATGTCCTTGCGTCCGCCGGAGATCAGGTCGGGCAAGGTGCGCGCATTGAACTCGAAGCGCAGCGCGTCCTTCACGATCGGGGTCAGCCGCTGTGCCGCCTGCAGCTGGTCGCCGCCGGTGGCGCGGTAGTACGCGGCGTTGTCGGCGACGCGCCACTTCACGTAGAAGTCGACGTTGACGCTCTTCTTCTCGGAGGTGAAGTAGCGCTCCGGCGGCGCGTCCAGCGACAGGATGCGCTTGTCGAAGTGCATCACCTGCTGGATCACCGGCAGCTTGAAGTGCAGCCCCGGCTGGTAGTCGGTACGCACGATGCGGCCGAACTGCAGCAGCAGCGCGCTATGCCCTTCGCTGACCACGAACATGCTGTTGAGGCCGAGCAGGACGACGACGAGCGCGACGATGGCGGAACCGATCCTCATCATGGCTGCGTCCCCTTGCCGGCTGCATTGCCGGTCGGTGGCGACACCACCGTACCGACGGCGCCCGCTTCAGGCTGCGCCGCCGGCGAACCCTGCAGCGTCGGCAGGCTGATGATGTTGCGGCCGTTGGAGCCGTCGATCACCTTGGGGTTCTTCGCCATCACCTGTTCCATCGTTTCCAGCCACAGCCGCTTGCGGGTCACTTCCGGCGCCGCCTTGTACTGCTTCAGCAGCAAGTCGAAACGGGCGGCGTCACCGGTGGCCCGGGCCACGCGCTCGGCCTTGTAGCCGGCAGCCTCGGCGGCGATGCGCGCGGCATCGCCGCGCGCCACCGGCACCACCTTGCTGGCGTAGGCCAGGGCGGCGTTCTCGATGCTCTGCTTGTCCTCGCGGGCGTTGTTGACGTCGTCGAACGCGTCCTTCACCTCGTTCGGCGGTGCCACGTTCTGGAAGCTGACCTCGGTGACGCGCAGGCCGGAGTCGTAGGTATCCAAGGTTTTCTGCAGGGTCTCCTGCGCCTGGGTGACCAGGCTGGCGCCGGCGGCGGACAGGATCTGGTCCATGTCGCTGCTGCCGATCACCGAGCGCACCGCGGCCTCGGCGGCGGCGCCGATGGTGCCGTCCGGGTCGTTCAGCGAGAACAGGTACTTGCGCGAATCGTCCACCTGATACTGCACGGTGAAGTCGATCGTGATGATGTTTTCGTCCTTGGTCAACATCGCCACCTTGTCGGTGACCGAGCGGATCCGCGTGGCCTCGACCTTGGTGACCGACTCGATCGGCTGCGGCAGCTTCAGGTGGAAGCCCGGCGGCAAGGTGCGCGAATACTCGCCGAAGCGCAGCACTACGCCGGCCTGGCGCGCGCCGATGATGGTGTAGCTGCTGAACAGCAGGCCGACGATGAGCAGCACCAGCACGCCGGTGAGCAGGCTGCCGGGACCCTGTCCCATTTTGCCCAGGCGCTTCCTGGCGTTGTTGAGCAGATCGTCCAGCGGCGACTTGCCGCCCGGGCGATTCCTGTTCCACGGATCACGTTGCCCGTTGTTGCCGGGTTCATTCCATGCCACGAGTCAGTCTCCTAGGGGCCGTCGGGAGGCCGGCAACCACGGCCGGAACACGCCTTGCACCGGGTTGTACACGAGATTCAGCCAAGGCTGTCGGAATGCTGCGCCGGCCGTCTTTCGGGGCCGCGCAAACAGCGGGGATTCTAGCAGAGCGCGGCAGGCGCCGCGCGCGGTGCACTGGCGTCATTCCGCCACGGCCAGCAACTGGCGCAGCAACCGGGTCTCGGTGGGGTCGCCGCCGCTGAGCGGGGCGATCACGCTGCGCGGTGCGTCGATGTGCAGCTGCCAGCCGTGCTCGTCCACCGTCTCGCCGCTGATCGCGCCGGCGGCCTTGAGCCGCGCGTGCAGGCGCCCAGCCGACAGCGGCAGCTGCAGCGCCGACTGCACACGCTCGCCGCCAAGCAGTTCACCCAGCGCCTGCCGCAGCAGGTCCAGCCCGGCACCGCTGGCGGCGGACAGCCAGACCCGCACCGGCTTGCCGGTGCCGTCGCGCTCGATCCGCGGCTCGGCGCCGGCCAGGTCGATCTTGTTCATCACCTGCAGCTGCGGCACGTCGCCGGCGTCGATTTCCTCCAGCACCTTGTCGACCACGTGATGCAGGCGATCGCGTTCCTCGTCGGCGGCGTCGCTGACGTGCAGCAAGAGGTCGGCGTCGCGCGCCTCGGCCAGGGTGGCGCGGAACGCGGCGACCAGGTCATGCGGCAGCTCGCGGATGAAGCCGACGGTATCGGCCAGCACGGCCGGACCGCAGCTGAGACCCTCCAGCTTGCGCACGGTGGGATCCAGCGTGGCGAACAGCAGGTTGGCGGCGTAGACGTCGCCGGTGGTCAGCGCATTGAACAGGGTCGACTTGCCGGCGTTGGTGTAGCCGACCAGGGCCACGCGCGGCACCGTGTTGCGCAGCCGCGCGCGGCGTTGCTGGCCGCGCTGGGTCTGCACCTTTTCCAGCCGCTTGGTGAGCATCTTGACCCGCTCGCCGAGCAGGCGACGGTCGGTTTCCAGCTGGGTTTCGCCGGGACCGCGGTTGCCGATGGCACCGCCGCGCTGGGTATCCAGATGGGTCCAGCCGCGCACCAGCCGGGTGGCCAGGTGCTTCAACTGGGCCAGTTCCACTTCCAGCTTGCCTTCGTGCGAACGGGCGCGCTGGGCGAAGATGTCGAGGATCAGGCCGGCGCGGTCGACCACGCGGATGCCCAGGTGCTTTTCGAGGTTGCGTTCCTGCACCGGGGTCAGCACGTGGTCGACCAGCACCAGGTCGGCCTCCAGCGCACGCGCCGCCTCGGCCACCTCGTCCGCCTTGCCGGTGCCGATGTAGTAGCGCGGGTTGGGATCTTCGACGCGAGCGCTGATCACGCCCAGCACTTCTGCCCCGGCGGACTTCACCAGCTCGGCGAATTCCTCGGCACGACGCGCGGCATCGCCCTCACCGCGCGAATGCGGCAGGACCAGGACGGCGCGATCGCCTTTCTTCTGTCTATCGAACACTAGTGGGTGTGATCCTTCAGGAGCAGACCCACTTCATGCGGGCGGGCTGCCCTTCTATCAAGCGTCCGCGTCGGCGGAAGCGACCGACGTGTCGGACGGATGCTCGTGGCCCTCATGGCCGTCGTGGCCATTGCCGATGCGAACGTTGCGGCTCGGCACCACGGTGGAGATGGCGTGCTTGTACACCATCTGGCTCACCTGGTTGCGCAGCAACACCACGAACTGGTCGAACGACTCGACCGTCCCCTGCAGCTTGATGCCGTTGACCAGATAGATGGCCACCGGCACGCGTTCGCGCCGCAACGCATTCAGAAACGGATCCTGCAACGACTGCCCCTTGGACATTTCTTGTTCTCCCCTTGCCACGGACAGACCGGAGAAAAAACGCCGGTGGCGCCCCGGTCCAACATGACCGGGATGTTAGCTGCTTTCAAATACTTGATGAAAGAAGATTTTTGCGCGGCGCAAGTGCACTGGGTCACGCTGGCGACGCCAGACCGCCCGGCCCGTCCAGAAACAGCCGTACGGCCGCCGCGGCGCGGGTGGCCAGGCCGGGCTGGTCCGGGTCGAACAGGCGGGCGCCATAGTCGCTGCGCAGCCAGGTGATCTGCCGCTTGGCCAGCTGGCGGGTGGCGTAGATGGCGCGCTCGCGGAATTCGGCCGGATCGGTCAGGCCGTCCAGGTGTTCCCACGCCTGGCGGTAGCCGACCGCGCGGATCGCCGGCAGGTCGGCGTGCAGGTCGCCGCGCGCGCGCAGCGCACGCACCTCGTCCAGGAAACCTTCCGCCAGCATCGCGTCGAAACGCCGGGCGATGCGCTCATGCAGCACGCGCCGGTCGGCCGGCAGCAGCGCCAGCTTGAGCACGCGCCACGGAAAGCGTGCCGCCGTCCCGCCGCGCTGCAATTCGGAAAGCGGCCGGCCGGTCAGTTCGATCACTTCCAGTGCGCGCTGCAGGCGCTGCACGTCATTGCAGCCGATTCGGCCGGCGGCGGCCGGATCGAGGATCGCCAGCCGCGCATGCATGGCCGGCCAGCCGAGTTGCCGCGCTTCGGCGGCCAGTCGCGCGCGGGTCACCGGGTCGGCTTCCGGCAAATCGGACAGCCCCTGCTGCAACGCGCGGAAGTACAGCCCGGTACCGCCGACCAGCAGCGGCACCCTGCCCTGCGCGCTGATCCGCTGCATCGCTGGCAGCGCGTCGGCGCAGAAATCCGCCGCCGAATACGGCTGGCCGGGATCGCGGATGTCGACCAGCGCATGCGGATGGCGCGCCAGCGTCGCCGGGTCGGGTTTCGCCGTGCCGATGTCCATGCCGCGGTAGACCAGCGCCGAATCGACGCTGACCAGGCCCAGCGGAAACCGCTCGCTCAGCTCGCAGGCCAGCGCGGTCTTGCCGGAGGCGGTGGGGCCCATCAGGAAGATGGCGAGGGGGCGGGTGTCGAGCGGCATCGCGACAGTTTAAGGGTTGCCGCAACGCAAGAGGCCCGCGTCGTCGACGCGGGTCCCGGTGCTGGCGCGAACGAGCGGCTTACTTCGCCGGCACGCCCATTTCCTTCAGCAGGTTGTCGGCGTGGTCGAGGTGGTGCATGACCCACAGCATGTAGCGCACGTCGACCTGGATCGAGCGGTTGAGCTGCGGATTGAACAGCCAGTCGCCGCTGACCGACTCCCAGTTGCCGTCGAACGCCAGGCCGACCAGTTGGCCGTTCGCGTCCATCGCCGGCGAGCCGGAGTTGCCGCCGGTAATGTCCAGGTCGGCGAGGAAGTTGACCGGCAACGTGCCCAGTTTCGGCGAGGCATAGCTGTCGAACGCCTTCGCCTTGATCGCGGCCAGCTCGGCCTTGGGCGAGTTGAACGGCTCGATGCCGGTGTCCTTCTCGACGATGCCCTGCGCGGTGGTGAACGGCGCGTAGCTGACGCCGTCGCGCGGCGCCACGCCCTGCACATTGCCGAAGGTGACGCGCAGCGAGCTGTTCGCGTCCGGATAGACCGGCAGCTTCTGCGAGTTCTTCCACGCGATCATCGCCTGCATGTAGCGCGGACGCAGCTTGCTCATCTCGCCGGCGCGGGCATCGCCTTCGTCTTCCAGCGTCTTCAGCTGCGGCTGCACCGCGCGGGCCAGCCTGAGCATGCTGTCGCCACTGGCGTCGATCGCCTTGCTTTCGGCGCCGAACCACTTCATGCGCTCGTCGGCGTTGCCGAGCTTGCTGCCGGCATACAGCGCCGCGACCTTTGCCTTGATCGCCGCCTCGGTGTTCGCCTCGCCCAGCCACGCGTCCAGCGCGGGCAGGCGCTGCGCCGGCGGCAACGCCACGTAGCGCGTGAGGCCGTAGACCATGAACTGCTGATCGACGCCCGGGTCGTAGCGGCGGTCCATCTGCTTCAAGCCACCCTCGATGCGCACCCAGTCGCGCTGCTGGTAGCCGGCATCGCGCTCGAGGTCGGCCTTCGGGCGCTCCTTCGCCAGGTGCGTCAGGCGCACCGCGGTACTGAACAGCGAGGCGCGGCTGACCAGACCAATGGCCAGGTCGCGTTCGCGATTGGCCCGGTCGGCGGCGATCTGCTGGCGCAACTTGCCGATGTCGGCCGCCAGTGCGGCGTTCCCAGCGCCGCCCTGCTGCTTCAGCCAGGCCTCCAGCTGCGCTTCCTGCGCGCGCTTCACCGCCACCGCGTCGGCGCGGCGCAGGCCTTCGAGCTGGCCGCCGAAGTTCTTCAGGTAGTTGTTGAGGCCGGCGACCATGCTGGCATACTTCACCGCCACCTTGGGATCGGCCTTGCCGGCGGTGTTGATTATGTTCAGCGTGTGCTCGTACACCTTGATCTGGGTCGGGTAGACCCAGTCGATCGAGCTCTGCACCTCGTCGGCGAGGCGGTAGCGGTTGGTGCGGCCCGGGTAGCCGACCACCATCACGTAGTCGCCTGCTTCCACGCCCTGCGGGTTCACCTTCAGTACGTGCTTCGGCCGGTACGGCACGTTGTCCTTCGAGAAGGCGGCCGACTTGCCGTCCTTCGAGACGTAGGCGCGCAGGTAGCCGAAGTCACCGGTGTGGCGCGGCCACATCCAGTTGTCGACGTCGCCGCCGAATTTGCCGATCGATTCCGGCGGCGCGTAGACCAGGCGCACGTCCTTGATTTCCAGCTGCTTGATCAGCTGGTAGCTGTAGCCGCCATGGAAGGTGTAGACGTCGCAGCGGTAGCCTTCGCTCTCGCACGCCTTGACCTGTTCCTTGGTCGCCTGCTCGATCGCCTTGTAGCGCTCGGCGCCGCTCATGCCGTCATTGAGCTTGGCGGTGATCGCCGTGGTGACGTCACGGATTTCCTCGGTGACGAAGATGCGCGCGGACGGGCCCGCGGAGAGTTCGTCGGCCTTCGTCTTCGCCAGGAAGCCCTGCTCGATCAGGTTGTTTTCCGGCGTGGAGTTCAGCTGCAGCGCGCCGTAGACGCAGTGGTGATTGCTCACCACCAGGCCTTGGGGCGAGACGAAGGAGGCGGTGCAGCCGCCCAGGCTCACGATCGCGCCCATCGGGTAGGCGGTGAGGTCGGTCAGCGTCTTCGGGTCCAGCTTCAGGCCGTGCTGCTGCAGCGTGGCGGCGATGCCCGGTAGTTGGGCGGGCTGCCACATGCCTTCGACGGCATGGGCGGACGAGATGAGGCCGACGGATACGGCGGCAGCGAGCAATAGACGACGCACGGGAATCTCCTGATGAAAGCCGGCTCCGGGAAGCCGGCAACAGTGACGCAATAACTTGCGACTTATGCCCGAGCCGGCTGACCGCGGCATATGCCGCAAGTCATGCCTGCGACATTCAGCCGGCCGGCACGCCCAGTTCCTGCAGCAGCCAGTGCGCCGGATAGACCTTGTCCATCAGCCAGCGCATGTAGCGCAGGTCGACGTGGATCGCGCGCTTGTAGCGCGGGTCGAACATCCAGCTGGCGCTGACCGCCTCCCAGTTGCTGTCGAAGTTGAGTCCGACCAGCTCGCCCTTCGCGTTCAGCACCGGCGAGCCGGAGTTGCCGCCGGTGGTGTCGAGGTTGCTGAGGAAGTTCACCGGCATGCTGCCGGACTTCGGGTCCAGATAGCCGGCGTAGTCACCCCTGGTGATCGCGTCCAGCAGCGGCTTCGGTGCATCGAACGGCGCCACGCCGGTGTTCTTCTCGACGATGCCGGCGGTACTGGTCAGCGGCGCGTAGCCCACCGCGTCGCGCGCCTTCAGCGCCGTGACCTTGCCGTAACTCACGCGCAGGGTGGCGTTCGCATCCGGATACACCGCGCGGCCCTGCTGCTCGCGATAGGCGATCAGCGCCTGCATGTAGGCCGGGCGCAGCCGCAGCAAGTCGCCTTCGCGCGCCTTGCGTTCGTCGTCGATGCGCAGCAGCGCGGGCTGCAGTTTCGCCGCCAGTTGCAGCAGGCTGTCGTCGGCCGTGGCCAGCGCCGCGGCGTCGGCGTCCATCCAGCGCAGGCGCTGCGCTTCGTCGCCCAGTGCCGTGGCGGCGTAGACCCGATCCAGCGTGGTCGCCAGCTCGGTCGGGGTGCGGCCGAACGCGGCATCGAATTCCGCCACGTGCTGCGCGGCGGGCAGTTGCTGATAGCGGGTCAGCAGCGCCGTCAGCAGGCGCTTCTCGACCGCCGGATCGTAGCGGCGCTGCACCTGGCGCAGGCCGCTGGCGATCAGCTCCTCGTCGCGCTGCTGGTAGCCGTTCTCGCGTTCGGCGTCGGGCTTGCCGCGCTCATGCGCCAGCCGTTGCAGGCGCAGCGCCGAGCGCAGCAGCTGGGTCTGCGACTGGAGCAGGCCGAGCAACAGATCGCGCTCGCGGCTGGCGTTGCCCGCGTCGATCGCCGCCATCGCCGCGTCGATCTGCGGGCGCAGTGCCTTCGCCGTGCCCTGCTTGTCCAGCCAGGCCAGCATCGCCGCCTCGTCTTGCTGTCGCACCGCCACCGCGTCGCTGCGCTTGAGGCCTTCCAGCTCGCCGCTGAAGCGCTTGATGTTGTTCTTCAGCGACTGCAGCTGCGAGGCGTAGCGGATTTTTGCCTGCGCATCCTTCTCGCCGGCGTCCTCGATCACCTCCTGCAACTGCTTCATCGCCGCCACCGATGCGGGCAGGCGCCACTGCACCTGGTCGGCGAACTCGGCGGCGCTGCGATGGCGGTAGGTGATGCCGGGATAACCGGCCAGCATCACGAAGTCGCCCTCGTTGACGCCTTCGCGGGCGATCTTGAGATGCGCGGGCGGCGTGTACGGCCGATTGTCCTTCGAGTAATCCGCCGGCTTGCCGTCGGGGCCGACGTAGGCGCGCAGCACGGTGAAGTCGCCGCTGTGGCGTGGCCACACGAAGTTGTCCACCTCGTCGCCGTAGTTGCCGATCGCGCGCGGCGGCGCATAGACCAGCCGCACGTCGCGCAGCTCCAGCTGCTTCACCAGGTAGAAGTCGCGGCCGTAGAACATGGTGGCGATGCTGCAGCGCATGCCGTCCTCGCGCTCGCAGGCGGCGACCAGCGCCTTGCCCGCCGCATCCACCGCGTCGTAGTAGGCGCGGCCGGTCTTGCCGCGGGCGTGGGCCAGCACCCGGTCGGTGACCTGCTCGAAGCCGACCGTGACGCGCAGGCGGAAGTCGGGATTGGCCGGCAGCTCCTCGCTGCGGTCGGTCGCCACGTAGCCCTGCTCGATCAGGTTGCGCTGCGCGTTGCTGTTGTACTGGATCACCCCGAACGCCACGTGGTGGTTGGTCAGCACCAAGCCCTGCTCGCTGACGAAGGCGCCGGTGGCGCCGCCGACCTTGACCACCGCGCTGAGCGGCGGTCGGGTCAGGTCAGCCAATGCGGCAGGATCGCCTCGATAGCCGGCCGCCTTCAACGGCTGGCCGATCGACGGCAGCTGCGACGGCATCCACATGCCCTCGTCCGCCTGCGCCAGCGGGCTCAGCGACATCGCCACCGCAGTGGACCACAGCATCCTCTTCAATCGCATCGAACCCGCCCTCGTGAGCAATCGCATAAACTTGCGACCATAGTTTGCCCAGGTGCCGCCGGCAAGATCCCGGTCCGGCAGCGGTCGCCCACGGCCGCGCTCTATAATTGCTGTTTCCCCGCCCGCATCGCGGGCCAACCGATGGATTCCCCATGCCGCAGACGATGAAAGCCCTGGTCAAGCGCAAGCCCGAGCAGGGCATCTGGATGGAAGAAGTGCCGCTGCCCGAGGTCGGCCCGAACGAGGTGCTGATCAAGATCGAGAAGACCGCGATCTGCGGTACCGACCTGCACATCTACAAGTGGGACGAGTGGAGCCAGCGCACGATCAAGCCGGGCCTGACCATCGGCCACGAGTTCGTCGGCCGCATCGTGGAGGTCGGCCCGGGCGTCACCGGCTACAAGGTCGGCGACCGCGTCTCCGCCGAGGGCCACATCGTCTGCGGCCACTGCCGCAACTGCCGGGCGGGCCGCCAGCACCTGTGCCCGAACACGGTCGGCATCGGCGTGAACCGCAACGGCGCGTTCGCCGAGTACATGACCATGCCCGCCTCCAATCTGTGGCCGATCCCGGACCAGATCCCGTCCGAACTGGCCGCGTTCTTCGACCCCTACGGCAATGCCGCGCACTGCGCGCTGGAGTTCGACCTGATCGGCGAGGACGTGCTGATCACCGGCGCCGGCCCGATCGGCATCATCGCCGCCGGTATCGCCAAGCACGTGGGTGCGCGCAACGTGGTGGTCACCGACGTCAACGACTACCGCCTGAAGCTGGCCGCCGACATGGGCGCCACCCGCGTGGTCAACGTGGCCAACCAGTCGCTCAAGGACGTGATGAAGGACCTGCACATGGAAGGCTTCGACGTGGGCCTGGAAATGAGCGGCAACCCGCGCGCGTTCAACGACATGCTCGACTGCATGTACCACGGCGGCAAGATCGCCCTGCTCGGCATCCAGCCCAAGGGCGCCGGCATCGACTGGGACAAGGTGATCTTCAAAGGCCTCACTTTGCAGGGCATCTACGGCCGCAAGATGTACGAGACCTGGTACAAGATGACCCAGATGGTGCTCACCGGCTTCCCGCTGCAAAAGGTGCTCACCCACCAGATCCACATCGACGACTTCCAGAAGGGCTTCGACCTGATGGACGCGGGCAAGTGCGGCAAGGTGGTCTGCTCCTGGAGCTGAACGAGCGCGGACGATTGCGGCCGCCTGCCGTCGCCAGTTTCACGGCATCTGCGTAAACTTCCTGCGGCCGGTCGCTGCCGGCTGCAGGAAGTGCCCGGCGGGTGCCGCCGGTCCATGACGCCACCGGAAAGTCCGCATGAACGCCCTTCGCTCCATGGCAGGTGCCCGCCTGGCGGCGGCCCGCGACAAGGCCCGGCAGCTGTACCGCTCGCAGCGTGCACGCAAGGCCGCGCTGATCGCCGCCATCGTGCTGGTGGTGTTCGGGTTGCTCGGCTTCTTCGCCGCCCCGCCGATCATCCGCGCCCAGATCGAGAAGCGCGCCAGCGCGGCCCTGTCACGGCCGGTGACGCTGGGCGGGGTGCACTTCAACCCCTACACCCTGCGCCTGCAGTTGGACCGCCTGCACATCGCCGACCGCGACGGCCGCTCGCCGTTCATAGACGTCGACCAGGCGGTGATCAACGCCTCGTGGACCTCGCTGCTGCGCCGGGCGCCGGTGCTGGACGAACTGCGCCTGCAGCACCCGCAGATCCGTATCGTGCGCACGGCGGACGGGCGCTTCAACTTCACCGATCTGCTGGAACGCTACGCCTCGAAACCCGCGGACCCGGAGGCGCCGCCGGCGCGCTTCTCGCTGTCCAACATCGCCGTGCACGCGGGCGACCTCCGGTTCGACGACCAGTTGGGCAAGGCCAGCCACCACGTCGAGCAACTGGAACTGGGCATCCCCTTCATCGCCAACCTGCCCAGCGACACCGACGTGTTCGTGCAGCCGCTGCTGGCCATGAAGGTGGACGGCAGCCCGCTGCACATCGACGGCCAGACCAGGCCGTTCGCCGATACCCGCGAAGCGGTCGTGCATTTCCAGTTCGAGCAGCTGGACCTGCCGCGCTACCTGGCCTACGCCCCTGCACCGCTGCCGCTGGCCATCAGCAAGGGGCGGCTCGGCGGCAAGCTGGACCTGCACTTCGTGCAGACCCAACCCACGCCGCAATTGCAGCTGACCGGCCATCTGCAGCTGGATGACTTCGCACTGGCCAGCAACCACGGCGATCCGATTTTCGAACTCGGCAATGGCAGTGCCGAGCTGGCCGACGTGCAGCCGCTGCTCTCACGCTACCGGCTGGGCGCGCTGCGGCTGGACCAGGCCCGGCTGCACTACACCCGGGGCGCCGGCGGCCACAGCAACTTCGACAGCCTCACCGTCGGCCCGGCACCGGCCGCCTTCGCCGCCAAGGCGACGCCGACCGACCTGCGCATCGCCTCGCTGGCGCTGACGAACAGCGCCATCCGCTACACCGACGCCACGCAGCACGAACTGGCCATCGACAATCTGCACGGCAGCCTGCAGGGCCTGAGCCTGCAACCGGCACCGGTCGGCCGGATCGACCTGGCTGCCCGGCTCGGCGGCGGCGTGCTGTCGGCCAAGGGCACACTGGATCTGGCCGCCGGCCGGCTGGCGGCCCATCTCGCCATCAGCCAAGTGGACGTGGCCCCGCTGCAGGCGGCGGCGCCGCCGATGGCCGCACGAGTGACCCAGGGCAAGCTCGACGCCGATGGCCAGCTGCGGCTCGACTGGGGCAAGGCCGTCAACGTGCAGCTGACCGATGCGCGCACCACGGTGAGCAACTTCGTGCTCGAGGCAGCCTCGAAGGAGTACGGCGCCCCGCTGGCCTGGCACCAGCTGCAGGCGGAGATCCGCCTGGTCGACCTGGCCGACCGCCAGGCGCAGCTGGGCACGGTCACCGCCAACAAGCTCGACCTGAAGGTACGGCGCCAGCGCAACGGCGCGATCAGCCTGCTGGGACTGCTGGCGGCACCGGGCAGCCAGCGCAAGGCCGCAGCGGATCCCGGACCGCCCTGGCACTGGAACATCGCCCACCTCGGCCTGGACGATGCTGCGCTCGACTTCACTGACCTAGCCGCCGGCGCCAAACCCGTCGCCGTGCAGCTGAAATCGCTCAAGGGCGGCATCGACAATCTCGGCGACAAGCTGGGCGAGGCCCGCCCGTTCAAGCTGGAAGGCGCCATCGACCGCGGCACGTTCGCCGCCGCCGGCACGCTGCGCCCCTCGCCATTGGGCGCCGACCTGCAGCTGGACACCCGGCGGCTGGACATCGCCCGCTTCGAGCCGTACATCAGCGTGCCGCTGAATGTCAGCGTGGCCGACGCCAGGCTCACCAGCAACGGCAAGCTGCACTACGACGGCCGTGGCGACACGCCGACGCTGCGCTACCGCGGCAACGCCGCGCTGGAACGCGTGCGCGTGCAGGACAAGCTCAGCGGCGACGACTTCCTGCGCTGGCGCACGCTCAGCGCCTCCAGCCTCGACGCCGAGATCGGCCATGGCGCGCCGCGCGTGCACGTCGGCACGCTGACGCTCACCTCGTTCTACGCGCGCATGATCATCAACGCGGACGGCAAGCTGAACCTGTCCGACGTGGTCGCCTCGCCCGAGGCCGCGCCGGTGTCGGTGACCCGCGCCGCCGCCACGCCGACCGCGCCACCGCCGAAGCCCGCGACGCCCGCACCGGCGGCGGCCACCGGTACGTCGCTCACGGCAGCCGCGGCACCGGCGGCGTCCCCGGCCGACATCCATATCGGCGGCATCACCCTGGTCAACGGCCAGCTCAACTACACCGACAACTTCATCAAGCCCAACTACTCCGCCAACCTCACCAAGCTCACCGGCCGGATCGACGCGTTCGGCACCACCCCGGGCGATCCGCCGGCCGAGCTGTCGGTGCAGGCGGCGCTGGACGATGACTCGCCGGTGGACATCGACGGCAGCATCAACCCGCTGCAGCCGGTGGCGTTCCTGGACATCAAGGGCAAGGCCAACGAGGTGGAGCTCACCCACCTTGCCGCCTACTCCACCAAGTACACCGGCTACCCGATCACCGCCGGCAAGCTCAACATGGACGTCCACTACGTGCTGGATCAGCGCAAGCTCGATGCGGACAACCACATCTTCATCACCCAGCTCACCTTCGGTGCGCGCAACGAGAGCCCGGGCATCAAGCACCTGCCGGTGAAGCTGGCGGTGGCGCTGCTCAAGGACACCCAGGGCAACATCGACGTGAACCTGCCGGTGTCCGGCTCGCTGGACGACCCGCAGTTCAGCCTGGGCGGGCTGATCTGGCGCGCCATCGGCAACCTGATCGCCAAGGCCGCCACCGCGCCGTTCCGCCTGCTGGCCGGCGCCTTCGGCGGCAGCCATGAAGACCTCGGCTACGTCGAGTTCGCGCCGGGCTCGGCGGTGCTCGACGCGAAGGCGCAGGAGCGCCTGGGCAAGGTCGTGGCGCTGCTGCAGCAAAAGCCCTCGCTGAAGCTCGGCATCATCGGCCGGGTCGACCCGGGCAAGGATCAGGACGGCCTGCGCAAGGTCACGGTGGACAACCTGGTGCGCCGCGAGAAGGCGCTGGACACTGCGGGCAAGAACGCCGACACCTCGGATGCGGCGCTGGCCGCGGTCAACGTCACCCCGGACGAATACGAGAAGTACCTCCGGCGCGCCTATCGCCACGACGACATCCAGGACAAGCCGCGCAACTTCCTCGGCCTGAAGAAGTCGCTCGAACCGGACGAGATGCGCAGCCTGATGGAAACCAACGTGCCGGTGGATGCCAAGGCCATGCGCACGCTGGCCGAGCGCCGCGCCGCCGCGGTGCAGGCCTGGTTGGCGGGCAAGCTGGACGACACGCGCGTGTCGCTGCAGGAACCGAAGCTCGACGCCCAGGGCATCGACGACAAGGGCAAGACCACGCGCGTGGATTTCAGCCTGAAGCAGTAGCGCGCGCAGGCGCCGGCGCCGTGGCTTCCTTCCCAGCACGGCGCCAAACGGTCAAAATAGCGCTTTGCCCACCGGCCGGAATCCCCCATGAGCTACTCAGCCAAGGCGCGCTACGCCAGCGAACTCGACGCCATCCGCGACCAGGGCCTGTTCAAGGCCGAGCGCATCATCGTCTCGCCGCAATCCGCCGAGATCGAGCTGGAAGGCGGCCGCAAGGTGTTGAACTTCTGCGCCAACAACTACCTCGGCCTGGCCGACCATCCTGCGGTAATCCAGGCCGCCAAGGATGCGCTGGACAGCCACGGTTTCGGCATGGCCAGCGTGCGCTTCATCTGCGGCACGCAGGACCTGCACAAGCAGCTGGAAGCGAAGATCGCCGCGTTCTTCGGTACCGAGGACACCATCCTCTACGCCGCCTGCTTCGACGCCAACGGCGGCCTGTTCGAGCCGCTGCTGGGCGAGCAGGACGCGGTGATCTCCGACGCGTTGAATCATGCCTCGATCATCGACGGCATCCGTCTGTGCAAGGCCAAACGCTACCGCTACGCCAACAGCGACATGGCCGACCTGGAGCAGCAGCTGCAGGCGGCCGACGCGGCCGGCGCGCGCACCAAGCTGATCTCGACCGACGGCGCGTTCTCGATGGACGGCTTCATCGCCAAGCTCGACCAGATCACCGCGCTGGCGGCGAAATACGACGCCATGGTGCACATCGACGAATGCCACTGCACCGGCTTCCTCGGCGACAGCGGCCGCGGCTCGGCCGAGGTCAACGGCGTGATGGACAAGATCGACATCTTCACCGGCACGCTGGGCAAGGCGCTCGGCGGGGCGCTGGGCGGCTTCACCACCGGCCGCAAGGAAGTGATCGAGCTGCTGCGCCAGCGCTCGCGCCCCTACCTGTTCTCCAACTCGCTGCCGCCGCACGTGGTGGCTGCCGCGATCAAGGTGTTCGACATGCTTTCCAGCGCCGGCGAGCTGCGCGAGAAGCTCAAGGAAAACACGCGCTACTTCCGCGAACGGATGACTGCCGCCGGATTCGACATCAAGCCGGGCGTGCATCCGATCGTGCCGGTGATGATCTACGACGCGCCGAAGGCGCAGGCGATGGCCACTGCACTGCTGGAGGAAGGCATCTACGTCACCGGCTTCTTCTACCCGGTGGTGCCGCAGGGTCAGGCGCGCATCCGCACGCAGATGAGCGCGGCGCATACCCGCGAGCATCTCGACCGCGCGATCGCCGCCTTCACCACGGTGGCCCGGAAGCTGGGCGTGATCGGCGGCTGACGATTGCATCATTTCGCAACGGCACGGCCCGCCGGCTTTTGACAGCAAGAGCGACGGGCGATGCCTGCGCTACAGGGACGGCACTCGGCCTTTGCGGGCGTCGAGTGCGCCCACTTCGTCGGCACCCAGCCGGCGCCACTGGCCCTTCACCAGTTCGCCCAGGACCAGCGGCCCGATCGCCACCCGGATCAGCCGCAGCACATCGAAGCCCAGCGCCGCCAGCAACCGGCGGATATGCCGGTTGCGACCTTCGTCGAGTACCACCTCCAGCCAGGCATTCTTCTCGCCCGCGCGCAGCAACGTGACCCGGCGCGCCTTCAGCAGGTCGCCACCCTCGTGGATACCCGTCAGCATCGCCGCCAGCACCGCGGCATCCGGCTGGCCGGCCACCTGCACGTGGTAGGTCTTGTCCAGGTGCGTGGCCGGATCGGTGATGCCGGCCGCCCAAGTGGTGTCATTGCTCAGCAGCAGCAGGCCTTCGCTGGCCTTGTCCAACCGCCCCACCGGCCCCAGCCACGGCAGGCCGGCGGCCGCCAGCGCGGTGTACACGGTAGCGCGGCCATGCTCGTCGGCCGCACTGACCACGAGTCCGCGCGGCTTGTTGAAGGCGACATAGACGTATTCGGCCGACTTCACCGGCTGGCCATCGACGGCAACCTGCTGCCGATCGATCAAGGTCGGCTGGTACGGATCGCGCACCACCCGCCCGTCCACGCTGACGCGACCGGCACGGATCCACTGTTCGGCTTGGCTGCGCGAGCAGGCACCCAGCTTGGACAGCACGCGGGCCAACCCATGCCGTGGTGGCTGCACGGACGCAGCAGAAGGCACAGCGCGAGAAGGAGGCGGACGGGGCATCGCGCTAGCGTATCGGTCACGACCACGGCACGACAAGGATGCGCACCATGCATCGATGGCTGACGAGTAAAAAAAACCCGGCCGAAGCCGGGTTTTTTCATTGCGTGTTGCCGCGATCCGATTACTGCTGAACCTGCAGCTCCGTGCGACGATTCTGCGCACGACCGGCATCGGTGGCGTTGTCACCGATCGGGTTGCTCTCGCCATGGCCGATCGGGCCTTCCAGACGGCTGGCAGCGATGCCGTGGCTGGTCAGGTAGTTGTAGACGATCGAGGCGCGACGCTCGGACAGGGCCTGGTTGTACTCGTCGGTGCCCTTCGAGTCGGTGTAGCCGGCAACCGTCACCTTCACCTGCGGGTAGCGCTGCAGGGTGTCGATGGCCTGGTTCAGCACGGCGATCGAATCGGCGCTCGGCTCGGCCAGCGACTTCGAGATGTCGGTCTCGCCCTTCTTCGGGCGGTCGTACTTGAAGTTCACGCCACGCAGGTCGATCACGACCTTCTGCGGGCAGCCATCCGGACCGACGATCGTGCCGGCAGCCGTGCCCGGGCACTTGTCTTCGCAATCATTGACGCCGTCGCCGTCGCTGTCCTTCGTGGAGCAGTCGGCCGGCGGCGGGGTTGCCGCAACCGGAGCCGGGGCGGCGGCAGCCGGAGCGCCGAAGCGCGACACGATGCTGAAGCCGAGGAACCAGTCGCCATAGCCGTCCTGCGCCGGCTGGGTCTTGTTGTCCCAGTCGTAGCGGTAGCCGGCTTCGATGCGCACGTCGGAGCTGTCGGTGATCGTCTTGGACACACCGCCGCCCAGTTCGGCCGCCGGGGACCAGCCGCTGTCACCGCGCGAATGATGGTTGCTGCCCATCACGCCGGCCAGCAGGTACGGACGCCAGGCGTTCCAGTCGCCCGCATAGAAACGCACGGCGGCGCCAACGGCATTATTGGACCAATTGCCGCCGCCGACCTGGGAATCGCGATCGCGCTTGGTGCGGTCCGCGAAAAGATCAATCGACGCATTCGGCGAAATGAACCGACCCACGCCCAAGCCATAATAGAACTGGCGGCTATTGGTATTGCGGTCGGTATCGTTGTAATAACCGCCCACGGTCGGTGCGATATACCAGCGCCCGTCATAGGAGGACGAGGTAGCCGATTCGGTAGCGGCGGGAGCAGCCGTGTCCTGCGCATGAACGGCACCTACGCCGCCCAGGGCCAGCGCAATCAGAAAATACAAGCCCTTACGTTTCATCAGGTGTCTCCTCATTTATTAGGTTTCGCGTCCGTTCAACCCTAACCGGAAGTCGCGCGTCAGAACTGAACTACGTCACTCAGAGCTTTCGATAGCCCCTGCTTGGCGTTTATGCGGCAAGCGGCGGGGATTGTAGCAAAATCGTTAAGCAGGAAATGCTTCAACCGCTAATGAACCCTTTGCCGGTGAAGCTCCGTTCAGGAAAGCTCATTGGCTTGCGCACGCCCGAATCCTTCGGAAAAACCCGTGCCGGCCGGGTGTATGCAGTCGTCGCGTTCGTACATCGCCGGAATGGCAGACGGGTGGCAGGGACACAGCCTCCAAATCGACTCCGTCCCCGCCTTAATCTTCCACTCACGTCGTCTTTACAATGTGAAGAGTCCCAGGAAATGATGCAGCGGCATTGCATCCAGTCGTGCCGGATTCTCCGCGGCCGCCATGATTGCCTGGACCTGATGCGCCGGCAAATGGCCACGCATGGCCGCCTCGAACTTGCGCAGCAATACCGGAATGCCCTCGGCGCGGCGCGTGCGATGGCCGATCGGATAATCGATCGAGACCTTTTCCGTGCTGCTGCCATCCTTGAAGAACACCTGCACCGAATTGCCGATATAGCGCCTGGCGGGATCGAAGTAGTCGCGCGTGAACTGCGGGTTCTCGACCACCGTCATCCGGTCGCGCAGTGCGTCGATGCGGGGATCGGCAGCTACCTCGTCGTTGTAGTCGCTGGCCACCAGCCGACCGAAGATCAGCGGCACCGCCACCATGTACTGGATGCAGTGGTCGCGGTCGGCGTAGTTCGCCAGCGGTCCGGTCTTGTCGATGATCCGGCAACCGGCTTCCTGCGTCTCGATGACGATCTTCGCGACCTGGTCGAGTCGGCCGGCGACTTCGTCGTGCAGCTTCATCGCGCATTCCACCGCAGTCTGCGCGTGGAATTCGGCCGGGTAGCTGATCTTGAACAGCACGTTCTCCATCACGTAGCTGCCGAACGGGCGCTCGAATTCGAACGGCTTGCCCTTGAACGCCACGTCGTAGAAGCCCCAGGTCTTCGCCGACAGCGCCGACGGATAGCCGACCACGCCGCGATATACCGCGTTGATCGCATGGGTCACCGCGCGGCGGCAGGCGTCGCCGGCGGCCCAGCTCTTGCGCGGGCCGGTGTTCGGTGCATGGCGATAGGTGCGCAACGCACCGTTGTCGATCCAGCTGTGCGACACCGCGGTGGTGATCTGCTCCTTGTCGCCGCCGAGCATGGCGGTGGCCACCGCAGTGGAGGCCAGCCGCACCAGGATCACGTGGTCCTGGCCGACCCGGTTGAAGCTGTTCAGCAGCGCGTAGCAGCCCTGGATCTCGTGCGCCTTGATGGCGTAACCCAGTACGTCGCGTACGGTCAGCGGCCGGCTGCCTTCGCGCTCCGCCTTGCGGCTGAGGTAGTCGCCCACCGCCAGGATGCTGCCGAGGTTGTCAGACGGATGGCCCCACTCGGCCGCCAGCCAGGTGTCGTTGAAATCGAGCCAGCGGATCTGCGTGCCGATCGCGAACGCGGCCTGCACCGGATCCAGCTCGTGGCTGGTGCCCGGCACGCGTGCACCGCCCGGCAGCGTGGCGCCCGGCACCAGCGGGCCGAGGTGCTTCACGCATTCGGGAAACTTCATCGCCAGCATCGCGGTGCCCAGCGAGTCCAGCAGCATGTAGCGCGCGGTGTCGTAGGCCTCCTTGGAGTCGATCTGGTAGTTGACCACGTAATCGGCGATGTCGACCAGCGGCTGGTCGGGATCGGGACGGACGGCGGAACGGATGTCGTGCGCACTCATGATGAAATCTCGCGGCGGGAAAACTGCCATTTTAGCCGACTACGGGAGCGAGGATCTCCCGTGCGTCGCTTGACCGCGACCATGCCGCGCCCCGACAATTCCCGCTCGCCCAAAAGGGAGTAGTTCCCGCGGCAGGCTTGTCCGCCGCGGTGCAGTGATCGTCAACACGAGCGAAGCATCGCTCCGGTCACCCGGCAGTTGTCCTGCGAACGAGACTTTTGCGGTGGCCACGGGCCGCGCGCGCCCGTGGCCACTGCATCGTCCGACGCGCACGGAAACATCCATGAACTTCACTGCTCCCGACTTCTTCTCCGGCCTGCTAGCCATCGTCCTGCTCGACCTCGTGCTGGCCGGCGACAACGCCATCGTCATCGCCATGGCCGCCAGTCGCCTGCCCCGGGAACTACAGAAGAAGGCAGTGTTCTGGGGCACGTTCGGTGCTGTCGCGGTCCGTTTCGCGCTGACCGCCGTGGTGGTCTACCTGCTGAAGCTGCCGGGACTGATGCTGGCCGGCGGCGTGCTGCTGCTGCCGATCGCCTGGAAGCTGCTGAACCACGGCGACGAGCACGGCCCGGACATCAAGGCCGGCAACACGTTCTGGAGTGCGTTGCGCACGATCATCGCCGCCGACGCGCTGATGGGCCTGGACAATGTGCTGGCGATCGCCGGCGCCTCGAAGGGGCACCTGCTGCTGGTCATCCTCGGCTTGCTGATCAGCGTGCCGCTGGTGGTCTGGGGCTCGACCCTGATCCTGAAGCTGATCGACCGCTTCCCCATCATCATGTACATCGGCGCCGCGGCGATCGCGATCACGGCCGGGCGCATGATCGCCCACGACCATCTGCTCAGCGGCTGGTTCGATGCGCACGCCTGGGCGAAGTACGCGCTGGACGCGCTGGCGGTGATCGGCATCTGCGGCGGTGGCTGGCTGGTGCAGCGGCGACGGCAGCGCCTGAAACTTTCGGTCAGCTGAGGCATCACGGGGCGCATCGACGCACGCACGCCGAAGACCCCTGCGGCGCGCTCAGTACATCATCGCCACCCTGACCGTCACGGTGGCGTCGGGCGTATCGCGGGTCACGCCGACACCGAGCGTGAAGTTCATGCTGCGCCTGTCGCTGAAGCGATAGGAGCCGCCGATCAGCAAGGTGCCCAGCACGCTCTTGGCCGAACCGGGCACGGTCTTGCCGTTCTGTTTGGTGATGCCGATGAAGCTCTGGTCGTAGCCGATGCTGATTGATGCCTTGTCGTTCAAGGCCAGGCCCATGCCGACGCTGACATCGACAATGTCGCCCACCCGCACCGTGCCCAGCGGCTCCTTGCCGCCCAGCAGTACGGTACGGCTGACGTTGTGGCGCGGGAAGTTGTGCAGGTAACTGAGGTTGCCGAAGAACACCACCGGGTCGGACGGGAACAGCCAGGTCACTCCCGGCTGCAGCGCGTAGAAGCCAGAGCCGGTCGGCAACTGCAGCGGCAGCCCCCTGTTTCTTGCCTGCTTTGCAGCAAACACCTCGACGCAAATCCCGGGCCACTCGGAAAGCCCCGTCTGCGTCGGCGCGAACCGTAGAAAAATCAGCCCACTGGGCGACAAGTCGACCAACGGACGATAGTCCGGTTCATTCTCATGAACCCGGGAGCTGACTCACCGCTGCAACATGGTTCCCTGTCGCCATGCCCGCCAACCGCGCGGCGGCTTCGCCCGGCGACATCGGACGACCCGGCAACACGATGCTTACACCCTGTAACCGGAGTGATACGGCACGAGAACCCTGCGCTCCGCGTGGCCGAAAGTGGCCATGCGCCGAGTCAGTTTCGGTTCAAGAATTTTTTCGTCCCCGATACGGAAAGGGAGCCTTGCGGCTCCCGTTCGCGTATCAGGAAAGTCCCTGCTCAGCGCTTGTCGATCGGCACGTAGGCCTGGTCTTCCGGGCCGGTGTAGTTCGCGCTGGGGCGGATGATCTTGCCGTCCTGGCGCTGTTCGATCACGTGCGCGCTCCAGCCGGAGGTGCGCGCGATCACGAACAGCGGCGTGAACATCGCGGTGGGCACGCCCATCATGTGGTACGCGCTGGCCGAGAACCAGTCGAGGTTCGGGAACATCTTCTTGAGCTCGCCCATCACCTTCTCGATCCGTTCGGAAACGTCGAACAGGGTCGGGTTGCCGCCGTCGGTGCACAGCTTGCGCGAGACTTCCTTGATGATCTCGTTGCGCGGGTCGGACACGGTATACACCGGGTGGCCGAAGCCGATGATGATCTCCTTGCGCTCGACGCGGGCACGGATGTCGGCCTCCGCGTCATTGGCGTTGCGGTAGCGCGCGATGATCTCCATCGCCACCTCGTTCGCGCCGCCGTGCTTCGGGCCGCGCAGCGCGCCGATCGCGCCGGTGATCGCCGAGTAGATGTCCGAACCGGTGCCGGCGATGACGCGGGCGGCGAAGGTCGAGGCATTGAACTCGTGCTCGGCGTACAGCACCAGCGACTTGTCCAGCGACTGCGCGTGCAGGTCGCTCGGCTTGCGCCCGTGCAGCAGATGCAGGAAGTGCGCGGCGATCGAGTCGTCGTCGGTCTCGGCCTCGATGCGCTTGCCGTTGTGGCTGAAGTGGTACCAGTACAGCAGCATCGAGCCGAAGCTGGCCATCAGGCGATCGGCGATGTCGCGTGCGCCGGTGACGTTGTGGTCGTCCTTCTCCGGCAGCACGGTGCCGAGCACCGAGCAGCCGGTGCGCAACACGTCCATCGGGTGGGTGGCGGCCGGCAGCAGCTCCATCGCGGCCTTCACCGGCGCCGGCAGGCCGCGCAGGCGCTTCAACTTGGCCTTGTAGTTCTGCAGCTCGGTCCAGTTCGGCAGCACGCCGTGCACCAGCAGGTAGGCCACTTCCTCGAAGCAGCCCCTGGCCGCGAGGTCGTGGATGTCGTAGCCGCGGTAATGCAGGTCGTTGCCGCTGCGGCCGACCGTACACAGCGCGGTGTTACCCGCGGCCACGCCGGACAGGGCGACGGATTTCTTGGCCTTGGGCAGGACTTGTTCGCTCATCGGAAATCTCCAGGGTGCAGGTTTGTTCTTTCGATTTCGGTAGGAGCCCGCTTGCGGGCGATGCTCCTGCTCTGGTGCACCCCGAAGGCAGAGCATCGCCCGCAAGCGGGCTCCTACCGCAATGGTGGTCAGCCCTTCTGCGAGAACAGCGAGTCGAGCTTGTCCTCGTAGGCGTGGTAGCCGAGGAAGTCGTACAGCTGCTCGCGCGTCTGCAGGGTGTCGATGATGTTCTTCTGGGTGCCTTCGCGGCGCACGGTCTCGTAGAAGTTCAGCGCGGCCTTGTTCATCGCGCGGTAGGCGCCGCAGCAGTACAGCGCGATGTCCACGCCGGCTTCGCGCAATTCGTCGGTGGTGAAGAACGGAGTGGAGCCGAACTCGGTGAGGTTGGCCAGGATCGGCACCTTCACCGCGGCCTTGAACTTGCGGTAGTCGTCCAGCGTCCTCATCGCCTCGGGGAAGATCATGTCGGCGCCGGCCTCGACGTAGGCCACCGCGCGCTCGATCGCCGCGTCGATGCCCTCCTTTGCCGCCGCGTCGGTGCGCGCCATGATCACGAAGCCCGGCTCGGTGCGCGCATCCACCGCCGCCTTCACGCGATCGACCATCTCCTCCTTCGGCACCACTTCCTTGCCCGGACGATGGCCGCAACGCTTCTGGCCGACCTGGTCCTCGATGTGCACCGCGGCCACGCCGACGTTGATGAAGGAACGGATCGCGCGCGCGATGTTGAAGGCGCCGCCCCAGCCGGTGTCGATGTCGACCAGCAGCGGCAGCTGCGTGGCATCGACGATGCGCCGCGCGTCGGTGAGCACGTCTTCCATCGTGCTGATGCCCAGGTCGGGCATGCCCAGCGAATTGGCGGCCACGCCGCCGCCGGACAGGTACAACGCCTTGTAGCCGACCCGCTTGGCCATCAGGCCGGCGTAGGCGGTGATCGCGCCCATCACCTGCAGGGGCTGTTCGGCGGCGACGGCGGCGCGAAAACGTGCGCCGGGAGATGCTGGCTGTGTCATGTGGCCTCCATCAAAGCGGTCATTTTAGCCCATGCCAGTCCGTGGCCGGGATTGGACCTTCCGCCATGCGCGACGAGCCGCCACGGCACCGGTCCGGCTGAGCCCATGCCGCGACGCAAGTTCCTGCGTGACGAATCCGCCGCCACCCCGTACATTCAGCCGGATGAGCACATCGACTCCTCTCGCAAAACGCATCCTTTGGGGCCTGGTGATCGGCGTGCTGGCCGCCGTGGTCACGCTGGGCATCGGCCAACTGCACCCGCCCACGCTGGCACTGATGCAGAAGGTGTCCGGCGCGGTGTTCGACCCGTTCGGGCAGATCTTCCTGCGCATGCTGTTCTTCGTGGTGATCCCGCTGGTGTTCACCTCGCTGGCCTCCGGCGTGGCCCAGCTCGGCCGGCTGGACCGGCTCGGCCCGCTGGCTGGCCGGACCTTCCTGCTGTTCTTCCTCAATATGGGCATCGCCGTGGCGATCGGCTTGGCGATGATGAACACGGTGCAGCCGGGCCACCACCTGGACGAGCAGGCGCGCATCCAGCTGATGCAGGAATATGGCGGCAGCGCGCAGCAGTCGATCGACAGGAAGGCGGCCCAGCCCGGCATGAGTTTCGGCACGCTGGTGGAGATGTTCATGCCGCGCAACCTGCTCGGCGCGGTGGCCGGCCCCAGCCGCGACGCGCTGGGCGACGTGCTGCCGCTGATCGTGTTCGCGATCTTGGTCGGCGCGGCCGCCACCCAGTTGCGCGAGAAGGAGCGCAAGCGCGTGCAGGTCGCGCTGGATACCATCACCGACCTGATGACGAAGATCGTCGGCTTCGCGCTGGAACTGGCGCCGTACGCGGTGCCGGCGATGATCTACAGCGTGATCGTCAAGGTTGGCGTGGACGTGCTGCTGGCGCTTTCGGTGTTCGTGGTCGGTTGCGCCGTGGCGCTGGCGCTGCACCTGTTCGGCACCATGTCGCTGTGGCTGCGCTTCCTGGCCGGGCGCTCGCCACCGGAGTATTTCCGGCAGATCCGGCCGCTGCTGATCACCGCGTTCTCGACCAGCTCCAGCAACGCCTGCCTGCCCGCCTCGCTGGCGGTGGCGCACGACGAGCTGAAGCTGGCGCCTAGCACGGCCGGCTTCGTGCTGCCACTGGGCGCCACCATGAACATGAGCGGCACCGCGTTGTTCGAGGGCTGCGTGGTGCTGTTCGTGGCCCAGGCGTTCGGCGTGGAACTCACCCTGAGCCACCAGGCCATCCTGATGCTGCTGTCGGTGCTCAGCGCGGTGGCCGTGGCCGGCATCCCGGGCGGTTCGCTGCCGATGATCGCCGGCCTGCTGGCCACGTTCGGCATTCCGCCGGAGGGCATCGGCATCATCATCGGCGTCGATCGCATCCTCGACATGATGCGCACCACGGTGAACGTGGGCAGCGACATCGTCACCGCCACGGTGGTCGACCACCAACTGCGCGAGCGGCTCGCGGCCGCGCCGTAACTCCTCGCACGTGGCGCGGCCGGGCGGCGGGGCCTTGAAGCTGCCCCGCCCGGCCTCACCATCATGGATGGCCGAACGATAGCTACGGCCAATCGCAACCATGTCGACAATCAATTAGATTTATGAAATCGCAGGCCGTAGCATTCCTCCATCCTCCAACCACCACGGGAAGCAAGCAACGATGTCCCTGATCAACACCGAAGTGAAACCGTTCAAGGCCCAGGCCCTCAAGGCCGGCCAGTTCATTGAAGTCACCGACGCCAACCTGAAGGGCAAGTGGTCGGTCGTGTTCTTCTACCCGGCCGACTTCACCTTCGTCTGCCCGACCGAACTGGAAGACCTGGCCGACAACTACGCCGAGTTCCAGCAGTTGGGCGTGGAGATCTACTCGGTGTCCACCGACACCCACTTCGCGCACAAGGCCTGGCACGACACCTCCGACGCGGTGAAGAAGATCCAGTACACCATGGTCGGCGACCCCACCGGCACGATCAGTCGCAACTTCGAAGTGATGATCGAGGAAGCCGGCCTGGCCGATCGCGGCACTTTCGTGATCGACCCGTCGGGCAAGATCCAGATCGTCGAGATCACCGCCGGCGGCATCGGCCGCGACGCCAAGGAACTGCTGCGCAAGGTCAAGGCCGCGCAGTACGTCGCCAGCCACCCGGGCGAAGTGTGCCCGGCCAAGTGGAAGGAAGGCGAGAAGACCCTGGCGCCGTCGCTGGACCTGGTCGGCAAGATCTAAGCATCACCGCGCCATGCGCCGCGGGCCCGGAGTTCTTCCGGGCCCGCACTACCGGAACACAAGCATGAAGCGACGCCCGGGTCCGCCCGGGTGCTCGCCACGCACACCCCGAAGAAACCCACGGAGCCCGCCATGTTGGATGCCAACCTCAAGACCCAGTTGAAGGCCTATCTGGAAAAGGTCACGCAGCCGATCGAGATCGTTGCGTCCCTGGACGACAGCGCCAAGTCCGCCGAACTGAACGAATTGCTCGAGGGAATCGCCGCGCTGTCCGACCGGATCAGCCTGGTCCGCCGCGACGACGACCAGCGCAAGCCCTCGTTCGCGATCAACCGCGTCGGCACCGACATCGGCGTGCGCTTCGCCGGCATTCCGCTGGGCCACGAATTCACCTCGCTCGTGCTGGCCCTGCTGCAGGTCGGCGGCCATCCGTCCAAGGTCGCGGCCGACGTGATCGAGCAGGTGAAGAATCTCGACGGCCCGGCCCCTGATGGCGTATTCCGCTTCGAGACCTATTTCTCGCTGTCCTGCCAGAACTGCCCGGACGTGGTGCAGGCGCTGAACCTGATGAGCGTGCTGAATCCAAAGATCCGGCACGTCGCCATCGACGGCGCGCTGTACCAGGACGAGGTCGAAGCGCGCCAGATCATGTCGGTGCCAACCGTTTATCTCAACGGCGAGGTGTTCGGCCAGGGCCGCATGAGCCTGGAACAGATCGTGGCGAAACTCGACACCGGCGCCAGTGCCCGCGAGGCCGGGAAGATCGCGGCCAAGGACGCGTTCGACGTGCTCGTCGTCGGCGGCGGCCCGGCCGGCGCCGCGGCGGCGATCTACGCCGCACGCAAGGGCATCCGCACCGGCGTGGCGGCCGAGCGCTTCGGTGGCCAGGTGCTGGACACCATGGCGATCGAGAACTTCGTCTCGGTCGACTACACCGAAGGCCCGAAGCTGGGCACAGCGCTGGAGCAGCACGTCAAGAACTACGACGTGGACATCATGAACCTGCAGCGCGCCGAGAAGCTGGTGCCCCCGGGCGAACCCGGCGGCCTGATCGAGGTGCAACTGGCCAACGGCGCCGCGCTGAAGTCGAAGACGGTGATCCTCTCCACCGGCGCGCGCTGGCGGCAGATGGACGTACCCGGCGAAGAGGAATACCTCAACAAGGGCGTGGCCTACTGCCCGCACTGCGACGGCCCGCTGTTCAAGGGCAAGCGCGTGGCGGTGATCGGCGGCGGCAACTCCGGCGTGGAGGCGGCGATCGACCTGGCCGGCATCGTGGCCCACGTCACCCTGCTCGAGTTCGACGGCAAGCTGCGTGCGGACGAGGTGCTGCAGCGCAAGCTGCGCAGCCTGCCCAACGTCGACGTGATCGTCAGTGCGCAGAGCACCGAAGTGCTGGGCGACGGGCAGAAGGTCACCGGCCTGGTCTACAAGGACCGCACCGACGGCGTGATGCACAGCCTCGCGCTGGAAGGCATCTTCGTGCAGATCGGCCTGCTGCCGAACACCGAGTGGCTGAAAGGCACGCTGGAACTCAGCCCGCGCGGCGAGATCGTGATCGACGCGCGCGGCCAGACCTCGCTGCCCGGCGTGTTCGCCGCCGGCGACGCCACCACGGTGCCGTACAAGCAGATCGTGATCGCGATGGGTGCCGGTTCCACCGCTGCGCTGAGTGCGTTCGACCACCTGATCCGCAGCCCGCTGGCCACCACGGAAAACAGGAAGGAAGCGGTCGCCGCCTGATCAGGCAATATCCGCAGGAGCACACCCCGTGCGCGATCGCCCTTTGTCACGTGACGAAAAGCATCGCGCACGGGGTACGCTCGTGCACGAAGCCATCAGCCCTGATCGGGGCCACGCTCCAGCGCACGACGGATATCGTCGAGCGCACCCGGATCGTCCAGCGTGGACAAATCACCCGGGTCGCGCTGCTCCGCCAGTGCCTGCAGCGAGCGGCGCAACAGCTTGCCGGAACGGGTCTTCGGCAGCGCGTTCACCACGTAGACGCGTGACGGTTTCGCCACGCCGCCGAGCTGGTCGACCACGCGCTGCTGCATCGCCTGCGCCACCGCATGGGCACCGTCGCCGGCGTCCTGCTTGAGCGTGGCGAACACGATCGGCACCTGCCCCTTCAGCTCGTCCTTCACGCCGATCACCGCCGCCTCGGCCACCGCCGGGTGGCTGGCCACCGACTCCTCGATCTCGCGCGTGCCCAGGCGGTGCCCGGCCACGTTGATCACGTCGTCGGTGCGGCCGAGCACGAAGGTGTAGCCGTCCTCGTCGCGAACGGCCCAGTCCAGCGAGCTGTACAACAGCTCGCGGAAGTGGCTGAAGTAGCTGTGGACGTAGCGGTCGTCGTCGCGCCACACGGTGGTCAGGCAGCCGGGCGGCAACGGCAGCTGGAACACCAGCACGCCCTTGCTGCCGGCCGGCACTTCCTTGCCGGTGTTCTCGTCGATCACCTTCATCCGGTAGCCCGGCGCCGGCAGGCCGGGCGAGCCGAACTTCACCGTCTTCAGCTCCAGCCCCGGCATCAGGGTGATCGCCGGCCAGCCGGTTTCGGTCTGCCAGTAGTTGTCGATCACCGGCACGCCGAGCGCGGTGGTGATCCACTGCGCGGTCGGCTCGTCCAGCGGTTCGCCAGCGAGGAACAGCCACTTCAGCTTCGACAGGTCGTACTTCTTCAGCCAGCTCTCGTCCTGCTTCTTCAGCACGCGGATCGCGGTGGGCGAGGAGAACATGGTGCGCACCTTGTAGCGCTCGCACAGCTGCCACCAGATGCCTGCATCCGGTCGCGTGGGCAGGCCCTCGTACAGCAGCGAGGTGGCGCCGCCGATCAGCGGACCGTAGACGTTGTAGGAATGCCCCACCGCCCAGCCCACGTCCGAGGTGGCGAACATCACCTGTCCCGGCGCGATGTCGAACACGGTGCGGATCGACAGTGCCATCGCCACCGCGTACCCACCCACGTCGCGCTGCACGCCCTTCGGCTTGCCGGTGGTGCCGGAGGTGTATAGCAGGTAGCTCGGCTCGTTCGATTCCAGCCACACCACCGGCACCTCGGCATCCTCGTGCTGCGCGCGCAGCTCGGCGTAGTCGAGGTCGCGCCCGGCCACCCGGGTCATCTGCGGGTCCAGCTTGCGATCGACGATCAGCACATGCGGCGGCGGTGCCGAGGCCTCGTCAAGCGCCGCGTCGACCAGCGGCTTGTACGGAATCACCTTGCCCGCGCGCATGCCGGCGTCGGCGCAGACCAGCAGCTTCGGCTGCGCATCGTCGATGCGCAGCGCCAGGTTGTGCGCGGCGAAACCGCCGAACACCACCGAGTGGATCGCGCCGATGCGCGCGCAGGCCAGCATCGCGAACACCGCCTCGGCGATGTTCGGCAGGTAGATCACCACGCGGTCGCCCTTGCCCACGCCCAGCGACTGCAGCACCGCGGCAAACGTGTTCACCTCGCGATGCAGCTGGCGGTAGGTGAACTCGCGGGTGATCCCGGTTTCGCTGGAAATCGCCACCAGCGCCAGCTGTTCCGGCCGCTCGGCCAGGTGCCGGTCGATCGCGTTGTAGCAGAGGTTGGTGGTGCCGCCGACGAACCAGCGCCGGAACGGCGGGTTCGACTGGTCAAGGATCTGCCGCGGCGGCACATGCCAGTGGATCAGCCGCGCCTGCTCGGCCCAGAACTGCTCCGGCTCGTCGATCGACTGCCGGTAGAAATCCTCGTAGCGCATGGGCGGACTCCAGGTCTTGGTTGCCGCAAGCCTAGACCAGCCCGGCGACGGCATCATCGCGACGATGGTCGTAGTCACCGAGGACCCCAGGCAGAAACAAGGAGGGCGGCCCATGGCCGCCCTCCTTCGTCTGCAATGAACTTGCGCGCTTACTTCTTCGCGAACAGGTGCTCGACGCCGGCGCGCTCCTCGCGCAGTTCCTTGTCGGTGGCGTCCATGCGGGCGCGCGAGAACGCGTTGATCTCCAGGCCCTGCACGATGGCGTACTGGCCGTTCTTCACGGTCACCGGGTAGCCGTAGATCACGCCCGGGGCGATGCCGTAGGAACCGTCCGACGGGATGCCCATCGAGACCCAGTCGCCCTCTGCCGTGCCCAGCGCCCAGGTGCGCATGTGGTCGATCGCGGCCGAAGCGGCCGAGGCGGCGGAGGAAGCGCCGCGCGCCTTGATGATCGCCGCGCCGCGCTGCTGCACGGTGGGGATGAAATCACTCTCGTACCAGGCCTGGTCGACCAGCGACAGCGCGCTCTTGCCGTCGACGGAGGCGTGGTGCAGGTCCGGGTACTGGGTGGAGCTATGGTTGCCCCAGATCGTCATCTTCTTCACGTCGGTGTTGTGCTTGCCGGTCTTCTCGGCGAGCTGGCTCTTGGCGCGGTTGTGGTCGAGGCGGACCATCGCGGTGAAGCACTTCGGATCCAGGTCGGGTGCGTTCTGCTGGGCGATCAGAGCGTTGGTGTTGGCCGGGTTGCCCACCACCAGCACCCGCACGCCGCGCTTGGCGTGCGCGTTCAGCGCCCTGCCCTGCGGGCCGAAGATCGCGCCGTTCGCCTCCAGCAGATCCTTGCGCTCCATGCCGGGGCCGCGCGGACGGGCGCCGACCAGCAGTGCGTAGTCGACGTCCTTGAACGCGACATTGGCGTCGTCGGTGGCGACCACGCCGGCCAGGGTCGGGAACGCGCAGTCGTTCAGCTCCATCACCACGCCCTGCAGCGACGGCAGCGCCGGGGTGATTTCCAGCAGGTGCAGGATCACCGGCTGGTCGGGGCCGAGCATGTCGCCGGCGGCGATGCGGAACAGCAAGGCGTAGCCGATCTGGCCAGCGGCACCGGTGACGGCAACTCGAACGGGGGCTTTCATCTGTAATCTCCGGGAAGGGGGAATCGGGAAGAGGGAATCGGAAGAGCCACGTGATGGCGGTTTCCCGCCCCGGCTTCCGATCCGGTGGTTTTCAAGTCAACTCGGCAAAGAACTGCTGGATGCGTTGCAGGCCCGGCTGCAACTGCGCCGCCGGGCAGGTGTAGGAAATGCGCATCGCGCGCGGCTCGCCGAAGGCGGAGCCGGGCACGCAGGCGACACCCTTCGCTTCCAGCAGCGCGGCGCAGAACTCCACGTCGTTGGTGATCCTGGTGCCGCCATGGCTCTTGCCGAACGCCGAGGAAATGTCGGGAAACGCGTAGAACGCACCCTGCGGCCGCGGGCAGACCACGCCGGGGATGGCGCTGAGTGCGGCGAACACGGTATCGCGCCGGTCGGCGAACTCGGCGCATTTCGCCCGCGGAATGTCCTGCGGGCCGGAAAGCGCCGCCACCGCCGCCGCGGTAATCACTTCCGGCAGGCTGGTGATGTGGTTGGAGTTGAGCGTGGTGACCGCCTTGGCCACCGACTCCGGCCCGGCCAGCAGGCCCACGCGCCAGCCCGGCATGCCGTAGGTCTTGGAGACCGAGTCGACGAAGATCACCCGCTCGCGCAACGCCGGCTGCGCGTGCACGAAGTTGTGGTAGCCCAGCCCATCGAACACCATCGCGTTGTAGATGTCGTCGGTGATCACCCAGGTATCCGGGTGCTTCGCCAGCACGTCGGCCAGCGCGGCGATTTCCGCGGCGGTGTAGACCATGCCGGTCGGGTTGGACGGGTTGTTGAACAGGAACACCTTCGGCTTGCGCGCCAGCGCGGCGTCGAGCTGGGCCGGGGTGAGCTTGTAGTTCTGCTCCGACCCGCAGTGCATCACGTGGACCTTCGCGCCCACGATGTCGGCGATGTCGCGGTAGGTGGTCCAGTACGGCGCGGCGAAGCAGATCTCGTCGCCCTCGTCCAGCAGCGCCTCGGCCAGGTTGTACAGCACCTGCTTGGCGCCGATGCCGATAGACAGGTTCATCCGCGTGTAGCCGCTGAAGCCGAGCGCCTCGATGTGCCTGAGGAACGCGTCCAGCAACGCCTCGGCGCCGCGGTTGCTGCCGTACTGGCCGGAATCGCGCGAGAGCGACTCGCGCGCGGCGGCGTAGACGTGCTCGCCGGGCAGGAAGTTCGGCACGCCGATGGAGAAGCTGATGATGTCGCGGCCGGCAGCCTTGAGCTGCTTCGCCTTCTCGGCGATCACCATGATCGCGCTGGGTTTGGCGCGGCCGACACGCTGGGCGAGCTGGGGCATGGGTTTCTCACGCAGGGAGGAAACAAAGGCGCGCATTTTATCACGCCGCCCGAACCCGGCGCTGGCCGCCGCCCGTACACACCAGGACGACACGGCCACGGCATGATGGGCGCGCCCGTCCCAAGGGCACCGTGACCTCATCGCAAAGGAGATCCGCATGCACTGGCTTTGGGTATTCGTGATTGGACTGGTCGTCGGCCTGGTGGCCAAGCTGCTGACGCCGGGCAAGGACCCGGGCGGCTTCATCATCACCGCCATCATCGGCATCGCCGGTTCGCTGCTGGCGACCTGGGTCGGCCAGAACGTGTTCGGCTGGTACCAGGCAGGGCAGTCCGCCGGCTTCATCGCCTCGGTGGTCGGCGCCATCGTGCTGCTGCTGTTGTATCACCTGGTCAAGCGAAAGTCGGCCTGAGCGCTGCCCCGGTGGATTCCGGCTCCACCGGGGCATTTTTCAGCCGAGCAGCTTGCCGGCCAGCCCTTCGAGCATGCCCAGGTCGAAGCCGCCGCCCTGTCCCTGCGCCGGCACCTTGCCGTCCGGCGTCAGGTGGTCGACCGCATGCGGCAACACTTGCGACAACCCGCCCAGCAAGACATTCGGATCCACACCCAGCTTGCCCGCGGCCTCTTGTACCAGCGACCCCAGGCCGCCGTTTTGCAGCGCTTGGCCCAGCTGCTCGCCCGACACCGGCTGGTTCGCGCCGGTGCCGACCCACGACTGCACCGCACTGCCCAGCCCGTGCTGCTGCAGCATGCCGACCAGGCCCTGCACGCCGCCTGCCTTCTCGATCAATTGCCCCGCGACGGCAATCAGTGAACCGGCGCCGGCCTGCCCTCCCTGTTGTCCCTGGCCACCGAGCAAATCATTGAGGAATGACATCGTCGTTCTCCCTGGATGGTGATGGATCGGATGCGCAGCCCGCCGATCATAAGCGGCCCGGAAATCCGCCATGACAACGCCACGTGAAGACCCGCCGGGAACGGCCACAAAAAAACCACCGGCGGGCGGCCGGCGGTTTCCTGTGATCCGGGGGTTCCCGGCTCAACCGCGCTGGTCGAGCACCGCGTTCCATTCCGCCACGCGGTCGGCCTGCGCCGCCAGCAGCGCGTCGACGTCGCCGTCCACGCTGACCTTCTCGATCGTGTCGCCCTGCCGGATCGTGTTGACCACGTCCATGTCCGCCGCGTCGACCACCTCGCCGAACACGCTGTGCTTGCCGTCCAGCCACGGCGTCGGACCGTGGGTGATGAAGAACTGGCTGCCGTTGGTGCGCGGGCCGGCATTCGCCATCGACAGCACGCCCGGCTTGTCGTGGCGCAGCGACGGATTGAACTCGTCCTCGAACTTGTAGCCCGGGCCGCCGCGACCGCTGCCCTCGGGGCAACCGCCCTGGATCATGAAATCGGCGATCACGCGGTGGAACGACAGGCCGTCGTAATAGCCGCGGCGGGCCAGATTGACGAAGCTGGCGACGGTAACCGGCGCCTTGTCTTCGTGCAGGCGCAGATGGATCGGGCCGCGGTTGGTGGTGAAGGTGACATTGATGGTCATCGCGAATCCTTGGGTTTGAAGGCGGCTGCGCGCCGGAGCGCCAGCACGCGGACGGTCAAGGATAACCCAGCAATATCTACAGACCCAGCGCGGCGCGCTCCAGCAGGCCGGGCCCACGCGGCTGTGCGACCGGTACCGGCGCGTCGAGCGGCCACGTCGCACCTTCATACAGGTACGCCCACAGCCGATCCAGCGCGGTGTAGCCATACGGCAGCAGCGGCACGTAGTGCTCGCCGAAACCGGGCAGCACGAGGAAGGCGTCGAAGTGCTGCGCGTGCGGCACCTTCCAGTAGATCGGCCGGCGCCCTTCGTCGCGCAGCCATGCCACATAGGGCTCGGAGCTGAACGCAGTGGGCAGCAGGCCGTCGCCGGCGCCGTGCAGCACCCACAGCGGCAGATCCTTGCGCGGCAGCCGCGCCGCGGTGGCCGCGACCGAGGCATGCAGCATCTGCGCTTGGTGGTCGTCGCCGGTCCACAGCGCGCGCAGGCATTCGCTGCCGATCAGGGTGGGGTCGGTCGAGACGTTCATGCCGCCGAACAGGCCGATGCCGTTGCCCGGCGGAATGCCCGAACCATCCGCCCACCAGGTCGCTCGCGTGACGGGATCGGCGATGCCCGGCAACCCGCCCACACCGAGCGCCGCGTAGTGAAAGCCGCACGGCATGTCGCTGGCGCCGCGACGCAGGTAGGCCGAGGCATAACCCGCCGCGATCACCCGCCACAGGTCGAAGGCAGTGGTGCTGGCCGCCGTCTGCATCGCCTCGTCGGTCCAGCCGCGCGCGCGCAGGTACTGCCGCGCCTGCTCCGCCTGCGCCATAACGGTGTTGCCACCGAGCTTGCCCTGTGCGCGCAGGCTGGCGCAGCGGATCGGCCAGGCCGGCAACGGCACGCCGCGCGGCCCGCGCGCCAGCGGCACCGCCGCGAAATCCTCCGCGCTCAGCGCGCACGGCAGCCAGATCGCCGCCTCGGTGGCGTAGTCGTACAGCGCGCGGCCGCGGTCCTGCACGTGCACGTTTGGTTCCAGCGCCACCACGCCGGCGAAAAAATGTTCCTGGTCCAGCCCCGCCGCCTGCAGCACGGCGCCGCCGCCGTTGGAGATGCCGACGGCGATGATCTTCGTGTTCTGCGGGGTGAACGGCGCCTCGGCAGGGAACGCGCGATCGAGCATGGCCAGGGCGAACTGCGCCGCCTGGATCACGTGGCGGCCCCAGTCGCCCTCCGGGTTGTCGCCCGAATGCGCATGCTTGATCGCAATGCCTGCAGCAGGCGACGCCGGCGGCGGCTGGAATTCCAGCTCCGCCTCGCCGCGTTTGGCGCGGCGGCCGTCCAGCGCCACGCCGCTGTCGTCGGCATAATCGAAGTAGCCCGCGCCGGTGCCCTTGTCGGTATAGGCCACCGCGCAGCCATGCGGCAGGCCCCAGGCGCCGGCCAGCGCGATCGCGCCGTAGATGCCGCGCGAACCGGACGAGGCGGTCACCACCAGGCAACGCTTGTGCCGGTCGAAGCCGTCCGGCAACTGCAGCAGCACGCGATGCGGCGAGCGCGCGCCGGGGATGCGCGCGAACGCCTGGTATTCGCGCCCCGGCACGTCCGGCACGCCGCCGTACACGCTGCCGTAGCCGCCCAGCGGGCCGAGGTCGGCGATGCCCTTCCAGCTGGTCTGGATCGCGCGTCGGCGCAGCTCTTCCGCGGCGGGATCCAGCGGGTTGGCGAATGGTGACAGCGGCCCGGCCAGCCCGGCCAGGCCCAGGCCGGCGCTCAACAGGTCGTCGTGGCTACGGTGCTCGGTCACCCGCACCTGGCCGTAATCAACTTCATGCATGGTGGATACCTTCCTCGTCCCGTGGCTGGCACAAGCCGACAGCATGACGGATGCCAGCGCGAACAAGAACAGCAGCGGCGAATGGCGGGTGGATGTCTTCATGCAGCCACCATAGCAAGCGCGGCGGCGGCTGCCATCGTACGAAAGTCCGTGCGGCGAACTCGACGCGGCGCGCGCCGCCGGCTAACTTCAGCTGCATGACGAATCTGCTGATTGCCGACGACCACCCGCTGTTCCGCGCCGCGCTGCGTCTGGCGGCGAGCGAGAACCTCGGCAACTGCAGCGTGCGCGAAGCGGCCGACCTGCCCGCGGTACTCGCCGCGCTGGCCGCCGAGCCGGACACCGATCTGGTCCTGCTCGACCTGCACATGCCGGGCAGCCGCGGCCTGTCCGGGCTGGCCACGCTGCGCGGCCAGCATCCCGGCGTGGCGGTGCTGGTGGTCTCCGCCCACGACGACCCGCGCATCGTGCGCCGCGTGCTCGACCACGGCGCCGCCGGCTTCATCCCCAAGAGCGCCAGCCCCGCCGAGATCGGCGCGGCGATCTGCAGCGTGCTCGACTGCGGCCGCTGGCTGCCGCCCGCGCTGGCCGAGGCCGTGGCCGCCCTGCCCGCCGATCCGGCCGACGCCGACCTCGCCGGCCGCCTCGCCCGCCTCACCGAGCAGCAGTCCCGCGTGCTCGCCCTGCTCGCCGAGGGCCTGCTCAACAAGCAGATCGCCGACCGACTGGGCATCCAGGAACGCACCGTGAAGGCGCACGTCACGGCGATCTTCGAGAAGCTGCGGGTAAGGAACCGCACGCAGGCCGGGATGCTGCTGAAGTCGCTGGAGCTGGGCGAGCCGGGGCGGGCACTGTAGGCGCCTCAATCGACTGCGGACCCCGTCCTTCACCAACACGCTACGCGTTCGCCACGCCGGCCGCCACCCGCTGCAGCACCTGCCGCAGCGCCAGCGGTTTCAGCGGCTTGTACAGCACGCCGATGCCCGCTTCCAGAAGGCGCTGGCGCAGTTCGCCGTCACGATCCGCCGTCAGCATCACGGTCGGCACGCCGGCGTGCCGCAGGTTCAGCTGTTGCCATACTTCCAGCCCGGTCTGGCCGCCGTCGAGGTGGAAATCGAGGATGTGCAGGTCCGGCCGCCACGGCGCCGCCAGCGCCTGGGCAGAATTTCGTGCCGCGTGCACGTGCCAGCCCCAACTGGTCAGCAGGCTGCCGAGCGCCGCGAGCGCGGCCGGCTCGTTGTCCAGCACCAGCGCACGACCAGCCGGCAGCGAGCGCGCCGTGTCGGCGATCGGCGGCAGTCGAATGGCGGCGCGCGCCATCGGCACGTCGAGATAAAACACGCTGCCGCGGCCGGGCCACGACTGCAGCCCCAGCGGATGGCCGAGCAGATCGGCCATCCGCTGCGCGATCGACAGGCCCAGCCCGAGTCCCTGCCCGCCGGCGGCGCTGCCGCGGCGGAATTCCTGGAAGATCAGCTGCTGTTCCTCCACCGCGATGCCGGGGCCGCTGTCCCACACTTCGACACGCAACTGCGTGCCATGCCGGCGCACGCCGAGCAGCACGCGGCCGTGCTCGGCGTAACGCAAGGCGTTGGAGAGGAAGTTCTGCAGCACCCGGCGCAGCAGCTGCGGATCGGAACGCACCCAGCCGCGCGTACCAACCACGTCCAGCCGCACGCCCCGATCCAGCGCGATCGCACGGAACTCGGCGGCCAGCGGGTCGAGCACCTCGGCCAGCGCGAACGCGCGCGGCTGCGGATGCAGGCGGCCGCCTTCAAGCCGGGCCACGTCGAGCAGCCCGGTGAGGAGGCCCTCGGTGGCGGCCAGCGCGCCGTTGAGGTGCTGCGCGGTGGCCGCATCGCCGCCGCGCTCGGTCAGTGCATGGGCGAACAGCTGCGCGGCATGCAGCGGTTGCATGAGGTCGTGGGTGACCGCGGCGAGGAAGCGGCTCTTCGCCTCGTTCGCGGCCTGCGCTTCGGCCGAGGCCGCAGCGAGTTCGCGGGTGCGTTCTTCCACGCGAAGTTCCAGCGTCTCGTTGACACGCTTCAGCGCCGCCTCGGCCTGGCGGAACGCGGTGACGTCGGTGAAGGTGGCCACGAAGCCGCCGCCGGGCATCGGGTTGCCGCGGATCTCGACGATGGTGCCGTCGGGGAAGCGCCGCTCGGACAGGTGCCGGGTACCTTCGCGCATGTGCGCCAGCCGGCGCTGCACGCGCACCTCCACCTCGCCCGGACCGAGCATGCCGGCAGCGATGTTGTGACGGGTCAGCTCGGCCACCGGACGGCCCACCTGCAGCAGCTCCGGCGGATAGTCGAACAGCCGCGCGTACGGCGTGTTCCACGCCACCAGATGCAGCTCGGCGTCGACCACGCAGATGCCCTGGCTCATGTTCTCCAGCGCCGCCTCCAGCACGCGCTGGTTGAAGCGCAGGTCCTGCGCCGCCTCGCCGACGATGGCGACCACCGTGTCCAGATCGTCGCGGCCCTGCCGGTGCACCACTTCCAGCAGCAGGCGCGCGGAGGCGGCACCGATCACCGCGGCCAGTTCGTGCTCGACCTGGGCGGCCCGCACGCTGCCGGCGGGCCCCACCGCCGGCGCGCTGGCGAACAGGTGCTCGACCCGCTCGGGCGGCAGGAAACGCATCGCCAGCGCACGCAATTCGACCAGGCCCACGTCGCCCACGCTGACCGCGCGCGCCACGCGGCCGAAGCGCGAGCCGGCCACTGCCAGCATCACCACGATGTTGACCAGCAGACTCGCCGCCACCGCGCGGCCCAGCCGGTTCCAGTTGCCCAGCCCGAGCAGGCCGTCCGGCGCCAGCCAATGCAGGCCGAGCGGGCCGTCGTGCAGCCATGCCGGTGCGCCGGGCAACAGGGTCGGCAGCGCCGCGTAGACCCAGGCCAGCGTGCCGGCGGCCAGCCCCGCCATCACCGCGCGCGGCCCGAGCTGCGGGCGGTACATCGCCACCAGCATCGCCGGAGTGAGTCCGGCCAGTGCGGAGAAGGAGATCGCGCCGATGTCGGCCAGCGCCTCGTTGCGCGCCAGCAGGCGGCTGTACGCCCACGCCAGCAGGATCAGCACCAGGATCGCCACGCGCCGGTAGTTCAACAGCTCGCCGCGCAGGTCGCCATGCTCGTCGCGACCCCAGCCGGCGCGCACCCGCAGCGGCGCGATGAAATGGTTGACCACCATCAGGCTCAGCGTGAGCGTGGCGATCACCACCATGCTGGTGGCCGCGCTCAGGCCGCCGAGGAAGGCGACCAGCGCCAGGCCATGCTCGCCGCGTGCCAGCGGCAGCGCCAGCACGTACATGTCCGAGGACACTCCGCTGGCGCCCAGCCACGCATCGCCCAGCCGCGCCAACGGCAGGATCGGCAGCGAGATCAGCAGCAGGTACAGCGGGAACAGCCAGCGCGCGGTGCGCAGCTGGCCGTCCTCGCGGCATTCGACGATGCCGGCGTAGAACTGGTGCGGCATGGTGAACATCGCCAGCGCGCCGAGCAAGATCAGCGCGGGGAAGCCGCCGCTGTCCGGCGGCGGCGGCACGCTCGCCGGCAGTCCCGACGGCAGCGCGGCGAACAGCAGCGAGCCCAGCGCCAGCATCGCGCCCAGCTTGAACAGCGACTCGAACGCCATCGCCAGCACCAGCCCGCGGTTGTGCGCCATGGTCGAGGCGCGGCGGGTGCCGAACAGCATCGCGAACAGCGCCATCAACAGCGCCACGTACAGCGCACTGTCCTGCCACGGACTGGATTCGGCCAGCTGGCCCTGGCTGAGGATGCCGTAGCTCATCGCCACCGCCTTCAGCTGCAGCGCGATGTACGGCACGATGCCGATCACCACCACCGCGGTAACCAGCGCCGCCAGCCCGGAATGCCGCCCCAGCCGCACCGCGATCAGGTCGGCCAGCGAGCCGGCGTTGTATTCGCGCACCAGTCGCACCATGCGGCGCAGGAAGCCCAGCGCGAACAGGTACATCAGGATCGCCCCGACGAAGGTCGGCGGCAGCCACCAGCCCGAACGGCTGGCCTGGGTTACGGTGCCGTAGAACGTCCACGAGGTGCAATGGATCGCCAGCGACAGCGCGTACACGATCGCCCAGCGCTTCTCGAAGATGCGCGGCCGGCGCTCGCCGAGCAGGGCCACGCCGAACAGCAGGCCCAGCCAGCACAGCGCGGCGATGGCGATGAGGGTGGTGCTCAGCATGGTGCCAGCGTCGGTGAGGGCGACTTCAGTCGCGACGCTCTGACCTGATTCTTTCGAGCGAAGAGCTTTCGCCCTCCTTCGGAGGCCGAATCACTTTCTCTCGCTTGCCCGAGAGAAAGTAACCAAAGAGAGGGGCACCCCGCTTGGCGCTTGCCGGGCTCCTGCCCGGCAAGTCCGTGAGCCGGGGCCGGGCTTTTCGAACGGGCATCCTGCCTGTGCGAAAAGGAGTCGACCTCCCTGTCGACTCCCGCTGCGCGGCCTGTCGTCCCCGTCTCACCGCCGCACAGGGGCCCCGGGTAGAGCGGCGGGCCATCCTGGCCCGCACCCGGTGAAAAGCTGAAAAGCCAAAGCCGAAGCAGCCCGCTGCTCTGCTGTTGCTGTTGACCTGGC
>NZ_ATYF01000015.1:0-150786 GCF_000427545.1 Rhodanobacter sp. OR92 | reverse complement strand
TTCTACTGTGTCACTAAAGACGTTTGATGCTCGGATGCGCCATGCCGCAGCAAGGACATCGCGCCAACTGTCGTGCGATCAGGCGGGCGAGACGAAAGTGTACGGTCGCGATCGAGAGCGGTTGATGGCGCTGCATCGGCCCCAGCCCCACGCGGGCGGAAGCCTTCGGGTACGGCAGGCGCCTTGAATCGTGCACGGTTTTTTTTACTGCCACGCAAGCGCTCCAACGTCAGGAAGCCGTAGGCCGCGATACACAGGCTGGCGTGATGATGAAAGCCGCGCCAGTTGCGCCCCTCGTAGTGACCCAAGCCGAGTTCTTGCTTGAGTTCCAGGTAGTCCCGCTCGATGCGCCAACGGCCCTTGATGGTGCCGACAAGGGCCTTGAAGGTCGTCGCTTTCGGCAACGTCGACAACCAGTAGCGTAGCGGTTCGGCGTCGCCGCCAGGCCATTCGATGACCAGCCATTCGGGCGCGCGATCGCGGTCGTCGTGGGCGGCGACCACGCGTACGCGGGCGAAGCGGCCGGACAAGGGTTCGGCGGAGCCCTGCCGCCAGGTAATGGTGCGGTACGCCCGCGCCGGCAACGCCTGCGCCAGCGCACGCACACTGATCGGCCGGTGCGCCGCATCGCGGCATACCCGCACGCGGGGGCGTCCACCACCCGTCGCAGGCGGTGGTGGCGTGGCTGGTTGATGCTTGCCCCACCACACCGCCGTGAGCGGCCTGACGCCCAGCGCGTAGATCAGGTCTTGCGTGCTCAGCGCATCGCGAAGCGTGCTGTCATCGCCGTAGGCGGCATCGCCCAACACGACGCCTCGCGGCACGCCCGCCGCGACGGCGGCGCGGATCTGCGCCACCGCAATCTGGTTCTTGGTCAGAAAGCCGACTGATGCGGGCACCCCAACAGCGGCACATCGCTGCGGGTCGTCGGTCCATTCGGCCGGCAGGTATAGCTGATACGCCAACGGCAGGCTGTTGGAGTCCGTCGCCAGCGACAAGCTCACCGCCACCCGACAGTTGTCGGTCTTGCCGGTCTGCCCGCAGTACTGCCGGGCTACGCCCACCGAGTGCCTACCCTTCTTCGGAAAGCCGGTGTCATCAATGATCCAGAAGCACGGTGTGGTTCCGCCGTGCGTCAGCACGGGCAGCACCTGTTCGGCTACGGCGGCCAGCAAGGCATCGTCGTTCCATGCCGACGTCGACACCAGGTGATGCATCGACTGGTGGGTCGCCCGTACATCTTGCGGCCGCACCCGTGCCGCCATCGGCTCCACGCTCTTGCGGCCGCCAGGCAGCATCAAACCCTGCAGATACCAGCGCGTGGGCGCCACCCGATCCGCGTGCCCCATGGCGATGACCATCGCTTCGCCATACCGCTCAAAGCGGCCTTCCAGACCGATGCCCATGACCCACCTCCTCGCAGGTTGCTAGAAGATGCCGTGATCATGCCATATATTTATTGACACAGTAGAACTAGCCCTCGCACCACACCCTCTTCCACCTGATATTTCGCCGGCCGCACCCAGTAAAGATTCCGTGATAAAAGAACCGGCACGCACGGAAACTGTGGCCCAACCACAATTGGCGAAAACGCCCTCGCTTGAAGTCCAGTCCGACTGGTTAAAAGCGTTAGTTATGCAGCCAGGCGCGCCGCTCCCAGAACCAAGACCGAACCCATATGGTGCAGAGTGGACAGACTCTCTGCAGGGACTTCAGCTGACCTACCCAAAAACAATAGCTGATCTGGACTGGACAATCTATCAATGGGTCAACAAAGGGACGGTCACAAAAGTTGAGTTCTTTCGTGACATGGTCGTTGGAACGGATACCGACACTCTCGATCACGGTGCGAACAGGACCGCAGCGGACAATGCCTGTAATGTGGATCAGCTAGACACCATACGGGATAGATTAAAGATGGACTTTGGTCCCGAGCAAGCCCCGCCAAAGGTGACGCTGAAAAACTTAGACAATACCTTGCCAGGCGGGACTGAATGTTACGTAAAAGGATCTGAAGGCTGCACTCAGCACAAGTGGCAACACATTATACGCGTTAACTATGACTTTAAACCTGGTTGGAAGTTAGCACTCCATGCAGTTGAGGAAGCAAACAATGTGTATTGGACAACCACTGAAGCAAACCACTCCAAAGAAAATTACGAGTGCGGCTTGGGTTTAGTACTTACAAAGGATGACGACCTACAAAAATGACATTAATACGCGCAAAGCACGTGTCATCCCCAACCTCAAATCTAATCCGATTTCAAAAATTGCCCCTGACACCTTTTTATAGAAATTGTCCCCGACACCTTTTTTGGGATGATGCAGTGGTGACGAGGGCGGCATTTCAGAGTTGAGCATCCGGTGAAAGATGCGAACCCCATGAGCCACACCCTCGCCACCGGGGCCAGCTTACCCTTCGACTACAGCCTCGTCAGCTGCATAATCCGAAGATAGACCCCGTTCTTGTTTTGCTGCTTTTCGCCATGGATCAGTTCCCTCCGCCCGCTTATGTTCCAGCGAAGCAGCACATTAATGTGCTCCCGTGGCGACAGCTATAAGGCCCATTTCTGCAAGCGTTGCCACAAGGTCCGCCTGCAACGAATTGACGATTGCCCGAACAGCGGCCTTGTTGTCCGGCAAGGCATCACTGTCCATAATTTCGGTGATTTCAATTGAGGCGAGTGTTGCCAGCGCCGAAGAGAAGTTGAGCGTGGAAACCACGTCTGCTGTGGGTAGCTCAATGAGGCCGGAGCGGCGAATGAGGGCTTGGAAGGAGTTGTGGACGTAGCCGTGCAAGGTCTTCTTGGACAGCTTCCACATCTCCAACGCGTCATTGAAGCGTGACTTACCCGACCGGCTCAAAATGAGCTTGATGGCGCGCTCCAGGTCCAAGCTGTCGCGTCCAGCTTGGTACTGATTGAATTCTTCTTGGGTTGCGTACACAAGCCACAGCCCGCGCACGTAAGCTTCAAACATCGGTCGCATCAAGGCCATAGAGGAGGCCATTAGACCTAATTCTGTGAGCAACAGCGCTGACTTCTGATGCTCATGCACCATGGCAAACGACGCAATACCTAGACGCGATATGTCATTTGTGGGGACTTCAATGCCGTAAAGCGTCTCTTCGTTCCACACTGCCACTTGCTTGGCAATGGCAAGTGAGTGTTGCACCTCAGGCGAGGCGATGTATGGTGGCCAGACAGTCTCTTGCTCGGTCACGGCAACTCCATTCGAAATGACAGGGTGAGGTTGGAGTGGCACGCAACGCGCCTGGGTCCGCGACAACTTCCGCGCAATGGTTCAAGCCAAGCTGCGCCGGCACCCGGCCCGAGCATCGGCCGCGCAAAGTCGCTTCAACTGATAAGTGAACCTCACCCCATTTTTTGTAGACAGTCATTCCAACAAATTGAGGAGTGCCAGAGACAAATGGCTTGGATAATGTTTCTGAACCCTTTGTTTGGGGTCAGGCTTCGCTGATGGCGGCGATGACGTTCTCGAAGTGCTCCTCACTAGAAACGCGACCGGACAATTGCATCTGGCTTACCCAGTTCAAATGAGGCTTGAAAATAAGGTGGGACAGCATTGGATTGCCGTCTTCGTCCTGAAGCCCTAAACATTTTGCGAGATCGTGTTCCAACGCATTAGCAGCCACTTTTGGCGAGCATTCAAACCACTCAGAACGTCTGCCGCTCAGTATGTGGGGCTTGCGTCTGGCGACTTTAGAAACTTCCCGCTGCAGATGCCGCTCCAACGCAAAAGCCTCTTCAGGCGGCACCTTGTATGCTTTAACAATCATATAGTCCGGATTTCCCGTCTCGGTAATCCTTTTATATAGGGCGCGTCTAGTGCATCCGACTTTGCACGAACCGGGGTCCTTGATGTCCATGCAAATATATAGCCACCCCCGCTGATCTACAGGATCGCTCATATATGTTCCTTACAAGGAAGTTCTACCTCGCCTCTTTATATGAGTAAGAGTTCTTATCCTCCGCCCCGGTTTTTCTGATACTACAATTTTGCGCCCGACCTCAGACGATCAAATAAGCGCTTTTCACCTGAAGTCCCTGGCGGGAAATTTTCAATATTAAAGCTGTCGTCGTCCAAGTCAATTTTTCTAAGGATCTTAGCAAAATCTTCCTTCGAGGCAAGCGGCTGGCCCGCGTCCCACTCGGGCCGAAGTTTTAAATAGCATAGCCTAAAGAAGCGCATCAAGGCTCGAAAACCGTTCGTTCTAGGCAATATGTCGCCGGGCTCGCGAGATACCCAAGCGTTTGGCCAAACGGCGGCAACCGCCGAAAAATATGCGATAAATATCTTTGCTATATCTGTGTCGCGCTCGGCAACCCAGAAGGGGCGCAGTGGAGTTTTGAAATATTCGCCGTCGGAAAATTTTATCCGTTTGCCGCGCGCCAATTTATCCCGATCATCCAAAGCATTGACAGACAATAAGGGCAACATGGCACCAAAAACGGGACGGAGGAAGTTAACCCCCTTGGTGTTCTTCAAAGCTTGAACTCGAACTGCCTCGCCATCGGGTGTTTCCCCCTCGGCCACACCGGGCACAACGCCTCCACCGCCTCCATCAAATCCACCCAATCCGACAGATCACCCCTGCCCGCCTGCACGACATCCAGCACGTCGCTACCGACCAGCGGCTCGCGAACGCCCTCATGCTTTGTCGTTGGCGATTTCGGCGAGTAATTCATCCAGCAGCCCCCTGCAATCGAACAGCGCGAATCACTCCTGCACTTCGGCTACTCAAGCCACCTTCTTGCCGCGCACCAGCCTTCCCTCATCCTGCAGCCGCTGATACAACGACCCCGCACTGAAATCCAAGCCGTTCGGCCAAGCCAGTGCACCAAGCTCGATGAAGTGGCGTGCAAAGAACGCCGGATCACGCAACGGCGCCGTCATCTCCGTGTCCGCTTCAACGAACCTGGAGAAATCGAACACACCCGAAGCACCGTCGGAGAAACGTAGCAACAGCTGATACCGCTCTTTTGGTTCGACCGCGATCAATTTAATCATTGTCGGCTCCCGGAATACGGCTAAGTGGCTGCAGTGCCTGCGCGCGCACCCAATTCTGCTCCAGCGCATCGTGATGGTCGAGGCACCACTGCTTCACCAGGGCGAGCGCACGCTTCGGCAGCTCGCCTTGCACGATGATGCCATCTTCGATGGCAACCAAGGCCTCGTGCCCCTGATACTCCACGTGTACATGCGGCGGCGCGTGATCGGCAAAGTACATGCGCACATAGATACCGAAGAAGCTGGAGATGATCGGCATGGGTTACATGTTCCGCCGGTATTCGCCGCCGACCTCATACAACGCGTGCGAGATCTGCCCCAGCGAGTTGTATTTCACCGCCTCGATCAACTGCTCAAACACATTCCGCCGATCCCGCGCCGTCCCCTGCAACACCTTGAGGCTGTCTGAAGCCAGCGCATTGCGTGCTTCGCCGTAGCGCTTCACATTGGCAATCTGCACCCCCTTCTCCTCCTCCGTCGACCGAATCAACTCGATCTCGGTGGCGATCTCCCCGCCATGATCCTTCGGCAGGAACGTGTTCACCCCGATCAGAGGCAATGAGCCGTCGTGCTTCTTGTGCTCGTAATACATCGACTCTTCCTGGATCTTCCCACGCTGGTACATGGTGTCCATCGCCCCAAGCACGCCGCCGCGCTCGCTGATCGCCTCGAACTCCTTGTACACGGCTTCCTCGACCAGGTCGGTGAGGGTATCGACGACGTAGCTGCCCTGCCACGGGTTCTCGTTGAAGTTGAGGCCGAGTTCCTTGTTGATGATCATCTGGATCGCCACGGCGCGGCGCACGCTTTCTTCGGTGGGCGTGGTGATGGCTTCGTCGTAGGCGTTGGTGTGCAGGGAGTTGCAGTTGTCGAACAACGCGTACATCGCCTGCAGCGTGGTGCGGATGTCGTTGAACTGGATTTCCTGCGCGTGCAGCGAGCGACCGCTGGTTTGAATGTGGTACTTCATCATCTGGCTGCGCGCGCTGGCGCCGTAGCGCTCGCGCATGGCGCGCGCCCAGATGCGGCGGGCGACGCGGCCGATCACGGTGTATTCCGGGTCCATGCCGTTGGAGAAGAAGAAGCTGAGGTTGGGTGCGAAGTCGTCCACCTTCATGCCGCGGGCGAGGTAGTACTCGACGATGGTGAAGCCGTTGCTGAGGGTGAAGGCGAGCTGGCTGATCGGGTTCGCGCCGGCTTCGGCGATGTGGTAACCGCTGATCGACACCGAGTAGAAGTTGCGCACCTTGTGGTCGACGAAGTACTGCTGGATGTCGCCCATCATGCGCAGCGCGAATTCGGTGGAAAAGATGCAGGTGTTCTGCGCCTGGTCTTCCTTCAGGATGTCAGCTTGCACGGTGCCGCGCACCTTGGTCAGCGTGTCGGCCTTGATGCGGGCGTAGGTTTCCACGTCGACCAGCTCGTCGCCGCAGACGCCAAGCAGGCCGAGGCCGAGGCCGTCGTTACCCTTGGGCAGCTCGCCGTGGTACTGCGGGCGCGGCACGTTCGCGTACAGCTTGTCGATGTATCGCTGCGCGGCGCCCCAGCGGGCCTCGTCCTGCTTGAGGTACTTCTCGACGTTCTGGTCGATCGCGGTGTTCATGAACATCGCCAGGATCATCGGCGCGGGGCCGTTGATGGTCATCGACACGGACGTGCTGGGCGCGCTGAGGTCGAAGCCGGAGTACAGCTTCTTCATGTCGTCCAGGGTGGCGATGTTGACGCCGGAGTTGCCGATCTTGCCGTAGATATCCGGGCGCGGCGCGGGGTCTTCGCCGTACAGGGTGACCGAGTCGAACGCGGTGGACAGGCGCGTGGCGGCACCGCCCTGACTCAGGTAATGGAAGCGGCGGTTGGTGCGCTCGGGCGTGCCTTCGCCGGCGAACATGCGGGTGGGGTCTTCGCCGCTGCGGCGGTACGGGTAGACGCCGCCGGTGTACGGATAGTGGCCGGGCAGGTTTTCGCGGCCAAGGAAGCTGACCAGTTCGCCCCAGTCCTTGGATTTGGGCGGCGCCACCTTGGGCACCTTCTGGTGGCTCAGCGACTCGCGGTAGTTGTCGACGCGGATGACCTTGTCGCGCACCTTGTATTCGTTGACGTCGGCGGTGACCGATGCGTACAGCGCCGGCCATTCGCGCAGCTGGTGGATCGCCTCGTGGCTGAGCTCCTTGAGCGCGGCGTTGTAGCGCTGGCGCAGGAGCAAGATGCTGCGATCCACTGCATGCTCGTCGCGCTCTGGTTCTTTTTTGCCGTCATTCCGGCGCAGGCCGGAATCGCTCTTCGTCGCCGAATTCGCGGCCTTCGCACTGTGTGCTTCGTGCGCGGTGGGTGATGCGATCCCGGCCTGCGCCGGGATGACGGTTTGGGGAGTTGAGGCGTTTGGAGTAGTGACGGGCTGGTGCAAATCCGCGCTGGCGTAGAGGTCGAGCGGGCGCGGCAGCTTGGGATCGCCCAGTTCCTTCAGCGCCTCGTAGTAGTGCTGCGCCTTGCTGGCGTACTCGGCCTGGGTCTCGATGCTGCGGTTGATCGCGCGGCCCTGTTCGGCGATCTCGGCGAGGTAGCGCACGCGGTTGCCGGGGATCAGCACGGTGGCGCGCGGCTCCTTCAGGGTGGTGTCGAGCTCGGGTTTCCAGTCGCAAGGTACGGCAAGAGCGACCCCACCCTGCCCTCCCCTTGAAGGGGAGGGTTCAAGATGCAGTTTTTCGCGCATCAGCCGGCATAGGTTGGCGAACATCCAGGTCACGCCCGGGTCGTTGAACTGGCTGGCGATGGTGGGATAGACCGGCACGTCTTCGTCGGCCACCTTGAACGCGGTGTGGTTGCGCTTCCACTGCTTGCGCACGTCGCGCAGCGCGTCCTCGGCGCCACGCTTGTCGAACTTGTTCAGCACCACCAGCTCGGCGAAGTCGATCATGTCGATCTTCTCCAGCTGGCTGGCGGCGCCGTAGTCGCTGGTCATCACGTAGACCGGGAAGTCGACCAGGTCGACGATCTCCGAATCGCTCTGGCCGATGCCGGCGGTTTCGACGATCACCAGGTCGTACGGCTGGCTCTTCAGGAAGTCGATGCAGTCGTGCAGCACGATGCTGGTGGCGGCGTGCTGGCGGCGGGTGGCCATCGAGCGCATGTACACGCGCTTGGAGCGCAACGAGTTCATGCGGATGCGGTCGCCGAGCAGCGCACCGCCGGAACGGCGGCGGGTGGGATCGACCGCGAGCACGGCGATGCGCATCCCGGGGAACGCGTGCAGGAAGCGCAGCAGCAGCTCGTCCACCACCGACGACTTGCCGGCGCCGCCGGTGCCGGTGAGGCCGAGCACCGGGGTGTGCTGGCCGGCCAGCTTCCACTGCTTGCGCTGGTGTTCGAGTTCGGCTCCGGCGAGCTTGCCTTCCTCGATCGCCGAGAGCATGTGGCCGATCGAGATCTCGTCGTCGATGTCGACCTTGGGCAGCGTGTGCGATTCGGACCCGGCGCGCTTCGCGGCAGCGCTGCCGGCGCGCTGCACCACGTCCTCGATCATGTGCACGAGGCCCATGTGCATGCCGTCGTTGGGGTGGTAGATGCGTTCCACGCCGTAGGCTTCCAGCTCGCGGATCTCTTCCGGCGTGATGGTGCCGCCGCCGCCGCCGAACACGCGCACGTGGCCGGCGCCGCGCTCGCGCAGCATGTCGACCATGTACTTGAAGTACTCGACGTGGCCGCCCTGGTAGGACGACAGCGCGATCGCGTCGGCGTCTTCCTGCAGCGCGGCGCGCACCACGTCCTCGACCGAGCGGTTGTGGCCGAGGTGGATCACCTCCGCGCCCTGGCTCTGGATGATCCGCCGCATGATGTTGATCGCCGCGTCGTGGCCATCGAACAGGCTGGCCGCGGTGACGAAACGCAGTGGGGTGGTGTCGGCCTGCGTGGCGCTGGCGGGGACGTGCTTGGCGGGGGAACTCATGGCAACTCCGACATCGGTGCTTGAACTTGCCGATTCTAGTGGATCGACAGGGAGCGCGGAGTTTTGAACTACCACGCCGTCATCCCGGCGAAGGCCAGAAGTGCGATCCCGGCCTTCGCCGGGATGACGGCGTTATTTCCCCTGAAATTCCGGGGGAGAAGGGAAACCTACATGCGGAGCGCGAGGTCCGGACTGCCGACCACGCGCGTGCCCACCTGTTCGCCGCGCATGAAAGCCAGCGCCGCCCCGATCACTTCGGGGGCATCGAGCACGCGGCGGTGGCCCAGGCCCTGCGTGGTGTGCAGCCGCGCGCCGGGCCAGTGCTGGGCGTAGCGTTCGCCCTCGCCCCACGGCACGTCCGCGTCGTCCAGGTCATGCACGATCAGCGCGGGCTGGCCCAGCATGGGCAACTTGCGTTCCACCCGCAGCTCGTCGATGTGCACACCGGTGCGCCGGTGCAGCCATGCGTAGAAAGGCTCGCGCAGGTAGCCGGCCAGGTGCACGAAGCGGAAGAAGCGCCGCGCCGCCGCCTTCATGTCGGCGGCCGGCGCCACCAGGATCAGCTGCTCGGCACGCCACGCCTCGTCCTGCGCGAAGGTGACCGCGGCACCGCCGAGCGAGTGGCCGACCGCCAGCGCGGCGTTGCCGTAGTGCGCGCCGATTGCGCGGATCGTGGCGATGAATTCCGGCAGCGTGCACAGCTTGCCGGTGCTGTGGCCGTGGCCGGGTTGGTCGAAGGTGACCACGGCCAGGCCTTGCGCACGCAACTGCGCCACCCACGGCAGGAAGCGCAGGCCGAAGCTGGACCAGCCGTGCGCCAGCAGCGCGTAGGGCTGGCTCGACGGATCGCCCCAGACGTAGGTGGCGATGGTTTCGCCGTTGACGTGCAACTCGCCGCGCTGCATCTCCGTGTCGCCCTGCGCCGCCTGTGCGCGGCTGCGGCTGCTGGCGAACGGAGTGGCGAACAGGCGCGCGGCGCGGTTCACCGTGCGCTGCGGTGCGATCCGGCCGCCCAGCACGAAGCCGGTGCGCACGGTGGTGAGCTTGAGTCGGTCGATGACGGTGGACATGGGTCTCGCCTCAGGTTTGCCAGCTGCGCCACAGGCGCTCGAAGGCCGCTCGCGTAAGGCAGCCGGCTTCGTCGAACCCGAACAGCCCGGCGTCGTGGTGCAGGCCGAGCATCAGGGCGTAGATCTCGAAGGCGAGCTGGGCGACGTCGGTGTCGCTGCGCAGGTGGCCCAGTTCGACCGCCTGCGCGATCGCCTTCTGCAGTTCGTCGCGCCAGCCGGCCTGCTGCCGCACCACGCCGTCGTGCAGCGCGCCGTCGCGGCCGTCGTATTCGCTGACGGCGGACAGCAGCACGCAGCCGCTCTGGTGCTCGCGGCCCCACTCGAACCAGTTCGCCACGATCGCGCGCAGCCGCGGCAGGCCGCGCGGCTGCTGCAGCGCCGGCAGCAGCACCCGGGTCACGAAGCGCTGGCGGCCGGTGTCGAGCACGGCCAGCTGCAGGTCTTCGCGCGAACCGAAGTGGGCGAACACGCCGCTCTTGGACATGCCCACGTCCACCGCCAAGCCGCCGATCGACAGGCCTTCCAGCCCGCCGTTGCAGGCCAGCGCGTAGGCGTGGTCGAGGATGGTGTCGCGGGTGGCCGCGCGCTTGCCGGGGTGGGTTGCGATCGTCATGGCTGCATAAATAGCACGATCGTTCGTTCTATATCAAGCGACAGTCACGCGGCCTCGGCAGACCTTGTAGGTATGCTTTGCCGCTGCACGCCAAGGAGGATCCCGCATGAACATCCGCAACCTGAGCATCCCGCTGGCCACCGCCCTGCTGGCCGCCTGCGTCACCTCGCCGACCGGCCGCTCGCAGCTGATGATGGTGTCGGACAGCCAGATGAGCCAGATGGGCCTGAGTGCGTTCAACGACATGCGCAAGCAGGGCAAGTTCGTCGACGCGCCGCGTGAACGCGCCTACGCCACCTGCGTGTCCAACGCGCTGATCGCGGTGCTGCCGCCGCCGTGGAACGCCCAGCAGTGGGAGGTGCAGATCATCGGCGACGACACGGCCAATGCGTTCGCCCTGCCCGGCGGCCGGATCGGCGTGAACCGGGGCATGTTCAAGCTCGCCACCGACCAGGACCAGCTGGCGGTGGTGCTCGGCCACGAGCTGTCGCACGTGGTCTCGCGGCACGGTGCGGAGCGCGTGTCCGACAACATGGCGGCGCAGGCGGCGGTGGCCGCCGGCAGCATCTACGCCGGTTCGCGCGGCAGCGACGCCGGCAACGCCGCGGCCCTGCTCGGCGTAGGTGCGGAGGTGGGCATCCTGCTGCCGTTCTCGCGCACCCAGGAAAGCGAGGCCGATACGCTGGGCCAGCGCTACATGGCGCAGGCCGGTTTCGATCCGCGCGCGGCGGTGACGCTGTGGGACAAGATGGGTGCGCAAGGCGGCAGCAAGCCGCCGGCGTTCCTGTCCACCCACCCGTCTTCCGGCAACCGCGCGCAGGCACTGGACCGGCAGGCGCAGCAACTGCTGCCGGTGTACCAGCAGGCGCGCGCCAGCAGCCACGCGCCGAACTGCCGGCTGTAGGCGGGTTCGGCGGTCAGCACCGGCTGAACGAGGCGCGGCACGCCGTCAACTGCATGCGTTGTCTTTCGTTCTCCGTCCTGCCTGCCGCGCTTCGCGGCGCTGACGGAGAACACGATGACCCGCTCGCTCAAGCTGGCCCTGCTGGCCGGACTCGGCCTGACTTTCGCTGGCGCCATGTATGCGCCGCCCGCCGCCGCGCGCACCCAGGTGGCGGTCGGCATCAGCATCGGCGTGGCCCCGCCGCCGCCGCGTTTCGAGCGGCTGCCGCCGCCACGTCGCGGTTATGTCTGGGCGCCGGGCTACTGGCGCTGGAGCCCGCACGCCCATCGCCACGTGTGGGTCGGCGGCGGTTGGGTCAGGCTGCATCCGGGTCGCCACTACCGGCCGGCGCACTGGGTGCGCCACGGCCACCAGTGGCGCTTCCGGCCCGGTTACTGGGGCCGCTGAAACCCTGGCACGGGCCTGCCGGATCTCGTCCATACGCCCGTGGCTTGTTGCGTCGCGTCACCACCTGCGGGGGCGACGTACTAAACTTGTCGCTTTGATTCATCGCCCCGGCTCCGGTCGGGGCGATGAGTTTCAGGCGTTTTCATCACCCTCCGGCGGATTCCCGCGGTCTCTTCCGCCACCCTCTGTCGATGCCCACCGGCACCGTAAATCATGGAGTCACCGTTCCAATGATCTTTGAAACCATCGCCAACACGGGTCACGAAGAAGTCGTCTTCTGCCACAACAAGGACGCCGGCCTGAAGGCCATCATCGCGATCCACAACACGGTGCTGGGCCCCGCGCTCGGCGGTCTGCGCATGTGGCCGTACAAGACCGAGCAGGAGGCGGTGAACGACGTGCTGCGCCTGTCGCGCGGCATGACCTTCAAGAACGCCGTGGCCGGCCTGAACCTGGGCGGCGGCAAGGCGGTGATCATCGGCGATCCGAGCAAGGACAAGTCCGAGGCGCTGTTCCGCGCGTTCGGCCGCTTCGTCAACTCGCTCAACGGCCGCTACATCACCGCCGAGGACGTCGGCATCGACGTCAACGACATGGAATACGTGTTCCGCGAGACCGAGTACGTCACCGGCGTGCACCAGGTGCACGGCGGCTCGGGCGACCCGTCGCCGTTCACCGCCTACGGCTCGCTGCAGGGCCTGATGGCCGCGCTGCAGTTCAAGCACGGCAACGAGGACGTGGGCAAATACAGCTACGCCGTGCAGGGCGCCGGCCACGTCGGCGGCGAGTTCATCAAGCTCTTGCGCGAACAGGGCGCCAAGGTGTTCGTCACCGACATCAACAAGGAAGCGGTGCAGCGCTGCGTGGACGAGCTGGGCTGCGAGGCGGTGGGCCTGGACGAGATCTACGACGTCGACGCCGACGTGTACTCGCCGTGCGCGCTCGGCGGCACGCTGAACGAGCAGACCATCGACCGCATCAAGGCCAAGATCATCTGCGGCCCGGCCAACAACCAGCTGGCCACCGACGCGATCGGTGACGAGCTGAACCGCCGCGGCGTGCTGTACGCGCCGGACTACGCGGTGAACGCCGGCGGCGTGATGAACGTGTCGCTGGAGATCGACGGCTACAACCGCGAGCGCGCGATGCGCATGATGCGCACGATCTACTACAACCTGGGCCGCATCTTCGAGATCTCCAAGACCGAGAACATCCCGACCTACAAGGCGGCCGACCGCCTGGCCGAGGAGCGCATCAGCGCGATCGGCAAGCTGAAGCTGTCGCACATGGGCAACGGCGGCACCCGTTTCCAGGGCCGCATGCGCGGACAGTAAGCCGCACCGATACGGGCAAGCCGGCCTTCGGCCTGCCCCCCGGTTTCAACCAGGGCCTGCCGCCACCCGCGGCAGGCCTTTGCTTATGCGGGGCGGTTGATCGAATAATCGCAGGCAAGGGGACCGAGGGTGCGCAGGATGATGATCTGGCTGGGCTGGGGATTGTTCGCACTGGTGTTGCTGGTGACCAGCGGGCTGCTGCTGGCCGACCGCCTGACCCCGCGCGCCACCGGCACACCGAGCACTGCACTGCCGCCGGAGCCGGCACAGACCCCGATCGACCGCGAGCTGGCCCCGTACCTGGCCGCGCACCCGGGCGAGACCGCGGCGACCCTGCTGCCCGACGGCCTGGACGCGTTCGCCGCGCGCGCCGCCTCCGCGCGCCTGGCCGGGCGCAGCCTCGACCTGCAGTACTACATGTGGCACGACGACCTGGTCGGCCACCTGCTGGCGCGCGAGGTCTACGCCGCGGCCGAGCGCGGCGTGCGCGTGCGCCTGCTGCTGGACGACATCAACACCAAGGGACTGGATCCGGCGCTGCTGGCGCTGGATGCGCACCCGAACATCGAGGTGCGCCTGTACAACCCGTTCCGCAACCGCCGCGGCGTGTGGCGTTTGCTGGAGATGGTGCAGCGCTTCTTCAGCGTCAACCACCGCATGCACAACAAGGCGTGGATCGCCGACGGCCGGATCGCGCTGGTCGGCGGCCGCAACATCGGCGACGAGTACTTTGACGCCAATCGCAGCGTGAATTTCCGCGACCTCGACATGCTGCTGCTCGGTCCGGCGGTGGCCGACGCCAGCGCGATCTTCGACGACTTCTGGAACTCCAGCGCCGCCGTGCCGATCGAGGCGCTGAACCCGCAGACGCCGGAAAACCTGCACAGGCTGGTGGCCGCGCTCGCCCACGAGTGCGCCGACGCCGCCGCGCAGGTCTACCTGGACCGGGTCGCCGCCTCGCCCTCGGCGCAGCGCCTGGCCAACCACGAACTGTCGCCGCACTGGAGCGCGAGCATCACGGTGGCGTCCGATCCGCCGCTGAAGACGAAGGCCGCCGACCGCAGCGGCTGGCTGCAGCTGCGGCTGGCCGCCCACCTCGGCGGCGTGCACAGCGAGGTGCTGCTGATCTCGCCCTACTTCGTTCCCGGCAAGCAAGGCACGGCGACCCTGCTTGGGCTGGCACGCGGCGGCACCCGCGTCGGCGTGGTCACCAACTCGCTGGCCGCCAACGACGTGCCCGCCGTGCACAGCGGCTACGAGCGTTATCGCCGGCAGTTGCTGGATGGCGGCGTGGGCCTGTTCGAGATCCGCCGCCGCGGCCCGGTCGCCACCCACGGCCTGTTCGGCAGCGGCGCCAGCCTGCACACCAAGGCGTTCGTGATCGACGGCGCGCGCGGCTTCGTCGGCTCGTTCAACCTCGACCCACGCTCGGCCAACCTCAACACCGAGATGGGCGTGCTGTTCGACGACGCCAGCCTGGCCCGCGACCTGCGCCAGGAGTACCTGCGGCTGGCCATGCCGGAGCTGAGCTACCAGCTGCGCCGTGGCGCGGACGGCTCGCCGCAGTGGCTGGACCGCAGCGTGCAACCGCCGCTCGTGCTCGAGCACGAGCCCGAGGCCGGCTGGTGGCTGCGCACGATCACCCGCCTGATCAGCTGGCTGCCGATCGAATCGCAGCTGTAGGAGCGCACACGGGCCAGGCGGTGCGGCGTGCGCTAAAATCGCCGGTCTGCATCCAAGGAGTTCGCCATGCGTCCGTTTCCGCTCGGAGAAGACATCGACCTGCTGCGCGAGTCCGTGCATGCCTTTGCGGAAAAGGAAATCGCCCCGCGTGCCGACCGCATCGACCGCGACAACCTGTTTCCCGCCGACCTGTGGCGCAAGTTCGGCGAGATGGGCCTGCTCGGGGTGACTATCCCCGAGACCTACGGCGGCAGCGGCATGGGCTTCCTCGCGCACATGGTGGCGATGGAGGAAATCTCGCGCGCGTCCGGCTCAGTCGGCCTGTCCTACGGCGCGCATTCCAACCTGTGCCTCAACAACATCTTCCACAACGGCAACGAGGCGCAGCGTCGCAGGTACCTGCCGAAACTGTGCAGCGGCGAGCACGTCGGCGCGCTGGCGATGAGCGAGCCCGGCGCCGGCTCCGACGTGGTCGGCTCGATGAGCTGCAAGGCCGAGCTGCGTGGCGACGTGTGGGTCGCCAACGGCAACAAGATGTGGATTACCAACGGCCCCGACGCCGACGTGCTGCTGGTCTACATGCGCACCGCGCCGCGGCCGGCCGGCAGCCGCTGCATGACCGCCTTCATCGTCGAGAAGGGCATGAAGGGCTTCAGCACCGCGCAGAAGCTGGACAAGCTCGGCATGCGCGGCTCCAACACCTGCGAGCTGGTGTTCGACAACTGCGAGATCCCCGCCGAAAACGTCGTCGGCGAGGTAAACGAGGGCGTGCGCGTGCTGATGAGCGGGCTGGACACCGAACGGCTGGTGCTGTCCGGCGGCCCGATCGGCCTGATGCAGGCGGCGCTCGACATCACCCTGCCCTACGTGCGCGAGCGCAAGCAGTTCAACGCGCCGATCGGCACGTTCGAGATCATGCAGGCCAAGGTCGCCGACATGTACACCGCGCTGCAGAGCTCGCGCGGCTTCGCCTACATGGTGGCGCAGCAGTTCGATGCCGGGGTGAAGTCGCGCATCGACCCGGCCGCCTGCCTGCTCAACGCCTCGGTCAACGCGGTGCAGGTGGCGCTGGAGGCGATCCAGTCGCTCGGCGGCAACGGCTACATCAACGAATTTCCCGCCGGCCGGCTGCTGCGCGACGCCAAGCTGTACGAGATCGGCGCCGGCACCAACGAGATCCGCCGCATGCTGATCGGCCGCGAGCTGTTCCACGGCAAGGCATGAGAAACATGCGCCGACAAAGGCATCGGCACCGGCACACCGAACCGAATTCCGCCGCATACTGATCGGCCGCGAGCTGTTCCACGGCAAGGCGTGAGGAACATGCGCCGACAAAGGCATCGGCGCCGGCACACCGAACCGAATTCCGCCGCATGCTGATCGGCCGCGAGCTGTTCCACGGCAAGGCATGATTCCGCCGCAATCGGAAGAGGAAAGGCCCGCACCATGCGGGCCTTTCTTCTGTGTGCACCGATGCGCTCAGAACGCCCAGCTGAAATTCACCGTACCCATCTGCGCCTGCTGGCGATCGCCGAAGTAGCGGTCGTAACCCAGTTGCAGGCTGGCGTGCGGTGTCATCTTCCAGTCCAGCGTGGTGCCGAGCATGCCGCCGTAACGCGACAGGCCGATACCCCCCACCGGGGCGAACTGGTTGATTCCGCTGAAGCTGGCATCGAATACCTCGCCGCGCATACCGAACGACTGCTGCCACAGCATGCGCCCCTGCAGGGCAAGGCTCCCGCCTCCGGCCAGCGCCCATTCGCGGGTGGCACGCAGACCCGCGCCGGCCTGCCAGCGCGCCGTGCTCTGCGCCGCCGATTTCAGGCCAAAGCCGTATGCACCCAGCTCGTTGAAACCATCGCGCCGGATCTGCGCGTACTGCAGGTTCATGTACGGGGTGAGCTGCGTGCGGCCCAGGGCGAAGCGGTAGCCGCTTTCACCATAGGCCACGCCGTAGCGGCCATGGACGTCGCTGGCGACCCCGGCGAACTGGTTGCCCAATTGCAATTGGCGACGCATGGTCTCGCGATAGTTGCCGATGCCGAAGCGTCCCATCGTGTACCACGAGCCGCGGATCATGCCGCCATACAGCATGCCCTCCAGGGCGTAGCTGCGCCCTTGATCCGCACTCTCGGCCAGTCGTCCCAGCCCCTGGCTCTGGCTCAGTGCATAACCGGCGACGCCGTTGCCGCCGACGCGCAGATCCTGCCCGACCAGTGCGCCGCTGAGGTCGTAGCCGACGTGCTCGTAGCCGCCACGCGACATGCCGCCGTGATAGCCAAGACCCTGCGTCCAGGCCCCGGCCTGCGGTGCATCGAGCAGGCTGTCGAAACGGTCGGACAGCGCCCGCGTGCCGGCGTCGATCGCCTCGAAGGTCATCGCCGCACTGGCCGCATGCAACTGGCCGGAAAGGCTTTCCAGCGAATGCTGCGCCGTAGCCAATGAGGCCGACTGCTGCAGGCTGGCAGCACCCGCGACAAACGCCGTCGCCACCGGCGTGGCACCCGTGGCAGCCGTACCGGAGCCGAGCTGGGCATTGATCAGCCCGAACGCGCCGTCCACCCGCTGCGCAGCGCCATACGAAGCGGCGGTGTACGTCATGCCCTGCACCGCCGTAGCCTGTACCTGGGTCACGTCGAGCCATGCGCTGCTGGCGTCGTAGTTGAGCGTGGCATCGAGCAGGACGACGTTGCTCGCCTTGTTCAAGGCGCTGAACGTGCCGCTCAATCCGCCGCCAGCACTGAGCACATTGGTATGCGAATTGACGACGTAACCCGGATTGGTGCCGATCACGTAGAGGTCGCCGCCGGCGAGGCTGGCCGTGCCGATGATTCGCAGCGACGAACCCAGCGATACCGCCAGTCGGCCATTGCCCTGCTGCACGTAGTTACCGCCCACGACGACGTCGCTGCCGACGGCAATGCCGCTGATTCCGAATACGCCGGCATTCGTGACATCGCCGAGAATGGTCTGTGCGCCGGCCAGCGTGCCGGCCGCCCCGATGCTGACGCTCCCGGCCAGTGACTTGGCGTTCAAGGTGCCGCCCTGCACCTGGGTCAGGCCGGTATAGCTCGCCGGCTGGATGAGATTGAGCGTGCCGCTACCCTGCTTGATCAGGCCGCCTGCACCATTGATCGGATTGCTCCAGTTGGAGGTGCCGCTGAAGTTCACCGTGACATCGCCCCAGTCGAACTTCATCGGCCCATTCACCGCGCGGCCCACGTTCAATTCGCCGTAGCCGAACACGGGATCCGGACCGGTGGCACCGAGATCATCGGCGGTGCCGAGCAGGGTCTGCCGCACCAGGTCGTTGCTGAAGTACGGGAAGGCCTGCCACACCAGTGCGGCCGCGCCGGAAACCTCCGGCGCCGCGAACGAGGTGCCGCTGACCACCCAGTAGCTCGGGCTGACGCCGGCGACCGCGCCCTTGTCGCTGACGATCACATCGCCCGGTGCGGCGAGGCAATAGTTCATCGCCCTGCCGCAGGCGTTCGAGTAACTCGCCAGCTGGGTCGGGTGATTGCTGTCGACCGCCACCGCGACCAGCCAGCCCGGCCCCAGTTGCGGCGCCAGGCTGGGCAGGCTGGCGATGTCGCTGGGGTCGCTGCGGGAGTCGTTGCCGGCCGCGAACACCACCAGCCCGCCATGCTGCAGCACGAACGGCTCGTAGGCCTGCGCGAAGGCCTGGTTGATCGAGGCCTTGGTGGTGTCCCAGTAGATGCCGCCCCAGGAGTTGTTCATCACCTGCACGCCGGCGGTGATCAGGTCCGGGTTCAGGGTCTGCGCGAAGAAGGCCGCATCCGCGGCGGTGACCGCGTTGCCCTGACCCGAGCCATCGTCCTTCGGCGCCACGTCGCTGATGATACGTGCCGAAACCAGGCTGGCAGCGGGTGCGATGCCGCCGGGAAACTTGTCGAACGCCCCGCCGGCGGCGATCTGCGAGACCCAGGTACCGTGGCCGACCACGTCGTCGATCGCCGTGTTGTTGGCAGTCGGGTCGACGTAGAGCAACTCCTGCTTGACTCGCCCGACCAGTGCCGGGTGGTTGCGCATGATGCCGCTGTCGACCACGCCGATGGTCACGCCCGCGCCGGTGTAGCCCAGGCTGTGCGCGGCGTAGGCGTTGGTGAGTGACAACTGGGCATCCAGTGGCGGCTGGCCGGTCGGCGTGCCTGGCGGCGGCGAACTCGGTACCGTCGGCGGTGACGTCGGCTTGACGTTGCCGCCTCCACCGCAGGCACTCAATCCCAGTGCCATGGCCACCAGCCAGGCCATTTCGCGACGCCGCAAGCCCGAGTCGAGCATATTCATCAATTCCCCTGTCGATACCGTCAGACCCCATGCATCGCCGGCGCGACGGATACGCCGCGATGCTTCCCCGCCGCGCATCTTGGCACAACGAAAATCCAATGAAACGCGCGCAAATCCTCACGACGCAAGGATTTGCGGCCGTTTGCCGAGTTTTGCGGCGGGCTGCGATAATTGCCCGGTTGTCTGTCAGGCGTTCGCGCCCCTCACGTCTCGCAAGCGGAGTTACCCATGTCGGATGTCAGCGTCGTCATCGTCGGTGCCAAGCGCACCGCCATCGGCTCCTTCCTCGGCCAGTTCACCGGCGTGCCCACCCCGAAGCTCGGCGCCACCGCGATTCGCGCCGCGCTGGAGCAGTCGGGCGTTGCCCCGGCCGACGTCGGCGAGGTGATCATGGGGTGCGTGCTGCCGGCCAACCTCGGCCAGGCGCCGGCACGCCAGGCCTCGCTGGGCGCCGATCTGCCGGCCGGCACCGGCTGCACCACCATCAACAAGGTGTGCGGCTCAGGCATGAAGGCGATCATGCTGGGCCACGACCTGATCAAGGCCGGCTCGGCGGCCATCGTGGTGGCCGGCGGCATGGAGTCGATGACCAATGCGCCGCACATGGTGCAGGCGCGCACCGGCATCCGCTACGGCGACGGCCAGCTGGTCGACCACATGGCCTGGGACGGCCTGACCAACCCGTACGACGGCAAGGCGATGGGCGTGTTCGGCGAGCTGTGCGCCGACAAGTACCACTTCACCCGCGAAGCGCAGGACGCGTTCGCGATCGAGTCGGTCAACCGGGCCAAGGCCGCGCAGCAGAATGGCGCGTTCGCCGGCGAGATCGTGCCGGTGACGGTGAGCGGCCGCAAGGGCGACGTGGTGGTCGACACCGACGAGCAGCCCGGGCGCTCCGACGTGGCCAAGATTCCCTCGCTGAAGCCCGCCTTCCGCAAGGAGAACGGCACGATCACTGCCGCCAGCTCCTCCAGCATCTCCGACGGCGCGGCCGCCGTGGTGCTGCTGTCGGCCGACGACGCGAACAAGCGCGGCCTGAAACCGCTGGCGCGCATCGTGGCGCACGCCACCCACTCGCAGGAACCGGAGTGGTTCACCACCGCGCCGGTCGGTGCGATCCAGAAGGTACTGGACAAGGCCGGCTGGAAGGTCGACGAGGTCGACCTGTTCGAAATCAACGAGGCGTTCGCGGTGGTGGCGATGACCCCGATGAAGGAACTCGGCATCCAGCACGCCAAGCTCAACGTCAACGGCGGCGCCTGCGCCCTGGGCCATCCGATCGGCGCCAGCGGCGCGCGCCTGGTGGTGACCCTGCTGAACGCGCTGAAGGTGCGCGGGCTCAAGCGCGGGGTCGCCTCCCTGTGCATCGGCGGCGGCGAGGCGACCGCGATTGCGGTGGAATGCATCGACTGACGCCGATCCATGACCAGCGCGTGATATCCAGATGACGGCTGGATAAATCTGTTTTTAATACGCCCTGAAGCGCCACGACAAAGATGTGGCGCAATTACCGCGAAAGCGCTATTAATACACGGCCAAACGGCATTCCACGGCAAAGGAGATCCACCATGAAGTTTACGCGTACCCTACTCGCCGCCGCGCTCGTCGCGCTGTTGGCGGCATGCAGCAACGGCGCGCAGGATTCCGCGCAAGACGCCCAGAAGTCGGCGGACACCGCCCAGCAGGCGGCCGACACCGCGCAGAAGGCTGCTGCAGCGGCTCCGACTGAGGCTCCGGCTGCGGCTCCGGCCACCACCGCTGCCGCTCCGGCTGCGGCTCCGGCCACCACCGCTGCGACCCCGGCCGCCGCCACCACCGCTCCGGCCGCCGCCGCAGTCGACGCTGCCGCCAAGGCTGCCGACGCTGCCAAGGACGCCGCAGGTGCGGCCAAGGACGCGGCTGACAAGGCCAAGGACGCCGTGAAGGGTCATTGATCCCTTGCTGGTTTCCTGAAAAAACGGCCGCCTCGCGCGGCCGTTTTTTTTCGTCCATGGTTCGCCGCTCCGCCACTGATTTTGGCCGCCGGCCGACGCCCGCTATCATCCGTGGTTTGGCCTTGATGGCAGCCTATCCGTGAGTCCGCATCCATGAGCGTCATTGCATCGCAGGTTGATCCGCGTTCCGCCGAATTCCAGGCCAGCAGCCGCCAGCTGCGCGCCGTGGTGGACGATCTGCAGCGCGAACTGGTGCGCAGCGCCGAGGGTGGCGGCGCCAAGGCACGCGAAAAGCACGTGGCACGCGGCAAGCTGCTGCCGCGCGAGCGCATCCGCGCCCTGCTCGACCCCGGCTCGCCGTTCCTGGAACTGTCGCCACTGGCCGCGCACGGCATGTACGACGATGCCGCGCCCGCCGCCGGCCTGATCACCGGCATCGGCCGGGTCAACGGCGTCGAGGTGGTGGTGGTCGCCAACGACGCTACCGTCAAGGGCGGCACCTACTTCCCGATCACCGTGAAGAAACACCTGCGCGCGCAGGAAGTGGCGCTGGAGAACAACCTCCCTTGCGTCTACCTGGTTGACTCCGGCGGCGCGTTCCTGCCGCTGCAGGACGAGGTGTTCCCGGACAAGGAGCACTTCGGGCGGATCTTCTACAACCAGGCGCGAATGTCCTCGCTCAACATCCCGCAGATCGCGGTGGTGATGGGCAGCTGCACGGCCGGCGGCGCCTACGTGCCGGCGATGAGCGACGAGACGATCATCGTGCGCGAGCAGGGCACCATCTTCCTCGGCGGCCCGCCGCTGGTAAAGGCCGCCACCGGCGAGGTGGTCGACGCCGAGACGCTGGGCGGCGCGGACGTGCACACGTCGATCTCCGGCGTGGCCGACCACTTTGCCGAGAACGACGCACACGCGCTGGCGATCGCGCGCGACATCGTGGGCCATCTGAACCGCACCAAGGCGATGCCGCTGGCGCTGCGCGCGCCGGTCGAGCCGAAGTATGCGGCCGAGGAGCTGTACGGGGTGATCCCGCAGGACACCCGCCGCCCGTTCGACATCCGCGAGGTGATCGCGCGCATCGTCGACGGCTCGGAGTTCCACGAGTTCAAGGCGCGCTACGGCAAGACCCTGGTGTGCGGCTTCGCGCACATCCACGGCTACCCGGTGGGCATCGTCGCCAACAACGGCATCCTGTTTGCCGAGAGCGCGCTCAAGGGCGCGCACTTCATCGAGCTGTGCAACCAGCGCAACGTGCCGCTGGTGTTTTTGCAGAACATCACCGGCTTCATGGTCGGCAAGAAATACGAGCAGGCCGGCATCGCGAAGGACGGCGCCAAGATGGTCACCGCGGTGGCCTGCTCGCACGTGCCGAAATTCACCGTGGTGATCGGCGGCAGCTTCGGCGCCGGCAACTACGCCATGTGCGGTCGCGCCTACGGCGCGCGCTTCCTGTGGATGTGGCCGAACGCGCGCATCTCGGTGATGGGCGGCGAGCAGGCCGCGTCGGTGCTCGCCACCGTGAAGCGCGACGGCATCGAGGCCAGGGGCGGCGCGTGGTCGGCCGCCGAGGAGGAAGCGTTCAAGGTGCCGCTGCGCGAGCAGTACGAACGCCAGGGCCACCCCTACTACGCCAGTGCGCGGCTGTGGGACGACGGCGTCATCGACCCGGTCGATACCCGCCGCGTGCTCGGCCTGGCGATCTCCGCCTCGCTCAACGCGCCGATCGAGCCGCAGCACTACGGCGTGTTCCGCATGTAAGCTTTCGCTCCACGCGAGACGACTTCACGGGGGAAGTCAGGGATGATCGTCGGCATCGATCTGGGGACCACGCATTCGTTGATCGGCTGCCACGACGCGACGGGGCCACGGCTGTTTGCGAATGCACTGGGGGAGTTCCTGACGCCCTCGGTGGTGAGCATGGACGCGTCCGGCCAGGTCGTCGTCGGCCAGCCCGCGCGCGACCGCATGGTCAGCCATCCGCAGGCCAGCGTGGCAAATTTCAAGCGCTGGATGGGCAGCCCGCGCGAAACACGGCTTGGCGCGCACAGCTTCCGTCCGGAAGAGCTTTCCGCCCTGATCCTGCGCTCGCTGATCGCCGATGCCGAGGCGGCGCTCGGGGAAAGGATCGACGAAGCGGTGATCAGCGTGCCGGCATACTTCTCGGACGCCCAGCGCAAGGCGACCCGCGCGGCGGGCGAACTGGCCGGCATCCGCGTCGAGCGACTGATCAACGAGCCCACGGCTGCCGCGCTGGCCTATGGCCTGCGCGAGAAAGCCGATGGCGCCCGCTTCCTCGTCTTCGACCTGGGCGGCGGCACCTTCGACGTCTCGGTGCTGGAGATGTTCGAGGGCGTGGTGGAAGTGCACGCCAGCGCCGGTGACAACTTCCTCGGCGGCGAGGACTTCCTCGACCTGCTCGAACAGGCCTGCCGCGCCGACCTGAAGCTCGCCGACAGCGCGCTGGACGCAAGCCAGCGTGGCCAGTTGCGTCGCCGGCTGGAAGCGGCCAAGCGCGATCTTGGCAGCCGTGGCCAGGCACAGGTCGAGCTCTCGCTGGGTGACCGGCAGCTGGCATGGCAGATCGACGAGGACCGCTTCGCCCGGCTTGCCGACCCGCTGGTGCAGCGCATGCGCGCGCCACTGGAACGGGCGATGCGCGACGCCCGCCTGAAGCCGGAACAGCTGGACGAAATCGTGCTGGTCGGCGGCGCCAGCCGCATGCCGCTGGTCGCCAGGACGGTATCGCGCATGTTCGGCCGGCTGCCGCTGCGCCACGTGAATCCGGATCGGGCGATCGCACTGGGCGCCTGCATCGCCGCCGGGCTGAAATCGCGCGACCAGCAGCTGGAGGAGGTCATCCTCACCGACGTCTGCCCCTACTCGCTCGGTACCGAGGTGGCGCGACGGGACGAACGGGGGCGCGTGGTGACGGGATTCTTCGAGCCGATCATCCAGCGCAACAACAGCGTACCGGTCAGTCGCGAGGAAACCTTCTGGCCGATCCACGAACGCCAGAGGCAACTCCAACTGGACGTCTACCAAGGCGAAAGCCCGCTGGTGGAAAAGAACATCAAGCTGGGCGCATTGACGGTAGACATCGACCCCGCGCTGCCGATCGCGCAGAACGCGGTGACCGTACGTTTCACCTACGACATCAACGGCGTGCTGCAGGTCGAGGCGCGCGTGCATGCCGACGACCGCCGCTACGAACTGCTGCTGGAACAGAACCCCGGCCTGCTCGATGCGCAGCAGATCCGCGAGCGTCTGGCCGCGCTGAATGACATCAAGATGCATCCCCGCAGCAAGCAGGAAAACCTCGCCGTGCTGGCGCGCGCCGAGCGCCTGTACGAGGAACACCTGCTTGCACGGGACCAGCTGCAGGAGTGGATCGCGCGTTTCCGCGCCGCGCTGGAAAGCCAGGACGACGCCCTCATCCGCGAGCATCGCCGCGAGTTCGCCCGCGCGCTGGACACGCTGGAGTCCGCCTGATGTCGCCGTTCGAGCTGCTCGGGCTGGCGGCGGATGCCGACGAGCGCGCGATCAAGCGTGCCTATGCGCAGCGCTTGCGGGCCACCCGCCCGGAGGACGACCCGCAGGGGTTCCAGCGCCTGCATGCCGCCTACCAGGCGGCACTGCAGCACTGCCGGGCATGCATGACCGGCGAACTGGCAGCGTCTTTCAACCCGCCGATGGACCGATCGGTTCTCGTGCCGACACGGTCGGAGCCCCTGCCCGCCGCGCCGGAGCCACCGACGCTTCCGCATGTCAACCCCGACGCCTTCTGCACCGCCGCGTTCGAACTCGCCGCGGCCGGCGACGCGCCGGCGCTGCAGGCATGGCTGGCCGGCCGGCCGGAGCTGTGGTCGCTGCAGCGCAAGGCCCACACCGGCCATGCCCTGATGGAAAAGCTCTACCGGCAGGTCCCGCCGATGCCGGCCGACTGCCTGGCAACCCTGCTGCGTTTCTTCGACCTCGACCACGCCCTGGCCGGGCACGATCCGCTGGCCCTGCTGCAACTGGAGCGGCGCACACGACTGGCCTGGCAACTGGAAGTCGCCGACCGGGAGGTCCTGGCCGCGCGCCTGGCCATCCGCAGCTCCTCGCAGCGCCGGCGGGCGCACTGGATCGTGCGGCTGCTGATGCGTCCGTTCCGCTGGCCGCGGGTGCTGTTCGTCGGCATGAACAGCGCCAATGCCGGACTCATCGCCGACTTCGTCGACGGCGTGAGCGACAACCATCCGGAGGATCTTCCCGCCGCCATCAACCGTCGCCAGCTTGCCTTCTGGCGCGCGGCGGCCGAACGCGATCGGGTCACTCGCCCGCGACTGATCCTCGGCGGCGCACGCAGCGCGGCGATGCTGCTGCTCGGCATGCTGCTGGCGCCACTGCTGAGCCAGTGGTTCAGCGGCCGCATGTCGTTTCAAACGATGCTGATCGCGATCGGCATGCTGATGATCCCCAGCGCGCTGTGGGCCCTGTGGATGGCCTGGTCGCTGCTCGTTTCCTGGTATCTCCGGCCCGAATGCATGACCGCGCGCCGCTCCGTGCGCGCGTACCTGGTGCCGGCGCTGTGCGCGGGCGGCGTGGTCCTTGGCGCAGAAGGGCTGGACGGGTTCGGTCTCGTCCTGATCGCGCCGGCCTTCTGGTTGGCCGTGCGTCGCTACTGGTACCGCCACGCGAGTCGGCACGCGCTGCTTCGCTCGGGCCACGTGCGGCTGATGAGCCTGCTGGCCATTCCCGTGCTGCACGGCGTACTGAACGCCGGGCGGGGCGGTGAACTGGTGTCCTTCGGCGAGATCATCGCCGCGTTGGCCATGCTGGCCTGGACGGCCGACCTGCGGAAGCAGCGCCAGCGCAGCGCCGAAGCGGGATGACCCGGGCCGCCAACCCGTCGTCAGCAGGCCGGGTGCACGGCGGGCCGGCCATCCAGGGGCCGCGTCGGCGGCTGGCGCTTGACGAAACGCGCGCCCATCCACAACGCGAGCAGGGTCAAGGCGTAGAACACCAGCTGCATGCCGGCCGGCTGCGCATCGTAACCGACCAGGATATGCGCGGTCTGGCCCGGCACCGAGCCGTTGCCGAGCAGCCACGAGCTGTCCCACAGCTGGTTGCCCCAAGCCGGCAGCAAGTCGGCCTGGATCAGGTAACGCGCGGCCGTCGAGGCGAGGCCCGCGGCCAGCAGCACCAGCATGGCGTTGGTCACGCCGAAGAAGTGCCGCAGCGGGATGCGCAGCAGGCCCGCGTACAGCGCGAAGCCCAGCGCCGCACCGGCGACCACGCCGATCGCCAGGCCGGCCCACAGGTGCTCGGCACCGCCGGCGCGCATGCCGTACAGGAACAGCACCACCTCCGAGCCCTCGCGCAGCACCGCCAGTGCCACCACCGCCAACAGCAGCCCCAGCGAACTGGCGCCGCTGTGCACCGCATTGCCCAGCAACTGCATCTGCCGGCTCAGCTCGCGGCCGTGGCTGGACATCCACAGCACGTGCCAGCCGATCATCAGCACCGCCGCCAGCAGCACGCCGGCATTGAACAGTTCCTGCCCGACGCCGCTGAACGCCGCGGCCAGCAGGTCGGCCGACAAGGCCACCAGCACCGCACCGAAGCCTCCCAGCGCGATCCCGCCGCCAATAAACCAGCCGCGCCGGGGCACGCCACGGGTGGCAGCCGCCACCACGCTGACGATCAGCGCCGCCTCCAGCACTTCGCGAAATACCAGCAGGGCTACGGCTCCCATGGCGCTACTCCACCACCAACGTGCCCTGCGCGGTGGGCTGGTGGAAATCGCCATAGAAGCGGTAGTGCCCCGGCTTGAACGGGCCGATCAACAAGCTGGTGCGGCTGTTCGGCATCACGATCTTCTCGGCCGGGAAGTCATCGCTCTCGAACTCCTCCGGCGAGGCGTCCTGGTTGACCAGTTCGAGCCTGACCCGGGTATCCGCCGGGATGCGCAGCTCGCTGGGCTGGTAGCGGTGATCCTTCAAGGTCAGCGTGTAGCTGGTCGTGTCAGCCGCGCTGGCCAGCAGCGGCAACGACAGGGCGAACACGAACGGCAGCAGGCGTGGCATGGGAGTGCTCCTGTGTTTCGGGTAAATGACTGATAGTCATTCTCATTCAATGGGCGCATGATACCCGATCGTTCGGCATGCCGCCAGTCGGCATCGCTCGGCCACGCCCGCCGTCATGCCGGCAGGCGCGAACCGCCTTGCGTCGATCCGGACCCGCGACGCGGCGCCGGCAGCCTGAATCAGCCTTGTGGCGCTTCCCCGCGCAGACGTACGTCGTTCGGCAGCATGTCGGTACGCTCCACGCTGGCCTCACGCTGCGACTCGAAGAAGCGCTGCACCTGCTGACACACCGCCATCGTGCCCTCGCGCGCGATGGCCGAGACCAGGAACCACGGCTGACTCCAGCCCAGTTTGTCGATGATGCCTTGCGCCACCGCCTGGCGTTCGTCCTCCGGCAGTACGTCCGCCTTGTTCAACACCAGCCAGCGCGGGCGTTCGAGCAGCTCCGGGTTGAATTTCTGCAGTTCCTGCTCGATCGCGCGCACCTGGCCGGCCACGTCGGCGCCGTCGATCGGCGCGATGTCGACGATGTGCAGCAGCAGGCTGGTGCGCGCCACGTGGCGCAGGAACTGGATGCCCAGCCCGGCACCTTCGGAGGCGCCCTCGATCAGGCCGGGGATGTCGGCGATCACGAAGCTCTGGTCGGTGCCAAGGCTGACCACGCCCAGGTTCGGATGCAGCGTGGTGAACGGGTAGTCCGCCACTCGCGGCGTCGCCGCCGACACCGCCCGGATGAAGGTGGACTTGCCCGCGTTGGGGAAACCGAGCAGGCCGACGTCGGCCAGCAGGCGCAGTTCAAGCTTCAGCTCGCGCACCTCGCCCGGGGTCCCCGGGGTGGCCTTGCGCGGCGCCCGGTTCACCGACGTCTTGAAATGGATATTGCCCAGGCCACCCTTGCCGCCCTGCGCCACCAGCATGCGCTGGCCATGGGCGGTGAGGTCGCCGATCACCTCGTCGGTGTCGACATTGGTGATCATGGTGCCGACCGGCACGCGGATCGTGGTGTCCTCGCCGCCCTTGCCGTACATCTGGCTGCCCATGCCGTTCTCGCCGCGCTGCGCCTTGAAGCTGCGCTGGTGGCGGAAGTCGATCAGGGTGTTCAGGCCCTCGTCGGCCACCAGCCAGACCGAGCCGCCGAAACCGCCATCGCCGCCGTCGGGGCCACCGAACGGGATGAACTTCTCGCGGCGGAAGCTGATACAGCCATTGCCGCCGTCACCGGCCTGGACTTTGATGTTTGCTTCGTCGACGAATTTCATTGGAGAACCGGGATTCCGGATTGGGGATTGGGAAGAGCAGCCCATCGTGGACATGGTACGGGACGGGACGCGTGCTGGCTTCTGCGAGGCCCGAATCTCGACATCCCGTGACAAAAAACAAAAGCCCCGCCGAAGCGGGGCCTTCGCTGTCGCATCGCGGAAGGCTTACGCCTGGACGACGTCGACAAAACGACGATTCTTCGCGCCGCGGATCTTGAACTGGACGGTACCGTCGACCAGTGCGAACAAGGTGTGATCGCGGCCCAGACCCACGCCGGCCCCCGGATGGAACTGGGTGCCGCGCTGACGCACGATGATGTTGCCGGCCTCGATGGCCTGGCCACCGTAGATCTTCACGCCGAGGTACTTCGGGTTCGAATCGCGACCATTGCGGGTGGAACCGCCTGCCTTCTTGTGTGCCATGACTTTCTACTCCGGCTGAATCAGGCGTTGATGCCCGTGATCTCGATTTCGGTGAAATGCTGCCGATGGCCCTGCTGACGCTTGTAGTGCTTGCGGCGGCGGAACTTGATGATGCGGATCTTATCGGCACGACCGTGCTTGCGCACGGTGGCGCTGACGGTGGCGCCTTCGACGACCGGCGCACCAACGGTGACCGACTCGCCGGAACCGACCAGCAGCACCTGGTCGAAGCTGACCGTGGCGCCTTCGTCGGCGGTCAGCAGCTCCACGCGCAGCACGTCGCCCTGCTGCACACGGTACTGCTTGCCACCGGTCTTGATGACTGCATAACTCATGGAAATGCCCTTCTGTCGTTATTCTCTTGGGTGTTTCGCCCCGAACCGGCCGGAACGAACGCAGAAGTATAGCGAGGCCACCGGCTGCTGGTCAATTCCTGACCAGCCGGTCAGGACTGGGGTGCCGCCGGCGCCGCGGATTTCACCGGCACCGGTGTCGCCGGCTTGGGCTCGGCTGCCGGCTTGTGATGGTGCACCGGCTTGTGCCGGACATGCTTCTTCGCCGGCCGGGCCGCGGGTTTGGCCTCGCCCTCGTCGGCCGCCTCCGGCGCCGCCGGACAGCGGCCCTGTGCGTCGAGGCTGCCCTTCTTCTGCAGCTCCTGCAGCATCGTGCGGGCGCGCTCCTGCCCCCACTGTTGGCCGGCCTGGGTCGCCTCGGCCATGGCCGCCGGCATTTCGGTCAGCACCTTCTGGCCCAGCGGCGAGCGGTAGAATTTGAGCAGCCCGTCGATCTCCTCGCCGCTGAAATGGCGCTGGAACACCGGGACCATGCGCTGCACCACGGCGGTGGCGCCGTCGCCGTCGACGAACCCTTGCCAGTATTCCGCCGGCACGCAGGGAAGCTTTTGCCGCATCTGCGCGGCCATCTGCGTGTTCATCTGGCCGAGGGTCTGTTCCACCCGCATCACCTTGAACAGGTCACGCACCTGCTGCTCGCTGGCGGTCACGGCAGCCGTGGCCGCTCCGCAGCTGACGAGCAGCCACAGCAAGGCGCCGATCCGGATCCGGGTACGCATGGGCAGTGATCTCCGAGGTAGCGGCGTGGCGGCCGGGAAGCCTCGCATTAGGCCATACGCCGCCGCCCACCGGAACTTTCCGGCTGAAGCGGCAATAACTGACCTGCCCAGGTTGGTATAGTGCGCGTTCCCCCCCATATCCGGCGTCCATGGACACCATTCGCATCCGCGGCGCACGCACGCACAACCTCAAGAACATCGACCTCGACCTGCCACGCGACCAGTTGATCGTGATCACCGGCCTGTCCGGCTCCGGCAAATCCTCGCTGGCGTTCGACACCATCTACGCCGAAGGCCAGCGCCGCTACGTCGAGTCGCTATCGTCCTATGCACGGCAGTTCCTGTCGATGATGGAGAAGCCCGACGTCGACCACATCGAAGGCCTGTCGCCGGCCATCTCGATCGAGCAGAAATCCACCTCGCACAACCCGCGCTCCACCGTCGGCACGATCACCGAGGTGTACGACTATCTGCGCCTGCTGTACGCCCGCGTCGGCACGCCGCGCTGCCCCGATCACGGCATTCCGCTGGAGGCGCAGACGGTGAGCCAGATGGTCGACGCCACCCTGGCGCTCGACCCTGAGCAGCGCTACATGCTGCTGGCGCCGGTGATCCGCGAGCGCAAGGGCGAGCATGTGCAGGTGTTCGAGCAGTTGCGTGCACAGGGTTTCGTGCGCGCGCGCGTCGACGGCACCGTGTTCGACCTGGATGCGGTGCCGCCGCTGACGTTGCGGCAGAAGCACACCATCGAGGTGGTGATCGACCGTTTCCGTCCGCGCGAGGACATCAAGCAGCGCCTGGCCGAATCGTTCGAGACCGCGCTACGGCTGGGCGACGGACTGGTGATCCTGGCCAACATGGACGCCGGTGCCAACGCGAAGGAGCAGATGCTCTCGTCACGCTATTCCTGCCCGGTCTGCGACTACTCGCTGCCCGAGCTGGAGCCGCGGCTGTTTTCGTTCAACTCGCCGATCGGCGCCTGCCCGTCCTGCGACGGCCTGGGCGTGACCCAGGTGTTCGATGCGGCGCGCGTGGTCGGCCACCCCGAACTGCCGCTGTCCAACGGGGCGGTGCGCGGCTGGGACCGGCGCAACGCGCACTACTTCCAGCTGATCCTGTCGCTGGCCACGCACTACGGCTTCGACGTGGACACGCCGTGGAACAAGCTTCCCGCGGACGTCCAGAAGGCCATCCTGTACGGCAGCGGCAAGGACAGGATCGCGTTCCGCTACATCACCGAACGCGGCGGCAAGGTCACCCGCGAGCACGCGTTCGAGGGCATCCTGCCGAACCTGGAGCGGCGCTACAAGGAAACCGAATCCGCCGCGGTGCGCGAAGAGCTGGCCAAGTACATCAGCGACCAGCCCTGCCCGGAGTGCGCCGGCCAGCGGCTGAACCGCTCGGCCCGCAACGTGTTCGTGGCCGACCACGCCCTGCCCTCGCTCACCGCGCGCTCGATCGACGACGCGCTGGCGTTCTTCGAGGAGCTGAAGCTCGCCGGCTGGCGCGGCGAGATCGCGGTGAAGATCGTCAAGGAAATCCGCGAGCGGCTGAGCTTCCTCAACGACGTGGGCCTGAACTACCTCACCCTGGACCGCCAGGCCGACTCGCTGTCTGGCGGCGAGGCGCAGCGCATCCGCCTGGCCAGCCAGATCGGCGCCGGCCTGGTCGGCGTGATGTACGTGCTGGACGAACCCTCGATCGGCCTGCACCAGCGCGACAACGAACGCCTGCTCGGCACGCTGACCCGCCTGCGTGACCTCGGCAACACGGTGATCGTGGTCGAGCACGACGAGGACGCGATCCGCATGGCCGACCACGTGCTCGACATCGGCCCCGGTGCCGGCGTGCACGGCGGCGAGATCGTGGCGCAGGGCAGCGTGCAGGACATGCTCGACTCGCCGCGCTCGGTCACTGGCCAGTTCCTCTCCGGTGAGCGGGCGATCGAGGTGCCGAAACAGCGCCGCCTGCCCAACGACGACGCCTACTGGCTGTGCCTGAACGGCGCCAGCGGCAACAACCTGAAGAACGTCGACCTGGCGATCCCGGCCGGGCTGTTCACCTGCGTCACCGGCGTGTCCGGCTCGGGCAAGTCGACCCTGGTCAACGACACCCTGTTCCGCCTTGCCGCGGCCGAACTCAACGGCGCCAGCGCGCAGCCGGCGCCGTTCCAGTCGGTGACCGGGCTGGAGCTGTTCGACAAGGTGGTCGACATCGACCAGTCGCCGATCGGCCGCACGCCGCGCTCCAACCCCGCCACCTACACCGGCCTGTTCACTCCGCTGCGCGACATGTTCTCGCAGGTACCCGAGGCGCGCGCACGCGGCTACACGCCGGGCCGCTTCAGCTTCAACGTGCGCGGCGGCCGCTGCGAGGCCTGCGAGGGCGACGGCATGCTCAAGGTCGAGATGCATTTCCTGCCCGACGTCTACGTGCCCTGCGACGCCTGCCACGGCAAGCGCTACAACCGCGAGACGCTGGAGATCCTGTACAAGGGCCACACCATCGCCGACGTGCTCGACATGACGGTGGAGGACGCGCTGAAGCTGTTCGAGAACGTGCCGACCATCGCGCGCAAGCTCGACACGCTGCGCGCGGTGGGCCTCGACTACATCAAGCTCGGCCAGAGCGCGACCACGCTGTCCGGCGGCGAGGCGCAGCGCGTGAAACTGTCCAAGGAACTGTCCAAGCGCGACACCGGCAACACCCTGTACATCCTCGACGAGCCCACCACCGGACTGCACTTCCACGACATCGAGCAATTGCTCGACGTGCTGCACCAGCTGGTCGACCAGGGCAACACCGTGGTGGTGATCGAGCACAACCTGGACGTGATCAAGACCGCCGACTGGGTCGTCGACCTCGGCCCCGAGGGCGGCGCCGGCGGCGGCCGCATCCTGGTTGCCGGTACGCCGGAGACCGTGGCCGCTACGCCCGAATCACACACCGGCCACTTCCTCGCGCCGCACCTGAAACCGGCCAAGCCGAAAAAGCCGGGCGCCGCCACGCGGGTCAAGGCCGCCACCAGGCACATCGCCTCGGCCGACAAGTACAAACCGATGCGCGGCAGCAAGAAGAAGCGTTCATGAATCCACGCAAATCCACCACGGTCGCCGATGCGGCGAGCACTGCCGCGGCAGAAGCCGAAACCGGCAAGCCGCTGTACGTCGCCTCGCTCGGCGTGCGCTGGCGCGACCTCGACGCGTTCAACCACGTCAACAACTCCAACTACCTCACCTACCTGGAAGAGGCTCGGCTGCAGTGGCTGAGCCATGTACCCGGGCCGTGGTTCGACGACCACGCGATGCCGGTGATGGCCGCCAGCCAGGTCAACTACCGCCGCCCGATCGCCTGGCCGGCGCAGTTGCAGGTGCAGCTGTTCTGCGAGCGCATGGGCAACAGCTCGATGACGATCACCCATCGAGTGCTCGACGCCGAACACCCCGACCAGCTGTACTGCGACGGCCACGTGGTGATGGTGTGGATGGATCCGGCCAGCGGCAAGCCGGTGCCGTTGCCCGAGGCGATCCGCGGCGCGGTGGCGTAGGCGACCCGTGCACACCACCCGCGCCCGCACGTCGTTCGCGGTCAGCCTGGGCGGATCCGGCCCGGTCGAGACGATCGCCGGCGCGCGCCATGCCTGGCGTTTCCGGCCGCACTTCCATGCCGGCGACGAAGTCGTGCAGGTGCTGACCGGGCGGGCGCGACTGCGCCTTCCCGATGCCTGCCGCGAAGTCGCCGCCGGCGACACCGTCGTGGTGCCGGCCGGCGTGATCCATCGTTTCGAGCCGGTGGACGGCAGCGGCTGGGCCTTCAGTTCGCGCTTCGTGCCGCCCACGGCGAACGACGCGGCGACGCCCGGCTGCCGCGATGCGCTCGGCGCACGCGCGATGGCCTTGCTGGCCGGGCGGCCTTCGCTGCGTACCGACGTGGAAGCGATCGCGCAGGCCTGCGCGGTTTCCGTCGGCCACCTGGCGCGCGCGTTCCGTCGCGCGACCGGCAGCAGCCTGCACAACTTCCACCTCCTGCTGGCCCTGCACGAGGCAAAGGCGCGGCTGCGCCACCACGCGTCGATCGTCGAGGCCGCGCTGGATGCCGGCTTCTACGACCAGGCCCATCTCAACCGCGAATTCGTGAGGACGTTCGGCCTGACCCCGGCCGCCTTCCGCGCAGGCTGGGCCAGGGTCGCCTAGGCCGCTCCGGCCGTGAGTTCCAGCGCCATGTACAGGGTGCCCGGCACCGGGTTGTCGTAATACGGCGCCACCGCACGAAAACCCAGCGCGGCATAAAGATGCCGGGCCGCCTGCATCGAAGCCAAGGTGTCCAGCAGCACGCGCGCGTAGCCGGCCTCCGCGGCCCAGGCGATCACGGCCTCGGCCAGTCGCCGCCCCAGCGCCTGCCCCCGCGCCACAGGCCTGACATAGAGGCGCTTGATCTCGCACACGCCTGGCTGCGGCCGGGGTCGCAACGCCACGCAGCCCAGCACCGCGCCCGCGTCGTCGCGCGCAACCAGGATCACGCCGCGCGGCGGCGCATACTTGCCGGGCAGTTGCGCCAGTTCCGCGCCCACATCCTGGAAGGAAAGATCAACGCCGAGACCGGCGATGTATTCCGCGAACAAGCCGCGCACGAGCTCGATGTCGTCCGGCAGGCGGGCAGGCGCAATGTCGATCGTCGAAGGTGCAGGCATGTCCGCTCGCCGGTGGGAATTCGCGCAGCACGATAGTGAATCGGTGCCCTCGACGCTTGGACAATCCTGACCGGCGGTGCACCGGGCCCGCGGCCGGGCGCATCCCGGACACGCGTGACGCGATCGACGCACGGCCTGCCCGCGCCGTCGCTATGATGGCGATTCGGTCCCCACGATGGAAGGCGCCTCATGACGACAGCACATCGCCCCGCTCTTGCCCTCGCCTGCCTGGCCGCCCTGGCCGGCGCATCGACGGCACGGGCCACCGACAGCACGGCACTCACCCTGTATCGCAGCGACAGCCCTGCACTGTACGCCAGCCAGGGCGGCGGCGACGTCGACGAAGGCTACGCGGTGGTACGCGAGCAGCGTTCGCTGAACCTCGCCGCCGGCGTCCACGACGTGGTGGTCGGCGACCTGCCGAACGCGCTCGACGCCGAGGCGCTGGCGCTGGGCTTTCCCGACGGCAACGCGAAGGTGATCTCGCAGCGCCTGCTGCTGGCGCAAGGTGCGGGCGCAGCGCTGAGCGGTCTGGTCGGACACGAGGTGAGCGTGCTCGGCGGCAGCGGCGAAGCGCTGGCCGGCGGTACCCTGTTGCGCGCAGGCAACGGCTTGCTGGTGCGCGGCACCACCGGCACCACGCTGGTGCGCGACTACGCCGCCGTGCGCAGTGCCGAAGGCGGCTTTCCGCTCGGCTCCAGCCTCAGCCTGCGCGTGGACGCTGCGCGTGCTGGCCAGGCCCGCGCCGTGCTCAGCTACCCCACCGCCGGCCTCGGCTGGCGCGCCGCGTACGTGGCCACGCTGCAGCCCGGCGCAGCCTGCCGCATGCGCTTCGAGTCGCGCGCCAGCATCGCCAACCGCAGCGGCCGCGACTGGCACGATGCGCAAGTCACCCTGATTGCCGGCGAACCGAACATGGCCAAGGCCTCGGCACCGCGGCCGATGGCGTCGATGGCGCGCGGCTACAGCGCGAAGGCCGAAACCCTGCCGCAGCAGGACAGCCTCGGCGACTACCGCAGCTACACCCTGCCCGGCACGGTCGAACTGCCCGACGGCAGCGTCAGCCAGGTGCCGCTGTATGTCGACCGCACGCTGGACTGCGAACGCACCGCGCTGTACGAAAACGGCAACCGCTACCAGCCGCCACGGCCGATCCTCGAACGCGACTACAACCCGGGCGGCGGCAGCGCCATCGTCAGCACGCTGAAGCTGAAGGCGTTCGACAGCCTGCCGGCCGGCTACCTGCGCGTGCTCACCGCCGACCGCCACGGCACGCCGCAATTCATCGGCGAAGGCCGCATCGAGGACACCCCGAAAGGCAGCGACGCCAGCATCACGCTGGGCACCGCCTTCGACCTGCGCGCGACACGCGAGCGCACCGCCTTCCAGGTGGACAAGGCCGGCCGCACGCTGGACGAGACGTTCCGCATCACCCTCGGCAACGCCGGCGACAGCGCCCGCACGGTGACCGTGCGCGAGCATCCCGGCCGCTGGCGCCAGTGGACGCTGGTCTCCTCCAGCAGCAAGCCGAGCGCACAGACGCCGGACACGCTGGAGTTCCGCATCGAAGTGCCGGCCGGCGGCAAGGCCGCGCTGGACTATGCGGTGCGCTACCGCTGGACCGCCGACGAACAACCGCAATAACCCCGACCGGAGTTTTTCATGCTCAACCTCGGCAACCACGACCACGGCATCCGCGAGATCCAGCTCGCCCGCCCGCCGGTAAACGCACTGAACCTGGAACTGCTGCGCGCGCTGCGTGCCGCCGTCGACGATGCCGTGCAGGGCGGCGTGCGCGGCATCGTGCTGTCCGGCGCGCCGGGGCTATTCTCCGCCGGCGTCGACGTGCCGGCCCTGCTGCAGCGCGACCGCGCCGGCGTACGCGAATACTGGCGCGAGTTCTTCGCACTGTGCGGCACGCTCGCCCGTGCGCCGATCCCGCTGGTGGCGGCGATCACCGGCCACAGCCCGGCCGGCGGCGCGGTGCTGGCGCTGTTCTGCGACTACCGGGTGATGGCCGAAGGGCCGTACCGGATCGGCCTCAACGAGGTGCAGGTTGGGCTGATCGTGCCCGAGGCGATCCAGCTGGCGCTGCGCCGCGTGGTCGGCACTTACCGCGCCGAACGGCTGCTGGTCGCCGGCGCAATGATCGAATCATCCGCGGCGCTGGCCTGCGGCTTCGTCGACGAGCTCACCGGCGTCGACCAGGTCGCCACCCGCGCGATCCGCTGGCTCGGCGACCTGCTGGCGCTGCCCTCGCACGCGATGCTGACCACCCGCGCGCTGGCCCGCGCCGACCTCGCCGCCGCCTACGCCGACATGGACGCGCTGCCGCTGGACGATTTCGTCGACGCGTTCTTCCATCCACAGACGCAGGCGGTGCTGCAGCAACTGGTCGCGCGGCTCAAAGAGAAGAAATGAATGCGCTGCAGGAGCGCACCCGGCGCGCGATGCTCTTCGCTCCGATCGACATCAGAGCATCGCGCACGAGCGAAGGAAGTCCCTTGGGGACAGGCTGCGCTCCTGCCCGTCAGCCTGTCGCTACCGGCCGCGACGGATCACTGACCCAGCCGCTCCACGACGGCGTGTACAGCCGCGAGCCGTGCAGGCCGGCGTGTTCCATCGCCAGCAGGTTGTAGCAGGCGGTGACGCCGGAGCCGCACATATGCACGACCCGGTCGGGCGCGGTATCGCCCAGCACCGCGGCGAATTCCTCGCGCAGCTGCGCCGGCGGCTTGAAGTGGCCGTCGGCGCACAGGTTGTCGAGGTACGGCCGGTTGCGCGCGCCGGGCACGTGGCCGGCGGCGCGATCCAGCGGCTCGACGTCGCCACGGTAGCGCGCGGCGGCGCGGGCATCGAGCAGCAGCGGCGCCGGCGCGGCATGCAGGGCGGCGTGATCGACGATCACCTGCCGCGCATCCCAGGCCAGCGCCACCGCGGTGGACGTGCGCCGATGGGCGGCGGTTTCCAGCGGCTGCCCGGCCGCCTGCCATGCGGCGAAACCGCCGTCGAGCACCGCCACCTCCCGTACGCCGGCGAGGCGCAGCAGCCACCACAGCCGCGCCGCCGCCAACGCGCCCGGCCCGGTGTCGTAGCACACCACCTGCAGGCCAGGCACCCAGCCCCAGCGGCCGAGCACGGCACTGAACGCCGCCGCCGTCGGCAGCGGATGCCGGCCCAGTCCCGCGGGCACGCGCGACATGTCGGAAAGGTCGCGCTCCAGGTCGGCGAACACGGCGCCGGGAACGTGCCCGGCCAGGTAGCTGCGCTCGCCCTGCGCGCGGTCGACCAGGTCGACGCGGCAGTCGACGATCAGCACGTCGCTCGCCGGCAACGCGGCCAGCGCGGCGACGTCGATCAGGGTGGTTTTCAGCGTCATGTCCGTCCCATCCTTTCGAGCAGGTTGTACAGCATCGCGGCGGTGGCGCCCCAGATACGGTGGCCGCCGTGGACGAATTCCACCATCGGCCGGCGATGGCCGCGGAACTCCATGGTGTAGCGGCGCAGGTTCGCCGGTTCCAGCAGGAACGCCAGCGGCACCTCGAACACCTCGGCCACCTCGGCCGGCGCCGGATACAACCTGGCCTCGGCGGCGATCCGCGCCACCACCGGGGTGATGCAGTAGCCGCTGATCGTCTCGAAGCGGTCGAGGTAGCCCAGCGGCGTCACCAGCGTGCGATCGAGACCGATTTCCTCCTCGCTTTCGCGCAGCGCGGTGGCCAGCGCGTCGCCGTCACCGGGATCGCTGCGCCCGCCGGGAAACGCCACCTGGCCGGCATGCGCCTGCAGGTGGTCGGTGCGCACGGTCAGCACCAGCCGCGGCTGCACGCCTTCGCGAAAACCCATCAATACCGCGGCCGGCAGGCGCTCGCTGTTGCCGAGCAAGCGGGACATGTCCGCGTGGTTCCAGCCCGGTCCGATCGGCGGCGTCGACAACGGCCGCAGTGCACTGACCAGCTGGTCGATCATGGCACCCTGCGCAGCGGCAGGATCTCGCGCATCACGCGCAGCCGTTCGGCGTCGCCCATCGCACGCCAGCGGCCGATCTCCTCGCCGGTGCGCCGGCAGCCGACGCAATAGCCGCGCGCGTCCAGCCGGCAGGTGCCGATGCAGGGCGTCAAGGGCGGCGGTTCGGCGGGATGCGGGGTGTTCGACATGCCCCGCCATGCTACCACCGCGGGGTTGGCGTCGGCTTTCAGGGCTTGCCCGTATCCGGCTTGATCGCGAGCAGCTCGATCTCGAACACCAGCGCCTCGTTCGGCCCGATCCGCGGCAGCGCGCCGGTTTCGCCGTAGGCCAGTTGCGGCGGGATCACCACCTTCCAGCGATCGCCCACATGCATGCGCGGGATCACGTCCTGCCAGCCGCGGATCACCTTGTCGACGGTGAAGCTGACCGGCGCGCCATGCGCCCAGGTGCTGTCGAATTCGGTGCCGTCCACCAGCATGCCGCGGTAGTTCACGGTGACCGTGCTGGTCACCGTGGGGCTGGCCTTGCCGCTGCCCGCGCTGAGCACGGCGTACTGGATACCCGACGGCAGCTGGACCACGCCGGGCCGCTGCCGGTTCTGCGCCAGGTACTGCGCGCTCTTGCGCGCGTTGGCGGCGGCGACCCGCTTGAACTCGGCCAGCGCATCGGCGTGCATCTGCTGGTCGAGCCGCTGCAATTGCTGATGCATGTCCTGCATCGACACGCTGGGGTGGCGCCTGGCGTAGGCATCCTGGATCGCCCGCAGCAGCACCGGGATTTCCACGTCCGGCTTGCCGTCGGCAAACTGGCTGCCGATCTGGTAGCCGATCGCGTACGACAACTTCACCTTGTCGGGCTTCGTTGCCGGCGCCGACGCGGCGCTCTGCGCATGTGCCGCGCCGCCCAGCAACAGCGCTGCGCCGAGCAACCCGCAACGCAGATGTGTCATGCCTTTCTCCACCGGGCCCTTCCCTATCGGACAGTCGATCCTGACGGTTCATCCTAAGCGGTCAGCGCGCTTCGTGCAGCGCCGGCGTTCGTGGCTTGAGAAACCCCGCGGCGGCAAAGGTTCCCACTGCTACCATCGCGGACTAACCACCGTCAGGAGCCGGCCCATGGCCTACCGCAATCTGGAAATCAGCAACCGCGGCGCCGTCCGCACGATCGTCGTCAACCGCCCGGACAAGCTCAACGCACTGAACCGCGACACCCTCAACGAGCTGAGCCTGGTGTTCGCGCAGGCCGCGCAGGATGACGCCGTGCGTGTGGTGGTGCTGACCGGCGCGGGCGAAAAGGCCTTCGTCGCCGGCGCCGACATTGCCGAGATGAACGGCTACACGAGCGTGCAGGCGCAGGGTTTCTCGCGCGCCGGGCAGCGCCTGATGGCGTCGATCGAGCGGCTCGGCAAGCCGGTGATCGCGCGCGTGCAGGGCTTCGCCCTGGGTGGCGGCATGGAGCTGGCAATGGCCTGCCACCTGCGCGTGGCCAGCGAGAAGGCGAGGTTCGGCCAGCCGGAGATCAACCTCGGCCTGATCCCCGGCTTCGGCGGCACCCAGCGGCTGCTGCGGCTGGCCGGTCGTGGCGCCGCGCTGGAGCTGTGCCTGACCGGCGCGCCGATCAGCGCGCAGCGCGCGTACGAGCTGGGCATCGTCACTCGCGTGGTGGCGCCCGAGGCGCTGGACGACGCCGTGACCACGCTGGCCGACCAGCTTGCCGCCGCCGCGCCGCTGGCCGCCGCCGGCATCCTCGACGCCGTGCTGCAAGGCGGCGAGAGCGCCATCGACCAGGGCCTGGAGTTCGAGACGCAGGGCTTCGCACTGGCGTTCTCCACCGAGGACATGCTCGAAGGCACCACGGCGTTCCTGCAGAAACGCAAGGCCGAGTTCAAGGGACGCTGAAACCGCCGAGGACAAGTGACAAGAGCGGAGGCGCAGTTCGCAAGGCAGGTAGCGCCTCCGCTTTACATCAGGGCATCAGACAACAGGGCCTCCGCTTTGCTGAGCCGCAACTCGTTTCGCAAAATCTGCTTATGTCGCACGCGAGCAGGAGTTGGTCACGTTCCTCTTGTATTCCGTCAACTCCCAACCGGACGATCCATCAGGATAATGGACATACGTGTATTCCCACTCTTGGGTATATCCCGAGAGACAAGTCGATACCTTGTAGGTATCGCCGACGGCATGATGACCTCCCGGGGGTGGAAATGGCGGCTCAGGCACCGAAGCCTGAGGGCTGATTGTCCCGACCAATGTAGGTCCATTCACCTGCCTTGACCATGTGACCACAAAATCGCCCAGCTGCGTGAAGTCACCCATGGCACTCTGGCTGGTTCGAAGATCCATGTCTGGATGTTGGAGAAAAGCCTGAACTTGTGCGTACTCGGCAGTTCCAGCCGCAATATGGCGCGTGGTAGTGATGCGGACCACTTGCGCTCCAGAGGCAGGCGAATCAAACGCGATGGCAGATCCCATGAACAGCAAAAAAGCCACCATCGACAACAGAATTACAGCGCGTTTCATGAGTAATCCCTCACTTCAAAGAAACCGGCAAGCCATGTAGTCACGCCTACCCGTGGCAACCACTAGTTCTGTCAATCGAAATTGTCAAGCGCAATTTGCGAGGTCACGCCCCACCATCGCCGATAACTGTCAATGCGCGCCAGCGTATTTTTTCTCGCCGGCCGTCACTCTCAGATCCAAACGGTTTTCCGGCGGCGCCAGCGGGCAGGTGGCGAACGGAGTGAACGCGCACGGCGGGTTGTAGGCCTTGTTGAAGTCCAGCACGACCTTGCCGTCCCTGGGCGGGTCGATGTACAGGAAGCGCGCGGCACCGTAGGTTTCCCTGCCGCTGGTGCGGTCGGCGAACACGATGAAGTATTGCGCGTCGCCCGGCACCTCGATCACCGGCAGAATCTCGAAGCGCTTGCCGTCGCGGGTGAACTCCAGCTTGCCCGGCACCGGGTACTTGTCGACGGTGCCGATCACCGTGCCCATCTCCAGCGTCTCGCCCGGTGCCGCCGGCAGCCAGGTCGCCTCGATCCGCCACGACGGGTCGACCGGGAACGCGTCGATGCCGGCGAAGTGCTTGCGCGATGGCGCTTCCGTGTCCTTGACCCGCAGCCCCTTGCGGCCGTCGCGGTCGATCACGTAGAAGCTCGCGCTGCCGAACGCCACCCGCGTCGGCGCAGCGTCGCCGGCAACGTGGGCGTCATCCACCAGCGGCGCTTCGGCCACGGCCTTGCCGTCGATCGTCGCGCCATTGTGCTTGTCCAGCACCATGCGCACGCTGCCGTCGTGCGCCAGCGTGACCACGCCCAGGTGAGCCGGCCCGGTGCCCAGCACGATGTCGTTATCGGCGGCGCTGCCGACGCGGTTCACGCCTTCCTTCAACCACTCCAGCCCGATCAGGCTCAGCCAGCCGTCCGCCGCGGTGAGCCGCTCGATCCGCCCGGCACGCCACTGCTCGATGCTTTGCTTGTAGTTGTCGATGGTGGCGGCTGGCACGGTGGCGACTCCCAGGATGGCGGCGGCAACAAACAGGCTGGTACGTATCATCAAGATCTCCGGCAATGTTTTCTTGAAGGCGCGTCAACGGCCGCGCATGAACAACTTGTCGAGCTCGGCCAGACTCAGCTGGACCCAAGTCGGACGCCCATGATTGCACTGCCCGGAGCGCTCGGTCGCCTCCATCTCGCGCAGCAGCGCATTCATCTCGGGGATGGTCAGGCGCCGGCCCGCACGCACCGAGCCATGGCAGGCCATGGTGGAGAGCAGTTCGTTCTCCAGCTCCTGCAGCCGGCGCGAGCTGCCGTGCTGGGCCAGTTCGGACAACACGTCACGGCTGAGCTGGCCCACGTCGGCGCCTTCCAGCAGCGCGGGAATGCGCCGCACCACGATCGTCGCCGGGCCGCTGCGCGACAATTCCAGCCCCCACTCGGCCAGCGCCTCGGCATGTTCCTCGGCGGCCGCCGCCTCCTTCGCGCTGACCGCGATCGACAGCGGCACCAGCAGCACCTGCGAGCGCAGGTTGCTGGTGACGCGGCCGGACTTCAGCTTCTCGTAGGTGATCCGCTCGTGCGCCGCGTGCATGTCCACCAGCACCAGGCCGTGCGCATTCTCGGCCAGCACGTAGATGCTCTTCAGCTGCGCGATGGCGTAGCCCAGCGGCGGCGATTCGGCGTCGTCGGCGGCCGGCATCGGTGCGGTGCCGGCCATGCGCGGCGACTCGCCCAGCAGGGCGGCGTAGTCGGCCAGCGGAGCCTCGCGCACGCCCAGCGCCAGCCGGCTCTGCCCGGCACGCCCGAGCCAGGCCGACGCCGCGGCGACCGCCGGCATGCCGGGCGGCGGCGAAGCGCTGGCGCTGGCCAGGCGCAGGTGGCCGTCCTCCGCCTGCACCGGCGAGGCCACCTGCCCCGCACGTGTCTGCGCCAGCGCCTCGTGCAGGGTGCGGAACAGGAAGTCGTGCACCAGCCGCTGCTCGCGGAAACGCACCTCGTGCTTGGCCGGATGCACGTTCACGTCGACCCCGGCCGGATCCAGTTCCAGATACAGCACGAACGCGGCGTGACGACCGTGGAACAGCACGTCGGCGTAGGCCTGGCGCACCGCGTGGGTGACGATGCGGTCGCGCACCAGCCGGCCGTTGACGTAGAAATATTGCGCGTCGGCCTGCGCGCGCGACGCGGTGGGCAGACCGACCCAGCCGGACAGGTGCAGGCCCGCCGCGGCGTGGTCGATGCGCAGGCTCTGCGCCGGGAACTCCTCGCCGAGCACCCCGGCCACGCGCACCAGCTGCGCCTGTTCGTCGCACGCCGCCTTCCAGATACGCACCGGCTTGCCGTTGTGACTGAGCCGGAACTCCACCGAGCTGCGCGCCAGCGCCAGCGATTTCAGCAGGTCGTCGATATGCGCGAATTCGGTGCGTTCGGCGCGCATGAACTTCTTGCGCGCCGGCACGTTGTAGAACAGGTCGCGCACCTCGACACTGGTGCCTTGCGGATGCTGCGCCGGACGCGCCGCCTGCAGCCCGCCGCCATCGACCTCGATGCGGAAGGCGGCGTCCTGGTCGCGCACGCGCGAGGTCAGCGCGAAGCGCGCCACCGACGATACCGAGGCCAGCGCCTCGCCGCGGAAGCCCATGCTGGCGACATGTTCCAGGTCGTCGAAACTGCCGATCTTGCTGGTCGCATGCGAGGCCACCGCCAGCGGCAGTTCGTCGGCATGGATGCCGTCGCCGTCGTCGCGCACGCGGATCAGCCGCGCGCCGCCGGCCTCGATCTCCACCTCGATGCGGGTGGCGCCGGCGTCGAGGCTGTTCTCGACCAGTTCCTTGACCACCGAGGACGGGCGCTCGATGACTTCACCGGCGGCGATCTGGTTGATGAGCTCGGGGGGAAGCGGGCGGATGACGGTCATCCGCGAACTTTAGCAGCGATCGCCGGCCAGGCCGCTGGCGCAGCCGGGATCAGCCGGCGGGGATGGTCAGCGTGGTGCCTGCGCGCACCGTGTTGCTGTTGATCCGGTTGGCGTTCTTCAATGCGCTGACGCTGACGCCATACTGCCGCGCGATGCTGCCCAGGCTCTCGCCGTGGCCGACCTTGTGCACGTCGTGCGCGGGCTCCTGCGCACGAGCCACAGACCGGCTGGCCGACGCCGCCACCTTGCCTGCGCCGGCAGTCGCACCGGAAGCCAGTTGCACGCCATTGCGACGCGCAGCCTCGGCCGCGAACCAGGTGCCGGGCGGCGGCGTGGATTCGAAATAATTCCGCACGCCGCCCATCACCGCCTCGGCGAGCTTCTTCTGGTGCGCCGGATCACGCAGCTTGCGCTCCTCGGCGGGATTGCTGATGAACGCGGTCTCGACCAGGATCGAGGGCACGTCCGGCGAACGCAACACCACGAAATTCGCGCGCTCGACATAGCCGCGGTGGGTCGGTCCCAACTGGGCCAGTGCCTTCAGCACGTTGCCAGCGACCACGTCGCTGGCCTGCATCGCCCAACCCTGCTGCAGGTCGAGCAGCACCTTGGCCAGGCTGTCGTCCTTGTCGTCCAGGGTGGTGCCGCCGATCAGGTCGGCGCGGTTCTCGCGGTCGGCCAGCCAGCGCGCGGCCTCGCTGGTCTTGCCGCGCGGCGACAGTACCCACACCGACGAACCACGGGCGTCGTCGCTGGTGAATGCGTCCGCGTGAATCGACACGAACAGGTCCGCATTGTGTTCGCGGGCAATCCGATAACGCTGCGTGAGCGGGATGAAGAAGTCGCTGTCGCGGGTCAGCACGGCCTTCATGCCGGGCTGGCGGTTGATCTGCGCCGCCAGTTCGCGCGCCACCGCCAGCGTGACGTTTTTCTCCAGCGTGCCGCCGGGACCATGCGCGCCCTGGTCCTTGCCGCCGTGGCCGGCATCGATCGCCACCACCACCTGGCGCTGGCCATCGAGCATCGCCGCCGCCTGCTCGGCCGCCACCCGGCGGCTGTGCGTGGGGTTGCTGTACGACGGAAGCACCGCCGGCGTCTTGGTGACGGCCGCCGGTGCGGCGGCACGGTGCGGCGCCGCAGCGGCGGCGATGCCGGCACCGTCACCGGCCGGATACAGGTCCAGTACCAGCCGGTAGGCCGTGCCGCTGGCCGGCTTCAGCACGAAACTCTTCAGGTGGCTGGCCGGGTCGACCTTCGCGGTCAGCTGCAGGCCGTCGCCGACCCGGGCGTGGCTCATGCCGCGATACAGGCCTTGGGCGGCCGGGCTGGAAAAACCGCGGGCCGCCCGGCTGCCGGGCAGGTCCACCACGACCTGGCCATCCTTCTGGCTGATCGAGTAACGCAGCGGGCCGGAGGCGTCGAGCACCACGCGGGTGTATTCGGGGCCGGCCCAGGCCCGCGCGCCTTCCAGTTCCGCTGCCTGCGCCGCACACAGCGGCAGCGCCGCCAGGATCGCGACGACAGCCCATCCGCACCGGTTGTTCAGCTGACCCCTCATGACGCGGCATTGAAACGCAGCCTTGCGAGGAATGCAAGATACTTTCCCTTGAATATCCATAACCTGCGCATCATTCATCACGCTGCGTCAAGTTATGGGGTGCAAGTGGCACATCCGTAACGAATCCTTGCCTGCCCCGCCGTCGGCAATTTTTTTCAGGGAAAATCAGGACTTGGCCAGCCGCGCCAGCAGCCGCTCGCCGCGGGCGGTACGCGCGCGCAACGACACCCGACGCCCCTGGCCGACATAATCCAGACGTACGTCAAGGTCGGCTGCCGGCAGCGCCCCGGCGCCGCGCTCGGGCCATTCCACCAGCACCAGCGCGGCCGGCTCGGCCAGCGCATCGAGGCCCAGCCATTCCAGTTCACCGGGGTCGGCGATCCGGTAGAGGTCCAGGTGCCAGGCTGGGCGATCACGCGTCGCATAGCCTTCGATCAGGCTGTAGGTGGGGCTCTTGACCCGCTCGCCCACGTCCAGCGCGGTCAGCAGGGCGCGCGCGAAACTGGTCTTGCCGGCGCCCAGCGGGCCATGCAGGTACAGCACCAGGCCGTCGTCCAGCAGATCGGCCAGGCGCGCGGCCAGCGCCGCCGTGGCTGCCTCGTCGGGCAATGCCCAGGCCAGGTCGGTATCGATGGATTCAATCATGCTCATAGCCCGTCATGCCGTTGCCGAGGGCACGCAGGGGAGCCAGCAGGTCGCCGGCCAGCAAGCCGCGCTCGCCCTGCTGGGCGGCACGATCGCCGGCCCGCGCATGCAAGCCGACGCCGAGGCAAGCCGCCTGCCAGGCGCCGCAACCCTGCGCCAGCAGGGCCGCCACGATGCCGGTGAGCAGGTCGCCCATGCCGCCCGAGGCCATGCCGGGGTTACCCCACGGACAGACGTCCAGACGTCCATCCGGATCGGCGATCAGGCTGCCGGCGCCTTTCAGCACGACGACCGCGGCGTAGCGTCGCGCCAATTCGCGCACCGCGGCGAAACGGTCGCGCTCCACGGCAGCGGTGGACACCTCCAGCAAGCGTGCCGCCTCGCCCGGGTGCGGCGTCAGCACGGTCGGCGCACCGAACCGGCGCGGCTCGCGGGCCAGCAGGTTCAGGCCGTCGGCGTCGAGCACCAGCGGCTTGCCCGCGTCCAGCGCGGTCAGCCATAGTGCGTGGCCCCAGGCGGCCTGCCCCAGGCCCGGCCCCAGCGCCAGCACGCTGGCCCGTTCGAGCAGCGGCGCCAGCGCCTGCGGTCCATCCACCCCGTGCGCCATCAGTTCCGGCCGCGCCGCATTCAGTGCGAACACGTGGTCGGCGCGGGTCGCCACGCTGACCAGGCCGGCGCCGGCGCGCAACGCCGACTCGCCGGCCAGGCGTACCGCGCCGGCCATGCCGTATTCGCCACCGATCACCAGCACATGGCCGTAGCTGCCCTTGTTCGCGTAGCGGGCGCGCGGCGGCAAGGCTTCGGCAACCAGCAACCGCGCGTCGGGCAGCATGTCGGCATGGACGCTGTCCGGCACGCCCAGGGTGGCCAGTTCGAGCACGCCTACCTGGTCGACCGCGCGACCGGTATGCAGCCCGCGCTTGCCGGCGACGAAGGTCACCGTGACCTGCGCGCGGATCGCCGCGCCGGGACAGCTGCCGGTATCCGCATCCAGCCCGCTGGGCACGTCCAGCGCCAGCACCGGGCAGGCGCTGTCGTTGATCGCCTCGATCAGCTGCGCCGCTGCCGGCTCCGGCGCGCGATGCAGACCGATACCGTACAACGCGTCCACGTGCAGCTCGGCATCGGGCAACTCGCTCTGCGCATCCCACAACCGCACCCGACCGCCACCCGCTTCCCACGCCGCGCGTGCCGCCGCGGCGTCCCCGGGCGAGGCAGCGGTCAGTGCCACCAGCTCGACCTGCAGGCCGGCCTCGCGCGCCAGCACGCCGAGCAGGAAGCCGTCGCCGCCGTTGTTGCCGGGGCCGCAGTGAATGCACAACTGCTGCAGCTGCGGCCAGTGCCGGCGCAGGCTGTTCAGAGCGGCGCTGGCCGCGCGACGCATCAGCTCGGGGCCGGAGATGCCCAGCGCCGACAACGCCGCACGCTCCATCGCGCGCAACTGTTCGACGGTGTGCAGATGGCGGCTGTACGGGTGAGCAGGCATGCGCGGATTATAGGCATGCGCCGCATCTACAATAGATGGATGTCCGGCACCGACATCCAGGCCCCACCCGATTACGCCACGCTCGCCCGCGACATCAAGCGCTGGGCGATCGAGCTGGGTTTCGCCGACGCCGGCATCAGCGGCACCGACCTGGGCGAGGACGAACAGCACCTGCAGCGCTGGCTCGATGGCGACCATCACGGCGAGATGGAATACATGGCCCGCCACGGCACCAAGCGCACCCGCCCGGCCGAACTGGAGCCGGGCACGCAGCGGGTGATCTCGGTACGCATGGATTACATCCCGCCCGGCACCGCGAACGCCTGGGACGTGCTGGGCGACGCCGAGGCCGGCTACGTGTCGCGCTACGCGCTAGGCCGCGACTACCACAAGCTGATGCGCCAGCGCCTGCAGAAGCTGGCCGAGCGCATCCACGGCGTGGTCGGCGACTTCGGTTATCGCGCCTACGTCGATTCCGCGCCGGTGCTGGAAAAGGCGCTGGCGCGCAACGCGGGGCTGGGCTGGATCGGCAAGCACACCGTGCTGATCAACCGCCACGCCGGCTCGTACTTCTTCCTCGGCGAGCTGTACACCGACCTGCCGTTGCCGGTGGACGAGCCGGCCAGCGCGCATTGCGGCAGCTGCACGCGCTGCATCGAGGTATGCCCGACCCAGGCGATCCTGGGGCCGTACCGGCTCGACGCGAAGCGCTGCATCTCGTATCTCACCATCGAGCTGAAGGGCAGCATTCCGGAAGAGCTGCGCACGCCGATGGGCAATCGCATCTTCGGCTGCGACGACTGCCAGCTGGTCTGCCCGTGGAACAAGTTCGCACAGATGACCGCCGAGCCGGATTTCGCGCCGCGGCACAGCCTGGACGGCGCCAAGCTGGTCGAGCTGTTTGCGTGGAGCGAGGAGGAATTCCTCAAGCGCACCGAAGGCATGGCGATCCGCCGCACCGGCTACGAGGGCTGGCTGCGCAACATCGCGGTGGCGCTGGGCAACGCGCCGAAGTCAGCAGCGGTGATCGCGGCGCTCGCCGCCCGCGCCAACCACCCGTCGGCGGTCGTGCGCGAGCATGTGGCGTGGGCGCTGGCAAAGCAGCGCAGTTGAAGGTTCAGGCCGCGGCCATCTGCTTGGGGATGGAACGGTTGGTGTGGCTGATGCGGTTGCCCGGACCCGGTGCGATGTAGACGCAGGTCGGCTGATACTGCTCCAGCTCCGCCTCGCTCAGCTGCGCGAACGCGGCGATGATGACGATGTCGCCGGCCTGCGCACTGCGCGCGGCGCTGCCGTTGACCGAGATGATGCCCGAGCCTTCCTCGGCGCGCAGCGCGTAGGTGACGAAGCGCTGGCCGCTGTTGACGTTCCAGGCGTGGATCTGTTCGTACTCGCGGATGCCGGAGGCATCCAGCAGCAGACCGTCGATCGCGATCGAGCCTTCGTAGTGCAGCTCGGCGTGGGTCACCGTGGCGCGGTGGATCTTGGCCTTGAGCATGTTCAGGTGCATGACGTTCTTTCCGGCAGGGACAGCCTGCAAAGTCGGCGATTATCGAACCGATGACGCTGCGCCGCAACATCAAGCGGCACGGGCTCGATATGCGGCCGGCTCAGTCCAGCCGCAAGTTGTCGATCAGCCGGGTGCCGCCCAGGCGGGCCGCCACCAGCGCCACCAGCCCTTCGCGCTCGCCCTCGGCCGGCTCGGCCAGGTCTTCGGCACGGCGGATCGCCACGTAATCGGCAACGAAACCCGCGCGTTCGAGGCGCGCGGCGGCGGTCTGCTCGACGGCCTGCCACGGGTGGCCCTGCGCCAGCAGTTCGCGCATCTTCTGCAGGGTGTCGTGGATCAGCGGCGCACGCGCGCGTTCCTCGGCACCCAGGTACTGGTTGCGCGAGCTCAGCGCCAGGCCGTCGTCGGCGCGCAGGATGGGCGCTGCCACCACCTTCACCGGCAACCCCAGGTCGCGCACCATCCGCTCGACCACCTTCAGCTGCTGGAAGTCCTTTTGGCCGAACACCGCCAGGTCCGGCTGCACCAGGTTGAACAGCTTGCACACCACGGTGGCCATGCCGTCGAAATGCCCGGGACGGTGCGCGCCTTCCAGCGTGTCGGTGATCTGCGGCACGCGCACGCTGACGCTGTGTGCGGGGCCGAATGGATACATCGTGGCCACGTCCGGCGCAAATAGCAGGTCGCAATCCTGCTCGGCCAATGCCGCCTGATCCTGCACCAGGGTGCGCGGGTAGCGGTCGTAATCCTCGTTCGGCCCGAACTGGGTGGGGTTGACGAACACGCTGGCCACCACCCGTTCGGCGCGCGCGCGCGCCAGTTTGATCAGCGACTGGTGGCCGGCATGCAGGTTGCCCATGGTCGGCACGAAGCCCACCGTCTGGCCCTGCGTGCGCCAGCCGCGAATCGCGGCGCGCAGCGCCGGGACGTCTTGTACGGTCTGCATGGGCAGGCTCGCTCAGCTCAGTTGAAGCAATGCTCGGGGGCCGGGAAGGCGCCGCTGCGCACGTCCTCGGCGTAAGCGGCGATCGCCGCGCCGACCGAATCGCGCCCGGCCAGGAAATCCTTGCTGAACTTCGGCCGCTTGCCCGGGGTGATGCCGAGCATGTCGTGGATCACCAGCACCTGGCCGTCGCAATGCGGGCCGGCGCCGATGCCAATCACCGGGATCGTCAGCGCCGCGGTCACCCGCTGGCCCAGCTCGACCGGCACGCCTTCCATCACCAGCAGGTCCGCCCCGGCCGCCTGCACCGCCAGCGCCTCGGCCAGCACGCGCTCGGCCGCCGCCTGCTCGCGGCCCTGGATCCTGAAACCGCCGAACTTGTGCACCGACTGCGGAGTGAGCCCGAGGTGGGCGCAGACCGGGATCGCGCGCGCGGTGAGCGCCGCGATCGCCTCCAGCACATGCGGCGCGGCCCCCTCGATCTTCACCATCGCGGCGCCGGCCTCGCCGACCAGCCGAGCGCCCGCCTCCAGCGCATGCGCCACGTCGCGATCGGCCATGAACGGCAGGTCGGTCACCAGCATCGTGGCCGACAGCCCGCGCGCCACCGCGGCGGTGTGGTAGACCATGTGCTCCAGCGTCACCGGCAGCGTGCTGGCGTGTCCCTGGATCACCATGCCGAGCGAATCGCCGACCAAGGCGATGTCGATGCCAGCCGCCTCCAGCTGCCACGCGAAACTGGCGTCGTAGGCGGTGAGCATCACGATGCGCCGTCCCTGCGCCTTCATCGCAAGCAGGCCGGGCACGGTCACCGGCTTGCGGTCGGGGACACTGGCGTTCTGCACGTACACGGCAATTCCTGGAATGAGGTTGGCCGCCGATTATCCAGCGCGCCACGGTGATGGCTCAAGCCACGCGTTCACAGCCGGTCAGATCAAGGCGGGCGAGCAGCTCCGCCACCGTGGCCTGGCCGGACGGGCGCAGCGTGGGCGCAATGTCGCGCAAGGGCAACAGCACGAACGCTCGTTCAGCCATGCGCGGATGCGGCAGGGTCAGTCGCGGGTCGTCGAGTCGCGCGCCGTCGACATGCAGCAGGTCCAGATCCAGCGTGCGCGGCCCGTTGCGCTCGCCGCGCACGCGGCCGGCGCGCTGCTCGATCGCCAGCAAGGCGTCCAGCAGGGCATGCGGCGACAGCGCGGTATCCAGTTCCACCGCCGCGTTGATGAAGGGTGGCTGTTCCAGCACGCCCCACGGCGGCGTGCGGTACAGCGGCGAGCGCTGCAGCAGGCGGGTGTCAGGCAGTTTCGCCAGCGCGTCCATGGCATCGAGCAGCTGTTGCCGAGGATTGCCGAGATTGCTGCCCAGCGCGACGTAGGCCAGGGTCACGCGGAACCGGACTTGTCGGCCGGCCGGCGTCGCCGCCGGCGCGCGCACGGCGGCCTGGCGGCCACCGGCGCCGCCACCACGTGATCGCTGCCGCCGCCGGCCGGCAGCGCGGCGGCCAGCACATCCGGCGGCAGTTGCTGCGCATGCGCCCACCACTGGCCCAGCTCGCGCATTGCCGGCGATTCGTCGCCGCGCAACAGCAGGAAGTCGAACGCCGCGCGAAACCGCGGGTGCGCCATCAGGCGGAACACCCGCTTGCGCTGGACCTGTTCAAAGCGCGGCTGCAGCGACCAGATCTCCTCCATGGTGAAGGTGAACCGGCGCGGGATCGCGACCCGCTGGCACTGCTCGCCGACCACCTGCGCCGCGGCGCGCGACCACGCCTCGTTGCCCTCGACGCCGCGACCGATCAGCTGGTGCGCCACATCGCGCACCTCGCCCCACAGCAGCACCGCAAACAGGAACGCCGGGGTCACCGACTTGCCCTCGGCGATCCGCGCGTCGGTGTTCGCCAGGCCGTGCTCGACCAGCGCACGCAGCGCCTCGTCGCCGCGCTTGAGCGCGCGCGCGGTCGCCGGGAACAGGAATTTCAGCAGGCCGCATTGCTCCAGCACGCGGAAACTCTTCAGGCCGTGGCCGGAGAGGAACATCTTCAGCGACTCGTCGAACAGCCGTGCCGGCGCCGCATCGGCCAGCAGCGGCCCCAGCGTCTCGAACGGCTCCATCGCGGCGGCATCGATGTGCATGCCGAGCTTCGCCGCCAGTCGCGCCGCGCGCAGCATGCGCACCGGGTCCTCGTGGTAGCGGGTGTCCGGGTCGCCGATCAGCCGCAGCATGCGGTCTTCGAGATCCCGCATGCCGCCGACATAGTCGCGCACCGAGAAGTCGCTGATGTCGTAATACATCGCGTTGACGCGAAAGTCGCGGCGTAGCGCGTCTTCCTCGATGGTGCCCCAGATGTTGTCGCGCACGATGCGGCCGTCGATGATGTGGCGGTCGCCCTCGCCACCTTCCTCGCCAGTGCCGCGGAAAGTGGCCACCTCGATGATCTCCGGGCCGAACACCACGTGCGCGAGCCGGAAGCGGCGGCCGATCAGGCGGCAGTTGCGGAACAGCTTCTTCACCTCGTCCGGCGTGGCGTTGGTGGCCACGTCGAAGTCCTTCGGGCGCAGCCCCAGCAGCAGGTCGCGCACCGCGCCGCCGACCAGGTAGGCGGCGTAGCCGGCCTCGTTGAGGCGGTACAGCACGCGCAACGCCGACTTGCTGATGTTCTTGCGCGAGATGATGTGCTGGTCGCGCGGAATGACCCGCAGCGTCGGCGTGGCGTCGGTCCTCGATTCGAGATTCAAGCGGTCGGAATCCTTGCGGGGCGAGCTGCCCGTGGGTTGCAATATATCGCGGCGCGCAGCACCGCGAACCGTCCCGCAGGGGCGCGGAACCTCTGCGCCGACGGGGCCTGTCTCGAACCGCGCAAGCCGATGGCTGCCGAGCATTGCCGGGCGAAACAATTCCGCTATACTAGCGCGCCTCGCAAGTTAACGCTCCCTTCGTCTAGTGGCCCAGGACACCGCCCTCTCAAGGCGGGAACACGAGTTCGAACCTCGTAGGGAGCGCCATTGCTTTTGCAATCTTCCGTGATTGCTCCAGTTGGGCCGGCCAGTGCCAACGTACAGCTCGGCGCCACTGGCCGGATCAGAAGCGGCCATTAACGGCCGCACTTTTCATCACCTGTGCGATCGTCCATGATCGCCGCATCTGGAAGAGCTTCGACGAGCCACATTGCTTGGCCGTTGGCTAGACTAAAGGCGGCCATCCATGGCCGCACTCTTCACAAGAGCGCTCCGATTCGCTTCTCTCAGAGCAGAGCCGCCCATGACTTTCGTTGTCATCGACAACTGCATCAAGTGCAAGTACACCGACTGCGTCGAGGTCTGCCCGGTCGACGCCTTCCATGAAGGCCCGAATTTCCTGGCGATCGATCCGGACGAGTGCATCGACTGCACGCTATGCGAGCCGGAGTGTCCGATCAACGCCATCTATCCGGAAGACGACGTGCCAGCCGGACAGGAAGGATTCGTCGCGCTGAACGCGGAGCTGGCCAAGAGCTGGCCGGTGATCACCGAACGCAAGGATGCGCTGCCCGATGCCAGGGAGTGGGAAGGCAAGCCGGACAAGCTCGCACTGCTGCAGCGCTGATGCCCCTCTGCAAAAAAGAACGCCGCCCTCGGGGCGGCGTTCTTTTTTGCATGTCTGCGCTCCGCCGATCAGCCGCCCAGGCGCGACTTCAACGCATCGACGACCTTGCCCACGGCCGCGGCATTGCCTTCGGCGCGTATTTCGCTGGCCGCGGTGCCGCTGCCGTTCACGCTGATCTGCACCTGGTGCGAGCCGGCACCTGGGGCGGCCAGGGAGTCGCTCTTGTCGCGCCCGAACAGGCGGCCGAAGAAGCCTTTCTTCTTCTGCTGCACCATCGCGTCGGAAACATTCAGCGTGTAGCTGTGCGTGGCATCGTCGTGACCCACCAGCTCGCCCAGACTGCCGCTTTCCAGTACCTGGCCGACCCGGCGATAGGCATTGTCGACGCTGTCGGCCAGCACGAAGCCATCGCTGATCTGGCCGCCAACCGAACCGACGCGCGCGGTGGCGCCACTGGCGGTCGGCTGATTCGCACCCGGCGGCGGGATCACCAGCGCTTCGCTGGTCGAGGGCCGGTCGAGGCTCGGCGGAATCTCCAGCGGAGCCTCCTGCACGGCCTTGTCCCACGCCTTGTGCGAACGGAACACACCGCAACCGGAGAGCAGCAGGCCAGCGAGGGCCACGGCCGGCAGGGCCACGAGGAGCGAGGTTTTCTTCATGTAATCGGATTCCGTGAGTAAGTCGGGCAACCGTCAACCGGCCGCAGTCGCCAAGGATGCCAGACTGGACAGCGCTTGGTGCAATCGGGCGCGATCCGGCCCGTCGTTCAATTCCACCAGCGGCAACCTCGGCAGGGCCAAGCCCAGCCCCAGCAGGGGCAGGCCGGCCTTGACCGCGATCGGGTTGGGCGCACAGTTGAGCGCCTGTACCAGCGGCTCCAGCGCCGCATGGCACCGCGCCGTCGCCGCCTGATCGCCAGCGGTGGCCGCATCGCACAAGGCGCGGAACGCCTGCGGCACCAGATTGGCCACCACCGAGACGGTGCCGGCCGCACCAGCCAGCATCGCCTCGCCGGCACTGCCGTCGTCGCCGGACAGATAGACGAAATCCTCGCGCACAAGTTCCGCCAGTGCCGACATCCGCTCGCGATCGCCGCGCGCCTCCTTGATGCCGACGATCGCCGGATGCTCGCGCAGCGCGGCCACGGTCGACGGCAGCAGGTCGCAGCCGGTGCGGGTCGGCACGTTGTACAGCAGCACCGGCAGGCCGCCGTGCTCAGCCACTTCCAGGAAATGTCGGCACAGGCCTTCCTGGGTCGGGCGCACGTAATACGGTGTCACCACCAGCGCCGCGTCGGCGCCCAGCGCCTGCGCGCGGCGGGTCAGCGCCACCGTCTTGGCGGTGCCGGCCTCGCCGGTGCCGGCGATCACCGGCACCCGCCCGGCCACGCGCTCGAGCGCGAACGCCAGCAGGCGGTCGAACTCGTCGTGCTCCAGCATGTGCGCCTCGCCGGTGGAGCCAGCCACCACCAGCGCCTGGGTACCGCCGGCCAGCTGGTGATCGAGCAGTCGACCGAAAGCATCCAGATCGAGCCCGCCGTCAGCGGTGAACGGGGTGGCCAGCGCGCAGATGCTTCCGCGAATGTTCAAGACACGATTCCGCTACAAGGCAAGCCCCGCATGTTACTTGCCGCCTCGCGAGGCGGGCAAGTAAGCTCGACCGGAGTAGTCTCATGGCTCCGCATCGCGCGGGCTGACGTCCACAGGCAGACCCTCTTGAAATCCTCCCCCGGCCCCTCTTCCGCTTCCACGCGCTCGGGCAACGACAACCAGTTGCTGATCCACGCGCTTACCCCGACGACCAAATCGCCGCTGCTGGCGCTGGCCAAGCGCATCGCCGACGCCGGCTGCAACCTGTCCGAGTCGCGCGTGTCCACCATCGGCACGGAAATCTCGCTGATGCTGCTGGCTACCGGCACCTGGGACGCGCTGGCCAAGCTGGAAACCGCGCTGGCCAAGCTGGGCCGCGACGAGAGCATGCGCCTGGTGCATTACCGTACCGGCCCGCGCCAGAACAGCTCGCACCTGCTGCCCTACCTGGTGGAAGTGGTGGCGGCCGACCGGCCCGGCATCGTGGCGCGCATCGTGGACTTCTTCAGCCAGCACGGAATCAGCGTCGAGCAGCTGAACTCCACCCGCTACCAGGCGATGCAGACCGGGGCGGAGATGTTCCAGGCCCAGTTCACCATCGGCATCCCGGCGGAAATCCACATCGCCGCGCTGCGCGACGACTTCCTGGAACTGTGCGACGGCCTGAACCTCGACGCAATCATGGACCCGGTGAAGTTCTAGGATGCGCCTGTGCGACAGGCCTGACAAGGCTGTCATCCGCCACAGCCATCGCGCTAGTCTCTGCCACGCACACCGGCGAAACCCCGTCGGGTTTCCGGAGAGACCATGCCAGACATCGGAAAGAAGGCCCCCGCCCTCAGCGGCACCACCGGCGACGGCAGTACCCTGAAGCTCGCCGATCTCAAGGGCCAATGGGTGGTGCTGTACTTCTACCCCAAGGACTCCACCCCAGGCTGCACCAGCGAGGCGAAGGACTTCCGCGACCTCCACCCGAAGTTCAAGAAGCGCCATGCGCAGATCATCGGCGTCTCGCGCGATTCGCCGAAGTCGCACGCCAACTTCGCCGCGAAGCAGAAGCTGCCGTTCCCGCTGGTATCCGACGCCGACGAAAGCTGGTGCCGCGCGTTCGACGTGATCCACGAGAAGGTGCTCTACGGCAAGCGCCACCTGGGCATCGTGCGCAGCACCTTCCTGATCGACCCCGACGGCAAGCTGGCGCGCGAGTGGCGCGGCGTGAAGGTACCCGGCCATGCCCAGGCCGTGCTCGACGCCATTCCCGCCCAGTGAGCGCCCCGCCGCGCATGGCCTCCATCCGCCGACTCCCTCCACCCACCAGCGAGGACACTTCCGCATGACCGGAAGCAAGCGCATCTACGCTCTCGACACCAACGTCCTGCTGCATGACCCGACCTCGCTGTTCCGCTTCGAGGAACACGACGTCTTCATCCCGATGACCGTGCTGGAGGAACTGGACGAGAAGAAGAAGGGCGCCTCGGAAGTCTCGCGCAACGGCCGCCAGGCCAGTCGCTTCCTCAACGAGCTGATCGAACGCGGCAAGCAGCACGAGCTCGCCGACGGCCTGGAACTGAGCAACCCGCAGGGCGTCAAGCTCAAGCGTGGCACCTCGGTCGGCCGGCTGTATTTCCAGCACCGCACCAGCAGCAACGGCCATGCCAAGGCGGACAACCAGATCCTGGCGGCGGTAATCGAGCTGCGCGACCAGAACCCGGGCCGCGACGTCATCCTGGTCACCAAGGACATCAACCTCAGGATCAAGGCCAGCATCAACGGGCTGGTCGCCGAGGACTACGAGAACGACCGCGCGCTGGACGATTTCTCCCTGCTCTACACCGGCTCGACCGCCTTGCCGGAGGATTTCTGGGAGCTGCACCCTGAGGTGCGCTCGTGGACCGAGCGCGGTCGCACGTTCTACGAGGTGAAGCGGCGCGAGGAGGAAACCTGGTACCCGAACGAATGCCTGTACCTGCCCGGCGAGAACGCGATCGAGCTGCGCGTGCTGCACCTGGACGAGGTCAGCGCCACGCTGGTGCTGCTGGACGACCACTCGCACGCCAACCACCACGTGTGGGGCATCGGCGCGCGCAACCGCGAGCAGAACTTCGCGCTCAACGCGCTGATGGATCCGGACATCGACTTCGTCACCCTGCTCGGCAACGCCGGCACCGGCAAGACCCTGCTGGCGCTGGCTGCCGGCCTGGCCCAGGTGATGGACCAGCAGCGCTACCGCGAGATCATCATGACCCGCGCCACCGTCTCGGTCGGCGAGGACATCGGCTTCCTGCCCGGCACCGAGGAAGAGAAAATGACGCCGTGGATGGGCGCGCTGACCGACAACCTCGAAGTCCTGGCCAACCCCGAGGACGGCGGCAGTTGGGGCCGCCAGGCCACCAACGACCTGCTCGCCTCGCGCATCAAGATCCGCTCGCTGAACTTCATGCGCGGGCGAACCTTCCTGAGCCGCTACCTGATCATCGACGAGGCGCAGAACCTCACTCCGAAGCAGATGAAAACCCTGATCACCCGCGCCGGCCCCGGCACCAAGATCGTCTGCCTCGGCAACGTGGAGCAGATCGACACGCCCTACCTCACCGAGACCACCTCCGGCCTCACCTACGCGGTCGACCGCTTCAAGAACTGGGAGCACTCCGCGCACGTCACCCTGCGCCGGGGCGAGCGTTCACGGCTGGCGGATTTTGCGGCCGAGGCGCTATAGGGCCGGGATCCGGGATTCGGAAGAAACACGAATTCGCCACATCGTCACTCCCGCGAAGGCGGGAGTCGCTCTTGCAGCTGGCACCGACCGCTAAGGATGAACAGGCAAGCGCCCCGGCCGAAGCCAGGGCGCCGCATCCGGGTAGAATGCAGCTCTCGATAGTCTCCCGCTGCCCGCGTCGTCATGATCCTCACCCCCCGCCTGATCCTGCTGGTCCTGTTCGCCTTCTTCGTGCTGTGCGTGCTGCTGGTGCACCTGCGCGGCCGCGTACGGCTGCGCTTCGATCGCCAACTGGTTGACCACTCGGCCGTGTTCGCACCGTACAACCTGCTGATGTATGCGTTCTCGGCAGTGCCGGCCAAACCGATCCTCGATCGTCGCGGCTTTCCCGAACTGGACCTGCTGCAGGCGAACTGGCAGACCATCCGCGACGAAGCATTGCAGCTGACCGAAGCCGGCCACATCCGCGGCACCACGAAGAACGACGACGCCAGCTTCAACAGCTTCATCAAGCAGGGTTGGAAGCGCTTCTACCTGAAGTGGTACGGTGAGCCGCTGGCCTCGGCCGAGGCACTGTGCCCGAAGACGGTCGCGCTGCTCAACGCCATTCCCGGCATCAAGGCGGCGATGTTCGCCACGCTGGCGCCGAACAGCCGCCTCAATCCCCATCGCGATCCGTTCGCCGGTTCATTGCGCTATCACCTTGGCCTGATCACGCCGAACTCGCGCGACTGCCGCATCTTCGTCGACGGCGAGGAACACGCCTGGGGCGACGGCAAGGACGTGGTGTTCGACGAGACCTACGTGCACTGGGTGGAGAACAAGACCGACCAGACCCGGGTGATCCTGTTCGCCGACGTGGAACGCCCGCTGCGCACGCTCTGGATGAGCGCGGTCAACCATCGCGTCGGCGCCTTCATGGGCCGGATCACCGCCTCGCCCAACAGCGACGCCGGCACGGAGAAGACCGGCGCCATCAATCGCCTGTACGCATGGAGCCAGCACAAGGGCGCCCTGCACCACTGGAAGGCGGCGTTCAAGCGACGGCACAAGAAGCTGTACAAGGCCGGCAAGTACGCCGGCATCGTGCTGCTGATGTGGCTGGTTTTCCTGGCGCCCTGGCCGCTGTTCCGCTGAACTGTCACGTTTTGCGGGCGTGGCGCGTCCTGGCTGGGTCGACCTCCGGAGCATCCCATGGACCCGCAAACCGCCCTGTTCCAGCAACACCGCCAGCGCCTGTTCGGCCTGGCCTACCGCATGCTCGGCACGCCCAGCGACGCCGAGGACGTGCTGCACGACGCCTGGCTGCGCTGGCACGCGCAGGATACCGACGCGCTGGACGATCCGGAGGCGTGGCTGGTCACCGTGACCACGCGCATCGCGCTGGACCGCCTGCGCCGCGCCAAGACCGAGCGCGCGCACTACGCCGGACCGTGGCTGCCGGAGCCGCTGACCGTCGATGCCGACCAGCCCGAAGCGCAACTGGAGCGCGCCGAAAGCCTCACCCTCACCTTCCTGTTGCTGCTGGAGCGGCTGAGCGCGGAGGAGCGCGCCGCCTTCCTGCTGCGCGAGGTGTTCGATTACAGCCACGCCGAGACGGCCGCGATGCTGGAGATCAGCGAGGACGCCTGCCGCCAGCGCGTGCATCGGGCGAAACAGCGGCTGCGCGAGGATCGACCGCGCCAGGCGATGCCGAACATCGACACCCAGCGGCGCCTGCTCGAACGCTTCATGCAGGCGCTGCAGCAGCCCGACATGCCTACGCTGCGCGCCCTGTTTGCCGAAGACGCCATGAGCGTCTCCGACGGCGGCGGCCTGGCGCGGGCCACCCTGCACCCGCTGCACGGCGCCGAGCGGCTGGCCCGGTTGTACATGCAGATCGCGCTGCAGCAACAGCGCCACGGCGGTGTGCGCTATGAGATCCATCAGCTCAATGGCATGCCGGCGCTGTTCGGCTGGCACGGCGACACGCTGATCTCGGCCAGCTGGATCGACGACGACGGCGAGCGCATCACCGCGGTGCACGCGTTGCGCCATCCCGGCAAGCTCGCCCGACTGGCGGCTGTCACGAAATCGGCGGCATCCACGTCCTTGCATTGAATGGCCAATCACGGCCGCACTGCAAGGAAAACCCCATGCCCCGTTTCGATGTCACCAAACGCCCCGACGCCATCAAGCCGCTGCTCGCGCTGAGCGAATATGTCAAGAACTGCGGCCTCGAACCGAGCCTGATCGAGCTGGTGCTGATGCGCGCCTCGCAGCTCAACGGCTGCGCCTACTGCCTGGACATGCACAGCAAGGACGCCCGCGCCGCCGGCGAGACCGAGCAGCGCCTGTACCTGCTGCAGGCTTGGCGCGAAGCGCCGTTCTACAGCCCGCGCGAACGCGCCGCGCTGGCCTGGTGCGAGGCGGTGACCCGGCTCGACCCGATCCACGGCGTGCCCGACGAGGTCTACGACGAAGTCCGCGCCCAGTTCAGCGCGGAAGAACTGATCGACCTCAACATGGCGGTGATCGTGATCAACGGCTGGAACCGTATCGCCATCCCGTCGCGCGCCGAGCCGGGCAGCTATCGGCCGGCGAAGCACTGACGCGCGGGTAACGGCAGGCTCCGGCTGCGTCTCGAAGAAGAAGCCGCGGCATGCCCGCGGCTTCTTCTTCAACGAGGGCGCGGATCAGGCCGCGAGGCGCTTCACGATCGCGTCGGCGAAGCTGCTGGTGTTGCCCTTGCCACCCAGGTCCGGCGTCACGCTGTCGCGGTCGTGGGTCATGGTGTCGCGGATTGCCTGGCGCAACCGGTCGCCCTTGGCCACCATGTCCAGGTAATCGAGCATGTCGGCCGCGGCCAGCAGCAGCGCGCACGGATTGGCGATGCCCTTGCCCGCAATGTCCGGCGCCGAGCCGTGCACCGCCTCGAAGATCGCCGCGCGCTCGCCGATGTTGTCGCCCGGCGCCAGGCCGAGGCCGCCGACCAGGCCGGCGCACAGGTCGGAGAGGATGTCGCCGAACAGGTTGGTGGTGACGATCACGTCGAACTGGTACGGGTTCATCACCAGCTGCATGCAGGTGTTGTCCACGATCATCTCGTTGAACTCGATCTGCGGGTACTCCTTGGCGATCTCGCGCGCCACGTTGAGGAACAGGCCCGAGCTGGTCTTCAGGATGTTCGCCTTGTGCACCGCGGTGACTTTCTTGCGGCCCTTCTTCACCGCCAGTTCGAACGCATAGCGCACGATCCGGCTGCTGCCCTTGCGCGTGTTGCGCGCGACCGACTCGGCGATCTCGCCGTCGGCGGACAGGGTCTGTCCCTCGGAACGGTACGCGCCCTCGGTGTTCTCGCGCACGGTGATGATGTCGATGTTCTCGTAGCGCGACTTGGTGCCGGGGAAGCTCACCGCCGGGCGCACGTTCGCGTACAGGTCGAAGTGGCGGCGCAGGGTCACGTTGACCGAGGTGAAGCCGCCGCCGATCGGCGTGGTCAGCGGGCCTTTCAGCGCCACCTTGTGCTCGGCGATCTTGTCCAGCGTGGCCTTCGGCAGCAGGTCGCCGTGCTTCTCCAGCGCGACCATGCCGGCGTCGACGAAGTCGTAGGAAAGACCGCAGTCCAGCGCGTCGAGCACGCGCAGCGTGGCAGTCATGATCTCCGGGCCGATGCCGTCGCCGGGGATCACGGCAATCGTCTTGCTCATGGGGGTAACTCCTTGGAACGGAATGCTGCGGGCAGTGCGCGCGCATGGGGATGCGCACGCACCGAAACCGGACGATTATCGCCGATCGGCCCCGGTGCGAACAGGGCAGGCGCCCCGCAAGGCGTTGAAAATACTCGCACGCAGCATTGCAAAAAACCGCAGACGGACGCCGGCTATGCCGGGGCGTGGTCGGCACAGGCGGCCGCATCGTTCGCGGCACCCGACTCCAGTTGGTCGAGCAGGTCCACCGCACGGCGCAGGTGCGGGATCACGATCGAGCCGCCTACCACCAGGCCCACGCTGAACACCTCGAAGAACTCGTCGCGCTGCACGCCGGCGTCCTTGCACTGGGCCACGTGGTAGCTGATGCAGTCGTCGCAGCGCAGCACCAGCGAGGCGACCAGGCCCAGCATCTCCTTGGTCTTCACGTCGAGCGCGCCGGCCTTGTAGGTCTGCGTGTCCAGCGCGAAGAAGCGCCGCACGACCTGGTTGTCCTCGGCCAGGATGCGCTCGTTCATGCGCTGGCGGAACGCGGTGAACTCGGCAAGCTTGTCGCTCATGCGGCCTGCCCCAGCAGCTCGCTCAGCTTGCCGCTGCGGTCGGCCGCCACCAGGTCGTCGTAGCCGCCCACGTGCCGGTCGTTGATGAAGATCTGCGGCACCGTGCGGCGGCCGCCGCTGCGCGCCAGCATCGCGTCGCGCTGCGCCGGGTCGGTGTCGACGCGCACCTCGGTCCACTCCAGCCCCTTGGACTTGAGCAGGTTCTTCGCCGCCACGCAGTACGGGCATACCGCGGTGGAATAGACCTCGATCTTCGACATCACGACACTCCGCAACTTGGGGAAAGGCCACCCTCATATGGGGCCGCACGCCGGCAGCTCAAGCGGAACCGACGCGGCCGGCCACGGTCTCAATGCTATTGTCACCCACCTGATGAGCATGGCACCACGACCACTCGCACCGCGCCTGCTGACGGCGCTGATCACCGCCGGGCTGGCCTGCACCGCCGGCGCCCAGCAGGACGTGCGCCTGCCCGACCTGGGCAGCTCGGCGAACGCGCTGATCTCGCCGCAGGAAGCGCAGGACTACGGCGCTTCCATGCTGCGCCAGATGCGCGCGCTGGACATGGTGGTGGACGACCCGCTGCTGGACGACTACATCAACGACCTCGGCTACCGGCTGGTCGCCAGCAGCGACAAGCCGAAGGACCACTTCGCGTTCTTCGTCGTCAAGGACCAGGAGATCAACGCGTTCGCCGCCCCCGGCGGCTACATCGCGGTGAACGCCGGGCTGATGACGATCACCCGCGACGAGAGCGAACTGGCCGGCGTGGTCGCGCACGAGATCGGCCACATCACCCAGAACCACCTGCAGCGCGCATTCGAGGATTCGAAGAAGGACGCGCCGCTGATGGCGCTGGTGCTGCTCGGCGCGATCGCCGCCGGCGCCGGCAGCAAGAGCGGCGACGCGCCAATGGCGGTGCTGGCCGGTGGCCAGGGCCTGATCGCGCAGAAGTCGATCAACTTCACCCGCAAGGACGAGATCGAGGCCGACCGCGTCGGCATCCAGACCCTGGCCAAGGCCGGCTTCGACCCGAACGCGATGGCCGGCTTCTTCCAGCGCATGCAGGACGTGATGAGCGCCGGCGCCGGCGGCGAGGACGTGCCGGCCCTGCTGCAGACGCACCCGGTGACGACGATGCGCATCAGCGACGCGAAAGCACGCGCCGGCGCGCTGATCGCCGCGCAGAAGCTGCGCCCCGCCGCCACCCTCATGGACAAGCTGCAGTGGGAGAAAAGCACCGCACCGATCGCGTTCGTGAAGGATCCCACCACGTTGTTCCAGCCGCCCGCCCGCGGCCACCTGGACAGCTACGCCCTGATGCGCGAGCGCGTGCGCGTGCTGGCCGGCGATGCGACCAAGCTGGCCACCTACTACAGCGCCAACCTGCAGACCCGGCCGGACTTCGACATCCCGGCGAACCGCTACGGCTACGCGCTGGCGCTCACCCGCAGCGGTCGCGGCGCCGCGGCCGTCGAGCAGCTGCAGCCGCTGCTGCAATCCCACCCCGAGAGCCTGATCCTGAAGCTGGCGCTGGCCGACGCCCGCCTGCAAGCCGGGCAGCGCACCGCGGCGCTGGCGGCGTACGCCGGGCTCAACACCCAGTCCCCGCGCAATCGCGCCGTCGCGCTCGCCTACGCCAAGGCGCTCACCGCCGGGGGCGACCAGCAGCAGGCCCGCCTCGCCGCCGACCTGCTGCGGCCACTGCTGGACAATGCCAGCGAGCCGGAGATCTACAGCACCTACGCCCGCGCCAGCGACAAGGCCGGCGACAGCGTGCGCGCCGGCGAGGCCTTTGCCGACGCCAGTTACTATTCCGGCCGTCCGTACGATGCGATGGAGCAGCTCAAGCGGCTGCTCAGGCGCGACGACCTGGACTACTACGCGCGGGTGCGCATCCAGGCGCGCATCGCCGAGCTGACCCCGCTGGTACTGGAACTGCACAAGCGCAAGATCAAGACCGAGGACAGCCCGGACGACGGTTCCCGGCAATAGATGCGGGCTCCGTGTCATCGACACGTAACATCCATCCGCTGCAATATGTCCGTCACAAGCCAAGGCAGACCACGGCGTGCACAAACGCATCCTGATCGTTGAAGACGAAACCTCGATCCGCGAGATGATCGCCTTCGCCCTGCGCAAGGCCGGCATGGATGCGATCCAGGCGGCCGATGCCCGTGCCGCCCAGCTGGCGCTGGCCGAGCAGGTGCCCGACCTGATCCTGCTCGACTGGATGCTGCCGGGCATGAGCGGCCTCGAACTGGCCCGGCGCCTGCGCAAGGAAGAGCTCAGCCGCGAGATCCCGATCATCATGCTCACCGCCCGCGGCGAGGAAATGGATCGCGTCAACGGCCTCGAGGCCGGCGTCGACGACTACGTGGTGAAACCCTTTTCCACCCGCGAGCTGGTTGCCCGGATCAAGGCCGTGCTCAGGCGCAGCCAGGGCGACGACGGCTCCGGCGTGGTCGAGCTGGGCGGCCTGCGCATCGACGGCCCGGCGCACCGGGTGTTCGCCGGCGACGAGCCGGTGCCGATCGGTCCCACCGAATACCGCCTGCTGTATTTTTTCATGACCCATCCCGAGCGCGTCTACTCGCGCACGCAGCTGCTCGACCACGTCTGGGGCGGCAGCGTGTACGTGGAGGAGCGCACCGTGGACGTGCACATCCGCCGCCTGCGCAAGACGCTGGAGCCGTGGAAGCTGGACGAACTGGTGCAGACCGTGCGCGGCACCGGCTACCGCTTCTCGACCAGCACCTGAGCCGGCGCGGGCAAGCTTGCGGTATCCGCGGCTATTGCCGATGCTGGCCCGCCTTCCATACTCTGGCGCCAGCATGACCCCGCCCACCACGCCATCCTGGAAACTGCCCGCGGCGCTCGCCGCGGCGCTGTGCACCGGCGCTGCGCTGGGCTGGCTCGCCGACGGCCGCTTGGCGACAGGCATCGCCGTGGTCGCGGTGGCCGAAGTCGTCTTGCTGCTGACCCGGATCCGTCATCAAGCGCGGGCCATGATGGCTGCACCGACCGCCGTCAGCCCTCTCCAGCATGACCGTTTCATGACGCGTTCCCGCCGCATTGCCTCCTCCCTGCGCGATCTTCGCAACGCCGCCGGGCAGCTGCCGGATGCGGTGGTGCTGCTCGACCGCCAGCAACAGATCCGCTGGTTCAACCACGCCGCCGAGAACCTGCTCGGGCTGCGCCGGCCGGACGACCGCGGCGCGTCGCTGCAGCAGCGGCTGGCCGGCTCGGAACTGGCCGGCTGGCTGCGCGACGGCGCGCGCGAGCCGCTCACCGACGCCGCCGCCCCCGGCCGGGCGGACAGCCAGCTCAACGTCAGCCTGCTGCCGTTCGGCGATCACGAACAGCTGCTGCTGGCGCACGACATCAGCCACCTGAACCGGCTCGAACAGGTGCGCCGCGACTTCGTGGCGAACGTGTCGCACGAGTTGCGCACGCCGCTGACGGTGATCCACGGCTACCTCGAACTGCTCGATCCGGAGGACGTGCCCGAACTGGCGCCGGTGCTGGGCGAGATGCGCACGCAGTCGAAACGGATGGGGCAGATCGTGGAAGACCTGCTGACCCTGTCGCGGCTGGAAACCCAGCACGAAGTGGCCGACGAACGCGTGCCGATGGCGGCGCTGCTGGCCACCGTGCGCAAGGAAGCCGAGGCGCTCAGCCAGGGCCGCCATCGCATCGTGCTGGAATCCACCGCCGAGGCGGACCTGCTCGGCTCGCCGAAGGATCTGCACAGCGCGCTGTCGAACCTGGCCAGCAACGCGGTGCGCTACACCCCGGCCGGCGGCAGCATCACGATCCGCTGGCAGCGCGTGCCCGACGGCGCGGTGTACTCGGTCACCGATACCGGCTTCGGCATCCCCGCCTCGCACCTGGCCCGGCTCACCGAACGCTTCTACCGGGTCTCCTCCAGCCGCTCGCGCGAAAGCGGCGGTACCGGGCTGGGCCTGTCGATCGTCAAGCACGTGCTGAACCTGCACCAGGCACAGCTGAAGATCGAAAGCGCGCCGGGCGTCGGCTCCACCTTCTCCTGCCATTTCGGCCCGGCGCGATTGCTCGCTCCCGGCGGCAGCGACGAAAGCTGAGCGCCGCTTCAAAGTCGGCCCGGGAATTTTGAACACCCTCCCGGGCCGCGGCGGCGCCGCATGCAATGGCCCAGGCCATGCGCCAGAATGCGGCATGGCCCAACCCTCACCCACCCCGCCCGACGCCACCGATCTGAGCACTCCCGGCCTGTACCTCAGCCGGGAGCTGGCCGCGCTGGAGTTCAATTTCCGCGTGCTGGCGATGGCCCGCGATGCCGCCGTGCCGCTGCTGGAGCGGTTGCGCTACCTGAGCATCGTGGCGAACAACCTCGACGAGTTCTTCGAGGTGCGGGTGGCGATGCTCAAGCACCACCACGCCTACGGTTCGGCCGCGCCGGGGCCGGATGGCATTCCCTCCGGCGAGTTGCTGACGCGTATCCGCAGCCGCGTGCTGGACCTGGTCACCGAGGTCTACGCCGCCTGGCAGGAGCAGATCGGCCCGCAACTCGATGCCGAGCAGATCCACATCCTCACCCGCAAACGCTGGAGTCCGCGCCAGCACCGCTGGCTGCGCGGCTACTTCGAGCACGAGGTGCTGCCGGTGCTGTCGCCGCTGGGACTGGATCCGGCGCATCCGTTCCCGCGCATCCTCAACAAGACGCTGAACATCGCGGTGGTGTTGCGCGGCCGCGACGCGTTCGGCCACGAAGGCCACATGGCGCTGGTGCGCGCGCCGCGCTCGCTGCCGCGAATCATTCGTGTGCCGGCCGAGGTCAGCGGCCCCGGCGAGCATTTCGTGTTCCTGGCCGAACTGCTGCAGGCCTTCGTCGACCTGATGTTTCCCGGCCTCAAGGTGGTCGGCTCGTACCAGTTCCGGGTCACCCGCAACAGCGAGCTGATCGTCGAGGAGGCCGAGGTGGAGAACCTCGCCCTGGCGCTCAGCGAGGAACTGGTCGGGCGCGGCTACGCGCGGCCGGTGCGGCTGGAGATCGCCAACGATTGCCCGCAGGCGATCACCGCGATGCTGACCCGGAACTTCGAACTGGACGACGCCGACGTCTACCGCTGCGACGGCCCCGTCAACATCATCCGCGCCGGGCTGATCTACGACTGGCTGGACCGGCCGGAGCTGAAGTTCCCGCGCTTCAACCCGCAGCTGCCGCCGGCGCTGGAGAGCAGCCGCAACAAGTTCGACGTGATCGGCCAGCACGACGTGCTGCTGCACCACCCGTACCAGAGCTTCAACGCGGTGATCGACCTGCTGCGCCAGGCCACTGCCGACGCGCAGGTGCTGGCGATCAAGCAGACCCTGTACCGCGCCGGCGAAGACACCCCGCTGGTCGACCTGCTGGTGGAAGCCGCGCGCCACGGCAAGGACGTCACCGTGGTGATCGAGCTGCGCGCGCGCTTCGACGAGGAGGCCAACATCCGCCTCGCCACGCGCCTGCAGGAGGCCGGCGTGCAGGTGGTCTACGGCGTGGTCGGCTACAAGACCCACGCCAAGATGATGCTGATCGTGCGCCGCGAGGGCGAGGCGCTGCGCCGCTACGTGCACCTGTCCACCGGCAACTACCACCAGGCCAACAGCCGCATGTACACCGACATCGGCCTGATGACGGCGAACCCGGAGATCGGCGAGGACCTGCACAAGGTGTTCCAGCAGCTGTCCGGGCTGGGTCCGATCATCGAACTGAAGCGGCTGCTGCATTCACCGTTCACGCTGTACCCCAGCGTGCTGGCGAAGATCGAGCGCGAGACCGCGCACGCGCGAGCCGGGCGCCCCGCCCGCATCGTGGCCAAGTTCAATGCGCTGAACGAGGCGCGCGTGATCGAGGCGCTGTACCGCGCCTCGACGGCCGGCGTGGAGATCGACCTGATCGTGCGCGGCGCCTGCACGTTGCGCCCCGGCCTGCCCGGCATTTCCGAGCGCATCCGCGTGCGCTCGATCGTGGGGCGCTTCCTCGAACACAGCCGGGTGTACTGGTTCGCCAACGACGGCGACCCCGAGATCTACTGCGCCAGCGCCGACTGGATGGAACGCAACCTGATGCGGCGGATCGAGGTGGCGTTCCCGATCCTCGACCCCGAACTGGCCGCACGCGTGTTCGAGGAGACTCTGGCCAACGGTCTGGCCGACAACACCCAGGCGTGGCTGCTCGGCAGCGACGGCCGCTACACCCGCGCCGAACCCGGTGACGACCCGCCGTACAGCGCGCAGCAGGGCCTGCTCGAGCGTTACTGCAAGTGAACCGGCGCACCGCATGAGCCATCGTTTTCCCCATGCCGCACCTGCGTGCGAGAATTCGCGCTTTGCCGTCGCGGGAGCCCGGGCGTGAGTCCAGCCGAACAGACACCGATCCGCGACGGCGAACTGATCGCCGCCGTGGACATGGGCTCGAACAGCTTCCACCTGGTGGTGGCGCGCATGGAGCATGGCGAGCCGCGCGTGATCGATCGCCTGCGCGATACCGTGCGGATGGCCGCCGGCCTGCGTGCCGACGGCACCCTGGACGCCGAGCGGCGCGCCCGCGCGATGGCCTGCCTGGCCCGTTTCGGTCAGCGCATCGCCGGCCTGCCGTCGATGCGGGTGCGCGCGGTGGCCACCAACACGGTGCGCCGGCTGGCCTCGCCGCAGACCTTCCTGACCACCGCCGAGGCCGCGCTCGGCCACCCGATCGAGGTGGTCTCCGGGCGCGAGGAAGGCCGCCTGATCTTCCTCGGCGCGGCCCACGACCTGCCCGCTTCGCGCGAACCGCGGCTGGTGATCGACGTCGGTGGCGGCAGCACCGAGTTCATCATCGGGCGCGGGCTGGCACCGCTGCACACCGAAAGCGTGCAGGCCGGCTGCATCGCCTCGACCTTGCGCTTCTTCCCCGGCGGCAAGCTCACCCGCAAGCGCTGGCAGCGCGCGCGCAGCGAGATCGGCGTGCTGCTGCAGCAGTTCGCCGAGGACTACCGCGAATCGGGTTGGCAGGACGCCTACGGCTCCTCCGGCACCGCCAAGTCGATCGGCGCGGTGGTGCAGGCGATGAAGTTCTCCGACGACGGCATCACCCCGGCCTCGCTCGCCTTATTGAGCGACGCGCTGATCGAGCACGGCCAGATCGGCACGCTGAAGCTGCCCGGCCTGGTCGAAGAGCGTGCGCCGGTGATCGCCGGCGGCGTGGTGATTTTCGAGGCGGCATTCGCCGCGCTCGGCATCGAGCGGTTGCGCGTGTGCGAAAGCTCGATGCGCGAAGGCCTGCTGTGGGACCTGCTCGGCCGCGCCGGCGGCAGCGATCCGCGCACCGCCAGCATCGACGCGCTGGCTACCCGCTACGGCGTGGATCGTGCCCAGGCGCGCCGGGTCGAGTCGACCGCCCTGATGCTGTTCGACCAGGTCGCGCACGCCTGGAAACTGGACGCCGATGCCCGCGAGTGGCTGTCGTGGGCCTCGCGCGTGCACGAGATCGGCCTGGCCATCGCGCACAGCCAGCACCACCACCACGGCGCCTACATCCTGCGCCACGCCGACCTGGCCGGCTTCTCGCGGCAGGAACAGCAGCTGCTGGCGGCGGTGGTCGAGATGCACCGGCGCAAGCCGGACAAGGCGGTGGTCGCCACCCTGCCGCAGCGCTACCGCCAGCTGGCCCGCTACAGCACCGCGCTGCTGCGCCTGGCGGTGCTGTTCCGCCGCGCGCGTCGCGCCGAGTCGCTGCCGCAGATGAAGCTCGCCGCCAGCAGCAAGTCGCTGCGGCTGACCCTGCCGCTGGCCTGGTTCGAGCAGCACCCGCTCAGCGAGGCCGACCTGCAGCAGGAACAGGCACCGATGGCCGAACTGGGCATCAAGCTGGACATCTCCAGCAGCTGACCGCGCCGACCAGCCCGCTTTTGCCGCGGCCGCGTATCATCTCCGGACACCCAGACCATACTGATGCCCATGTTGAAATGCCTGCTCGCCACGCTGCTCCTGATCCTGCCGCCGACGCTGGCGGCGCAGACCGCCAGGCCGGCGCCAGCCACCCCCGCCACGCCACCGCCACAGGTCGTGCTGCGCACCTCGCAGGGCGACATCACGCTGGAGCTGTACCCGGACAAGGCGCCGAAGAGCGTAGCCAACTTCCTGCAGTACGTGCGCGACGGCTTCTACGACGGCACCCTGCTGCACCGGGCCATCCCCGGCTACCTGGTGCAGGGCGGCCTGTACACCCGCGACCTGCAACCCAAGCGCACGCGATCGGCCGTCGCCAGCGAGGCGGACAACGGCCTGTCCAACCTGCGTGGCACCGTCGCCGTCGCCCGCGGCGCCGACCCGAACTCCGGCACCGCGCAGTTCTTCTTCAACCTGGTCGACAACCGCCGGCTGGACTTCGTCGGCAACCAGAGCGGGCTGACCTGGGGCTATACCGTGTTCGGCAAAGTCATCAAGGGTATGGAGGTGGTCGACAAGATCGCCGCGCTGCCCACCCGTCCACTGGGTCCGTTCGCCGGCGACGTACCGAACCCGCTGGTGCTGATCGAGGCCGCCCACGTGGTCGGCGAGGAAGCCCCGGCCCCTGCCGCCAGTGCGGCAGCACCGGCCACGGCCGCGTCGGCGACCACCAAGCCCGCCGCCAGACCGGACAGGAAAGCCGCCAAGCCCGCCGGCAAGGGCTGACGTTGCGATGGCCACCCTGTTCATCGCCGACCTGCACCTGGACCCCGCCCGTCCGCAGATCACCGACCTGTTCGAGCGCTACCTGGCCAGCGACGAAGTCCGCCACGCCGACGCGCTGTACATCCTCGGCGACCTGGTCGAGGCCTGGATCGGCGACGACGACGACGCCGAGTTGCCTGCGCGCATCGCCGCCGCCACCCGTACCGTGCGCGATGCCGGCGTGCCGGTGTATTTCATGGTCGGCAACCGCGACTTCCTGCTCGGCTCGGCGTTCGCCGCAGGCGCCGGCCTGACCCTGCTCGACGACGGCGCCGTGCACGACATCCACGGCCGCCGTACCCTGCTGATGCATGGCGACGTGCTGTGCACCGACGACCTCGCCTACCAGGCCGTGCGCCAACAGGTGCGCACGCCCGAGTGGCAGGCGCAGATCCTGGCGATGCCGCTGCAGGCGCGCCGCGCGTTCGCCGCCAAGGCGCGCGAGGACAGCAAGGCGCATACCGGCAGCACGATGGAAAGCATCATGGACGTCAATGCTGATGCCGTGGCCGAAGCCATGCGCAAGGCGGACGTGACCCGGCTGATCCACGGGCATACGCACCGCCCGGCCATCCATCGTTTCGAGCTGGACGGGAAACCGGCCGAGCGGATCGTGCTGGGGGACTGGTACGAGCAAGGGTCGGTGTTGGTGGCGGACGGCGATCGCGTGGAGCTGCGCGGATTGGCGGTGGGGTGAGGCCCGCACGGGCCAGAGACTTGGCGTCAAGAATTGCCCCCAGCCGTCCGGACTGAACGTAACGCCGAAGCTGCGGAGTCGAAGCCTCGGTGCAGCCTCCTGCCAAACACGCCCTGCTTCACCGGCGAGCAAAAGCTCACTTCAATGGAATGCGTCGCGGCGTAGAGGGCGCGGGGATTGTTCGGCGCATCCATGGTGAATCCCATCCATGGGATTCACCCTGCCGCGCTGCGCGCTCCAGGGCCAGCCTGCGGCTGTCCAAAATGGTTCCAGACAATTTTGTCGAACGAAGGGTTCGTCCACCACCTCTCTCCGCCAGATACGCAAAACGCCCNCTTCGATGAGCGCCTCGCGACGTGGAGGGTGCGGGGATGGTGAATCCCATCCATGGGATTCACCCTNCCGCGCTGCGCGCTCCAGGGCCAGCCTGCGGCTGTCCAAAATGGTTCCAGACAATTTTGTCGAACGAAGGGTTCGTCCACCACCTCTCTCCGCCAGATACGCAAAACGCCCCGTGCGGGGCGTTTTGCGTATCTGGCGGAGAGAGAGGGATTCGAACCCTCGATAAGGCTTTTGACCCTATACTCCCTTAGCAGGGGAGCCCCTTCGGCCACTCGGGCATCTCTCCGGGGTTTTCTTCGCATTGCTGCGGAGCCGGCAAGGATACCGACCGGCGCGGTCGAGGTAAAGCCTCAATTCACCGGATCAATGCTCAGCGGACTCATCAGGTGTGCTGCCGGCGTCGTGTTCGCCCTTGATCCGCTGATAGATCTCTTCGCGATGGACGGCCACGGTTTTCGGTGCATTGATGCCGATGCGCACCTGATTGCCTTTCACGCCAAGAACGGTAACGGTCACCTCGTCGCCGATCATCAGGGTTTCACCGACCCTGCGGGTCAGAATCAACATGATTGCTACTCCATAGTGCTGTTGGTCACAGGCCTGCGAATCGACGGTGCCTCACCCCTGAGCGCCCGCCTGTCCACAGTTCGACGATTGATCCGCCGAAGGCCCTACCGCCTTCCCGGCTCACAGCCAAAACACTCCTGAGCGTCCTGACTGGCGACACCACCGTTACCGATCGCGCCGACACTGGACCGATAGTAACTGAGCCGGAATCTCCTGCGCAATGCACCGCCAGCATGGCGGACGGTGCGTTCAGCTCGGCTGCTTGTCGCCTATTGGGCCGCGACCCAACTCGGCAGTGCGGCAAGGATGGCCGGCAAATTCGGAGTGTCGGTGCCGCCCCCTTGGGCCATGTCCGGTCGGCCACCACCCTTGCCGTCGATCTGGCTGGCGACGTGGGCCACCACGTTGCCAGCCTTGACCCGCTCCAGCGCCCTGCCGTGCACGCCGGCGATCAGCGCGACGCGGCCCTCGGCCGCGCCGGCCAGCAGCACCACGCAGTCACCGAGCTGCTGTTTGAGCTGGTCCACGCTGTCACGCAACGACTTCGCGTCGAGCCCTTCCAGCCGCGCAGCCACCACCTTGATGCCACCGACATCCTTTGCGGCTCCGGCCAGGTCGGCGGTGGCCGAACCTGCCGCCTTGCTGCGCAGCGATTCCAGCTCGCGCTCGAGCTTCTTCTGGCGGTCGAACAGCTGGCGCAGCTTCTCCACCGCCTCGTCGCCGCTGCTGGAAAGCAGCTGCGCGAACTCGGCCAGGCGACGCTCCTCGTCGACCACCCAGGCCAGCGCGCCGGCACCGGTGACCGCCTCGATGCGGCGCACGCCGGAAGCCACGCCGGCCTCGCTGACGATCTTGAACAGGCCGATGTCGCCGGTGCGCCCCACGTGGGTGCCGCCGCACAATTCGGTGGAGAAGTCACCCATCTTCAGCACGCGCACTTCGTCGCCGTACTTCTCGCCGAACAGCGCCATCGCGCCGAATTCGATCGCCTGGTCGTAACCCATGTTGTGCACCTCGGCCGCCGCGTTGCGGCGTACCTCGGCATTCACCATGGCCTCGACCCGTGCTACCTCGTCGTGGCTCATCGGCTTGTGATGCGAGAAATCGAAACGCAGCCGTTCCGGCGCCACCAGCGAGCCCTTCTGCGCGACGTGCGTGCCTAGCACCTTGCGCAGCGCCGCATGCAGCAGATGAGTGGCTGAATGGTTGAGCACGATCGCCTGGCGGCGCGACGCATCCACCCGCGCCTCGACCGTGTCGCCGGTACGCAGCGGCCGCCCGCCATGCCAGCGGCCGGCGTGGCCGAAGAACACGCCACCCATCTTCAGCGTATCGGCAACCTCGAAGCGACCAGCCGCATTGGACAGCGTGCCGGTGTCGCCGACCTGGCCACCGGACTCGGCGTAGAACGGCGTGCGGTCGAGGATCAGCAAGCCCTCCTCGCCTTCGCCCAGCTGATCGACCTGCTTGCCGCCGCGCACGATGCCGAGCACCTTGCTGCCTTCACTCTGCAGCGCCTCGTAACCAAGGAAAATCGTGGGCTTGAGCTCGCTGGCCAGCTCGGCCGGCATCTGTCCCTTGGCCTCGAACTTGCCGGCGGCGCGAGCGCGCGCTCGCTGTTCGTTCATCGCCTGCTCGAAACCGGCCATGTCGACCTCCAGCCCGCGCTCGCGCGCGATGTCGGCGGTGAGGTCGACCGGGAAACCGTAGGTGTCGTAGAGGCGAAACGCGTCGACGCCGGAAATGGTTTCCCCCGACTTCGCCGCCCGGCTCTTATTGGCGATGTCGTCGAACAGGCGCATGCCGTGTTCCAGCGTCTCGCCGAAACGATGCTCCTCGGTGCGCAGCGCGTCCTCGACGAATGCCTGCTTCGCCGGCAACTCGGGGTAGGCCTCGCCCATTTCCTCGACCAGCGGCTGCACCATCTTCCAGAAGAAGTCGCCGCGCACGCCGAGCATCCAGCCATGCCGCAGCGCGCGGCGGATGATCCGGCGCAGTACGTAGCCGCGGCCTTCGTTGGACGGCAGCACGCCGTCGACGATCAGGAAGGAGCAGGCGCGGATGTGGTCGGCGATCACGCGCAGCGACTTGTTGCCCAGGTCCTTCGTGCCGGTCAGCTCGCCGGCGACGCGGATCAGGTGTGCGAACAGGTCGATCTCGTAGTTCGAATGCTTGTGCTGCAGCACCGCGGCAAGGCGCTCCAGGCCCATGCCGGTGTCCACGCACGGCGCCGGCAACGGGCTCAGCGTGCCGTCGGGCGCGCGGTCGAACTGCATGAACACCAGGTTCCAGATCTCGATGTAGCGGTCGCCGTCCTCGTCCGGCGAGCCGGGCGGGCCGCCGGCGATCGCCGCGCCGTGGTCGTAGAAGATCTCGGTGCACGGGCCGCACGGGCCGGTGTCGGCCATCTGCCAGAAATTGTCGGATGCATATGGCGCGCCCTTGTTGTCGCCGATGCGCACAATGCGTTCGGCCGGCACGCCAACCTGCTTGTTCCAGATGTCGAACGCTTCGTCGTCGGTGTGGTAGATGGTCACCCACAGCTTGTCCGCCGGCAGCTTGAAGACTTGCGTCAGCAACTCCCACGCATAGGCGATCGCGTCGCGCTTGAAGTAGTCGCCGAACGACCAGTTGCCCAGCATCTCGAAGAAGGTGTGGTGGCGCGCGGTATAGCCCACGGCGTCCAGGTCGTTGTGCTTGCCGCCGGCGCGCAGGCAGCGCTGCACGTCGGCCGCGCGCACGTAGGACAGTTTCTCGCTGCCCAGGAACACGTTCTTGAACTGCACCATGCCCGAGTTGGTGAACAGCAGGGTCGGGTCGCTGGCCGGCACCAGCGAGCTGGACGGCACGATGGTGTGGCCCTTGGAGCGGAAGTAGTCGAGGAAGGCGGAGCGGATGTCGGAGGTTTTCATGCGGATCAAAGGTGGCAGGCGATAAAGGCCACGCCGCGGCCAGGCCGCCCGACCCGTCAACCCATCATCTGCGGATGACGGATTTCAGGAAATATCGTCGGCTTCGTCCACATCGGCGTGGGTAACACTTCGTACTGTGGCGGCGGCAAAGCCGCGGCGCAAGAGGAATTGCGCCCGCCGGGTACGCTCGGCGGGGTCCGCCGTACCCGCGCCACCGTAGCGGCGACGCAGCTGGGCGGCGGCCGAAGCGACCCAGTCGACCTCGGCCGCGTCCAGCAGCTCGCGGATACGCGCGTCGGCCAGGCCGTGGCTTTTCAGCTCCACACGCAGACGCAACGGGCCGTAACCCTGGGCGATCCGGCTGCGCAGCAGCACCTCGGCGAAGCGGTCGTCGTCCTGGTAGTGCTGCTCGCCGAGCCGCTCCAGCGCGTCGGTCGCTTCGCCGCCCTCGTAACCGCCCTGGCGCAGCTTGGTCTTCAGCTCCTTGCGCGAGTGCTCGCGGCGCGCCAGCAGGCCCAGCGCCTTGTCGTACGCGCTGCGCTTCGGCCTGGCCGGTTCGTCCTTGCCTGGCGGGCGCTTCATGGCCACGCAAACGGACATGGCCCGGGCGAGCCGGGCCATGTCTTCCGCTGGGGAACACCAACGATCACCGCTCAGACTTCCTCGAGCGCCTCTTCCGGCGCGGCGGGGGCCGGCTTGCCGACCGGTACCAGCAGGCGCTCGCGCAGCTGCTTGTCGATCTCGTTGGCGATCGCCGGGTTGTCGCGCAGGAACTGGCGCACGTTCTCCTTGCCCTGGCCGATGCGGTCGCCGTTGTAGCTGTACCAGGCGCCGGACTTGTCGATCAGGTTCTGCGCCACGCCCAGCTCGATGATCTCGCCCTCGCGCGAGGTGCCCTCGCCGTACAGGATCTCGAACTCGCACTGGCGGAACGGCGGCGCCACCTTGTTCTTGACCACCTTGACGCGGGTTTCCGAACCGATGATCTCCTCGCCCTTCTTCACCGCGCCGATGCGGCGGATGTCCAGGCGCACCGAGGCGTAGAACTTCAGCGCGTTGCCGCCGGTGGTGGTCTCGGGGCTGCCGAACATCACGCCGATCTTCATGCGGATCTGGTTGATGAAGATCACCAGGCAGCCGGATTTCTTGATGTTGGCGGTGAGCTTGCGCAGCGCCTGGCTCATCAGGCGGGCGTGCAGGCCGACGTGGGAGTCGCCCATCTCGCCCTCGATCTCGGCCTTCGGAGTCAGCGCGGCCACCGAGTCGACCACCACCATGTCCACCGCGCCCGAGCGCACCAGCATGTCGGCGATTTCCAGCGCCTGCTCGCCGGTATCCGGCTGCGATACCAGCAGGTCGTCGACCTTGACGCCGAGCTTTTCGGCGTAAGTGGGATCGAGCGCATGCTCGGCGTCGATGAATGCGGCGGTGCCGCCGGCGCGCTGGCAGCTGGCGATCGCCTGCAGCGTCATGGTGGTCTTGCCGGACGATTCCGGGCCGTAGATCTCGACCACGCGGCCGCGCGGCAGGCCGCCGACGCCGAGCGCGATGTCCAGCCCCAGCGAGCCGGTGGAGATCGTCTCGATCGCCTCGTTGACGCGGTCGCCCATGCGCATGACCGCGCCCTTGCCGAACTGCTTTTCGATCTGGCCGAGGGCGGAGGTGAGCGCCTTGCGCTTGTTGTCATCCATCGTCTTGTGTTCCGGTTGGGCTGTGATTGGGGGGCATGATGCCCGGATCGGATCTCACGGGCTGCGATCAGGTCGGATCGCCGGCGGCCGGGCCAGTATCCCACATCGGTCAAGCCGGTCTGGCGGGCGATTGCGCGTCACTCCGTCAGCGTTTTGCGCAAGCCGATGAGCGCCGCCGCCACGGTCTGCCGCCGCACCGCCTCGCGGTCGCCGGGAAAGTGGAACAGTTGTGCGTGGCCGTAGCCGCCGCGGCGTTTCCAGCCGATCCACACCGTGCCGACCGGCTTGTCCGGGGTACCGCCGGACGGCCCGGCGATGCCGGTGACCGCCACCGCCACGCCGGCGCCGAAGCGCGCCAGCGCGCCGGATACCATCTCCAGCACGGTTTCCTCGCTGACCGCGCCGGTGTGCTCCAGCGTACGCGGGTTGACCCCGAGCAGCGCCTCCTTTGCCTCGTAGCTGTAGGTCACCACGCCGGCGTCGAACCAGGCCGAGCTGCCCGGCAGGTCGGTCAGCGTCTTGGCAATCCAGCCGCCGCTGCAGGATTCGGCCGTCACCAGCATCAGCCGACAACGTTGCACCTCGCTGGCCACCTCGCCGGCCAGTGCCAGCAACTCGGCATCGGTAGGAACAGACGACGACTCCATGCGAGACTCCCGGACTTGGACGAAACTGTGCGCCACGCGCAGAGGCACCGTTCTACCCGTTCCGCGCGACCACGCCAAGACTTGCATTGCATGAGCCAAGACGATCTCACCAAGCACACCCCGTTCATGAGGCAGAATGTCCGTATGGTGAACAACCCCAAGCGGGGCGCGGGTTCCGGGGCACACAGACCCATCGGATAGCCCACTTGGACGGAACTTGGACGTCAAAAACCGGTGTTTTGACCCGGGTACAACCCCCGAAACGGGGTTGGACGCCGTCCAAACCTCGACTCCGTTTAGCCGTCTAAATGCCAACGCCCGAATGCACCCACAGTTCAGCGACAGAACCTTCTCAACGCGTGGATAGCGCCCACCACTTGGCCGACTCCTCAAGCAAGTCTGGGTGCTTGGAATTAACCAGCCAAAAGGTCCCGGACAAACGGACCGAGATGACGACCAGCGCTGGTCGCGACGAGAACGGAGTGAAGTGGTCCACGGGCGCGTTAGGGGTCGACGTGGCCGCCTGCACCTGAGACGGGCAAGCAATCCAGAACAGCTGGAGCGCTGATGGCGTACCACCACACCGGGAACAAGGCCCACGGTGCGGTGCGAATTGACCAGAAAAGGTTGGTTGGCTGGTGGATCGCTGGGCCAAGTTCGGGCTAATCAGAACCTGGGCGTCGCCCAAGCCCGGGTTTCACGCTGGTCGTGAGAGGAAAGACCTCACAAACCAAATATCGTGATGTAAGCGGCGCGCAATGCCTCAGCGTCCACGGCGGCGTGATGTCGGCGCGCCGCCCTCTCGGGTCTGCAGCCGAAATAGATCTCCAGTTCACCCAGGACGTCTTGGCGTGTGACGAGCACCGGCTCCCACGCCGGCACCTCACCGCTCCACGCACCAAACCCCGTCAGCGCCCTCGCCAACTGCCTCTTGTCGATCGCCCCGTCGAAGTGAATGCGTGGATGGTCGAAGGATGCCACGAACACCCGCAGTTGCTCACCGAAGCTCTCATCCGAAAGCGCTGCATCGCCACCGTCCAGGAGCGGATAGACCACCTTGCTGACGAAGGATGACGGCGCTCCGGGGCGTGGAGCCCGCTCGGCGTAGAAGCATTGGGTGGCATCCGCGTTGACCAGGGCCAAGCTGACCAGCTCACGCACGGCATCGTTGTTCCACTCGGTGTCGAGAAAGAGAAGATCGGCCATGCTGGGCCCCGGTGTCATTGGGCGGTGATTGGAAGTAACGACGGACGGCGATGTTGTCAGTATGCCCCGTGAAACGATGGCCTCACCTGGTTAGGCCATCGGCGAAAGGAGCGGAGGCGAGTAGGCAGGGCCGAGTCCACTTGCAAGCCGCCCCAACCACACCGGGAACAGGGCTGGTTTGGACGAGACGCGCCCAACGCTGGGTGGTCAGGAGTTGTTGACCCACGTGGACAAGCGGGAAGCCCACTGCCTCTGAATTTCGCCCTGCTTAGGGCTGAAGCTGCCGAAGCTGACGTGGATCATAGGGTTGTGCAAGTCGCGTACGTGGATTTGCAAGGCAGCTTGATCCGTACCCCCGCCCCCAGTCACGGAGTTCCAGCGCAGGATGTCGGCCTTCTTCGTATAAGTGACCCGGCCTGATAACGCGTCCTTGGCCATGAGCACTTCTTGGTTCACGTCGATGGCAATGATGTTTTTGTATTGGAAAGTCGGGTTGAACCCCGGCGGCGCAGGCATGGAGTCCCTCCAGCCCTTGCCCTTTTTCACGACTACGATGATCACCACGACCACGATCAACAAAATGAAGAATCCCACGGCTCGTCACTCCTTTATGTATGTTTAGGTGATGAAAGTCAGACAGCCGAATCCAAGTCCAAAACCTGGGTCGATTTTCTATGACCCGCACCAAATTAAAGTTCACTCCGCCACTGTCTTCACACCTTATTTCTGCTTTCGCGTATCCACGTCATGGCATGGGTTCCTTCTCGTCGTACTCTGACTTGAATCCATCACCCACAAACACGATCTTGTCGATACGCACCGGCAGGTCGTAAATCGTTTCCGTTCGATCTTTGAAGCGTAGCCGCGGGGTTCCAACGGAAAAGAAGATGTAACTCAGCGAGGTCAGTTGGTAAGGGGCGACCTTGGTGTGATCAATGTCAACCACCAGCTTGTAAGTAGCTGCTTCAGGAATCACGTTTGGAGGTGTCGGGGCGGGTAAATGGGGGTAGAGTCCCGACCTCATGTCGCCCGAAGACCAGTGGGGACCAAAAATGTTGAAGCTCAGTCCAAAGTCACCCTGCACCATTCCCGTCACCGTCCCTCCCAGCAGCTGGATGATGATGTCCTGGTCGGTGGGCGTCAGGCGAGGCTGACCGGGCGTGTTCCAGAACATTCCGACTATTTGTCCGCGATAATAATATTTGCGAGTGGCTCCCAATTGGGCGATGCGCTTACGCACTGTGTCCTCGGTCGCGGATGAATCCAGCATCTGCTCCTGCCCCAGGCAGTAGGTGAGCGATTTAGGCGTGGTGGGCATGGTGCGGCCCGTCACGGCCAGCCCGATGTACTCGGGATCGCAGGTAGCCTCCCCGGATGTGCCCCGGACGTTGTAGCGCGACTGGGCGCTTGAGCCCCAGCGGATGTGGGTGTACCCGTCGATCTCCGGCGGGTCGAAGACCAAGTGATTCCAGCCCATGCCACCGTCCAGCTCATCTCCATGGATTCCATCATTACCTCGGGCAGCAGTGCTGGCGGCACCGCTACCAAAGAGGGGCATCCTGCCATTTGTGTGCGTGATCGACTGAATCGTCGACCCACCGATCTGAGTGGCTGCCCGTCCTACGCTGTGTCCGAACTGCTTGAAGAAACCGCCAATCTTGCTGCCAGTGGACGGTTGGGCGGCGGTGCCGGCGTGAGCTGGTTGATCTTGTGCGGTGGCGGTTCCGGCGAGAGTGAAAGCGAGGGCAAGTACCCCCACCCGCAGTTGAAAAGCGGTGCTCATGGTGTTGTTCCCTGTGATGGTTTGGCCTGGCGGATTCAACTACGAAGTGCACACGTCCGTGTCGCTCTACCGCTTGGGGTGGTGCACTTCAGAATTGAACTCGCCCTTTGGCATGCGGCACTTGCCATACGTGTATCTTTCCGTCGGATCCCCTGCCTACACCTAAAAACCCCCATTCGTCTTTGTTGTAACCGTCGCTACAGGTCATCACCCAAATCTGATCTATAGTGCCGCCACCCAAAAACGCTTTGATTCCACTGATGCCGTATTCACGTGACTGCGCTTCTGTTGGCATACTCAAAAACTTCCTCAAAACTTTGGTTCCATCAGTATTCTCGGAGCACGAGAGATTGGTCAGCGTAGAGCTATACTGCTCATAGATCGCTTGTCCTATCTCGATGTTGCTCGGCGGCGCGTTGGAGCAGCCCGCAAGCATCGCCACGGCGACGGCCAATATCATGCCCTTGGTTTTCATGGTATTCCCCTTGATGAATCGGCTATCGCCGATACGTTTGATCCCACTGAACGTGTACGCGCCTGCGCGCATCCACACCACTCTCTCGCCCTACTTTCCCGCCACTTCGAGCAGCACTTGCCCGTGCGAATCGAGAAGTTGGATTTTGGTGATCGTGGCTTGGACGGTTGGCGTACCGCTGTCGTCCGTCGACTGGACGAAAGCAAAGATCTTCATGTGGATCGACTGGTATTTGCTGACCAGTGATTCAATGGTCTTGGCTTTTGCTTCGTCTGCAACGGGCAATTGCTGGAACGCTTCGCCGTTGGTCAGTGTGATGACATAGTTGCCGTTGTCGTAATATCTGAAATACCCTCCGCTTTGAAACTCCGCCGTGCCTATCTGGAACGATTTCTTGTCGAAGTCGTAATGGGACAGGCCGGGGTTGTCGTCGGTCAGCAGAACGTAAGGATGTGCTTTCGCGTTGGCAATTTCGGCATCCAGCTTCGGTTTGATGGCCGCCATCAGGTCGTGTTTCTTGAATTCATCCGATGTATTGCGGAATTCACTCGAGAATGCACTGGCCATTTTGTCGTAATCGGGTGGCAACCCGGAGAACGCCGCATACAGGAACATCAGCTGGTTGCCCTTGGTGATTTCCACGTAGGCGCTGTCCGGAGTGATGTAGTCCGGTTTGGGCAAGCTGTTCTGCTTGGCCTGAGCCGCCGCCTTCTGGAGCACCGCGGGTGACAGCAAATCGCTGACGGCGGGTTTGGTGGCCGGTGCTGCGCTGTCATTCTGCTTGCCCGAACATGCAGCCAGCACAAACATGGCGGCCACGAGGGCTGTGCTTTGGATCGTTGTCTTGTTCATTGCCATCCTCATTAGCATGGTAAAAACGATCTGGCCATTCGGGCCAAAATTGATCCGCTCATTCTCATTCGCCAGGGGCTTTAGCCCGCCGGTGACAACAGCGCGCGCTTGAGGCCGATGGCGGCGATAAACAGTGCGGCCAGCAGGCACAGCACCGCTCCGGCACCGGGGCTGAGCATGTTGCTGATCTGGTCGCTCATCTGTTGGGCATAGCCGCTGCCCAACAAGCTGCCCCCCGCGCTGCCGGCCTGGCTTATCGCGCTACGGATGTCGAACAACGGCTTGAGCGTGGCCAGTAGTGGCAGCAGCAGCGCCAGCCAGGCCCAGCGGTTGCGCCAGAACAGCGGCAACCCGATCGACAGGATGCCCAGCCAGGGCCAGAAGCTGCTGCCGGCTGACCCACCCAGGCTTTCAGTTGCCCCGGCCAGACTGGTCAGCGAAAAGCCCCTGCTAATGCCTGTGCCTGGGAGTTTGATTTCCAGATACGACAGGAACAGCGCACCGATGGCGAACAGACCCTGTGCGATCAACAGTGGTTTGCCCAGTCGGGTCAGCCAAGCGCTGGCTCCTACCGCAGGGGTGCCTTCCTTCAACGACTGCAGGGCTGCGCCACCCGCGCTGCCCAGTTTGCCAGCCAGCACGCTGGCCTTCTCTTTCAGCAGTACGTCATCGGTAACGCGCGTCACGGACTGAAGTTGGTCACCCCCTATCCCAAGCTCCACGGTCTGGTTCACGGTGGGGGCGCTGTCGCTGCGCCACTGACTGATGTCGAAGGCGAACTGGCGTTCGCCAGCCAGGATCAGGCCTTTGCCATCGTTGCCGTTGTAGTGGATGATCTTTCCTCGCATGGGGAATCCTCTTGGTCGGTTGGCACCAGCAGTCTCTGGTGGCGCCGATAGTCCGTGGACTGTTCGCCGGACGTCCTCACGCCTTTCAAACGAAGTTCAAATGAAATTTATCTAGCTGATTTGTAAATTGTTTTTTGTTGGTGCTGTCGAAACAGGGGTTGGGAATGACATTGAGTCACGCGGTTCCGGAAGCACCGTCGCTTTACCGGTGGTCGTTCGGCAAGACGGAATTTGACGAGGGGCGCTGGCAGCTGAGCATGGAGGGGGTGGTTGTCGAGCTGGAGCGCAAGCCGCTCGATGTACTCCAGTACTTGCTGCGCCACGCCGGCGAGGCAGTGACCAAGGAGGAACTGCTGGCCACGGTGTGGGAAGGCCGGATCGTGGTCGAGGCCGTGTTGACCAACGCCATCGGCAAGCTGCGCAAGGCGCTGCGGGACGAAGAACAGGAACTCATACTCACCTTGCCCAAGGTTGGTTATCGCCTGGACGCCAAGGTCAGCCGCCGCGTGGTCGAGCATGTGCCGGAGGCGAGCCGGCTGTCGGTGGGCGATCTTGTTCCCCGTCGGGGCAACTGGCGTCTGGAGCAAGCGCTGGCCCGCCGCGGCGACGGCGAGGTGTGGCTGGCCCGGCATACCAAGACCGGACAAACCCGCGTCTTCAAGTTCAGTCTGGACGGGTTTCGCCTGACCGGTCTCAAACGCGAGGTCACGGTTGGGCGGCTGCTGGAGCAGGCGTTGGGCAAACGCCCGGATCTCGTCCATGTCATCGACTGGGATTTCGAGCAGGCACCGTACTTCATTGAATTCGAATATGGCGGCGTCAGCCTGGATACTTGGCAAGAAGGCGGGAGTGGGATCGAAGCCCTGCCGCTGGAAACGCGCCTGGCGCTCTTCGTGGAGGCTGCCAACACCGTGGCGGCCGCGCATGGCGTCGGCGTGTTGCACAAGGATCTGAAGCCGGCCAACCTGTTGGTCTACGGTGAGCCGAGCGATTGGCACCTGCGCGTGGCGGACTTCGGCAGCAGCCGAGTATTCGATCCAGGACTGCTGGATAATCTGGGCATTACCCGACTGGGGCTCACGCAGACCCAGGCATTGTCGTCGGACACCGGTACTCCGCTGTACCTGGCACCGGAAGTCATGGCGGGACAGGTGCCCACCATCAGGAGCGACATCTACGCACTCGGCGTCACCTTGTACCAACTCATTGTGGGCGACTTCCGCCGACCACTCGCCGCCGGATGGGAGAGCGACATCCCCGACCCCTTGCTGCGCGCCGACATCGCGGCGGCGGCCAATGGAGATCCCGCGCGGCGTCCGGAGTCGGTGGCGATGCTGGCTGAAGGCATCCGCCATCTGGAGCAACGCCGGCAGAAGGCGGCGCTCGAAGCCAGCGTGCGGGATCGCATTGCCGTGGCCGAGCGACGCGCCGCACTGGCGCGTGCCCGGCGGCCGTGGATCGCCGCCGCCATGCTGGTACTGGTCGCTGGTACGGCGGTTTCGCTGTTCTATGCACATCGGTCGCGTCAAGAAACGAAACATGCCTTGGCCGCGACCAACGAGGCCAAGATCGAGGCGGCCAAGGCTCAAAAAGCGGACGCCAAAGCCACAGCCATCAACGCATTCCTGGTGCACAACATTCTCGGTGCCAGCAACCCCATGCAAAGCGGTAGTCAAACCCTGACTCTGCAACAGGCATTGGACCAAGCCGAACCGAAGATCCACTCAAGTTTTGTTCAACATCCGGATCTTGAAATCGACGTACGCAATACCTTGATCAATGTGGATGGAGCACGAGGTAATTGGAAACATGCCCTCGATCAGAACGACAAAATCATCGCACTGGTTGATGCTCATCCACACGACACCACGCTTGCGTTTGAGAAAACACGAGCACTCATCATGAAATCGCAGGGCCTGCTCTATCTCGGCCGATTGAAGGAATTTGACGCTGTGATAACGCCGCTGCTCAAGCAGGCAGACGATGGTCAATTATCCGAACCCGGTCTACAGACACGCACTTATTACTATGCCGCAGAGCGAGCAATGATGGCGGGCGAATATACCCACTCAATTCATCTGCTGAATAAGGCCCATGATGCAGTTCAAAAGCTTCACTTGCCCGGACAACCCAAGGCCGAATTGGGCATGAAGATTCAGGTTGATGCGGAACTTGGGCAAGCTCTCAGTCTGGCCGGTCGACACAACGAGGCCGTGACCGCGCTGAACAACCTGCGCAAACAGGTCGCTACTCAGTACGGCGATGCGTATCCGGCGAACCTGAATGTGCGCGACTCACTGATTGGTGCCGAAATAGCCGCAAACCATTATGCCGATGCTCAGAGTGATCTCGACTCCCTGCGCCGCGACTCCGCTCGCGTGTTGGGAACGGACAACCCCATGAGCAATCATCTCGACTATTACCAAGGCTGGATCTATTTGAACCAGAACCTCAACAACAAAGCGCTTCCGTTCTACGCCAAAGCCTATACCAGCATGAGCTCGCATGAGCGTAGTACCGATCCGGAAACAATAATGATTGGTATGCAGTACGCAGACATCGCACGCATCACGGGCGACAGGAACCAAGCCGTGCATCTGCTGGACGTCTTCGACGCTAAGATCAAACCGCTACCTACCGAAACGCGCACTCCGCTTCAAGATAAAGTCGCCCTGGTGCGCGGCTGCGTGCTGGTCGATCAAGGGCATGGCAGCCAAGCGCGGACCCTCGCAAAAGCCATGGACGCTTCAGTCATCAACACCGATGATGCAGCGATGCAACGCCTCTCCGGCCTGACGCAATCGGACGCCGTTCAGCGCACTACGTGCGCCGTCGCAATGCAGTAGACCACATCAGGGCTGAAGCCAGCTCGCCCAAGCGCTATATCAGAGTCCGCGGACGACGGTCCAAATCGAAGGGGCAGCCGTCACCGGAGTTCGCAGTGCGTGTCAATCGAGACCGTCAAGCCACCACGACCTGAGCATGACCTGCGACGCGAGGGGTGTGCTTGGGGCGCCGGTAGCCTTTCTTCCGATAGGAGTTCGGCAGCGGGTCGTGGTGGGCCGCGCAGGCCGTGTTGAGACACTGAGGACGTGGGTTCTTCACGCCGCCAATCTATGCCGATTTATCCCCTGCTTGGATATCGCACGGGGCTAATGGCTGTTTGCGCCGGGGTTGGGCGGTGGTTGGGCGCGTCGGTGGCGCCGTATGGTGGGCAGGTGGGATGGAGCGCCCCGCCAGGTCGATCGAAATCCGATGTGCACGGAGCCAACCACTCTGATCATCCCATGTTGCCCAACTTTTCCATGGTTCAATGTCCCCAGATTGAGCGCGATTCCGAAAATTCGGATGATTCAAGGTATCTCATTGATTTCTCGTAGGAAAGAACTTGGACGTCTAGTAGGTTTTGAATCGAGGACTTGGACGGTACTTGGACGTCATTTCGCACCCCATCAGGCCCCCAGCATGCTATTAGCATGTAAATCCGCCAAAACAGTACATAAATAGCAAGAGCCAAAATCTTGAAATGATTGACAAAAATGACAAAGAGGCGCACGCTGATCGGTTAGCCACCCACTCTCCCGCCATGAGGCAGTACCTGTCGGCCAAGGCCGCGCACCCGGACGTGCTGCTGTTCTTCCGCATGGGCGATTTCTACGAGCTGTTCTACGACGACGCGCGCAAGGCAGCGCGGCTGCTCGACATCACGCTGACCCAGCGCGGGCAGTCGGGCGGCGCGCCAATCCCGATGGCCGGGGTGCCGTATCACGCGGCGGAAAATTATCTGGCGCGGCTGGTGCGCCTCGGCGAATCGGTGGCGATCTGCGAACAGATGGGCGACCCGGCGCTGGCCAAGGGCATCGTCGAGCGCAAGGTGGTGCGCGTGGTCACGCCCGGCACGGTGACCGACGCCGCGCTGCTGGAGGAACGCCGCGACAACCTGCTGCTGGCGATCGCCACCGGTGCGCACGGCGCCTACGGGCTGGCCTGGGTCGACCTGTCCAGCGGCCGTTTCCTGCTCAGCGAAGTGCCCAACGCCGAGGCGCTGGCCGCCGAGCTGGCGCGGCTGCAGCCGGCCGAGACCCTGGTCGGCGAGGACGTGGCGTGGCCGAAACTGGTCAGTGCCCTGCCCGGCCTGCGCAAGCGCCCGCCGTGGCACTTCGACGGCGATGCCGCAAAACGCGGGTTGAACCGCTTCTTCGGCACCCGCGACCTCGGCGGCTTCGGCGTGGACAAGCTGCCGCTGGCGGTCGCTGCCGCCGGTTGCCTGCTCGGCTACGTCGAGGAAACCCAGAAAAGCGCGCTGCCGCACCTCACCGGCATGGCGGTGGAAAGCGCCAGCGAGACGATCGCGCTGGACGCGGCCACCCGCCGCAACCTGGAACTGGACACCCACCCCAGCGGCCGCACCGAACATACCCTGCTCGGCGTGCTCGACGAGACGGTGACGCCGATGGGCGCGCGAGCGTTGCGGCGCTGGCTGACCCGGCCACTGCGCTCGCGCGAGGTGCTGCGCCAGCGCCACCAGGCGATCGGCATGCTGATCGACAGCCGCCGCGGCGAGATGCTGCGCGAAACGCTGCGCGGCATCGGCGACCTGGAGCGCATTCTCGCCCGCGTCGCGCTGCGCTCGGCGCGGCCGCGCGACCTGTCTACGCTCAGGGACGGCCTGCTGGCCGCCCCTGAGCTCACTCGTGCGCTCGTCCCTGATCGCGAAAATCAAGAAGCGGGAGTTGCCAGTGCGATCATCCCTGATCGCGGAAATCAAAAAGCGGCCATCCATGGCCGCACTCTTCAAGAAAGCCTCGGCCCATTGCTGCACGCACTGGTCGAACGCATCGGCAACCACGCGGATACGGCGGCCTTGCTCGCCCGTGCCGTGGTCGAACAGCCGCCGGTGCTGCAGCGCGACGGCGGCGTGGTCGCCGACGGCTACGATGCCGAACTCGACGAATTGCGCCGCCTGTCCACCCACGCCGACCAGTACCTGGTCGAGCTGGAGGAACGCGAGAAGGCCGCCAGCGGCATCACCACGCTGAAGGTCGGCTACAACCGCGTGCACGGCTACTACATCGAGATCACCAAGGCGCAATCGGACAAGGCGCCCACGCATTACACGCGCCGGCAGACCACGAAGAACGCCGAGCGCTACATTACCGAGGAACTGAAGGCGTTCGAGGACAAGGTGCTGTCGGCGAAGGAGCGCTCGCTGATGCGCGAGCGCGCGCTGTATGAGGCGCTGCTGGACACGCTGACCGAGAAACTCGAACCACTGAAGGCCGCCGCCGCCGCGATGGCCGAGCTGGACGTGCTGGCCACCCTGGCCGAGCGCGCCGAGGCGCTCGACTGGAACGCCCCGCAACTCACCGACGAGCCCGGCATCGCGATCGAGCGCGGCCGTCATCCAGTGGTCGAGAAAGTCCGTGACGAGCCGTTCGAGCCGAACGACCTGAAGCTCGACGACACCCGCCGCATGCTGGTGATCACCGGCCCGAACATGGGCGGCAAGTCCACCTACATGCGCCAGAACGCGCTGATCGTGCTGCTCGCGCACATCGGCAGCTACGTACCGGCGTCGCGCGCGGTGATCGGCCCGATCGACCGCATCTTCACCCGCATCGGCGCCGGCGACGACCTCTCGCGCGGCCAGTCCACCTTCATGGTGGAAATGAGCGAGACGGCCAACATCCTGCACAACGCCACCGCCGACAGCCTGGTGCTGATGGACGAGGTCGGCCGTGGCACCAGCACCTACGACGGCCTGTCGCTGGCCCGCGCCGCCGCCGTGCATCTGGCGCGCCACAGCCGTGCCTACACGCTGTTTGCCACCCACTACTTCGAGCTCACCGAACTGGCCAACGAGTTCGCGGCGATCGCCAACGTGCATCTGGACGCCGTGGAATATCACGACAAGAAGCAGGGCGAGCAGCTTGTGTTCATGCACGCGGTGAAGGAAGGCCCGGCGAACCGCAGCTTCGGCCTGCAGGTGGCTGCACTGGCCGGCCTGCCGAAATCGGTGATCGCCGACGCGAAACGCACCCTGGCCGAACTCGAGCGCGGCATGCACCAGCACGCCGGCGCGTACGCGCCGACCGCCGAGTCCTCGCCACAACTGGGCCTGTTCGCCCCTGCGCAACCTTCCGCCGCCGAACGGATGCTGGAAGCGATCGACCCGGATGCGCTGAGCCCGCGCGAAGCGCTGGAAGTGCTGTACCGCCTGAAACGATCGAGCTGACTCCGCCGGCGTGCAACGCCGCCGGCCACCACCTTGCGCTCACGCCTCCTCGGCGATGCTGGCCTGCCAAGTGAGGCAGCAGCCACCCATCCATAGCCATGGACTATCGCCCACATCGGAACATTCGAATTCCATTGATCGTCATGCCTGCGTAGTTTGGCCGAACACCCAAGTCCCTCCAGGAGCCCACCATGAGCCAGGACCGCAAGATGCTGACCACCGATGCCGGTGCACCGCTGGCCGACAACCAGAACAGCCTCACCGCCGGCTCGCGCGGCCCGCTGCTGGTGCAGGACGTGGCGCTGTTCGAGAAACACGCGCACTTCAACCGCGAGCGCATCCCCGAGCGCGTGGTCCATGCCAAGGCCTCGGCCGCGTTCGGCACGCTGACGATCACCCACGACATCACGAAGTACACCCGCGCCAAGGTATTCAAACCGGGTGCGCAGACGCCGATGCTGGCGCGCTTCTCCACCGTGGCCGGCGAGCGCGGCGCGGCCGACGCCGAGCGCGACGTGCGCGGCTTCGCGCTGAAGTTCTACACGGAAGAAGGCAACTGGGACCTGGTCGGCAACAACACGCCGGTGTTCTTCATCCGCGACCCGTACAAGTTCCCCGACTTCATCCACACGCAGAAGCGCGACCCGCGCACCAACCTGCGCAGCCCCACCGCGATGTGGGACTACTGGTCGCTGTCGCCCGAGTCGCTGCACCAGGTCACCACGCTGATGAGCGACCGCGGCATCCCGGCCACGCTGCGCCACATGCACGGCTTCGGCAGCCACACTTACAGTTTCTGGAACGAGGCCGGCGAGCGCTACTGGGTGAAGTTCCATTTCAAGACCCGGCAAGGCATCAAGAACCTCACCCATGCCGAAGCGGCGACGCTGATCGGCAACGACCGCGAATCGCACCAGCGCGACCTGTACGAGGCGATCGAGCGCAAGGATTTCCCGCAGTGGACGCTGTACGTGCAGATCATGCCCGAGGCCGATGCGGAGAATACCTGGTACAACCCGTTCGACCTGACCAAGGTGTGGCCGCACAAGGACTATCCGCTGATCGAGGTCGGCGTGATGGAATTGAACCGCAACCCGGACAACTACTTCGCCCAGGTCGAGCAGTCCAGCTTCTCGCCGGCCAACGTGGTGCCCGGCATCGGCTTCTCGCCGGACAAGGTGCTGCAGTTCCGCCTGTTCTCCTACGCCGATGCGGCGCGCTACCGGCTCGGCGCGAACCACGACCAGCTGCCGGTGAACCAGCCGCGCTGCTCGGTGCACAACTACGCCCGCGACGGGTCGATGCGCCATGGCGACAACGGCGGCGGCAGCGTGAACTACGAGCCGAACTCGTTCGGCGGCCCGGTCGAGGATCCGTCGGTGAAGGAGCCGCCGCTGCGGATCTCCGGCGACGCCGATCGCTACGACCACCGCGCCGGCAACGACGATTACCGGCAACCCGGCGACCTGTTCCGCCTGATGAGCGAGCAGCAGCAACAGCAGCTGTTCGACAACATCGCTGCGGCGATGCAGGGCGTGCCGGAGAACATCATCCGTCGCCAACTCGGCCATTTCGCCAAGGCCGATCCGGCCTACGCGGCGGGCGTGGCCAGGGCGCTGGGCATGACGCTCTGAGGCAGGCGCTCAGCCGATGCCGTGAACCACCTGCAGCGGGGCCACGCCGGCCAGGGGTGGCGCGACCTCGGCATCGGGCATTGCGATGTCGGGAATGTCGGCCAGCTCGTCGGCCGACAGTTCCGCGGCCAGCGCCGGCAGCGCCTCGACGGGTACCGGCGCCGAAGGCAGCCGGCCGTCCAGACGTCCGGAGCCTACTAGCTGGCCGATACGCAGGTAGACCTCGTCGCGGTCGAAGGGCTTCTGCATGAAGTCGTCGGCGCCGAAGCGTTGCACGTAGAACTGCTCGGTCGCCTGCGGGTTGCCGCTGATCATCACGATCGGGATGTCGCGGGTCAGCGGGTCGTGGCGCAGCGCGCGCAGCACCGCGAACCCGTTCATCCCCGGCATCACGATGTCCAGGAAGATCAGCGCCGGCCGTTCGCTGCGGGCCAGCTCGATCGCCTCCTTGCCGTCGGTGGCCTTGAGCACGGCGTAGCCGTCCTGACGCAGCATCTTGCCGAGCACGGCGCAGATCGTGGGCGAGTCGTCCACCACCAGCATGCGCGCGCCCAGCGCGGCCTGCGGCTCCACGCAATGTTCGGCAGCCGCCTGGCTACCCAGCAGGCGCTTGAAGAAACCGAAGCCATTCATCAGTGCATGTCCGTCCATGCGAGCCCCCGGGCTTGTCGGTCGGCGGCGCCAACCCTTTGGATTGGCATGCATATTCCCGCAGATCCGGCCGACATTCTGCGATGCACTGCTCAGCGCCTGTCTCTGAGCCGTCGCAATTCGCGCCGCGCCTGCTTGTCCGGGCGCTTCGGCGGACCGCTTGCACCGACCAGGCGGTGCTGCTCGCGCACCGCCTCCCGTGCGACGCGACTGGCTTCGGTCTCAGCGTACAGCGCCTGCGCCACGCTGGCCGGGCCACGCCGCTCGGACAGCGCCAGCACGCCGACCTCCAGCCGCTCCTCGCCGCGGCTGATCCTCAGCCGGTCGCCGGCGTGCAGGGTCTTCGCCGGCTTGCAGCCGGCGCCGTTGACGTCGATGCGGCCGCCGTCGATCGCCTGCCTGGCGAGACTGCGGGTCTTGAAGAAGCGCGCGGCCCACAGCCACACGTCGACGCGCACGCCATTCGTCGGAGGGGCGGAAACTTGGCTCATCGCGCGGATTATCGCGCGATCGCGCGCCGTTCAGTCCTGCCCGGCAGGTGGCATCACCATGTCGTGCGGGTCCGGCATCGCGATGTCCGGAATGGCGGCGTGCTCGGCCGCGCTGGGTTCGGGCTCGGCCGGGATCCTTTCCGTCTCCGCCCGCTGGCGCACCACCAGGCGCCCGCTGCGCGTGAGGTTGTCGATGCGCGCGAATACTTCGCTGCGGCCGAACGGCTTCTTCATGAAATCGTCGGCGCCGAAACGCTGCACGTAGAACTGCTCGGTCGCCTGCAGGTTGCCGCTGATCATCACGATCGGAATGTCGCGGGTCAGCAGGTCGTGGCGCAAGGCGCGCAGGACCGCGAAGCCGCTCATGCCGGGCATCACGATGTCGAGGAAGACCAGGTCGGGGCGTTCGGTGCGCGCGATCTCCAGCGCGCTTTCGCCATCGGCCGCCTTCAGCACCACGTGACGGTTCTGCGCCAGCATCTTGCCGAGTACCGCGCGGATGGTCGGCGAGTCGTCCACCACCAGGATGCAGGCTTCCTTCGGCTCGCCGCTGCGCGGCGCCGCGCGGCGCTCGCCGTGATCGCCGAACATGCGCTTGATCAGTTCGAAACCTGCCATGACACGAGCTCCCCCCGCCCATGAGACTGCGCTAGTCTCGGTGCAGCGGGTGCCCGGTGCAAGGGTTCCTAGCCGCCCAGCAGCCAGTTGCCCAGCGGGACGGTAAGCAACGACAGCACGATGCCGGCACCCAGCACGGTATTGGCCAGCGCCGGCTCCAGGCCGTACTCGTCGGCCAGGATCGTCGCCGATACCATCGGCGCCATCGCCGCCTGCAGCACGCCGACGGTCAGCACCAGCCCGTCGACACCGGTGGCGGTGCCCAGCGCCCAGCACAGCAGCGGCGCCAGCAGCAGCTTCCAGCCCAGCCCCCAGCCCGCTGCGCCGAGTTGCCGCTGGCCCGGATGGAACTTGAACTGCAGGCCGACCGAGAACAGCGCCAGCGGCGTCAGCGTGGCGCCGATCGGCGCGAACACGCCATCCAGCAGCGCGGGCCAGCCACCGCACAAGCCGGCGACGATGCCCACCACTAGCGCGATGAACGCCGGAAACGTGACGATGCGCCGGACGATCAGGCGTAGCTGCAGCGTGCGCCCCGAATAGACCGAAGCCACCACGATGCCGGCCGAGGCCAGCACCGGAAACGCCCCGATCTGATCGGCCACCACCGCCAGCGCCAGGCCCGCCTTGCCGTGCAAGGCCTCGATCATCGGATAGCCCATGTACGCCGTATTGCCCAGCCCGCAGACCAGGATCAACGCCCCCGTGCGCTGCCGCGACCAGCCCAGCCGCGGCCCGAGCAGGCCGAACAGCAGCCACGCGCCGCCGAAGGTGAGCCACATCGCCGCCACCGGAAACCACAGCTGCGGATCGAACTTCAGCTTCGGGATCAGTTCCAGCACCAGCGCCGGCAGCGCCACGTTGAGCACCCACCAGTTGATGCCCGGCACGATCCCCGCCGGTGATTTCGCATAACGCGCCACCAGGGCACCGAGGATCAGGCAGACGAACAGCAGCAACATCGCGCTCATGGAACGGGGCACCGCGGGGAAAGTCGGCCATTATAGGGACGGCATCTCGCATGCCGGCGGCGGCTGGACGCGAGGCCTGCTCCTTTCGGGGATAATCCACGGCCTGCCCTGCCTGCGGACGCCCCGCCATTCCATGAACGACCCGCTCCACCTTGCCCACGGGCTGGCCGGCGACAACACGCCGCCGGACTGGCCGCCACTGGCCATCGTCGAGGTCGAGGCACTGCTGCGCAGCTACCCGCCACTCGGCGCGCCGACCGGTATCGCCTGGCACAGCCCACGCCCGCTGTCCGCGGCGTGCCTGGTCGAGACGGCGCACGCCACCGTCTTCGTCAAGCGCCATCACCGCCGCGTGCGCTCGGCCGCCACGCTCGCCGAGGAGCATCGCTTCATCGCACACCTGCGCGACCGTGGCATGCCGCTCCCGGCGGTGTTGCGCGATGCGCACGGACAAACCGCGGTGGCATCCGGCGACTGGGTTTACGAGGTGCACGAACAGGCCGCCGGCATCGACCTGTACCGCGAAGCGATCTCGTGGGAACCGCTGCCGGATCTCGACCATGCCCACACCGCCGGCCGCATGCTGGCCACGTTGCACGACGCCGCCGCGGACTACCGCGCGCCCCAGCGCGACACCCACATCCTGGTCGCGCGCAGCGAGCTGATCGCCGCGCCCGATCCCGTCGCCGCGCTGCGCGCGCAGCTGCCGCAGCGCGCGGGCCTGGCCGACTACCTGCGCGATCGCGACTGGCCGCGCGACTTCGCCGAACTGCTCGCTCCGTGGCACGCCGCCGCCCAGCCACGACTGGCGCAGCAGGCGCCACTGTGGACGCACGGCGACTGGCACGTCTCCAACCTGTGCTGGAGTGACGGCGGCAGCGACGCGCGGATCAGCGCCGTGCTCGATTTCGGCCTCGCCGCCGCCAACGTCGCGCTGTTCGACCTCGCCACCGCGATCGAGCGCAACGCGATCGCCTGGCTCGCGCTCGACAGCGGCCTTGATGCCGCCCATCCCGACATCGCCCGTGCGCTGATCGAGGGCTATCGCCGGCAACGCCCGCTGGGCGCGGCCGAACTGCACCTGCTGGCCGACCTGCTGCCGCTGGTGCATGTGGATTTCGCCTTGTCCGAGGTGGAGTACTTCCACGCCATCACGCACTCGCGCGCGAACGCCGACGTGGCCTACGACACCTTCCTGCGCGGCCACGCGGCGTGGTTCCACACGTCGGCCGGGCAAGCCCTGCTGCAGGCCATCCGCGCCGCCGGCTGAGCATGCTGCGGCGAATCGTGGTTCAATAGGCGCTTCTTGAAGCGGGGGTGCCCGGCGTAGCCGGGCTGAGAGAGTCCCTTGGAACCTGACCCGGTTAGTACCGGCGTAGGGAGCTTGCAGATCCGGCATGTCCTCGCGACAGCCGGGTCGCCGTCGCTTCGTCCGTACCCACCGACGACGACGATGACCATGCCACTTTCCCGCACTCCCCTGCTGCTCGCCCTGCTCGCGGCGGTCGCGCCCGCCCACGCCAACGACAGCGCCGACAAGCCGCAAGCGACGCAGCTGGCGCCCGTCCGCGTGGAAGCCGACCGCGCCAAGGGCTACCGCGCCGACAGCTCGCAGATCGACACCTTTGGCAGCTTCGGCAGCGCGCCGCTGCACGACACGCCGGCCGCGATCAGCGTGATCACCCGCGACCAGATCGACGACCGCCAGCCGCGCACGCTGAGCGAGCTGGCCCGTTCCGACGCGGCGCTCGGCGACAACTACGCGCCGGTCGGCTACTACCAGGACCTCGCCATCCGCGGCTTCACGCTGGATCTGGCCACCGGCTACCGGCTCAACGACATGACCATCAGCGGCGAGCAGCTGACCCCGCTGGAGGACAAGCAGCGGGTGGAGATCCTCAAGGGCCTGGGCGGACTCGAAGCCGGCGTGGTCGCGCCGGGCGGCCTGGTCAACTACGTCAGCAAACGCCCCGCCGACGTGCGCAGCGCCACCGTCGGCACCGACTCGCACGGCTCGCGCTACGTCGCGGTGGACGTCGGCGGCTGGCTGTCGCCCGCCTTCGGCGTGCGGGTGAACGCCGCGCACGAGGACATGCATTCCTGGGTCGAGCACGCCGACGGCCGGCGCAACTTCCTCTCGCTGGCGGCGGACTGGAAGATCAGCGCGGACACCACACTGCAGCTTGACACCGACTACCAGACCAGCGGCCAGCGCTCGGTCTCCGGCTACCAGCTGCTGGGCGGCACGGCCCTGCCGCCCCACCCCAGCCGCACACGCATGCTCGGCTTCCAGCCGTGGCAGCAGCCAGTGGGCATCGCGGCCAGCAACAGCACCGCGCGCCTCGACCATCGCTTCGGCGACGCCTGGAGCGTGCAGCTCTCGGCCGGCCACAGCCGCAGCCGGATCAACGACAACGTCGCCTTCGCCTACGGCTGCTTCTATGCGCCGGCCTGCGCCAGCGGCGCCACGCCGGGCTATTTCTTCGCGCCGAACGGCGACTACGACGTCTACGATTTCCGCAGCCCCGGCGACACCCGCGTCAACGACGAGGTGCGCGCCGTGCTCAAGGGCAGCGTCGACACCGGCGCCATCGGCCACGAGATCAGCCTTGGCGCCAGCGCGTTCCGCCGCACCCTCGATCAGCGGCCGTATGTCTACGACTACGTGGGCACGGCCAACATCGACGAGGCCAACCCGCCCTATTTCGCCCCCTCGCCGAGCCAGCCGGGGCCGTCCGCGCGCACGCTGACCAGTTGGCAGCATTCGCTGTTCGCGCTGGACCGCCTGCACCTGGGCGAGCACTGGCAGCTGCTCGGCGGCGGCCGCTTCGTGCGCCTGCACGAACGCGATTACGACGGCAGCGGGCTGCTCCAGCGCGACACCCGGCTGAGCAAGTTCCTGCCGCAGACGGCGCTGATGTGGCAGCCGATCGCGCCGCTGACCACCTACCTCAGCTACAGCAAGGGCCTGTCGCTGGGCGCGCAGGCGCCGTACTGGACCTCCAACGGCGGCACCACGCTGGCGCCGATGCTGTCGCGCCAGCTTGAGGCCGGCGTGAAGTACGACTGGAGCGACGCGCTCAGCCTCAATGCCGCGCTGTACCGCATCCGTCAGGCCTACCAGTTCGCGCAACCGGACAGCACCCCTGAAGGCTTCACCTTCGTGCAGCGCGGCAGCGAGGTGCACAGCGGGCTGGAGCTCGGCGCCGCCGGCCGCATCAGCGACGACCTGCGCCTTACTGCCAGCATCAACCTGATCCGTGCCCGCACGCAGGACACCGGCACGCCCGCCTACGAAGGCCACCAGGTCATCAACGTGCCGCGTCTGCGTTCGGCCGTCTATCTGGATTACCGCCTGCCGTTCGCCCCGCAGCTGAGCCTGCTCGGCGGCTGGCGCTACGCCGGCAGCAATCCCGCCACGCCCGAGGGCACGGTCAAGGTGCAGGCCTACCACGTGTTCGACGCCGGACTGCGCTACGAGAGCCGGTGGCGCGACCACTCGCTGACCTGGCGGCTGAACGTCGACAACGTGTTCGACCGCTTCTACTGGCGCGATACCGGCAGCACCGGCGGCGACCGCTACCTGTTCCCGGGTGCGCCGCGGCTGGCCCGGCTCTCGCTGACCGTGGCATTCTGAGCGCCGGCGCATGGTACGGATCGAACTCGCCGCCGCACTGGTCAGCGCCTGGGCCGTCTGGCTCACCACCCGCCGCCGCCCGTGGTGCTGGCCGGTGGGACTGGTCTCGGTGCTGGTCTACGCGTGGGTGTTCGTCCACGCCAAGCTGTACTCCGATGCGCTGCTGCAGCTGGCCTTCGCGCTGCTGATCGGCTACGGCTGGTGGCGCTGGCTGCAGCACATGGGCGGGGACGGTCGTGTGGAAGTGGCCGCCCTGCCGCGGCGGCAGGCCGTCGCGCACCTGGCCATCGGCGGCCTCGGCGCGCTGGCGCTGGGCGCGTTCATGCACTACCGCACCGACGCCGCGCTGCCCTGGCTGGACGCGGCGCTGACCGCCTTCAGTCTGGTCGCGCAGTGGTGGCAGGCGAAGCGGCACGTCGCTTCGTGGTGGCTGTGGATCGCGGTAGACGTGATCTACGTGGGCGAGTACGTCTACAAGCACCTGCTGATCACCTCGGTGCTGTACGCCGGCTTCGTGCTGCTGGCGGTGCTCGGCCTGCGCGCATGGCGGCGCGTGGCGAAGACCGCGGCGCCACACCAACCGGGCACGGCTTATTGAAAGATCGGCACGGCTCCGGCCAGCCGAACCGATCAGAGCTTGCTGTGCTCCACCTGGCGTTCGCGCTGCATCAGCGTCCATTCGGCGTGTTCGGTCAGTGCCGCGTCGCCGAGCGAAAGCAGGATCTGCCGCTGCAGCACGGGATCGTGCGTGCGGTCCAGTGCCGCGCGCGCGCTGGCGAAGATGCGCTGCATGAAGCGGTACTGTCTGATCAATTCCTTGTCGGCCTTGCGGTAGGCGTAAGCCTCGCGCACGGCGGCGATGATCGACAGCACCGCCATGATCAGCACCAGGACGGTCTTGGTGTCGTGCGACAGCCGGTGCACGAACACCGCCAGGAACACGCTGATCGCGACGCCGCCCCACAGGCTGAGCGAGCCGACCACCTCGGTGACATGGTGCAGTCCGGTGCGCTCGGCGGTCTTGCGCTCGTAGTAATGAAGCTGGCCGGACTTGCCGGACTCGCCGACCCACTCCGCAATGACCTGCGTCAGTGCCGCGGGCGACGGCTGCGCCGGCCGGGTCGCCGCATGGAGGCCGGCGGCACGCATGACGTTGCGGATCCAGCCCAGCTCGATGTTCTGCCTCTGCAGGAAGTTGTCGTGGGCGAACTCGTGGTCGGCGTTCGCCGAGATGTTCGCCCGCTGCCAGTACGACTGGATCCGCAAACCCTCCGCCAGCGCGCGGTAGTCCAGGTACTTGCGATGCCAGCCGCGGCGCCGGGCCAGCATCGCCACCGCGCCGCCGCTGGCGAACAGCAGCAGGAACAGGTAGATCAGGAAGTCCTGCGCGGGCAGATGGGCGTAGAACGTGAAGGCGATGCCCATCAGCGCCGCCAGCGTGTAGGTCAGGCGCATCGCCAGCAGCACGCGCCGCTGGAAATGCAGCGCCAGCCAGTCGGCGGCGTGGAACAGGCTGTCGATGTCTGCCGCGTCACCCGCCGCGTCGGCCTGCCGCACCGATGCCGCGATCTCGCCCGCATACGTGTCGCACTCGCCGTTGAACTCGACCATGCGCGCGAACATCAGCCGGAAATCCGCCGGCAGGCTGTCGGCAGCTGAAACCGTATCGGCCGTGCGCCACACCCTCTGCAACGGCAGCAACCCGGCGGCCGGCGCGCCATCGGCCCCGTCGCGCGAACAGACGATGTGGTAGAGCAGGCTCTCGTCGCCGCCGCCCAGCACGTGGCGCGTATCCTGCCGCCGGTCGATCAGGCCGGGCATGGTGCCGTTCAGGTGGTAGTTGACGATCTGCGCGGTGCCGCCGAGCCGGCCCGATACCTTGCCGTCCCAGATCGCCAGCAGGATGTGGCAGTGACTGGCGATATACACGCCGGCCTTGGCGTACTGGCGATCGCGCGCGAGGCCCGGCGTGCCGAGATCAAGCAACGACTGCCCCTTCGGCGGCGGTAGCGGCACGATCTCGGCCTGGCTGCACAAGCGGTGAAAGTCGGCACGCACGGCCGCACTGGAGAAGTCCTCGACGTACAGGTCCGGCGGCAGCGGCAGCGGCGCGACCAGCCTTGCGCCGGCGGCGAGCGCCTCCTGCGCCACCAGCTGGTCGCCGCCCTCGGCCAGCGCGGACACCACCACCAGCGGCAGCCCGGGAAAATCGTGCCGGAGCTGCGCCAGGAAATCCCGCACGCGTTGCCGGATCGGCTCGATTTCGTCGGCGGGGATGTTGCGATGGCTGGTGACGCCGATGACCAGTGGAGTCATGTGGCTTCCTGGCGATGAATGGTCACGATGGACAGGTCACACGCAGCTTCGCCGGCCCATGTTTCGCAGGAAGCCATGCGGCTGCCTTCTCGCGAAGCTGCATGAGCTGCTGGACGCCTGGCGTGGTATCGGCGCCAACGCGCCTACGTGTTTTTTATCATCGGGTTGGTGGCTTGGTCCGGCGTTGGCGTTCCTGTCAGCCCGGATTCGGCAACGGGTTCGCTGGCTGCAGCGTCCGTCTCGTTGTCGGCGGGCGGAGGCACTGCCGGGGTGTTCTGATTTTCCTTGCTGGTGGTCTTGGACATGATGGTCTCCAGAGTGTTGGAACCGATGGATGCAGACGCTAGGTATTCTTGATCGTCGGATTCGTGGTCTGCCCCGTGATGGAGGTCTTCTTCGACTGATAGACCGTGCCGCCGATCGTGGCGCTCAGCTGGTAGATCCAGGTTCCTGTCGTGCTGGCGCTGTTGTTGAGGTCGCTCATGGTTATTTCGTTGCCGTTCGAGCTGAGCGTCGGGGAGCCGAAGATGCCCGCCGGTGGCGCCGGGTCGACCCAGGCGAAACCCGGCTCGGCCGCGTCTTGCGCATTGAACGACCCCGACGCCGCATTGCCGCTCAGCTGCCAGGTGATGGTCTGCGCGTTGGGGCCTCGGCTGACGTGGTTCGCGTTGTCTTTCTGATCGATGTCGAGACTTGGCGGGCTCGTGCTGTTGTCGAGGGTGACCTTGAGAAGGTTTGGCATGATGGATTCCTTGGTGATGAGGGTTTGATCCGATACCGCACTTGCCGGTGTTGCCTTTTCCCTGTTCGTCTTGCCCAGCCTTACTGGCGGGCGCTGGTGTCGGTTGCCGCCAGCAGCTTCTGCTGGAATGCCGCATTGACCGGGTAGTCGATCCGCTCTCGCCGCAGCACGGCCAGCAGCGCCGCATCGCGGTAGCCGCTGCTCCACAGTTGCCGGATCACCGGCTGTGCCTCGGTCTTTCTGCCAAGCGCAAGCAGGGCTTCAATTTGCAACGCCAGCAGCCGGGGATCGCTGCCGCCGCTTTTCACCGCTTTCACCGCACTCAATGCGTCGTCGCGCAATTGCTGCGCGGCGCTTGCGTCGTCGGTGACCGCGGCAAGCAACAGCTTCGCGCCCACCGTGGCCAGCAAGGTGGCCCGGTCGTCGGGTTGCTGGGCGAGCAGTGGGTCGAGCATGCTCAGCACGGCCCGGGCCTGCGCTCGCGCCACGTCGGTCCGGCCGGCGGCTCGCGATTGCGCGGCCTGTTCCAGTCGCGCCTCGGCAAATCCACGCTGCCAGGCAGTGTTGTCCGGGTCCTGTCGGGTCAGGCTGGCGAAGATCGCCAACGCCTGCGCGGTGAGCGCCGCCGGCGCGGTCGCGCCGCCGCTCAGGCGCCGCAAGCGGCTCAGCTGGGTGGCGTACAGTGCCGCATGTTCCTGGAAGTCGGTATTGCCCGGATCGGCCGTCCGCAACTGCATGGCGATGTCGACCGCCTGCTGCAATCCGGCGATGCCAGAGGTGACATTGCCGGCCAGTGCCTGCGTACGTCCCAGGATGGCGTGCACGGTCAGCATGCTGTCACGCTGGCTGGTGTCCTTGGGATCGCGCGCCGCCAGCGCGGACTCGATCGCGTCGTCGGCGGCGTATTGCGCGATCGCTGTAGCCAGCTCACCACGCATCAGCGCCAGCTTGCCGAGATTGTTGTGTGCCACGCCTAGCGATGCCGCCCACTCGGCATTGCCGGGCTGGGCCGCGACCAGCTTGCGCATCAGGAGCAGCATGCTCCGGTACGAGAGCATTGCATCGTCCAGTCGGCCGCGCGCCTCCATCGCATGGCCGAGGTTGTTGTCGATCGTCGCCAGCTGGAACTGCAGTTGCGTGTCATCCGGCGCGAGCACGCGCGCGCGCTGCAGGATGGCCTGCGCCGCCACGAAATCCCGCTGCGCGGCGTCCAGCTGTCCCTGCCGCCAATGGGTCATGCCGATGAACGCGTGGATTTCCGCGACGGCCAGCTGTCGCGGCACATCGGCGGGCGCGCCATCGGCGAGCGCACCCGCCAGCTTCAGGGCTGCCTGATAGGACGTCATCGCCGCAGGCAGATGGCCCTGATCAAGCCGCATGCTGCCGATCTTCTCCAGCGCCTTGGCGCGCTGGGCCAATGCCTCGTCGGTCACATCGGCGGTCGGCAACGCCTGGAAGTAGCTCATCGCGTGGTCGTCCACCGCTTCCAGGAGGTCCAGCCGCGAGGTTCGTGCCAGCTTGTCGTTGAGGTCGCCGAGCATGAAATTGACCAGACTCTCGGCCTGCTTCTGCCGGCGCTCGGCGGCCTGGCTGGCGACCACGGCGGCATGGCGGGCGATCAGCGCGGTGATCGCCAGGGCGGTGGTCCCCGCCATCACGATCAACGCCAGCGTGGCCAGCGCCGCCATGCGCCGGGCGCGTCGCTGCAATTCGCGCCGCTTCAGCACGTCCAGGCCGACGTCGAGCATGCCGGCGATCAGCTTCAGCTTGGCGTTGGCCTTGCCGTCCTTGCCCGGCCGCACGTCGGCGGCGATCGGCTCGGTGCGCTGGTGGCTCAACTCGCCGTCCGCGCCGAGTGGATGACGCAGCGCCGGCGCGAAGCATTCCTCTGCGGCGCGGCCGGGCAGCTCGCTGGCGCCGGGTTCGCCGTCCACGATCAGGCAGAAGATGCGCTCGCTGCGCCCGAGCCGCTTGAACGCCAGCACCTCCTCGTTGACCCAGCGCGAACTTGCCGAGTGCGGCGAACAGATCACCAGCAGGCTTTCCGACTGGGCCAGCGCCTCGTTGACCTTGCGGCCCAGGTCGGTGGCGCTGGCCAGTTCGTCGCGGTCGCGGAAGATCGGCGCGAGACGGGCGGGGATCTCGCCGAACGCCGTCGCCTGGCCGACCAGGCGCTTCGGCACCGCATAGGTCTCCAGCGCCCGGTGCAGCCAGCCCGCCCAGGCCTTGTCCCGGTGGCTGTAGCTGATGAAGGCGCGGTACCGGCATGCCGGCGTCGCCGAGGCTGGCGTCATGACGCATCGCGCTCCCGCGCGAGGTGATGCACTCCCTTGCCGGGAACCCTCCCCCATCCGCTCGACCGGACCCTGGGCACCCAGCCACCCCTCGGGCGGCACCCGTAGGGAAGAACGCTAGCACCAAAAATGTGATGTAAATCTCATTTTTTGGTAGCGGGAGCCGATTTCACGGTCCGGTTTTTTGCGACCCGCGGCTGGCCCCCCTTCCGCCTCGGGCCTGGCCACCCCGAAGCCGCGACGCTCCCGGCTGCCTGGCAGGGCCCCCGGCATGCGGGCGATGCCGGCCGGGTGCAGAATGTCGCCATCATGAGAAGCCTGACCGCGGGAATCCGTTGCCTGGCTGCCGCCATGCTGTTGGCCGCAGCGCCGACGGCCGGCGCCCAGAACATCTACAAATGCACGCAGGGTGGCCAGGTCGCCTACACCGACCACCCCTGCCCGAACGGCAGCGGCGAGCTGCTGCACCAGGCCGACGACACCGAAGTCATCGACCGCTACCTGCGCCTGGGTCAGGACGAGCTGGCCAAGCGCTATGCGCAATCGCGTCACCTCGAAGCGCTCTACCAGCAGCGCGTCGACGCCCGCCAGCAGGCCATGGACGAGAAGGCCCAGCGCGATGCCGACGAGGCCTATGCGGCGCAGCAACGCGCCGAGGAGGCCCAGCAGCAGGCGCTGGCAGACCAGGCAGCGGCACAGGCCGCCGAGCGCGACCGGTTGCAGGCCGAGAACACGGCGCTGCGCCAGCAGAACGCGGATTACCAGAACCAGCTGAGCCAGCCGGTCTACAACGCCCCGCCCGCCTACTGGGGCGCCCCGCCGTACCCGCGCCGCCATCGCGACCGAGACCACGACGGCGACCATGACCACCAGCCGCCACCGGTATCGGACAAGCCGATCTTCCACCCGTGCAAGCAGTTGGCCGGTGGCCGCACGCAGTGCTGAAGCGGCGGCGTACCGCCCCTACTTGAACCGATGGATGAAGCCCACCTTGAAGCCGCCGGGCAGCCAGCTGATGATCAGCGGCGAATCCCGGTGCGCCGCCCACAGGCCGATCCCGGTGCCGAGCGCGGCGCCGACCAGCACGTCGCTCTGCCAATGGCCCCGGGTCTTCACCCGCGCCACCGCGTCGTACGCCGGCAGCAGGGCCAGCGCGTACACGGCCGGATGGTCGCGCCCGTAGGTGACGATGAACGGCGTGACCGCCGCCGATATCGCCGCCACTTCCCCGCTGGGGAAGCTCTGCGCGTGGCTGCCGCTGAAGAAGCGATCGGGATTGTCGGTCTGCGAAGGCCGCTCGCGCTGGAACGTGTATTTCATCGCCTCGGCGCCGACGCCGGTGATCATCATGGCATCCACCGAGCGCCAGAACGTGTCGCCCAGCTGGTCGTTGTCGCCAAAGACCAGGGCGCCGCCGGCGATCGCACCGATCATGCCGTACATCAGGGCATTCTGGTTGGAGCGTTTCCAGATGCCGCTGTTGTCGTAGTGGACGCGGTGGTCGATGCCGAGCGGGCCGCCTCCCGCATGGGCAGCGCCCGAAACCAGGATGGCGGCGGCGCATAGCCAGGATCGCAATGCAGGCATCTCGCGGCTCCCGCATGACAGGCAGCGCCTGCCTTCCGGCCCGAACGCTACGCAGCCCAGCTTTCGGTCGGCTTACGCGACCGGCCCGGAAGGGCCATCGAACCGCGCGCGGAAAAAGCGCACTCTGGGCTACCTTGGCCGGACCCGGATGCCGGGACGAACGGGAACCTCATGCAAAGTGCGGACGCGATCATCGTCGGCGCGGGCCCTGCCGGCCTTGCCTGCGCGGCATGCATGCGCCAGCGCGGCCTCGACGTGGTGATCCTGGAAAAGGCCGGTGCGGTCGCTTCCGTATGGCGGCGCCACTACGACCGGCTGCACCTGCACGCGGACCGTGGCCACTCCGGCCTGCCCGGCATGGCGATGCCGCGCAGCTGGCCCAGGTATCCATCGCGCGCCCAGGTCGTCGACTACCTGGAAAGCTAAGCGGCGCAGTTCGACCTGCAGCCGGTCTTCCACTGCGCGGTGCCCACGGTCCGTCGCGATGGTTCCGCTTGGCGCGTGGAAACGGCGCGGGGCGAGTTCACCGCGCCGGTGGTGGCGATCGCAACCGGCTGGGCCGATTTCCCGCACCGTCCGCGCTGACCGGGGGTGGATACCTATCAAGGCCTGCTTGTTCACAGCAGGGACTATCGCAACCCGGCGGCCTGCGCGGGCAAGCGCGTGCTGGTGGTGGGCTTCGGCAATTCGGGCGGCGAGATTGCGCTGGACCTGGCGCAAGCCGGGGTCGACGTGACGCTGGCCGTGCGCGGCCCGGTGCAGATCCTGCCACACGAGCTGCGAGGCATTCCGATCCTGACCTGGGCGATCGCGCAGGCGCGCCTGCCCGCACGCGTGGCCGACTTCATCAACGCGCCGGCGATCCGGCTCGTCATCGGCCCGGCCGGGAAGCTCGGCTTGACCATCGCCCGCAAGGGGCCGCGCCGCATGATCGAGGAAGACCACCACATCCCCTTGCTCGACGTGGGCACGCTGGCCCGGATCCGCGACGGCACGATCAAGCTGCGCGGCGGCATCGAGCGCTTCACCCGCGATGGCGTGGTGTTTGCGCAGTCGCCAGCCGAACCGTTCGCTGCCGTCATCCTCGCCACCGGCTTCCGGCCCGACCTGCGCCCGTTGCTGCCCGAGGCGCATGGCGTCCTCGACGACCACGGCATGCCGCTGGCGAGCGGCCGGACAACGCCCGAACCGGGGCTGTTCTTCTGCGGCCTGATCGCCGCGCCCACCGGACAGTTGCGCGAGATCGGCATCGAGGCCCGGCGCATCGCCGGCCTGGCGGCGGCTTGCCAGCGGTAACCACGAGCACCTTGCCGGTGGACGCGGCAGCACCGCGCGATAACAGCCGGCATACCGGAGAGATGCCACAATGCACCGGAGTCTCCACGCGACTCCGTGATGCTCCAAGGAGGTCACCATGAAACGGTTCCAAACCACCCTGCTTTTCGGAATGCTGTCGCTCGCGGCAAGCACGGCCCTGGCTTCCTCGGGCTCGCTCAACGAATTCCGGCCCAAGGTCATGCCGGTGCTGGTGCAGGTGAACGCCCACGGCAAGGTCACCGACGCCTCGCCGGCGATCGAACTTTCGCCGCGGCTGCGCCGGCTGCTGCTGCAGAACCTGAATGAAATGATCGTCAAGCCGGCGACCGAACACGGGCGCCCCGTGTCCAGCCAGTTCGTCGCCAACCTGGTCCTGCGCACCACGCCTCGCACCGAGGGCGACTACGACGCGCAGTTTGCCTTCGTATCAAGCTCGCCGGTGCCGTCGGGCTCCTGGTACTGGGTCCATATCGATGGCCACCGGCTGGCGCTGGCGAGCCGGGATTCCATCAACCGCGGGGCACGGATCCGATTCAACGACGACCGGAAAATGGACCGGTCCTCGAACCCCATGAACTACCGGTCCGCACCGACTCCGCTCATCCAGAACGCCACCCGCAACACACCCAGCCCCGCACCTGCACGCGTGCCCGGGCACGGAGGGTAATCCGGCCAGCAAGAAGGCCGCCTGCTCCCGGGTAGCACCTGGCAGCAAACAGTGAAAGGCCCGCCGCATGCGACTGGCCTTTCTTGCTGGAAGCGGAACGTACGGTGAGTTGCGACGCCGACATCCGCTACGACGCACGCCTCACGCAGGACACGATTGCCGTACCGATCGGCTCGCGCACGCAACGACGGGTGAGCGCGGCTGCTAGGCTCAAAATCCTTCATGCCATGCCGACCACCTCCAGCCGCAGGACTATTACCGTCGCGCGCAGAGCGTCGAGCCTTTCGCTTCGGAGCTCCTGACTTGCAAGCCAGGGAGCAAACCGTTGTCAGCGGATATTCGGGTATGGCGCCCGGTTTTCCCCGGCGGACGTTTGCAGTACGGTGGGCCTCGCCAGGGAGCACTCAGGGGGAGTGATATGGCGAAACACAAGCAAAGCGGCATCGAGCAGATCGCCTCGATGCCATGGCAGGCAGGTGTCCTGCTCGGGCTGATCGGTTATCTCGCCGTCCGCTTCGGCATCGGCTGGTACTTCGGCGCCCACACCGATCCTCTTTCCGCAGGCATTGCGAAGGATGCTCGCGACGGCATGCTGGCGCCGCTCGCGTGGATGTTGCTCGCGGGCTGCTGGATCGGCGCGCTCGTCTCACTTGTCAAACGTAACCAGCGTCGCCGGCTACTCGACTCGCAAACCGGCATCGAAAGCCTGCGCACCATGCGCTGGAGCGAATTCGAGCTGCTCGCCGGCGAAGCGTTTCGTCGCCAGGGCTACGCCATCGAAGAAACCGGCCTCGGCGGCGCCGACGGCGGCATCGACCTGATCCTGCGCAGGAACGGCCAGACCACGCTGGTGCAATGCAAGCAATGGCAGAACCGGCAGGTCGGCGTCAAAGTCGTGCGCGAAATGTACGGCCTGCTCGTGCACCACCAGGCCGCTGCCGTGAAGATCGTGGCGCTTGGCGACTACACCCCCGACGCCCACCGCTTCGCCCAAGGCAAACCCATCGAGCTGATCCACGGCGGCGAGCTGATCGCCACGGTGCGTAAGCTGCAATCCGGCAAGGCTCGCGCCACACATCCGCTGGATACGCCGCTGGCGTTTGGCGGAAGCATCGCCGCCAGCCTGCTCCTGATTGCGGGACTCTCGCCTTCTACAGCGAGCACCTCGCAGGCACGACAGATCGCTGCGCCTACTGCCGCTTTCCAGCCCACACTCGGACCGGAGCCGCCGTCGATCCCTCATCGCCCCACAGCATCGACACCACGCGCCCATGCAGTGATCTATGCGAGCGATTCGCAGGACGACGCGGAATTGCGCGAGTGGAAAAAGAGGAACGCCGAGTCGATGAAGATTCTGGAGAAGACCACGAAGGAGATGCCGCTGCGCTGATGTTCCTTCGTGCGGCAATACTCGAAACCAGATGTGTCTAAACCCACCCAATGGCGTACACCATGAGCTAGACAAGTTGATGGAGCGGGGGTTACGCATACCGTTCAACCCCGACCTGCGGTCTCATGCGGCCTATCTTGTGTGGCACCTAGACCATTGCTTCAAGCATTAACAAAGAAATCTCCCCTCATTTTTGTAATTCATCAACCCACTACCTGGAAAATTTTCGATGACACCTCCGCAAGTGCCGAAAGCGAAACTTCCTCCGTATTTTTTCTTGGGCCAGCCCATTGGACTCGCTGCACTGACGCTCGGCGCGCTTACCTTGTTTACGCAAAAACGTGATGCGATCGTCGGGGCCATACCGATTCTGGCGAATCGATCGCTCGACTGGTGCCTTCTGGCGCTGGGAATCCTCGTCCTAGCATCCATGTCCTTGCTCATCTTCAAGACGACACAGCGCCACCAGGATCTGAACCGCAAAATGCACGAACGTCGAGTCGAAGAAGCGCGACAACGTCAGCTTTACGAGCCAAGACCATTGCAGTCGCCGATGACTCTGAAGCCACTCGAAAATGTGTGGATCGGAGTGATTCTCGGCTGGGTGGTCGGTCTCGGCATGATTGCCCTTGGCGTTGCCGGGTTCATGCAACACTCCAGTCTGAGTTCATTCGCCATATGCATGCTTTTCAGCCTGTTTGGTACTCTTATCGTGTTGACGGCCACAAATAAACTGTTTTGCAGGGTGGAGCTTCGGGGCGAAGAAATTTTCTACACTAGTATGTTTTGCAAGAGAAGTTTTCGAGCACAGGACATTCGCTCGGCCATCTACAGCAGCACCGGCAACGTCAAGACGCTGAAGGTAAGCACCGCTCAATCCTGGTTCATCGTCACCACCAGCAACTTTACCCAGGGGCAACTGGAAATCATCCGCAAGTTCTGCGATCCGTCGGCAACCTGAAGCCTGCTATGAAGGCGATTTTGAACTAGCAGGACGGGGCAATTAAATCGCCCTAGCCCGCGCGGCGAGTGTACCGAGTGCGGGCCAGGATGGCCCGCCGTTCTACCCGGGCTCGCGTGCGGCGATGAACTGGGGACAACAGGCCGCGTAGCGGCACGAAAGCTCTTCGCCCCAATGCCAGTGCACAGAAATGCAAAAGCGATTCCGGCCTTCGCCGGAATGACGAAAAGGAAAGAGCGTGGCGGGCACCCGCCCGCCCCCCGCAGGGGAGAGGGAGCAAAGAAAAGCCCGCCGGATGGCGGGCTCTCTAATATCAACAAAGTACCTCGCGCCTCACCCCAGCAACACCCGATTCATCCGCTGCACGAACGCCGACGGATCCGGCAACTGCGCGCCGGCCGCAATCTCCGCCTGCTCCAGCAACAGGGTCGCCAGATCCTTGGCCTTCGCCTCGTCCGCTTCCGCCTCGACACGCTTCAACAGCGCGTGCTGCGGGTTGATCTCCAGCGTGGGCTTGTTCTCGGGCATCTCGTGACCGGCTTCACGCAGCAGGCGGGCCAGGTGCGGCGCCATCTCGTAATCGGAAAGGGCCAGGCATGAGGGCGAGTCGGTAAGGCGGGCGGAAACCTTGACGTCGGCCACGCGGTCGCCGAGCAGATCCTTCAGCTTCTTCAGCAGTGGCGCGGCTTCCTTCGTCGCCTCTTCCTGCTTCTTCTTGCCGGCTTCGTCCAGCGGCACCTCGCCCTTGGCGACGCTCTTGAGTTTCTTGCCTTCGTACTCGCTGAGCGAGCCGATCATCCACTCGTCGATGCGGTCGGACATCAGCAGCACTTCGATGTCCTTGGCCTTGAACGCTTCCAGTTGCGGGCTGCCGAAGGCGGCGGCGTAGCTGTCGGCGGTGATGTACCAGATCGCGTCCTGGCCCACCGCCATGCGGCCGATGTAGTCGTCGAGCGCGACGGTCTGCTGGCTGCCCTCGCCCTTGGTGGAGGCGAAGCGCAGCAGCTTGGCGATGCGTTCGCGGTTGTTGGCGTCCTCGCTGATGCCTTCCTTGAGCGTGTTGCCGAACGCCTTGTAGAAGGTGGCGAACTTCTCCGGCTCGTCCTTCGCCAGCTTCTCGATCAGGTCCAGCACGCGCTTGACGCAGGCGGCCTTGATGCGCTCGAGCTGGCGGTTGTGCTGCAGGATCTCGCGGCTGACGTTGAGCGGCAGGTCGTCGGCGTCGACCACGCCGCGCACGAAGCGCAGGTAGTTCGGCAGCAGCTCTTCAGCCGCGTCCATGATGAAGACGCGCTTGATGTAGAGCTTCACGCCCTTGCGCTCGTCGCGGCCGCCCATCATCAGGTCGAACGGCGGCTGCGAGGGGATGTACAGCAAGGTGGTGAAGCTCTGGCTACCTTCGACGCGGTTGTGCGTCCACGCCAGCGCGTCGTTGAAGTCGTGGCCGAGCGACTTGTAGAAGCTCTGGTAGTCCTCGTCGCTGATCTCCGACTTCGGCTTGGTCCACAGCGCCGAGGCGGCGTTGATGGTCTCGAACTCGTCGGTCGGCTTGCCGTCCTTCTCGACCGGCATGCGGATCGGGAAAGCCACGTGATCGGAGTAGCGGGTGATCAGCGCGCGCAGCTGCCAGCGGCTGAGGAACTCGTCCTCGTCGGCCTTCAGGTGCAGGATCACGGCGGTGCCGCGCTCGGCCAGTTCGACCGGCTCCAGCGAGTACTCGCCCTTGCCGTCGCTCTCCCACTTCACGCCCTCGCCGGCCGGCGCGTCGGCGCGGCGGCTGAGCACGGTGACCTTGTCGGCGACCACGAAAGCGGAGTAGAAGCCCACGCCGAACTGGCCGATCAGCCGCGCGTCGGCCTTCTGTTCGCCCGACATCGCCTCCAGGAAACGGCGCGTGCCGGAGCTGGCGATGGTGCCGATGTTCGCCACCACCTCGTCGCGGTTCATGCCGATGCCGTTGTCGCGCACGGTGACGGTGCGCGCGGCCGGGTCCCAGCTGACGTCGATGTGCAGCTCGCTGTCGCCGGCGGAAAGTTCCGGCTTGGCGATCGATTCGAAGCGCAGCTTGTCGCAGGCGTCGGAAGCGTTGGAGATCAGCTCGCGCAGGAAGATCTCCTTGTGCGAGTACAGCGAATGGGTGACCAGGTGCAGCACCTGGGCGACTTCGGCTTCGAACTTGCGGGTTTCGGCGGGTGCGTTCATGCGTGGATGTTCCGTTGTTGCGTTGACTATGTGAGATGGTCCCTCCCCCCGCTTGCAGGGGGAGGTCAGGAGGGGGTTCGCCTTTGATCTTGGCATTCAGGCAAGGTCAAGAGCACCCCACCCCAACCCTCCCCTGCTTTGCAGGGGAGGGAGCAAAGCAGAGGTCAGCCGGCGTTCTGCAGCGCGGCGATGCGCTCCTCCAGCGGCGGATGGCTCATGAACAGGCGCTTGAAACCCTCGGCCAGCGGACCGGAGATGCCGAACGCGGCGATCGTTTGCGGCAGCGTGCTCTCGCCATGGTTGGCCTGCAGCCGCTGCAGCGCCGAGATCATCGCGCCTCGCCCGGCGAACTGCGCGCCCGCCGCGTCGGCGCGGAACTCGCGCCAGCGCGAGAACGCCATCACGATCATCGAGGCGAACAGGCCGAACACCAGCTGCAGCACCATCACCGTCACGAAGTAGCCGATGCCGGTGCCGCCGCGGTTGTCGTCGCGGCCGCCGGACATCCAGCTGTCGACCAGCCGGCCCACGATGCGCGCGGCGAGGATCACCAGCGTGTTCAATACGCCCTGGATCAGGGTCAGGGTGACCATGTCGCCGTTCGCGACGTGGCCGATCTCGTGGCCGAGCACGGCGCCGGCCTGTTCGCGGTTCATCTGCTGCAGCAGGCCGGAACTGACCGCCACCAGCGAGCTGTTCCTGGTCATGCCGGTGGCGAACGCGTTCATCTCCGGCGCGTCGTAGATCGCCACCTCGGGCATGCCGATGCCGGCGTTCTGCGCGTGGCGGCGCACGGTGTCGACCAGCCAGCGCTCGGTCTCGTCCTGCGGCTGCTCGATCACCCGCGCGCCGGTGGACCACTTGGCGATCGTCTTGGACATCGCCAGCGAAATGAACGCGCCGCCCATGCCGAACACGGCAGCGTAGGCCAGCAGGCCGCCCATGCCGCCGTAGCCGCGGGCGGCGGCCATCTGGTCGATGCCGAACAGGCGGCAGACGATGCTCAGCAGGAGCAGGACGGCAAGGTTGGTGGCAATGAACAATGCGATGCGACGCATGGCTGTCTCTCTATCGTGGCAGTCATGAAGGGGACTGGGGGTGGACTGAAAATTCGGGGCGGCGGCCGGCGCTTTCAAGGGCTCGGCACGGCATCTAAGATGCGCCGATGAGCTATCGCGGTCGCTTCGCCCCCTCGCCGACCGGACACCTGCACTTCGGCTCGCTGGTCGCCGCGGTGGGCAGCTGGCTGTGCGCGCGGCACGCCGGTGGCGAGTGGCTGTTGCGGATGGAGGACATCGACCCGCCGCGCGAGGTTCCCGGTTCGGCGGCAAGCATCCTCGCCGCCCTGCCCGCGTTCGGCCTGGGCGCCGACGCGCCGGCGCTGTTCCAGTCGCAACGCATTGCCGCCTACGACGCGGCGTTCGAGCGCTTGCGCGCGGCAGACCAGGTGTTCCCGTGCTGGTGCAGCCGCAGCGAACTGGCCGATGCCGGCGGCATCCATCGCGATGGTCGCTGCGTCGCGTCGCCGCAGGCGGCACAGGCGCCGGCCTGGCGGCTGCGCGTGCCGGACATCGCCATCGCCTTCGACGACGCCCTGCAGGGACCGCAGCGGCAGAACCTGCGCGACGAGGTGGGCGACTTCGTGATCCGCCGGGTCGAGGGGCTGTATTCCTACCAGCTCGCCTGCGTGGTGGACGACGCCTACCAGCGCATCACCGAGGTGGTGCGCGGGCTCGACCTGCTCGACTCCACCGCGCGGCAGATCTGGCTGCAACGCTGCCTCGGGCTGCCCACGCCGGCTTATCGCCACCTGCCGCTGGTGCTGGACGGCGAGGGACGCAAGCTGTCGAAGTCCGGGCAGGCCTTTCCGATCGACCCGGCCGCCCCCCTGCCGGCACTGCGGCAGGCGCTGGCATTCCTGCGGGTACCGGCGCTGCCTGCGGCAGCGGATGCACACCAACTGCTGGTGCAGGCGCTGGCGAACTTCGACCCGGCGGATTTGCCGCATTGCAGCGGTCACTCCGTCGCCTGAAACGCTATAAATGCGCAACGCACCGGCGTCCCGCGGCAACGGCTGCAACATGCTCCCGCCATGCTCCGGCGCGACAGCCCCCGCTTCACCTGCACAGGAGTTCCAAGGACATGACGCAGCGCACGGCATTGGTCACAGGCGGCACCGGCGGCATCGGCAGCGCGATCGTTCGCTACCTTGCCGGACAGGGGCATCGGGTGGCCACCAACTATCGCAACCCGGACAAGGCCGAAGCCTGGCGCAAGGCGATGGCGGCCGAAGGCATCGACGTGTGCATGGTGCAGGGCGATGTCTGCGACCCGGATGCCTGCGCAACGATGGTCCGCGTGATCGAGGCCAGATACGGACCGGTCGACATCCTGGTCAACAACGCCGGCATCACCCGCGACACCACCTTCCACAAGATGACCTACGAGCAGTGGATGGACGTGATCAACACCAACTTGAACGCCTGCTTCAACGTCACCCGCCCGGTGATCGAGGGCATGCGCGCGCGCAAGTGGGGCCGCATCGTGCAGATCAGCTCGATCAACGGCCAGAAAGGCCAGTACGGCCAGGCCAACTACGCCGCAGCGAAGGCCGGCATGCATGGCTTCACCATCTCGCTGGCGCAGGAGAACGCGAAGTTCGGCATCACCGTCAACACCGTTTCGCCCGGCTACGTCGGCACCGACATGGTGATGGCGGTGCCCGAGGAAGTGCGCGAAAAGATCGTGGCGCAGATCCCGGTCGGCCGCCTCGGCAAGCCGGAGGAGATCGCCCACGCGGTGGCCTTCTTCACGGGCGACCAGGCCGCCTGGATCACCGGCGCCAACCTAGCGATCAACGGCGGGCATTACATGGGCTGGTGAGGCAGCGCCAAGCGAACGGATGGCGCGTCGGCATGACCTGGCGCGCACTTGCATCACCGACCGCCCCGGGCGTATATCCCATTGCCACCCACCTGGTGAAGGGAGATCGCTCATGGTCATGGAACGTGTTTCCGGCACCTGCGTATGGATGCTTGCTGGCCTGGCCCTCGCCGTGGCGCTGCCGTGCAGGGGGCAAAGCGGCGCGGCGGCCACCGGCAGCACTGCCGCTTCCCCTGCCTACCCGCCTTCCACCAACGCGCCCTCGTACGACAGTGACCCGAGCTTCGGCGCCTCGCCGAACGAGGATTTCACCAGCCCCGAGAGCGACGCCAGACCGGGGGTGTATTTTTTCAGGCTCGCCGCCCGCGCCTACGAGCAAAAGAACTACCGCCACGCGATCGACATGTACAAGGTTGCAGCGTCCTGGGCTTACAAGCCGGCCGAATACAATCTCGGAGTGATGTACTACCGCGGCCAGGGTGTGCCGGTGGATCGGCCACTGGGCGCCGCCTGGATGGTGCTGGCGGCCGAGCGCAGCACACCTCAATACGTCGCGGCGCGCGACCTGATGATCACGCCGCTGAGCAAAGCCGAATTCGCCCGGGTCGACGCCCTGTGGAACGAGCTCAAGCCTACCTACGGCGACGCCACCGCCCTGCATCGAGCCAAGATGCGCTGGGCCCAGGTGCGCGCAGGAATGACCGGCTCGCGCACCGGCGGCAGCACCGGGCCGCTGAAGGTCGGATCGAGAGGCGGCCCCTCATCGCCCAGGACGGGCAAGAGCATGACGGGCGCGCCCTTGCATACGGACACCACGGGCTTCGAGATCACCAGCGGACATGACATGCATGGCGTGGTGGCCTATCAGCAGTTCCGCGAAAGCGACAACCCCTACGACCCGAAATTCAAGACGGATCCAGCCGGCACCACCTCGGTGGGTGCCCTGATGCCGATCCCAGCCAGCGAGGCCAGGGAAGCTGCGGACAAGACCCCGGATAACAACCCACCGGCGAACGACAAGCCCGTCCATCCGTAACCGTTCGTCGCCCGGGCGCGAGAACCGCACGGCAGGCTTGACCCGACCCCGGTCGTCTCGACACGCAAGCACGGGCGCGCTCGCGCCCGTGTCCACTCACCCCAGCAGCTTCTCCAGCACCTTGCCCACCGCCGCGAAAGCGAATGCCCCGGTGATGTGGGTGGCCGCGCCCAGTCCGCCACCGCAGGCCAGGTTCAGCGCGTCGCCGCCGGGCGGGCGGGTGCCGCAGACACTGCCGTCGGGCTGCGGGTACTGCACGTTCTGCAGCGAATAGACGGCCGACACGCCGAAGTAGCGATCCGGGTTGCGCGGAAAGTTGAAATCGGCGCGGAGCTTCTTGCGGATCAGGCTGAACATCGCGTCGTGCTCGGTGCGCGACAGGTCGCGCACGCGGATCTGGGTGGGGTCGGTACGACCGCCAGCCGAACCCACGCTGACGATCGGCAGCTTGCGCCGGCGGCACCAGGCGATGGTTTCGAGCTTCACGCGGAACGCGTCGCAGGCGTCCAGCACCACGTCGTAGCCGCGGTCGAGCAGTTCGTCCAGCGTGGACGGGGTGAGGAAGCGCTCGATCGCCTCCAGCCGGATGGTCGGGTTGATCGCGTGCGCGCGCGCCGCCATCACGCCCACCTTCGACTTGCCGAACTCGCCGTCCAGCGCGTGCAGCTGGCGGTTGGTGTTGGACACGCAGACCTCGTCCGCGTCGATCAGGGTGAGCCGGCCCACGCCGCTGCGCGCCAGCGCCTCGGCCGCCCACGAACCGACGCCGCCAATGCCGATCACGCACACGTGCTTGCCTGCCAGCGTGGCCACGCTGCCGCTGCCGTACAGCCGCTCGACGCCGGCGAAGCGTTCGGCCGGGAACGTCGCGCCGGGCGGCTGCATGGTCGTGTCTGCGTGGGTCACCGGGGAATCCTGTTGCAAAGGCACCATTTTATCCTGCCCGCATGGATGCCGCGCGGCGGCGCGCGCTATCCTGCGGGTTTCCCCACCTGAGGAATCGTAGCGATGCGCGCAGCCCTGATGATCCTGCTTGGCCTGGTGATCGGCGTGATCGGCACAGCCAACGTGATGAACGCGCTGGCTGCGCGCAACCCGATGCCGAAGGCGGTGATGGAGACGATGGGTTACCACGTGGGCGAACTGAAGAACGCGATCAAGGCGAAGCAGTGCGACCCGGTGAAGGTGCAACATCACCTGGCCCGCCTGGAGTCCACCGCCAGCGACATCACGCCGGTGTTCGGCATCGACGAAAAGGCCTTCACCGACGACGCCGCCCAGCTGCAGGAACGCCTGCACCAGGCCGTGCAGGCCGCGCCGGCGAGCTGCGCAGCGGTGGCGGCCGCGATCAAGCCGGTCGGCGAGACCTGCCAGAGCTGCCACCAGCAGTACCGCTGAGGGGAAGAGCGACCCCACCCCGGCCCTCCCCTGCCAGCAGGGGAGGGAGAAAATCTGTCAGAAGCGGATCTTGCCACGCAGCATCTGGCCGTACATCACCCAGTCGCCCATCAGGCTGTACAACGGGTGCTTGAACGTAGCCGGGCGGTTCTTCTCGAAGCCGAAGTGGCCGATCCAGGCGAAGCCGTAGCCGACCACCGGCGCCAGCCACAGCCAGCGCAGCTGACCGCTCGCCAGGGCCAGCACGACCACAACGATCACCAGCGTGCTGCCGATGAAATGCATCCGGCGGCAGCCGCGGTTGCCGTGCTCGCTGAGGTAGAACGGATAGAACTCGGCAAAGCTGCTGTAGCCGGACATGTTCCTGCTCCGCGAGGGGATGGTCCGATTCTGCCACGCAGACATGCCGCGCGCTCTGTAGGGCGGGTACTGCTCGCCGGGTTTTGCATGTTGATGAAGCGCAAGAGCGGCGGGCAGTGCCCGCCCCACGAAGCAAGACAATCCGCGCCGGCTAGTCCGGCAACGGGATGAATTCCTTGTCGTCGCCGGGCACTTTCGGGAAGCGGCCTTCGCGCCAGTCGGCCTTGGCCTGCTCGATGCGCTCGCGCGTGCTGGCCACGAAGTTCCACCACAGGTGCCGTTCGCCATCCAGCGGCGCGCCGCCGAACAGCATCAGCCGGCTGGCCTCGTGCGCACGCAGCGTGGGCGCCGACGCGCCGGCCTGCACCGCCATCTGCTGCGCGCCGAACGCCAGTTCGCCCCAGCGCACCGCACCCTCGACCACATGCACGCCGCGCTCGGCATGCTCGGCGGGCAGCGCCAGTTCGGCGCCCGCCTCCAGCCGCACTTCGAGGAAGAACATCGGCGCGAACACCTTGACCGGCGAACGCTCGCCATAGGCCGTTCCCGCGATCAGCACGGCTTCGACGCCGGGCTGGCGAATCCGCGGCAGCGCGTCGCGGTCGTGATGGTGGAATTCCGGCGCCACCTCGGCATCGGCCTGCGGCAAGGCCACCCAAACCTGGATGCCGTGCAGCATCTGCCCCCCCTGGCGCGCCTCCGGCGGCGTGCGCTCGGAGTGGGCGATGCCGTGGCCGGCGGTCATCCAGTTCACCTCGCCGGGGCGGATGTCGGCCAGGCTGCCGAGGCTGTCGCGGTGGCGGATCACCCCATCGAACAGCCAGGTCACCGTGGCCAGGCCGATGTGCGGATGCGGCCGCACGTCCATGCCGTTGCCGGCGGCGAACGTGGCCGGCCCCATGTGGTCGTAGAACACGAACGGGCCGACGTGCCGCGCCAGCAGCACCGGCAGCATGCGGCGCACCACGAAGCCGTCGCCGAGATCGTGCAGGCGGGTACCTTCAACCAGGGTCGGCACGGCGTCCATCATGTTCTCCTCGACGATTTACCAGGCCCGCTGATATTGCGCCGGGGCGTCGATCTTCGCACCCAGCCGCTGCGCCGCACGGCGCGGGAAATATGGATCGCGCAGGCTCTCGCGCGCGATCAGCACCACGTCGGCCTGGCCGTTGGCGACGATCTGCGCGGCCTGCTCCGCGCCGGTGATCAGGCCCACCGCGCCGGTGGCGACACCGGCCTCGCGCCGCACCTGCGCCGCGAACGGCACCTGGTAGCCCGGCCCCAGCGGGATCTTTGCGTGTGGCAGCAGGCCGCCGCTGGAGACGTCGATCAGGTCCACGCCCAGCGGCTTCAGCTGGCGCGCCAGTTCGACGCTCTGCCCGATATCCCAGCCGCCTTCGTCCATCCAGTCGGTGGCCGAGAGGCGCAGCCACAGCGGCAGTTCGGCCGGCCACACCTCGCGCACGGCGACGATCACCTCGCGCACCAGCCGGGTGCGGTTCTCGAAGCTGCCGCCGTAGCGGTCCTCGCGCCGGTTGCTCAGCGGCGACAGGAACTGGTGCAGCAGGTAGCCATGCGCCGCATGCACCTCGACCAGGTTGAAGCCGGCCGCCAACGCACGCCGGGTGGCCTCGCGGAAATCCGCGATCACCGCCTGGATGCCCGCCTCGTCCAGCGCTTGCGGCACCTGCCAGCCATCGTCGAACGGCAGTGCCGACGGCGCCACGATGCGCCAGTCGCCCTGCCCGGCCGGCACCGGGCCATGCCCTTCCCACGGCCGCAGCGTGCTCGCCTTGCGCCCGGCGTGCGCCAGTTGCACGCCGGCGATCGCACCATGCGCCTTGATGAAGCGGGCGATCGGCTGCCACGCCTCCACCTGGGCCTGGTTCCACAGGCCGGTGTCCTGCGGCGAGATGCGGCCTTTGGCAGAAACCGCGGTGGCCTCGGCGATCACCGCCCCCGCGCCGCCCACCGCGCGGCTGCCCAGGTGCACCAGGTGCCAGTCGTTCGGCACGCCGTCGACGGCCGAGTATTCGCACATCGGCGAGACCACCAGGCGGTTGCGCAGGGTCAGGCTGCGCTGGGTGAACGGATCGAACAGTTTCATGCGGGCATCCGGCAGATCGGGCCTCTCGACATGCAGGCAGACTCCCGGCGAATCAACCCGCTGCGCCGTCGCGCCCGGCGAACGCTGCGTCCGGCCCAGCCAGCCAGTCGGCGACGCGCGCGGCGATCGGCGCGGGTGTCTTCATCCAGCCGAAATGGTCGGCCGGCAAGCCGCCCAGGTCTTCCCGCGCGATCGCCTCCACCCGGCGTTCGCCCGGTCCCAGCTTGCCCAGCAGCCAGTCCAGCGACGCCGGCGGCCCCAGCCAGTCCTCCTGCAGGCGCAGCGCCAGCAGCGACAGTGGCAGCGCGGCCAGCCGGCGCTCGAAATCCTGCGCCATCCCGGCCGCCGCGTAACGGCCAGTGCGCCCGCTGCGTGCCCAATCGGCGATCACCCCGCGCGCCTCGTTGCCGCCAAAACCGATCCGCCGCCCGGGCAGGTAACCCACCAGCCTGGCCAGCAAGGGTGCCAGCACGTAAGCCACGCCGATCAGCCAGCCACGCCGGAAGCATCGCCAGTACGGCGAGCCGCTGGCCACCAGCAGCAGGCCGGTGAAGTCGCCTGGATGGAGGCTGGCGTAGAGCAGGCCGAGCTGACCGCCGAGGCTGTGCCCACCGAGCAGGCAGCTCGCCTGCGGCCAGCGCCGGCGCACGGCGGCCAGGCCCGCGGGCAGGTCGTCCTGCAACAACTGGCGATAACCCCAATTGCTGCCGCGGCCGGCGCGCCGATCGCTGGAACCGATGCCGCGCCATTCGTGCAGCACCACCGCGATGCCCCGCGCTGCCAGCGCCTGGGCCAGCGGCAGGTAATGCCGAGCCGGGATGCCCATCGCCGGAATCCAGTACAGCAGGTGCCGCCAGCTGCCGGCAGGAAGCACGGCCAGCCATTCGTAACGCGCGCCGTCGGCTGCGGTTACCGGAACCACCAGCGGCTCGGCCGCGGCGAGGGTGCTCTCGATGGATCGGTCGGACATCCGCACAGGCTAGCGAATTGCCGCCATCACCACAAAAAAAGAGGCCGGCTTGCGCCGGCCTCTTCAAACGAATGCCGCCACCACGATCAGACCGGGGTGACGTCTTCGGCCTGCAAGCCCTTCTGGCCGTCGACGACCTTGAAGCTCACCTTCTGGCCTTCCTGCAAGCTCTTGAAACCCGAGCCGGTGATGGCGCGGAAATGCACGAATACGTCAGGGCCATTTTCACGGCTGATGAAACCGAAACCCTTGGCGTCGTTGAACCACTTGACGGTACCTACTTCACGATCCGACATGACTCACTCCGATCCTATCCAGACGCTGAGACAAACCGGCCCCAACGGGCCGACGGTTTACTGAGCATGCAGGGTCCGGTGCAACAGTCGGATTCAGGAAATCCCTACCGGGCACTCACGTAGCCAAGCAGACGCAGTGGCCCAAGCATAACGGATTTTCAACCGGTGAGTGATTTGTCAAGCGGGCTGCCAGGGACATTATCCAGGCAGGAAAAAACCGGGCATCGCTGCCCGGTTTTCCCTACACGGGACGGCACTCAGGCCGGGGTGACTTCCTCGGCCTGCAAGCCCTTCTGGCCCTGCACCACCTTGAACGAGACCTGCTGGCCTTCCTGCAGGCTCTTGAAGCCGCCGCCGGTAATGGCGCGGAAATGCACGAAAACGTCCGGGCCGTTGTCACGGGCAATGAAACCGAAGCCCTTGGCATCATTGAACCACTTGACGGTACCGATCTGACGATCAGACATGTTAATCACTCCACAGGTTTATAGACGCGGCGCCATGCGGCAACCGGCCGGCTTGACTGGTGTGCAAGGAAACAACCCAGGGGTGAACGATGAGGCAGATCGCAGATCGGCTGCATCGGGCCACAAACTCTGCTGACCCCGGCAAACACAGTGGGCGGATCATAACGGCACAACGGGGCTGAACGGAATGGAACGAATGCACCGTTTCCGGTCGCGCCGGCGGCAAATTCAGATTCCCTTGACCTTCGTCGCGCTCTAGTGGCGGCGATTCCCCGTATCCGTACCGGTACCCCGAGGGCCGGCACGGTCGCCACCCCGAGGAGAACGATGATGCCTGCCCTGTCCCGCCTTGCCCTGACCAGCGTGCTCGGAGGCCTGCTGCTGGTTGCTTGCGCGCAGCATCCCCGCAGCACCCAGACAACGACCCGTTCCACCGCGGCGACGGCACCCGCCGCCACGAAGGCTGTCGGCGCCTCCCACCGGGAACATGCCGCGACCGCCCCGCGCAGGCCCGCCGCCGAGCCCGACCTGTCGGAGAACACCGGCATCACCGCCTGCGACGACTACTTGGCCAGCTACATGGCCTGCCACCGCGCGGCGGAGATCTTCCCGCCGAGCCAGCTGCCATCCCGCTACGAGGCGATGCGCGCCGGCCTGTTGCGCGACGCGAAGAACCCGGAGATCCGGCCGCAACTGGCGGCACGCTGCAACTCGCTCGCCAGCCAGTTGCGGCAGGCCCTGCACGGCAAGCCGTGCGCGGCGAACCCGGCCCCCGCCGGCAGCACGCCGTAGGCCGCCCGGGCCTGAAGGAGCGGGGCTAGCCGGTGCCCCGCCAGGCGGCGCGCAACAACCGCGCGAGTCCCGCCGGCCGGGTGCGCCCCAGCTGGATCTCTGGGGTGCCGTGCCAGCGGGCGGTCTCGGCGATCGCCCCGGCTACCGCGTGCGCCAGCGTCGGCTCCGGCGACACCGCGGGTTCCAGGAACAGCGCCTTGACCTCGAACACGCCGCTGCCGCGGTGAGCCTTCGCATCCAGCCGGCCGACCAGCCGGCCGCGATGCAGGATCGGCAGCACGTAGTAGCCGTAGCGGCGTTTCGGCGCCGGCGTGTAGCACTCGATGGTGTATTCGAAATCGAACATCGCCAGGGCGCGAGCGCGATCCCACACCAGCGGGTCGAACGGCGACAGCAGCGCGGTACGGGTGGCGCGCAGGCGTCCGGCCAGCGCCTGGTCCAGCGCGTCGGCATGGTCGCGGTGCACATAGCCCGGCACGTTCCAGCCCGCCACCGGCACCGTCAGCAGTTCGCCGCTGGCCACCAGCGGCGCCAGTTCGCGATCGCCGACCTTCGGCTTCAGGCGGAAGTAGTCGGCGATCCACGCCGCCGGGGTCACCCCCAGCGCACGCACGCTGTCGAGGATGAAGCGCTCGCGCTGCTCCGCCACCGACGGCGCGAAGGCGGGATCGAACGGCGGGTCGAGCCGGGCCATTACGTTTTCGGCCAGGTCGTAGACGCGCTGGAAGTTGTCCCGTCGCGCCACCATCAGCTCGCCCAGCGCGAACCATGCCTCCAGCCAGCGCTTCTCCGGTTTCCACTCCCACCAGCCCGGCTTGCCGGCGACGTCCGTGCGCGCGAAATCGGCCGACCGCACCGGGCCGGAGGCGCGGATCGACTGCAGCAGCGCATCCATCTCGGTACGTTGCTCGCGGTACATGCGCGCCGCATGGCGATGCGCCCAATGATGCGTGCGGTGATCGTGGCCGCCACGGTGCCAGGCGACGTCGGCGGCGCCGACGAAGCACGCCTCGTGCGCCCAGCACTCGGCCAGCCGCCCCTGCGCCAGCGCCTCGTCCAGCCACGCCGTGGGGTAGTTGCCCAGGCGCGAGTGCAGCACCAGGTAGGGGCTGCGCGCCACCACGTGGATGGTGTCGATCTGCAGCAGGCACATGCGCCCGATCGCCGCCACCACGTCGTCGCGCCGGGGCCGTCGCCGCGGCGGCTGCAGCAAACCCTGCGCGGCCAGTTGCAGCGCCCGCGCCTGGGCCAGGCTCAGCACGCGGCCATCACCTGAAGGGACACCCAATGGCGGCGCACCTTCACGACCTCATGACACAGATATTGAGCCGGCATATACAAAGCCCCTGCTAGCGTGAAACGCGAGTTCGGCCAAACGGCATTCCGCCCGATCGATCGCGCATGCCCGCACAGCCTCCTCCGATCATTCTGGCATGGAGTACCGATAATGAAACCGCGCAAATCACTGTTGATCGTCTTCGCCACCGTCGGCCTGCTGTGCGGCGGTCCCCTGATCGCGCAGAACACCGCGCCGCAGACGCCACCGCAGGCGCCGATGGATACGGCACCGGCACCAGTTGGCACGGCGGCGGCGACCGCCACCCTGAACACGCCGGCCGGCGAACTGGTGGTGCACTCGAGCATGCCGCCGCCTCCGCCGAGCGGTCCGGCGCCCGCCTTCGAGCAGTTGTCCGGCGGCGGGAAATACATCAGCGAGGAGCAGGCTTCGGCCTATCCACTGCTCGCCAACGACTTCCTCTATGCCGATCACAACCGTGACGGCCGGATCAGCAAGAGCGAGTACGCGCGCTGGACCGCAGGCAAATAAGTCCGCACGCCGCAGATGCCGGCCGCGCGCGCGGCCGGCGTTTTCACGCGCCGGTCAGCGTCGCCCATGGCCGCTCCGCTAGACTGGTCCGCCGCCCTGCCAGAAACTTTTCTTCATGAAGCGATTGACTGCGGCCGCCCTCCTGGCCTTGTTCGCCGTTACCCTGGCCTCCGCCGCGCACGCGCAGAATCCGGACCCCACCGACATCCGCGCCTGCACTGCCATCGAGAGCGACGCCCAGCGGCTGGCCTGCTACGACCATGCGACCGGCCGGGTCAACCTGCCGATCGCGCAGAAGCGGGTGGACGAGACGACCACGACGCCGAACATCTTCGGCCGCGACCGCCGGAAGACGCCCAGTGCCGGCGCGGAACCCAACAGCGAGGTGGCCACGCCGCTGTCGCTGCTCGACAGCCGCTGGGAGCTGTCGCCGGAAAGCAAGCTCGGCACCTACAACATCCGCGGCTACAAGCCGGTGTTCGTGCTGCCCGTGTTCGCCACCAGCAACCAGAACAACCGGCCGCACAGCCCGAACCCGGACAACACCGTGCCAGGTCCGGGAGAACAGTTGGACAACGCGGAAGCGAAATTCCAGCTCAGCCTGAAGACCAAGCTGTGGCAGGGCGTGTTCGGCGACGCCGGCGACCTGTGGGTGGGCTACACCCAGTCCTCGCGCTGGCAGGTCTACAACTCGAAGCAGTCGCGCCCGTTCCGCGAGACCAACTACGAGCCCGAGGCGATGCTGGTGTTCGACACCCACTACCAGGTACTGGGCTGGGAGGGCCGGCTGCTGGGCATCGGCTTCAACCACCAGTCCAACGGCCGCGGCAACCCGCTGTCGCGCAGCTGGAACCGGGTGATCGCCAACGTCGGCTTCGAACGCGACGGCTGGACCGTGATGCTGCGCCCGTGGTGGCGCGTGCCGGAAGCACGCCGCGACGACAACAACCCCGACATCGGCAACTACATGGGACGCGCCGAAATGCAGGTCGTGCACGAATGGCGCGGCCAGGAATTCGGCATGGCGCTGCGCCATTCCCTGCGCGGCGGCAGCCGCAGCCACGGCTCGGCGCGCTTCAGCTGGAGTTTCCCGGTGGCCGGCAACCTGCGCGGCTACATGGAGGTGTTCAAGGGCTACGGCGAAAGCCTGATCGACTACAACCACAACGCCACCTACCTGGGGCTGGGCGTGTCGCTGCTCGACTGGTACTAGGTCGGGCCGCAAACGACGAAGGCCCGGCGCCAGCGCCGGGCCTTCACGCATCCGCGGATCGCGGCCTGGCCGCGCCGGCGATCGATCAGTGGTGATGCCCGCCGGCGCCGTGCACGTGGCCGTGCGCCAGCTCTTCCGCGGTGGCGCCACGCACGTCGGTCACCTCGATGGCGAAATGCAGGGTCTTGCCGGCCAGCGGGTGGTTGGCGTCGATGAAGACCACGTCGTTCTCGACCTTGGTCACGGTGACGTTGATCTGGCCTTCCGGGCCGTGGCCCTGGAACTGCATGCCGGGCTGGATGTCCTCGACGCCCTGGAACGCCGCGCGCGGCACCTCCTGCATCAGCTCCTCGTGGCGCACGCCGTAGCCTTCCTCGGCGGCCACGTCGGCGGTGAACCTGTCGCCGACCGCGCGGCCTTCCATCTGCTTCTCCAGGCCCGGCACGATTTGCCCGCTGCCATGCAGGTAGGTCAGCGGCTCGCGGCCTTCGGAGCTGTCGATGACCTGGCCCTCGTCGTCGGTCAGCGTGTAATGGAAGGCGGCAACGGCGTTCTGGGCAATCTGCATGAGGTTCTCGCGAATAGGTTCAAGTCCGCCGGCCAGGTGCCGACACGAACCGCGCAGGTTACCAGAATCGCGAAGAACCGCCTGCAGGCCACGGGAATGCGCCAGCGTTGGCACCGGCGAACCGGCGCGGGAATTCGAAGGGAACCCGATCAGCCGGCGAGCCGGGTCCGCGTATCCTTGCCGATCTTCTCCGGCGTGTCGGTGGAGGCATAGCGTTTCACCACCTGGCCGTCCGCATCGACCAGGAACTTGGTGAAGTTCCACTTGATCGACTCGCTGCCGAGAATGCCCTTGCCCTCGCTCTTCAGCCACTTGTACAGCGGGTCGGCGTGCTCGCCGTTGACCTCGAGCTTGGCGAACATCGGGAAGGTCACGTCGTACTGGGTGCTGCAGAAGGTCTTGATCTCGGTCTCGTCGCCGGGCTCCTGGTGGCCGAACTGGTCGCACGGGAAACCGAGCACCACCAGACCCAGGTCGCGCTGGTCCTGCCACAGCGTCTCCAGCCCCTGATACTGCGGGGTGAAACCGCATTTGGAAGCGACGTTGACGATCAGCAGGGTCTTGCCGCGCCATTCGGCGAGCGAGCGGGGCTTGCCATCGATATCGCGAACGGTGAAATCGTAGACGCTGGACATGGACGGACTCCGTCTTGATGGATCAATCCAGCAGCATACGCCATCGACCGTGATGTCCGTGGCATAGAATGGCCCACCACCCGCAAGCCAGGCTCCGTCGTGATCCGCTTCGTCGATGTCCACAAGTCCTACCGCGTCGACGGCAAGGACATTCCCGCGCTGCAGCCGTTCAACCTCGACATCATGGACGGCGAGGTGTTCGGCATCATCGGTCTGTCCGGCGCCGGCAAATCGACGCTTATACGGCTGATCAACCTGCTCGAACGGCCCAGCGGCGGGCGCGTCTTCGTGGGCGACACCGAGATGACCGCGCTGGCCGAACCGGCGTTGCGCGCGCAGCGGCGCCGGATCGGCATGATCTTCCAGCACTTCAACCTGCTCGCCTCGCAGACGGTGGCGGACAACGTGGCATTTCCGCTGCGACTGGCCGGCGAACGCGATGCCCGTGCATTGCGCGCACGCGTCGACGAGCTGCTGGCGCGAGTGGGTCTGACCGCGCATGCCGACAAGTACCCGACGCAGCTTTCCGGCGGGCAGAAGCAGCGCGTCGGCATCGCGCGTGCGCTGGCCAACCGGCCATCCATCCTGCTGTGCGACGAGGCCACCAGCGCGCTCGACCCGCAAACCACCGCCTCGGTGCTGGAGCTGCTGGCCGAGATCAACCGCGAGCTGAAACTCACCATTGTGTTGATCACCCACGAGATGGACGTGGTGCGCCGCGTGTGCGATCGCGTGGCGGTGCTCGACGCCGGCGCGATCGTGGAGTGCGGCGCGGTCGCCGACGTGTTCCTGCATCCGCAGCATCCCACCACCAAGCGCTTCGTCAACGAGGCGCTGCCCGAGGAGGCGGCCAGCGAGCTGGCGCCGTTCGCCCGCGTGCCCGGGCGCCTCCTGCGACTGAGCTTCCGCGGCGAAGCCACGCTGACGCCGGCCCTGGGCCGCGTGGCGCGCGAGACCGGCGTGGAATTCAACCTCCTCGCCGGCCGCATCGACCGCATCAAGGACCTGCCCTATGGCCAGCTCACCCTGGCGATGCAGGGCGAACGGGTGGACGCCGCGCTGGCCGCGCTGCGCGAGGCTGGCATCGAGATCGAGGAGTTGCACCGATGAACCCGCTGCCGAAACTCTTTCCGAACATCGACGACTGGGGCGAGATCGGCCGCGCCTGCATCGACACCCTGCTGATGCTGGGCGGCTCGCTGGCGCTCACCGTGCTGATCGGCCTGCCGCTGGGCGTGCTGCTGTACCTCACCGGCAAGGGCCAGCTGCGGCCGATGCCGAAGCTCTATGCGATCGCCTCGCTGCTGGTGAACATCCTGCGCTCAGTGCCGTTCATCATCCTGATGATCGTGCTGATGCCGGTCACCTATGCCCTGGTCGGCACCAAGCTTGGCATCCGCGGCGCGATCCCGCCGCTGGTGATCGGTGCGGCGCCGTTCTTCGCGCGGCTGGTGGAGACCGCGCTGCGCGAGGTACAGCAGGGCGTGATCGAGGCCAGCCAGGCGATGGGTGCCAGCCTGTGGCAGATCGTGCGCCACGTCTTGCTGCCCGAAGCGCGTGGCGGCCTGTTCGCCGGCATCACGGTCACCGCGATCGCCCTGGTCGGCTATACCGCGATGGGCGGCGCGATCGGCTCAGGCGGCCTCGGCGACCTGGCCTACCGCTACGGCTACCTCAGCTACAAGTCCGACTACATGCTGGTCACCGTGCTGCTGCTGATCGTGCTGGTGCAGCTGTTGCAGATGATCGGCGACTACATCGTCACGCGTTATAAGCAACGCTGATCTGGTTATTTGCGTCTGGCGGCACAGGCGGCCTAGTTTCGTTGACCGCCCATGAGAATCACCGCCATGAGATTGCTGCTCGCCGCCGTCGCCGCCATCCTGGCCCTGCTCCTGCTGGCCGGCTATGCCGCGCCGAAGTCGTGACGACTCCGAAAGTCATGTTTGCCCCATGTTTGTATTTGGCAGTATAGACGGCTTATCATTGTGCGCCGCACAACCGAGTCCGCCATGAAACTGCTGTTTGCCTCCCTCGCCCTGACCTTGCTGTTGCTGGCCGGCTGCTCCGGCTCCGGCAAGCAGGGCGGCAACGTCCTCACCGTGGCCGCTACCGCGGTGCCGCACGCGGAAATCCTCAAGCAGGCCAAGCCGCTGCTGGCGAAGGAAGGCGTGGAGCTGCAGGTCAAGGTGTTCGCCGACTACGTGCAGCCGAACACCCAGGTAGCCGAAAAGAACATCGACCTGAACTACTTCCAGACCAAGCCCTACCTGGACGCGTTCAACCGCGAACGCGGCACCCGGCTCACCATCGTCACCGGCGTGCACATCGAGCCGTTCGGTGCGTATTCGCGCAAGTTCAAGAGCATCGACCAGCTGCCCGACGGCGCCAGCGTGACGCTGCCGAACGATCCCAGCAACAGCGGCCGCGCGCTGTTGCTGCTGGCGAAACACGGCCTGATCACGCTGAAGGATCCGACCGACGAGATGGCCACGCTGAAGGACGTCACCGCGAATCCGAAACACCTGAAGTTCCGCGAGCTGGAAGCGGCGATGCTGCCGCGCACGCTGGACGAGGTCGACCTGGCGCTGATCAACACCAACTACGCGCTGGCCGCCGGACTGAATCCCACCAAGGACGCGCTGCTGATCGAGGGCAAGGACTCGCCCTACGTGAACTACCTGGTCGGCCGCCCCGACAACCAGGACGACCCGCGCGTGCAGAAGCTGGCCCGGGTGCTGAACAGTCCGCAGATCAAGGCGTTCATCGAGCAGAAATACCACGGCGCCGTGCTGCCCGCGTTCTGACGACGCGCTGCGCTCCCTCCCCTGCTTGCAGGGGAGGGCTGGGGAGGGGTTCGCTCTTGATCTGCTCTTCCCCGCCAGCCCGAGCAACCCCCACCCAACCTCCCCCTGCCTGCAGGGGGAGGAGCCAAAGGCTGCCGCTATACAGTCACCCCTGCGTTGCGGGGATCTCGAACACCTGGCGCAGATACGCCACGTAGGCCTCGTCCTCGCACATGTTCTTGCCCGGCGAGTCGCTCAGCTTGGCCACCGGCTGGCCGTTGCAGCGGATCATCTTGATCACGATGTTGAGCGGTTCGGGACCCACGTCGTTGGTGAGGTTGGTGCCCACGCCGAAGGCGAGCTGGCAGCGGCTGCGGAAATGCGCGTACAGCTGCATCACCCGCGGAATGTCCAGCCCGTCGCTGAACACCAGCACCTTGCTGCGCGGATCGACCCGGTTCTCGCGGTAGTGCGCCAGCACCCGCTCGCCCCAGGCGAACGGATCGCCGGAGTCATGGCGGGTGCCGTCGAACAGCTTGCAGAAGTACATGTCGAAATCGCGCAGGAACGCGTCGAGCCCGTACACGTCCGACAGCGCGATGCCGAGGTCGCCGCGATACTCCTTCGCCCACGCCTCCAGTGCCGCCACCTGCGAATCGCGCAGGCGCGGACCCAGCGCCTGGTGCGCCTGCAGGTATTCGTGCGCCAGCGTGCCCAGCGGGGTCAGGTCGAGCTTGCGCGCCAGCCACACGTTGCTGGTGCCGGCCAGCTGTTCACCCAGCCCTTCGCGCAGTGCGGTCACCACCTTTTCCTGCCACAGCCGCGAATAGCGCCGGCGTGTGCCGTAGTCGGCGATCCTGCAGCCGGCGTAGTCCGGCGTGTCGCGCAGCAGGGCGATCTTCGCCTGCAGCCGCTGGCGCCCCTCGGCCAGATCGAGGCCGCCGCTGGTGTTGCGGAAGTACACCTCGTTGACGATCGCCAGCAACGGCACCTCGAACAGGATGGTGTGCAGCCACGGCCCGCGGATGCGGATCTCGATCTCGCCGTTGGCCGCGGCGACCGGCGCGATCGCCACGTACTTCTCGTTGAGCTGGAACAGCCCCAGGAAATCCACGAAATCGCTCTTGATGAAGCGCCACGTGCGCAGGTAGTCGAGCTCGTCCGGCGCGAAACGCAGCCGGCACAACGCCTTCAGCTCGGCGCGGATCTCCTCGATGTACGGCACCAGGTCGATGCCCGGCGTGCGGCACTTGAAACGGTACTCGACCTGGGCAGCCGGATACTGGTGCAGCACCACCTGCATCATCGAGAACTTGTACAGGTCGGTATCGAGCAGCGAGTCGATGATCATCGGAGGCCGGGGAGCGGAGCGGGATGGATCATTATCCACGCGAATCGCGCAGCTTGTTCCGCGCAAAAAGAAACCCCATCAGCCAGGGGAGGACTGACGGGGTTTGTCAGGCGGCATCCAGGGGAGGAAATGCCGGCCCCTCAGTGACGCGATGCCCTGCGCCACTTTCTGTCGCCATCACGGCGATACACGTGGTTAGTGCGGCCAGTCGCCGATGAGTTCAACCGGCATGGCGACGCTTGTTCAGCTTTCCGACAGGCTGGCGGCCGCAAACGGGCGAGACGGTATGCGCTTCGCCGTCTACAATTTCCTCAACCTCGGGCGGGATCGACCATGAAGCTGTTTGCCGTGTGCCTGCTCGCGCTGTGCCTGGTCCTGCCCGCGAGCGCGGCCGAGCTGAAGGTCGACCTCGGCCACGGCGTCGTCACCTATCGCAGCGAAACCCTGCTCAGGCGCCCCGATGCGCGCACGATCAGCGTGCCCGGCGACGTGGCGTTCCGGCGCGCGATGCATTACCGCGCAGTGCCGCTGGTCGCGCTGCTCGACGGCATCGGCCCCGGCGATCATCTGCAGTTCGTCGCCGGCGACGGTTTCGCCGCCGAGATCCCCGCCGCGCTGCTGCTGAACGCGCAAGGCAGTGAAGCGTGGCTGGCGATCGAGGATCCGGCGCAACCGTGGCCGACGCTCCCGGGGCATGGCCACGCCGGGCCGTTCTACCTGGTGTGGACGCGGCCGCAGGCCGCCGGCATCGGCACGGAACAATGGCCGTACCAGCTGGCGAGCATCCGCAGGCTGGCCGGCGTGGCCGAGTGCTTCCCGGCGATCCTGCCCGATCCGGCGCTGCCGGCGGACAGCGAGGTGCGGCACGGCTTCGCGGTATTCCAGCGCACCTGCTTTGCCTGCCACACGCTCAACGGCCAGGGCGACGCCAGGCTCGGCCCCGACCTGAACCTGCCGCACAACCCCACCGAATACCTGCGCGCCGACCTGCTGCGCGCCTTCATCCGCAACCCGCAGTCGCTGCGGCAATGGCCGCAGGCGAAGATGCCGGGGTTCGACACGCACGCGCTGCCCGATGCCGACCTCGACGCCGTACTGGCCTACCTGCGGCACATGGCCGGACGCAAGCGCGGCGGCTGAAGCGACCGCGCGATTCACGGCACGGCCAGCGCATCGGCCTGCTGCGAATCGCACAACGCCTGCAGCGTCCGTTCGCGCTGTGCCTTCGGCTCGCGCGCCAGCTTGCGCACGCTGGCGTAGAACGCCGGCCACTGCCCCTCGGCCTGGCGGAACAGCGCGGCGAAGGCCGGCGTCCAGCGTTCGTACAGGCCGAACGGCAGCAGCCGCGCATTGTTGATCGGCTGCGAGACCCAGGCGTCGTAGCGGTGCTCGCCCGGCCAGTCGCGCTCGCGCCACTGCGCATAGCGGACGCGGAATGCCGCGATCTCGCCCTGCTTGCCCGCCTCCATCGCCGCGGCGTCCGCGCCGCTGGCATACAGCGTCGCCAGGCGCGTACGCAGGTCCAGCACCAGGCGGGTGAAGCCCTCGTCCATCGCCCGGGCCCGCTCGTCCGGCGGCGGCAGGCCGCGCGACTGGCGCCATTCGCGCAGGCCCTCGCTCTGCACGAAGCTGGCGAACGATTCGTTGAACGCGGTGTCGCCCTTCACGTAGATCAGCTGGTGCGCCAGCTCGTGGAAGATCGTGCCGTCCAGTTCGTCGTCGTCCCAGCGCAGCATGCTCGACAGGATCGGATCGGCAAACCAGCCCAGGGTGGAATACGCCGGCACGCCGCCAATCCAGACGTCATCGCCGCGCGCGCGCAGCCGCGCCGCATCGGCCTTCGCGTCGGCCTCGGCGAACCAGCCGCGATAGGCGACGCAACCGCTGACCGGGAAGCACTGCGGCACCGCCTGCACCGAGTAACGCGGCGTGGCAAACACGTTCCACACCACGTAGGGCCGATCCAGCGCAACGTAGCCGGTGTAGCTGCGGTTGTCCGGCAGGGCCAGCCGCTGCGAGGCGAACCGGCGCGCCTGCCGCGCCTGGCGCAGACGCGCGGCGAGCTGCGGATCGGTGGCCGGGTCGTGCACCAGCTCGCTCACCGCACGGCGATGCGCGATCAGCTCGCCCTGCCCGTGCACCGCCTGTGCGTAGTAGCGCAAGCCGCCGCAGGCGCACAGCAAAAAGCCCATCGCCGCGATGGCGATGAGCCTTGGAATGCATTTGCGTGGCGGCACGAATCCGGGCATCCCCCGATGGTGCCTCAAACCTCAGCGGCGATCGTCGCGGTCGTGACGATCGCGCCGCTGCGGGTTGCCGTCGCGACGATCGCCGCGATGGTCGCCGCGGTCGCCGCCGTGGCCCTGCCACTGGCCGGCATGGCCGCGATAGTCGCGATGGTCGCGGTAGCGATAGTCGTCGTGCCGGTAGCGCGAACCGCCGTACCACACGCTGCTGACGCCCACGCTCACGCCGGGCGCATAGCAGCAGCCGTAGTAGCCGCCGTAATAGTCGTCGTAGTAGGCCGGCGCCGCGTAATAGGCGTTGCCGCCGTCGCCATAGTAGGCGTCGCCGGCGTAGCCGGAGCCACGCACATAGCTGTAGCCCGGATCGTAATAACAGCCCGACAGCGTCGCCGCAGCGACGATCAGGACAACACTGGCCAGCAGGCGTTTCATGATCCGTCCCCGTGTGGGAGTAGCGAGGCCACGGTAGGCCGCGCTGCTTGAACCCGCACTGAGTCCTGGCGCCTGCCCTGCCGGCGTTTACCCGCCAGCCATGTGCCGCCGTCCGCCCGCGGTAGCGGCCTCCGGAATCCGGCCCGCGCGCTGACTGTCACCCGCTCCTCTTGGCCGCCAGCAAGGCCTGGATTCTCGCCACGGCGTCTTCCTGGCTGATGCGCTGGACCGGCGCCGGCGGGCGTTTGCGCGCTGCCGGCTTCTTCGCCGCGGCGGCGGCAACCGGCCGGCTCGCCACCTTCCGGGTAGCTGGCTTCTTCACGGCCGCCGGCGTCGCCGCGGCCTTCTTCTGTGTCCCCTTGCGCGCAGCGGTCTTCTTTGCGGTCGGCTTCGCAGCTGGCGTCTTTCCGGCAGCGGCTTTCCCTGTCGGGGACTTCTTCGCAGCCGGCTTGCGGATGGTGGCCATACGTTCGTTCTCCTGCGGCGGGCAATGGGACCGTGACCAGTATGCACGCCCCGGCCGCGCCGGGCATGACGCGGCGCAGGCCGCGTTCATCATCAGAAGCTCGGCTGCATCAGCGCGTCGAGGAAATGCGGCAGCACCCGCGGCTCCGCCAGCAAGGTGAAGACCATACCGTAGGCCGCGCCCCACAGGTGCGCGCTGTGGTTGACGTTGCCCTGCCCGCGGCGGTCCATGTAGATCGAGTAACCGGTGTACAGCACCGCGTAGACGATCGCCGGCATCGGGATCACCAGCACGATGATCCGCGACCACGGCGCCAGCAGGATGAAGGCGAACAAGACGGCCGATACCGCGCCCGAGGCGCCGAGGCTGCGGTAGCTCGGGTTGCCGCGGTTCTTCAGGTAGGTCGGCAGGATCGAGACCACCAGGCCGCCGATGTAGAACAGCGCGAAGCCGAACGGCCCCATGCGCGCGGCGAAGAAGCCCTCCATCACCCGGCCGAAGAAGAACAGCGTGATCATGTTGAACAGCAGGTGGCCGAAATCCGCATGCACCAGGCCGTAGGTCACCAGCCGGTGGTATTCGCGCTGGCGGGCGATCGCCGGCGGCCACAGGATCAGATCGTTCAGCAGGCGGCTGTTCTTGAACGCCATGAACGAGACGATGCAGGTGATGGCGATGATGGCCAGGGTGATCGGCATGGGCGATTCCGCGTCGGGCAGCAAAAGCGCACATCTTGGCGCCCGCGCCGCGGCTTGTCGACTTTCCGCCCGCGCCACCGCGACCACCGGCGCTTATGCCCCGCCCGCTCGTCGATATTCCGCGGGATCACTGCCCAGCCCGGAGACAGGCGGCTATCATTCGCCGCTTTACGCGACCGCTGCGGTCGCCCGGCGCATGCCATGACCTCGCTCCGCTACCTGCATCTGGACGTCTTCGCCGCCACCTTGGGCGGCGGCAACCATCTTGGCGTGGTGATCGGCGCAGGCGACTGGAGCGCCGAGGCAATGCAGCGCTTCGCGCGCTGGACGGCGCTGGTGGAGACCACCTTCCTGCTGCCGCCGAGCGACCCGCGGGCCAGCTATCGCGTGCGCATCTTCACTCCGCACAAGGAAATCCCGTTCGCCGGCCACCCCAGCATCGGCAGTGCGCACGCCGCGCTGGAATGCGGCCTGGCCCAGCCGCACGATGGCCTGTTGTGGCAGGAATGCGGCGCCGGCGTGCTGCCGATCCGCGTCGAAGGCAACGGCACCAGCCGCGAACTGTTGCTGCAGTCGCCCGGCGAGCGGGTGCTGGGCACCGGCCGCGACGCCCATCCGCTGCTGGCGGCCACGCTGGCCGGCATCGAACTGGGCGTGCTGCCGCCGGCGCTGGTCGACGGCGGGCGGCGCTGGTGGCTGGCCGAGGTGACGGACGAAGCCAGCCTGCGCGCGTGGCGGCCCGACCACGCGGCGATTGCCGCGCTGGCGCAAGCCAGCGACAGCATGGGATTGTGCGCATTCGCAAGAAGCGGTCACCCCGACTACCAGCTGGTGGTGCGCGCGTTCCCGGCGGGCGTGGGCATCGTCGAGGACCCCGCTTCCGGCGCCGCCAACGGGCTGATCGCCGCGTATATCGTGCACGCCGAACCGCACGGCGCGCTGGCCCGTGGCTACCAGGTCAGCCAGGGTCGCGAGATCGGCCACGACGCGCAACTGCTCGTGCACATCGACGACAACGCGATCTGGGTCGGCGGACGCAGCCACACGGTGATCGACGGCACGCTGCAGTGGGCGCCGTAACGCCCTGTACCGGCTATTCGCGTTCGTCCAGATGCGCCCGGCGCGCGGCGACCAGCGCCAGTGCCGACCAGTCCAGTTCCGCATCGCCGGCGGCCAGCGCCTCCAGCATGGCGTCGCGCAGCACGCCGGCGAACGGCAGCGGCACGCGCTGCGCCTCCCCCGCGGCCAGCGCCAGCCCCACATCCTTGTAGCCCAGCGGCAAGGCGAACCCGGCCGGCTTGAAACGCTGCTCGGCGATCAGCCTGCCGTAGCCCTGATAGGCCGGCGCGGCAAACAGCGTATTCGTCATCACGTCGAGAAAGTCCGCCGCGCTGACGCCGTGGGCGCGCGTCAGCGCCGTCGCCTCGGCCATGCTCTCGATCGCCGCCGCCAGCATGAAGTTGCCCGCGATCTTCGCCACGTTCGCGCGCTCCGGCGCCTCGCCCAATGGCCACAGTTTGCTGCCCATCGCCTCCAGCAGCGGCCGCACGCGTTCGATGGCGGCCGGCTTGCCGGCCACCAGGATGTTGAGCTTGGCCGCAGCGGCCATGTCCGGACGGCCGAACACCGGTGCAGCGACGTACTCCAGCCCGCGTTTCTCGTGCTCCGCGGCCAGCTCCCGCGCCAGCGCCACCGAGATCGTGGCGTGGTTGACGTGCACGGTGCCGCGATCCATCGCGTCGAGCAGGCCGCCGTCGAGGAACACCTCGCGCACCGCCCGGTCGTTCGCCAGCATGCTGCACAGCGCCGCGCCCTGCGCGGCACGGTCGGCGGTTTTCGCCACCTTCGCACCCAGCGAGGCCAGCGGTTCGCTGGCGGTGGCCGAACGGTTCCATACCGTCAGCGTGTGACCGGCCGCCAGCAGGTTGCTGGCCATCGCGCTGCCCATCGCGCCGAGTCCGATGAATCCGACTTTCATGCAGGTGTCCTCATGTCGAAACCGGCGCACAGTGAAGCACGCGGGATATTCAATCCATGCGAAATCCACCGCGTGCGGGCAGCCTCATGCCGCCTGCCCTGCCGCCTGCCCCGACGCCCACGCCCACTGGAAGTTGTAGCCGCCGAGCCAGCCAGTGACGTCGACCACCTCGCCGATGAAATACAGCCCCTGCACGAGCTTCGACTGCATCGTGCTGGAGGACAGGCCGTCGGTGTCGACGCCGCCCAGGGTGACTTCGGCGGTGCGGTAGCCTTCGGTGCCGCTGGCGGTGATCGGCCAGGCGTTGAGTTGCGCACCGACCTGGCTCAGTTCGGCGTCGCGGTACTGGCGCATCGGGCGGCTCTCGTACGCGGGGAGCGGCCAGGGATGGCCGCTGTCTTGAGGAGCGAGGAACCATTGCTCGCACAGACGCTGCGCCAGGCGTTTCGGCAACACGTCGCCCAGCACGGTTTTCAATTCCGCCAGCGGCCGCGCCGCGCGCTGTTCGATCAGGTGCGCGCCGGCGTCCCGGTTCGGCAGCAGGTCGATGCGCAGGTCGTCGCCGGGGTGCCAGTACGAGGAAATCTGCAGGATCGCCGGACCACTGATGCCGCGATGGGTGAACAGCAGGCCGCCGCGAAAACCCTGCTTGCCGACCCGCGCCTCCACCGCTGGCAGCGCCACGCCGGCCAGATCCTGGTAGTGCTCCTGGTGCTTGCCGCTCAGGGTCAGCGGCACCAGGCCGGCGCGCGTGGGCAGCACGGCGTGGCCGAACTGGCGCGCCAGCTCGTAACCGAAGCCGCTGGCGCCCATGCTGGGGATCGACAGGCCGCCCGAGGCGACCACCAGCGATTCGGCGTGCAGCTCGCCGCGCGCGGTGTGCACGCTGAAACCTTCCGGCGTCTTGCGCACGCGCTGCACGCCGCAGTTCGCTTCCACCGCGACGCCGGCAGCAACGCATTCGTCCAGCAGCATGCGCACGATCTGCTTGGCCGAGTCGTCGCAGAACAGCTGGCCCAGTTCCTTCTCGTGGTAGGCGATGCGGTGCTTCTCGACCAGCGCGATGAAATCCCACGGCGTGTAGCGCGCCAGCGCGGACTTGGCGAAATGCGGGTTCGCCGACAGATAGTTCGCCGGCGTCGCGCCCGTATTGGTGAAATTGCAGCGCCCGCCGCCGGACATCAGGATCTTCTTGCCGACCTTGTTGGCGTGATCGACCACCAGCACGCGGCGGCCGCGCTGGCCGGCGGCGATCGCGCACATCAGGCCTGCGGCGCCGGCGCCGATGATCAACACGTCGGTTTTCAAGAACTAACCATGGTTGCACCGTTGTGCTTTGGCTCGTCATCCCGGCGCAAGCCGGGATCCAGTGCCTTTGCCAACTATGAGGCGCTGGATTCCGGCTTGCGCCGGAATGACGAGAAGGAAAGTCGCGCATTATCGCCCAGCCGCATGGCTTACACTTTGTTCCTGTTCCCAGCGAGCCGCCGCCATGCCTTCCTTTGACGTGATCTCCGAAGTCGACAAGCACGAACTGACCAATGCGATCGACCAGGCCAACCGCGAGCTGACCACGCGCTTCGACTTCAAGGGCGTGGACGCGCAGTACGTGCTGGACGACGGCGTGATCACCCAGAACGCGCCCAGCGAGTTCCAGTTGCAGCAGATGCTGGACATCCTGCGCGGCCGGCTGACCGCGCGGAAGATCGACATCCGCGCGCTCGACGTCGGCGACCCGGAAACCAACCTGGGCGGCTCGCGGCAGAAGATCACCGTGAAGCAGGGCATCGAGCAGCCGGTGGCGAAGAAGCTGGTCGCCGAACTCAAGGCGGCCAAGCTCAAGGTCGAGGCGCAGATCAACGGCGACAAGCTGCGCATCAGCGGCAAGAAGCGCGACGACCTGCAGGCGGCGATGGCGGTGCTGCGCAAGTCCGAGGTCGAGCTGCCGCTGCAGTTCGACAACTTCCGCGACTGAGTTCAGGCCCTCGACAGCAGCCGGCCGCCCATCGCGGCATTGACCGCCACCACCACGATCACCGCCAACGCGTGGGTCAGCAGATCGGTGGCGGCGGAGTCGAACGCGTGGCAGATCTCCAGCAGGCTGGCCGAGGCTGCCGCGCTGGCTAGGCCGATCAGCACCGCGGTGAGCACCGGCCGCAACGGACACGCGCGGCGCAGCAGCACGATCAGCAAGGCGGACAGCGGCACCGAGAAGCCGATGATGAAAATCAGGCAATCGGCGGACTGATGCATGCCGGCGATCTCGGTGCCCGGCGCGATCCATTCGCGCAGGCAGCCGAGGCCGCTGGCACCGATCCACAGCAGCGCTCCGGGCAGCGGCAGCCACGCCCACGCCGCACGGCGCCCTGGCACGCCCAGCGCGAACGCGGCCCACGCCGCGCAGATCGCGGTGATCGCCGCGCCGATGCCGGCCCAGGCCAGGTCCGGCGTGGCATCCCAGCGCCGCAGCATCGGGCCCGCGCCGTAATGCATCAGCAACCCGACCGCGAGCGCCACCACCACCAGCAGCCAGCCGGCGGTACGCAGCCATGGCGGCAGCAGACGCCGCACCGGCACCAGCTCGGTGCCAAGGCGGTCGATCAGCGCCTCATGGGATTGCGGGTCGGACATCACGTCAGGGTTCTCCATGGAAACGTTCGCGCAGTGCCTTCAGCGCGCGGTGCAGGTTCACTTTCAGCGCGCCGGTGTTGCGCCCGGTCAACTCGGCCGCCTCGCTGAGCGAACGCTCGCGCAGGCCCAGCTGTTCCACCGCCTCGCGCTGGCCCGGCGGCAATTCGGCGATCGCCTCGTGCAGGCGCTGCGCGCGCTGTTCGCCCTCGGTGGCGGCGCTGGCGTCGTCGGCATCCGGATGCTGGTCGAGCGCGACATCGTCGCGCAGTTCGCGGCTGTCGCGACGACCGCGGCGGCGCAACGCGTCGATCGCGCGGCGACTGGCGATCGCGGTCAGCCACGCATCGTACGAACGGGTCGGGTCGTAGGTGTGGCGCACGCGGTGCACGGTGATCAGGGCCTCCTGCACCACGTCGTCCAGCTGATCCTGCGCCACGCCCTGGCGCCGCGCGGTGGCGCGGATCAGCGCCACCGAATCGGCCAGCAGCCTCTCGTAGGCGCGTCGGTCGCCGGCCTGTGCCGCAACCATCCACGCCGCCCGGCGCTGGCTGGGCGACTCGCCGTCATTCGCGGTGGCCACATCGGCTGGCACGGTCGGGGCGGGACTCGTTCGCAGGGAAAGTACGCTATCTAGACCCATGAAGCCGGTGGCGGTCAAGGCTTGCGACATGCTTCGCTCCGCGGCGGAACGCCTGACAGGTATTCGCTGCCGTCGGCGCCAACGTTACTTCGTGCCGGCGTGTAACCCTCGCCAGGGCAGCGGCGAATAATCAGACAACCTTCCACGGATGCCCCCCATGCTCGTGTTGATCCTCGCCTATCTCGGCGGCGTACTGACCATCCTCAGCCCGTGCATCCTGCCGGTGTTGCCGTTCGTGTTCGCCCGCTCCGACCGGCCGTTCATGCGCAATGGCTTGCCGATGCTGCTGGGCATGGCGATCACCTTCGCCGCCGTGGCCACGCTGGCTGCGCTCGGCGGCGGCTGGGCGGTGCACGCGAACCAGTACGGCCGCTACGTGGCGATGCTGGTGCTGGCCTTCCTCGGCCTGACCCTGTTGTCGACCCGGCTGGCCGAATGGATCACGCGCCCGTTCGTGGCGCTGGGCAACCGGCTGTCGCAGCGCTCGGCCGGCGATGGCGATTCGGTCTGGGCCGCGGCCGGCCTCGGCGTCGCCACCGGCCTGCTGTGGGCGCCGTGCGCGGGACCGATCCTGGGCCTGCTGCTGACCGGTGCGGCGCTGAACGGCGCCAGCGTGCATACCACCTTGCTGCTGCTCACCTACGCCGCCGGCGCGGCCACGTCACTGGGCCTCGCGCTGCTGATCGGCGGCAAGGTGTTCGCGCTGATGAAGCGCTCGCTCGGCGCCGGCGAGTGGATGCGCCGCGCGCTCGGCGTGCTGGTGCTGTGCGGCGTGGCGGCGATCGCGCTGGGCCTGGATACCGGCCTGCTCACCCGCGTCTCGCTGGCCAGCACCGGCGGCATCGAGCAGAAGCTGATCAACGCCGTGCGCCCGGCGCCGGCGCCGCAGCCGGTGCTGAAGGCCGGCGAGCCGTTGCCGGTGGAAGGCACGCTGCCGTCGCTGGCCGGTGCCACGCAATGGCTGAACAGTCCGCCGCTGACCACCGAAGCGCTGCGCGGCAAGGTGGTGCTGGTCGATTTCTGGACGTACTCCTGCATCAACTGCATCCGCGCGCTGCCGTACGTGCGTGGCTGGGCCGACAAGTACAAGGACCACGGCCTGGTGGTGATCGGCGTGCATGCGCCGGAGTTCGCGTTCGAGAAGGATCCGGCCAACGTGACCAAGGCCGTGAAGGACCTGGGCGTCGACTACCCGGTCGCGCTGGACAACGACTACGCGATCTGGAAAGGCTTCAACAACGAGTACTGGCCGGCGCACTACTTCATCGACGCACAGGGGCAGATCCGCCATCACCATTTCGGCGAAGGCGAGTACCGGGAAAGCGAGGACGTGATCCGCCAGTTGCTGGCCGACGCCGGCCAGAAGAACCTGCCCGGCGGCTACGTCAGCGACGACCACCGCGGCGTCGAGGCGGCCGCCTCGGATGACCCCACCCGCTCGCCGGAAACCTACGTCGGCTACGCCCGCGCAATGAACTTCGTCGGCGGCCGGGTGGCGCGTGACGAGGCGCACGACTATCACGCACCCGCCTCGCTCGCCGTGGACCAGTGGTCGCTCGACGGGCGCTGGACCGTACGCGATGAAAACGCGCAACTGGAGCGGGCCGGCGGCCGCATCGTCTATCGCTTCCGCGGCCGCGACCTGCACCTGGTGCTCGGCCCAGCGGCGGACGGCAAGCCGATCCGCTACCGCGTGAGCATCGACGGCAAGCCGCCCGGCGCCGATCACGGCATGGACACCGACGCCGACGGCCACGGCACGATCACCAGTCAGCGGCTGTATCAGCTGGTACGCCAGGCCCACGGCAGCGGTGAGCGGCTGTTCGAGATCGAGTTCCTGGACCCGGGCGTGCAGGCCTACGCCTTCACGTTCGGCTGAAGCGACACGTAGGAGCCCGCTTGCGGGCGATGCCTCTGCGCTCGCGGAAAAGCATCGCCCGCAAGCGGGCTCCTACACAAAAGAACATCCACGGAGGTTGTCATGCCACGTCTCGATGAAACTCTCGCGATGGATCGCCGCCGCTTCCTGCGTGCCGCGCTCGGCGGCGGTGCACTGTTGGCCGTCGGCGGCGGCCTGCTGCTGCCGCGCCTGCATGCGGCGGCGAATGCGCCGGTCGGCGCGCCGGGCGAGGTGTTGCTGGAAATCTTCGACGACGCCGGCCACGACCTCGGCGCGCGCAAGGTGGCGAAGCTGGTGCTGAGCGACGCGCAATGGCGGCAGCGGCTGTCGCCGGCGGCGTACGAGGTGATGCGCCACGAAGACACCGAGCGCGCGTTCAGCGGCGAGCACGAGCGGCCTGCCGTGCCCGGCCTGTTCCGCTGCGTGGCTTGCGCCACTGCGCTGTACGACGCCGCCACCGAGTTCGACTCCGGCACCGGCTGGCCCAGCTTCTGGCAGCCGATCGCCGCGCGCAACGTGATCGAGCGCAGCGATCATCTGTTCGGCATGCAGCGCACCGCCATCAGCTGCGCCGGCTGCGACAGCCACCTCGGCCACGTCTTCGACGACGGCCCGCGGCCGACCGGGTTGCGCTACTGCATGAACTCGGTGGCGCTCCGTTTCGTGCCGCACGCAGCAGCCTGACCGCGCAAGCGGCTCAGCGGCCTTCCCGCGACCACGGCCACCAGCCGCGCCCCGAGCGCGCGTAGCGATCGGCCGCGCGCTCGAACGGATTGCGCGCGCTGATGCCGCCGCACAGCAGGTACAGCGGCAGGAACAGCGGGCCGAGCAGCATGTACTGGTAGACATGTGCGCGTTCGTGGTCGGCCAGCGACACCGGCGGCTCGATGCCGCGACCGGCGCGATGCGCATAGGTGAGGCACGGCGTGTCCAGATGCTCGCCGGTATGCACGATCACGTTGCCCAGGGTCAGCGCACCGCCGCGCCCCCACGGCCAGCGGCGCACCACCAGCGCCAGCTCGCGCGGCTGCCAACGCATGCGCGCGCCGAACGACACGGCGGCCACACCCAGCAGCAGGCCCAGCAAGGTATTCGGCGCGGTCCACAGCATGCCCAGCGCGAGCAGACTTCGCCGGGGCCAGCGTGTACCGGATGAGTCGGGATGTCGCAGCATGTCGGCTCGGCTTGGGTTCGGCGGTGGTCGTCGCCATCTTGTCGGCGTTGGCGCCTGGCGCCTGACCCGTTACCGGAGTCTGCCATGAGTACACCACTGGCCATCCCCTGCCCGCATTGCGGTGCGCTGAATCGCGTGCCGGCCGAACGGGTCGGCGAGCATCCGAACTGCGGTCGCTGCAAGCAGGCGCTGTTCGAGGGACACCCGGCGGAATTGACCGCGGCGAACTTCGAGGCGATCGTCGGCCGCGGCGACCTGCCGGTGCTGGTGGATTTCTGGGCGCCATGGTGTGGCCCGTGCGTCGGCTTCGCGCCGGTGTTCGTGCAGGCCGCCGGCAGGTTCGAACCGCGCCTGCGGCTGGCCAAGCTGGACACCGAGGCGCAGCCGCAACTGGCCGCACGCTTCAACATCCGCAGCATTCCCACCCTGGTCATGTTCAAGCACGGCCGCGAGATCGCGCGGCAGTCCGGCGCGCTGAACGCGGCGCAGCTGCAGCGGTTCGTCGAGGGCGCGCTGGCGCGCGGCTGATCACATGGCTGGCTGGCCGGTACCCGCCGCCTGCCAGCGCAGCCAGTCGATCACCGCGGCCACCGCCGGGCGCGGCCTGGCCGGCGGCCGCACGATCCAGTACGACGGCCCCAGCGCCACGCTGAGTTCGCCGAACGGACGCAGCAGGCTGCCGTTCGCCACGTCGTCCGCGGCCAGCCGATGCCGCGCCAGCGCCACGCCCTGGCCCTGCATCGCCGCGCGCAACACCAGGTCGGACGAGGTGTAGCGTGCGCCGCCCTGCAGCGACAGCTTCGCCGGCCCGTGCGCCTGTCGCCAAAGCTCCCACGCTGCCTGCGGGTCGCGATCGTGCAGCAGGCGCAGGCCAGCCAGTTGTGCCGGCCTGGACGGACGCCCGGACGCCTGCCACAGCGCCGGGCTCATCACCGGATACAGCGCGTCGTCCATCAGCGACTCGGCATGCAGTCCCGGCCACGGTCCCTTGCCCATGCGGATCGCCAGGTCGATGCGACCGTCGTCCAGCGCATCGAGGCGCTGCTCCACCTGCACCGACAGTTCGATCTTCGGGTGCGCTTTTTCCAGCGCGGGCAACCGCGGCAGCAGCCAGCGGATCGCGAACGACGGCGAGGCGGACAGGGTCACCGCATGCGCCGGGCGGGTCTCGCGCAACGCCGCCACCGCCTGTTCGATCCCGCGCAGCCCGGCCAGCGTGGCACGACCCAGCGCCTCGCCCTGCGGCGTGAAAACCAGCGCGCCGCGACCGGCCGCCGTGCGCAGCAGCGGCACACCCAGCCAGCGATCCAGCTCGCCCAGATGCCGGCTCACCGAGGAGTGCACCATGCCCAGCTCGCGCGCGGCGGCGCGTACGCCGCCGTGCGCATAGACCATGGCGAAGGCACGCAAGGCATTCAGCGGCAGCTCGTTCATGGTCGCAATTCTAGACCATAAACCACACGGCACAGACCAGCCGCAGCCACCAGAATGTGCTTCATCCGACCATTAGCGATGAGGGACATGCCATGGATCCGTTGCTCGCCGCGTGCGGCCTGCTCTGCGTGGCCGCGATCACGCCCGGTCCGAACAACCTGGTGGTGCTGCGCGCGGCAGGGCAGGCCGGCCTGCGCGGCGCGATGCCGGCGATCGCCGGCATCGTGTGCGGCGGCCTGCTGCTGCTCGCCGTGATGGCGCTGGGTGCGGGCGCGGCGTTCGCCACACATCCGCCACTACGGCGCTGGACCGGCGTGATCGGCGCCGTGTACCTGGCCTGGCTCGGCGTATCGCTGTGCGCCGCCGGCATCGCGCCACGGCACGCCGCCGCGACCTCGGCAGCCTTGCCGGCCGGCATCCTGGGCCTGATCGGCTTCCAGTTCCTCAACCCGAAAAGCTGGGTGATCGTGCTGAGCGTGCTGGCGGCGGTGCCGGCCGCCGGCCTGCGCGACTACCTGCCGCTGGCCGGACTGTTCGTGCTGATCCCCACCCTGTGCCTGCTGCTGTGGGCCGCGCTTGGCGCGTGGCTGGCCCGCTGGCTGGTGCGCCCCACGATCCGCCGCGGCGTCGACATCGTGATGGGCGCCCTGCTGGTCGCCTGCGCCTTCCTGTTGCTGATCGAACCCTGACCCCCTTGCTTCACTGGAGATACCGAGATGACCGTCTTCCATACGACTCCTGCCCGCCGCGTGCTGTGCCTCCCCGGCAGCCTGCGCCGCGATTCCTGGAACCGCCGCCTGCTGCAGGCGGCTGTGGCCCAGGCGCCGGCGACACTGCAGCTGGACGTCTACGATGCGCTGTCCGCCGTGCCGCTGTTCGATGAAGATCTGGAGCGGCGCGAGCCGGCCGGCCCCGCCGGTGTGCAGGCGCTGCGCGCGGCGCTCGCCGCCGCGGACGGCCTGCTCATCGCCACGCCCGAGTACAACCACGCCATGCCCGGCGTGCTGAAGAACGCGCTGGACTGGCTCTCGCGCGAAAGCCCGGCCGGTGACGTGCTGCCGGAGAAGCCCGTCGCCGTGCTCGGCGCCAGCAGCGGGCCGTGGGGTACGCGCCTGGCGCAGGCTTCGCTGCGCCAGGTGCTGCATACCTGCGGCGCCCTGGTGATGCCCGCCCCGACCCTGTTCGTGGCGAATGCGGCCAGCCGCTTCGACGCGGGTGGCGCGCTGACCGACCTGGCCATCGCGCAGTCGCTGCAGGATTTCACGCTGGCGTTCGAGCGATGGATGGAGCGCACCGCGCCGTCATTCGGCAATCGGGAACCCGCGGTGACGGCGCGGCGCTGACCACGATCACCCATGCCTTTACGCACACTCCCGCCGCGACGGCGCCGGTTAAGCTGGCCGCTTTCGCCCGCGAGGAAGAACCGTGCACAAATCCCTGCGATCCGTCCTGCTGGCGGCCTTCGTGCTGGCCGTCGCCAACGCTGCCCCGGCCTTCGCCGTCGACACCCACAAGCCGGCCGCGCCGGAGTCGGCCGGCAGCGACGGCTTCCAGCTGCCGCCGCTGCCGGCCGATGCGCACGTGACGCAATCGGCTACGGTGGACGGGCGCACGCTCAAGTACACCGTCACCGTCGGCTCGCTGCCGGTGCGCGACGACAAGGGCAAGACCACCGGCGAAGTGGTGTTCACCGCCTACACCATGGCCGGCAGGGACCGTCCGGTGACGTTCGCGCTGAACGGCGGCCCGGGCGCCTCCTCGGTGTACCTCAACCTCGGCGCGATCGGGCCGAAACGGGTGAACTTCGGCGCCGAAGGCGACAACCCGTCCGACCCGGCCACGCTGCACGACAACCCCGGCACCTGGCTGGGCTTCACCGACCTGGTGTTCATCGACCCGGTGGGCACCGGCTACAGCCGCGCGCTGGTCGACGACAAGGAAGCCACCAAACAGTTCTACAGCACCGACAGCGACATCCAGTATCTCTCGCGCATCGTCTACGACTGGCTGGTGAAGAACGGCCGCATGGCCTCGCGCAAGTACCTGGTCGGCGAGAGCTACGGCGGCTTCCGCGGCCCGCGCATCACCGAGTACCTGCAGACGCGCCTCGGCGTGGCGATGAACGGCGTGGTGCTGCTGTCGCCGTACCTCGACCCGGCCGCGTTCGAGGACGGCAACGTGTCGCCGCTGCCGTGGATGCTCACCTTACCCTCGATCGCCGCCGCCCATCTGGAGCGCGAGCACAAGCTCAGCGCCGCGGCGATGGCGCCGATCATCGAATACACCCGCGGCGAATACGCCAGCGACCTGATGCGCGGCCGCGCCGACCCGCAGGCCACCGAGCGCGTGGTGAAGAAGGTCACCGAGCTGACCGGACTCGACCCGCTGTTCGTCAAGCGCTCCGGCGGCCGCATCGAGACCCAGGCCTACCTGCGCGAGGTATACCGCGCCGAAGGCAAGCTGGGCAGCCGCTACGACTCCAACGTCACCGCGTGGGACCCGTTCCCGTACGCGCCGCACCAGCAAAGCGGCGACCCGATCCTCAACGGCATCATCGCGCCCACCACCACGGCGATGGTCGACTTCGTCACCCGCGTCGTGGGCTGGAAATACGACGGCCGCTACAACGCGCTCAGCTACGAGGTGAACAAGCTGTGGCACGAGGACAAGGACGCGAACAAGGGCTCGGTGTCGCAGCTGCGCGAGGCGGTGGCCAACGACCCGGGCCTGCGCGTGCTGATCACCCATGGCTGGGACGACCTGTCCTGCCCGTTCATGGCCTCGGTGCTGATCGTCGACCAGATGCCGGCAATGGGCGACCCGACCCGCGTGCGGGTGAAGAACTACCCCGGCGGCCACATGTTCTACGCGCGCCCCGACAGCCAGGCTGCGCTGACCGCCGACGTGAAGGCGTTGTACGGCGTGAAATGAGGTAGCCGCGGGCGAGGCTGGATGAGTGCGCCTCGCGGCGCGCTCAACGCGCGAGCGCGCCGGCGCGCACCAGGTATTGCACGCTGAACATCCGTTGCGGGTCGGTCCACACGCGCTGCACGGTCAGCCCGGCACGGGCGGCCAGCGCGGCGAAGTCCTCCAGCGAATACTTGCAGCTGTACTCGACCTGGATCGCCTCGTCGGCGCGGAACGGCACGTTCACGCGGCCGACTTTGACCTGCTGCTCGCGGCGGCTGACGATGTGCGTCTCGATGCGCCCGGCCATCGGGTTGTAGTGCGCGCGGTGGGCGAACGCCGACAGCTCGAAGTTGCTGCCGATCTCGCGGTTGAGCCGCGCCAGCATGTTCAGGGTGAACTCGGCAGTGACGCCGGCGCGGTCGTTGTAGGCCGCCTCGATCAGCGCTGGATCCTTCTTCAGGTCCGCGCCGATCAGGATGCCGCCGGCGTCGCCCATCTCGTTGCGCATCTTGCGCAGCAGCACGGCCGCCTCGCGGTTGTCGAAATTGCCGATGGTGGAGCCAGGGAAATACAGCACAGTGCGCCGCGGCGCACGCGGCGGGATCGGCAGTCGCAGCGGCTTGCTGAAATCCGCGCACAGCGGCTGCAGCGGCAGCTGCGGAAACGCCGCGGCCAGCCGCTCGACGCTGCGCCTGAGCGGCTCGGGCGAAATTTCCACCGGCACGTAGGCCACTGGCTCGTGCAGATGTTGCAGCAGCATGCGGGTCTTGTGCGCATTGCCGCTGCCGTATTCGACCAGCCGCACGCCGCTGCCGAGCACGCCGGCAATGTCGGCGGCGTGCTCGTCCATCAGCGCGATCTCGCAGCGCGTGAGGTAGTACTCCGGTTGCTCGCAGATGCGCTCGAACAGCGCCGAGCCGCGTTCGTCATAGAACAGCCACGACGGCAGCCGCTTGGGGCGGGCGCCGAGGCCGCGCTGGACAACTTCAAGGAGATCGCTCGACGGCGGGCGACGCTCGTCGTCACTGAGGCCAAAGGGTTGCACGCTGCTCATCGGTCCTGTCCCAGTCGCAGCCCGGCGAATTGCCAACGGGCCTGGGGTGGAAAGAAATTGCGGTAGGTGGCGCGGACATGATCGCGCGGCGTGGCGCAGGAACCGCCGCGCAACACCCACTGGCCGCACATGAATTTGCCGTTGTACTCGCCCAGCGAACCGGGCAGCGGGCGGAAACCCGGGTAGCTGACGTAGGGCGAGGCGGTCCACTCCCACACGTCGCCGTACAGCTGCAGCAGGCCGGCATCGCCACTTGCCGCACGCGACTGGAAGCGCTGCGCGTCCTGGAGGTTGCCGTCGATCGCGACGCCCTGCGCCGCCGACTCCCACTCGGCCTCGGTGGGCAGCCGCGCGCCGGCCCAGCGCGCGAACGCGTCGGCCTCGAAATAGCTGAGGTGGCAGACCGGCTCGTGCGGGTCGAGCGCGCGCGCGCCGGCCAGGGTGAACTCGCTGGCCAGGTCGTCCTGCCAGTAGAGCGGATGCTGCCAGCCCTCGCGCTGCAGCGTGGCCCAGCCGTCGGACAGCCACAACCCGGGTTCGCGATAGCCGCCTTCACGCACGAAGGCCAGGTATTCGGCGTTGGTCACCAGCCGGTTGGCCAGCGCGTGCGGCTGCAGCAGGGCGCGATGGCGCGGGGTCTCGTGGTCGAACGCGAAGCCCTCGCCGCGGTGGCCGATCTCGACGATGCCCTCGCGGCCATCGACGAAGCGCAGCGGCACGACTTTCGCATCTGCCGACGCGGCAATCGGTGCGCGATAGGCCGGCTGCAGCGGATTGCACCAGAACGCGTGCTTGATGTCGGTCAGCAGCAACTCCTGGTGCTGCTGTTCGTGCTGCAGGCCCAGCTCGACCAGTCCGGGCAGTTCCGCATCGTCGCTGCGTTCCAGCAGCTCGCCCACCGCGTCGTCGACATGGCGGCGGTAATCGAGCACCTCGTCCAGCGACGGGCGCGACAGCAGACCACGCTGCGGCCGCGCATGCATCGGCCCGACCGACTGGTAGTAGGAGTTGAACAGGTAATGCCAGGCCGGATCACGCGGCCGGTAGGCCGGGTCACGGCCCAGCACGAACTGCTCGAAGAACCAGTTGGTGTGCGCCAGGTGCCACTTGCCGGGGCTGGCGTCAGGCATCGACTGCAGTTGCAGATCCTCGGCGCTGAGGCCGGCGCACAGCGCCAGCGTGCATTGGCGTACCTGGCGGAATCGCGCCGCGATGCCGGCCGGCGCGGACGATTGCCAGGTCGTCACCGGCGCCCTCCCGGCATCCGCACGGCGGCCTCGGTACGGAGCGTTTCGCGATGCAGACAGTTCAAAAACATGTCCGCCAGCATGCCGCGCCAACCGTTCACTTATTGTGATATGAAGATGGCAGATGCTTTGCAGCGCGGCTCCCCCACCGGCCGCCGTGAATAGCCGGCATGCAGCTCCCGCGGCCGGCTCACGATGCCCGCTCCGCGCCATCCGACGAGGTAACGCCCATGAAAGCGATTCTTCCCGCCCTGCTGTTCGTCCTCGCTGTCGGCAACGTGCACGCGGCCGAGCCAGGCCGAGCCCGTTCGCCGTTGCCCGCAAACGAGTGCATCGACACGACGCAGATCAACGAGTGGTACATCGTCGATGCGCGCACGGCCATCGTGCGCACCGGTCCGAAGCATTACCTGGTGACGCTGCAGAATGACTGCCCGCGACTCGGCACGCCACCGCCCGGGCTGATCTTCCGGCCCAACCCGTCCAACGCCATTGTCAACCGGGGCCGCATCTGCGGCGAGGTGGGTGAAACGGTGCACTCGCGCTACCAGCCGCCGTGCGCGATCGAGTCCGTCAGCAGGATCGACAAGGCCCGCTTCAAGCAGCTCGGCGAGCACGCCACCCGGCACGGCAGCGGCGCCGAGCTGCCGACGGCCCTGCCGGCGCACTGAGGCACCGGCCGCCGAAACACGAAGAGCCCGGACAGGCCGGGCTCTTCGTTGCGCAATGCAATGATCCCACGCATTGCTCAGTCGTCGTCATCGTCACCATCTTCGCGGATATACCGTGTCTGGTACGGGTCGCCATACACCACGGTGCGGGTTTCGACCACGCGGCGACGCACGACCGGGGCATCCTCGTAGATCACCGTGCGCGGCGGGCCGTACACCACCGGTGCCTCGTAATACACCGGTGCCGGGCGCAGCGCGTCGCTGACCAGGCCGGCCACGGCACCGGTGACGATGGCGCCGGCGATCCAGCGGCCTCCGCTCCAGTAGCCGCCGTGGCGGTAATAACCGCCGTCGTAATCGTGGTGACCGCCGTGCCACCCGCCGCCATGCCAACCACGATCACCGTGATCGTGCGCCGACGCGCTCAACGGCATGGCCACAGCTGCCGCGACCGCCAAACCGATGACTGCCAGCTTGCCTGCATTACCGAAGCGTTTGGTCATGATCGTTCTCCGTTGTACGGGATGGATGCTCGTCCGATCACGCTTAATATGCACTGAAGGGTTCATTTTTTAATGTGCGCCGTATCCCAGGGGTTGATCCCCGTCACAGCCTGGCGCCGGCGCAGCAGCCAGCAGCCGTGGATGTCGGCGCGGCGGGCGAAGTCGAACGGGATGCTGGGCGCGCTCCAGTCCTCGATGTCGAAGTGCGCTTCCAGCGCTTCGCGATCCAGCTTGAAGCGGCGGAAATTGTTGGAAAACACGATCACGCCGTCGCGGGTCAGCCGCCCGTTGCAGGCTTCCAGCAGCGCCACGTGGTCGCGCTGCACGTCGAAATCGTCGGCGCGCTTGGAGTTGGAGAACGTCGGCGGGTCGACGAAGATCAGGCCGTAGTGGCCGCGGTCGCGCTGCAGGAACTCCAGCGCGTCGAACTGCATCAGCCGGTGGCGCACGCCGCTGAAGCCGTTCAGCGCGAGATTGCGCGAGGCCCATTCCAGATAAGTCGCCGACAAGTCCACGCTGGTGGTTTCCAGCGCGCCGCCGGCGGCGGCGTACACGCTGGCGGTGGCGGTGTAGGAGAACAGATTGAGGAAGCAGCGGCCCTCGGCCAGCTCGCGCACTTTCGCGCGCACCAACCGATGGTCGAGGAACAGGCCAGTGTCGAGATAGTCGGTAAGGTTGACCAGGAACTTCAGGCCGCCCTCCTCCACCTCGATGAACTCGCCGCGCTGGTCGAGCTGGCCGTACTTGGAGCCGCCCTTGCCGCGCTCGCGGGTCTTGATCGCGATGCGCTCGCGCGGCACGCCGAGCACCTCGCCGGCGACCCGGGCGATCTCGCGCAGGCGCAGCCGCGCCACGTCGGCGGGAATGTCGGCCGGTGCGCGGTATTCCTGGATGTGCAGGTGGTCGTCGCCGTGCACATCGCCATAGACGTCGATCGCGGCAGCGTACTCGGGCAGGTCCTGGTCGTAGGCGCGCCAGCAGTGGATATCCTCGCGCAGCAGCCGCTTGCGCAGGTGCCTGACGTTCTTTTCCAGCCGGTTCTTCAGCATCTGCGCGCCGGCCGACAGCGGCTTCAGCTCGCGTGGTATCTCGTCGCGCGGCTTCAGGTCGAAGGTCAGCAGCACCGTTTCCAGCGCGCCGTTGTACAGCGCGTAGCGCTTGTCCGCATGCAGCTGCATCGCGCGGCCCAGTTCCACGTCACCGGCCAGCACGGCG
>NZ_ATYF01000014.1:0-164381 GCF_000427545.1 Rhodanobacter sp. OR92 | reverse complement strand
CCAGGTCCAGCGCGTCGTTCAGCAGCTTCAAGAGCATCCCGCCGGAGCGCTGCATCGCCTGCGTGTAGTCGTGCTGCTGGCGATTCAGCGGCGTGCTCAAGAGCAGTTCGGCCATGCCCATCACGCCGGTCATCGGCGTGCGGATCTCGTGGCTCAGCGTGGCCAGGAACTGCGTCTTCGCCGCNCTCGCCGCCTCCGCCAGCTGNCGCTGCTGCTCGACCAGCTGCACGTGGTGCCGCTGCGCCAGGCGCCGGCGCCAACCGTGCAGCACCAGGCCGACCAGCGCGGCCGCGAGCAGCACGTAGATCGCCCACGCCCACCAGCGCCGCCACGGCGGCGCCTCGACGTGGATGCGCAGCGGCGTGGCCAGGCGCACCCATTGGCCGTTCGCGCCCGCAGCCATCACGTCGAGCGTGTAGTCGCCGGCGCCAAGGCCGCTGAAATCGCGCCCGCCGCGGCTGCCGGTGTCCACCCAGTCGCTGTCGAAGCCGTGCAGCCGGAAGCGGTAGCAGTTCGCGGCCGGATTGACGAACGACGCCACCCGCGCCTCGACGTGCAGGTCGCGATCGCGCCATGGCAGGCGCACCGGCGGCCCCGGCGCCAGCGGCTGCACGCGATTGCCTCGCCGCACCGTGACCGCAGTTAGCGTCAGCGGCGGCGCTGCGCCGTGTTGCTGCAGCCGCGCCAGTCGCTCCGGCCGGAACGCCATCACGCCGCCGCCGCTGGCGGCGAACAGGGTGCCGTCCGGCGCCAGCTCGACCGAGCCGTTGGTGAACTCGCCGCTGGACAGCCCCTGCGACGGGCCGAACGCGGTGAACTGCCTCGTCGTCGGCTCGAACCGCCACAAGCCCGGGTTGGCGAACAGCCACAGCCGGTCCTGGCGGTCGACTTCGATCGCCATCAGGTCGGCGGCGAACGGCTGGCGGCTGATGTCGACGCTGGCATCGCGCTCGGCGCGGCCATCGACCTCGCGGTAGTGCTCCAGCGCCTCGCTGGTGGCAGTCCAGAAACCGCCGGCATCGAAGGCGAAGGCGAGGATCTCGTGATGCGGCACGCCGGGCACGAAGGCCAGCCGCTGGCTCGCGCCGTCGCCGCGCAGGAGGCCGCCCGCACTGGCGTACCACAGGCGGCCGGCGTGGAAGCTCAGCTGGTCGTGGAAGCGGGTGTCGCCCGGTGCATCGGCCGGCATCAGCGAACTGCCCACCATGCTTGCCGAATCGAGCGCGAACACGCCCTGCCCCCACGAGGACACGTAGATGCGCCCGTCATCGCCGGCAACCAGCGCGGTGGGCCGATTGACGTGGCTGCGTTTCGCCTCGATGGCGGTCAGCTTGCCGCGGTCGTAGCGGTAGAGCTCGCCCGGCCCGGCGATCCACAAGCGGCCACGGGTGTCTTCGGCCAGCGAGGCGAGGTTGCCGCGCAGGCCCTTCAGCACGTGCTCGACCTCGCCGGTGGCCGGATCCAGCTTGTCGATCCAGCCGTTGAAGCCGCCGACCCACAACCGGCGGTCGCGGCTGCGGTGCACCGACAGCGCGGCAATGTTCGACAGGCTGTGCGGATCGTCGGGCACGTGGGTGAAGCGGGTGAAGCCGTTCCAGCCTGGCGGCAGGTAGGCGATGCTGGACTGGTCGAAGGTGAACCAGAGCCCGCCCTCGCGATCGCGCAGCAGCTGCCACAGGCGGTCGCCGGGCAGGCCGCCGGGCAGCAACGGCTGGCCGACGATGTGCTGCAGGCGGCCGCCGCCGGCATCCATCCACACGCCGTTCAAGCTGCCCATCCACAAGCGGCCCTGCGCATCGCGGGCACTGCCGAGGATGCGCAGCGACGACAGTTGCGGGCTCGCCAGCGGACGCGCCACGCCATCGGCGCCGATCACCAGCAGGCCGCCTTCCAGCGCCACCCGCACTTCGCCGTCGCCGCCGTCGATGCGCCAGGCCTTGCCGAGCTCGCCATGGAAGGACGGATCCACCGGCACGCGCCGGATCGTACCGTCGCTCTGGCGCAGGTACAGGCCGCTGTGCGCGCCGATCCACAGCCGCCCGTCGGCCTCCGCCAGCAGCGCGCGAACGGCACCGAACGGCTCGCGGCGGCCATCGACCTCCCGCGCGATGTGGTCGAAGCCGCGGCCATCCGCGCGCAGGCGATCCAGTCCGCCCTGGGTGGCGACCCACAGCGCGCCGTCGGACGTCTGCGCGATGCTCCACACTTCATTGTCGGCCAGGCTGTCCGGCTGGTCGTCGGCATGCTCCCAGTGCCGGAAGCGGCCGCTCGTCTGGTCGTAGCCGATCAGTCCGGTCGACACGCCGCCGGCCCAGATCCGGTTGTCGCGATCGACGAACAGCGCATAGGTCTGGTTCGCCGGCAGCGACTGCGGATCGCCCACCACGTGCCGGAACACCGTGAAGTCGACGCCGTCGAAACGCACCAGGCCGCCGGCCGAACCGAACCACAGCAGGCCGTGGCGATCCTGCGCCACGGCGTAGATCGCCCCGCTGGGCAGGCCATCGGTCGTTCCATAGAGGCGGAACTGCGGCGTCGGCAACGGGCCGGCCGCACGCACGCCGAGTGCCGGCGTGGCGGCGAGGGTGCTGCCGGGCGCGGACACCAGCACGCCCAGGACCCCACCCAGCAGCCAAGCGGACAATCTCGATCCGTTCCCCATCCATCCCCCGCGCCGCGGTGCCGCGACGTCCACGCCGGCCTCGGCCGCCGCCGTGCCTGCAACGCAAGATAGTGCCAAAAGCACGCCCCCGGCGCGAGCGAGACCCGCGCGAGGCCGGTCGCGAAGCTGGCTAGAATGCACGGATGTCCCGACGCCCGCGCTTGCTGCTCACCGCGCTGGCCATGGCCGCGCTGCTGTGGCTGCTGTTCGCCGCCGCCGAACGCGCGCTGGCGCTGGCGCAGCGTTTCCTGGATTTGCCGTCGTGGCTGCAGTGGACGCTGGGCGGCGTGCTGCTGATCTTTGCCGCGGCCGGTCTCGCCGTGCTGTGGTGGCTGCTGCGCCCGCGGCGCCGGCGCCGGCCGCCGCCGGCGCCCGATCGCAGCAGCCTGGAGCAGCGCATCGGCCGGTTGCGCGACCGCGGCGCCGACACCGGCGCGCTGACGGCGGAGCTGGGCGAGCTCGATCGCCGCCGCGACAGTTCGCGCATCTACGTGGCGCTGTTCGGCGAAATCTCCACCGGCAAGTCCAGCCTGGTCCGCGCGCTGGCGCCGCACGCGCAGGTCGCCAGCGACGTGCGCGGCGGCACCACCCGCGGCGTCGGCCACTTACGACGGCAAGCTGCCGGACGGTCGCACGCTGGTGCTGGCCGACGTGCCCGGCAGTCGCGAGGCCGGCGGCGAGGCGCACGAAACGCTGGCGCGCGAGGAAGCGCTGCGCGCGCACGCTGTGGTCTATCTGTGCGCCGGCGACCTCAGCCGCCGCCAGGCCGACGAACTGCGCTGGCTGGCCGACTTCGGCAAGCCGCTGCTGCTGGTGCTGAACAAGGCCGACCAGTGGAGCGATGCCGAGCGCGATCAATTGCTGGAGCGCCTGCGCCGGCACGCGCGCGGCATCGCCAGCGCGGTGCTGGCGATCAGCGCCGGCGGCAGCGAGCGCTACCAGCGCCAGCTCGCCGACGGCCGCACCGAGTCAGTCGAGCGCCAGCGCAAGCCCGCGATCGAGCCGCTGCTGCAGGCGCTCGAACGGCTCACCGCGTCCGGCGCCGAAGGCCTGGAGGATCTGCGCGAGAACGCCGTGCTGGCCGGCCTGCATCAACGCACCGGCACGCTCGAAGCGCAAACCCGCGCCGAGCAAGCCGAACGCATCGTCCGCCAGTACGCGCGCCGCGCCATCGTCGGCGCACTCGCCGCGGTGGCGCCGGGCAGCGACCTGGTGATCCAGGGCGTGCTTGCCACCGGCCTCACCCGCGCGCTCGCCGAGCTCTACGGCGTCAAGGTCAGCGACGTGCAGATCGAGGATTTCGTGCAGCAGGCCAGGCTCACCCTGCGCACCGGCAGCTCGATCGTGCTGGCCGTCGCCGGCAACGCGTTGAAGGCGTTCCCCGGCCTCGGCACGCTGGGCGGCGGTGTACTGCACGCGTTCGCCTATGCGCTGATCTTCGACTCGATGGGCCGCGCGCTGGCCGCCTCGCTGGCCGAACGCCAAAGCCTCGACCAGCACGACGCCGGCGAGCGCCTGAAGGAACTGCTCGCCGACGCCGGCGGTACGCGGCTGCGCCAATTGGCCACGCTGACGATGGACGCGGTGCGTGAGGGCAAGGCTTGAGGCGTGCCACTGCGAGTGACGCGTACGGCGGTCGCGCCTTTCCGTACCCGGAGAAGAGCTCAAGAGCCTTCGTCCCCCTGCGGCAGCCGAAAGCTCTTGGCTCTAAAAACTCCCGCCTCGAACAAAGCAAGAACATCGCGCACAGCGTGCGCTCCTACCGGGTCACACAAGAGAAAAAGTGACTCGGTTGCCGCTGGCAGATGAAATCCCCTGCTCCATAACCACCAGCGCCATCGCGTCCACCAAGAATCCTACGGCGTGCCCGCGAACGCCGCGCGCAGCCAGTCGTGCATCAGGCGGTAGCTGCGGGTGGCGGCGCGTTCGTCGTAGCGGCAGCCGGGCGAGTTCTCGCCGACCTCGGTGAAGCAGTGCACCGCGTGGCCGATCACCACGAACTGCCAGTCGACCGGACTCATGCGCATCTCGTCCATGAACTTGTCCGCGTCCGGCATGGTGCCCTTGTCGTCGGCGCCGTTCATCGCCAGTACGCGCGCCTTGATGTGCTTCGCCAGCGTCGGGTCGTCGGTGTCCAGGCCACCGTGGAACGACACCACCGCGGCCACGCCGGCGCCGCTGCGGGCGAGGTCGAGCACGGCCGAGCCGCCGAAGCAGAAGCCGATCGCAGCCAATTTCGACGCGTCGAGCGGCGCGCTGGCCGCCTGCGCCTTCAGCTGGTCCAGCGCCACGTTGATCCGTTTGCGCATCAGCGCGCGATCGCCGTACAACGGCTTCACCGCCGCCTGTGCCTGCGCCGCGTTGCCCGGCTGCGGGCGCACGTCGGCGCCGTACATGTCGGTGAGCAGGATCACGTAATCCTTGCCGGCGATCATCTCGGCCTTCTTTACGGCCACGTCGTTGATGCCGTACCAGTTCGGCACCATCACCAGGCCCGGCCGCTTCGCGCTCGACGCGTCGTCGTAGAGCAGCACGCTGTGGAAACGGGTGCCGTCCTGCGTCCACTCGACCGGGCGATGCACCATCTTCGCCTGGGCGGCAAGGCTTGAACCGGCGAACAACAGCAGACAGCAGAGTCGGGCGATACGCATGGTCGATCCTCCGTCAGGGTTGACTCCCTCCCCCGCTTGTCCCAAAGGGACTTCCTTCGGTCGCAGGGGTGGGTAAAGGCTCAAAGTCCGGCAGCGTGCTCCGAGAGCTGCCGCTTCAGCGGCGCGAGCCGATCCAGCAGGCGTACGCCGATGCCGCGCGCGGCCACCAGTGCCGGCGACTGCCACGCGTAGATGCGCGCCAGCGCGTCGAAACCCAGCGCATCCAGCGTATCGGCGCTGCGCCGGCGGCGCGCGTAGCGACGCAGCACGTGGGCAGCGCCGATGTCGCGGCCGGCGGCACGCGCGTCGAGCAGCGTGTCGCGCAGTTCGACCACGTCGCGCAGGCCCAGGTTGACGCCCTGCCCGGCCAGCGGATGCACCGCGTGCGCGGCGTCGCCGAGCAACACGAAACGCTCGGCCTGGTAGCGCTCGGCCAGTTGCAGTTTCAACGGGAACGCCGCGCGCGGCGTGGTGGCGAAGATGCGGCCGAGCCGGAAGTCGCTGGCCACGCCGAGCTCATCGAGGAAAGCCTGCTCATCCAGCGCCAGCACGCGCTGCGCCTCGGCCTCCGGCAGCGACCACACGATCGAGCTGCGCCCGTCGGCCAGCGGCAGCAACGCCAGCGGCCCGCCCGGCAGGAAGCGTTGCCATGCAGTGTCCTGGTGCGGCCGCTCGGTGGCGACGTGTGCCACCACCGCGCGCTGTGCATAGTCGCGGCCGCGCGTGCCGATGCCGGCCAGCGCGCGCAGCGGCGAGCCGGCGCCGTCGGCTGCCACCAGCAGCCCGGCGGAAAGGGTCTCGCCGCCGGCCAGTTCCAGTTGGATGCGGTCCTCGAGCGCCTCGAAACCCTGCACTTCGGCCGGGCACAGGCAGCGCACGCCCGCTGCCTCCAACGCCTGCCACAGCGTCCACTGCACCAGGCTGTTCTCGACGATGCAGCCGAGCCGGTCGCGCCCCTCGCTGGCGGCATCGAAGTCGATCGCCGCGCCGCTTTCGGCGTCCCACACGTGCATGTGCGTGTACGGGCCGACGCGAGCGTCGCGAATGGACGTCCAGACGCCCAACTCGTCGAGCAGCGCGATCGACGACGGTGCCAACCCGACCACACGCAAGTCCACTTCGGCACGCGCGTCCCAGGCCGCCGGCGCGCGGGCCTCCAGCAGGGCGGTGCTGAAGCCAGCCCGCGCCAGGGCCAGCGCCGCGGCGGCGCCCACCATGCCGCCGCCGACCACGGCCACGTCCAGCGCGGGCGCGCGGCGGCGCGAAGGCATGTCCTGCAATGGCGTGTTCATGGCAGGCGCTCCAGCACCGCCCGTGGCGGCTCGCCGCGGAAGCCCATGCCACGCCGCGCCAGCGCGCGCTGCAGCGGCGGCAAGTGGTCGCAGGCCAGCAGGGCCAGCGAGCGCAGCGGCGCCAGCAGCGGCTGCGGCAGGCAGGCCAGCCGTACCAGGCCGTGGCTCATCGCCATGGTGCCTGCGCGATCCGGCGCGCGCCGCGCGGCGTAGCGCGCCAGCAACTCGGCGTCGCCCGGATCGGGCGCGGCGGCGGCCAGCTCGGCCAGGGTCAGCGCGTCGCGCAGGCCGAGGTTGAAACCCTGCGCGCCGATCGGGTGCACGGTCTGCGCGGCATTGCCCACCAGCACCGCGTGCGGCGCGGTCAGCTGGCTGGCGGCAACCCGCTGGATCGCATACGGATGCCGCCTGCCCGGGCGACTCAGCCGGCCCAGCCGCCAGCCGAAACGGCGCTGCGCCAAGGCGATGAAGGCGGCGTCGTCCAGCGCGGCCACCGCGTCGGCCACGTCGGCAGCCACGGTGAGCACCAGACCGCAGCGCCGTTCGGCCAGCGGCAGCAGCGCGACCGGGCCGTCGTCGGAAAAACGCTCCCACGCGCGGTTCGCGTGGTCGCGTTCCGGCGTCACCGTGCACACGAACAGGGTCTGCCGGTAGTCGTGCCGCTCGGCGTCGATGCCCAGTCGCGTTCGCACGAACGACGGCGTACCGTCGGCGCCCACCAGCAGCGGCGTGTCGAGGTTGCGCGTGCCGTCGACGGTTTCGACCTGCGCACGCCAGCCGCGAGGCAAGGGCTCCAAGGCGGACAGCGTCGCCGGCGCCAGCCGGGTCAGCCGGGTGCATTCGTCCAGCCGACGCAGCAGCGCGGCGCCCAGCTCGCGCGCCGGCAGGGTCCAGCCCAGCGCGTCGACGCCGTGCCGGTCCGCGTCCAGGCGCGTGCTGCCGAACTCGCCGGCACGGCTGACGTGGATGCGCCGGATCGGCGTGGCACGGGCGGCGGCATGGCGCCACACGCCGATCGCGTCCAGCCCGTTGACGGTGGCACGGGCCAGCGCCAGGTTGCGCTCGTCGTAGCTGGACTGGGCGTCGGCGCGCGGCGCGGCGGTCTCGACCAGGGTGGCGGCAACGCCGGCGGCGTCCAGCGCGATCGCCAGGCTGGCGCCGACCAGGCCGCCGCCAATGATCAGCACGCTGCCGCCGACAGGGGATGCGGAAGGGTTCATGCGACGGATGATACGCGCCGGCGCCACACCGACACATCGGACCGGTCGCATTGGGCTAAACTTGCACGCCTGTATCCCGCCGAGCTGCACGGAGTCCACATGGCAACCTCAACGACCCGACGCCTGGCCATCTTCCTGGGCCTGGCCCTGGTGATGGGCGTCACCCGCTTCCATCCCTCACTGCTGCACCACGCGTTGTGGGACGCCTCGTGGGGCGTGTTCTTCCTCGCCGGCTTCTGGCTGCGCGGCCAGGTCCGCTGGGCCTTCCCGCTGCTGATGGCCGAAGCGGTACTGGTGGATTACCTGGTGATCAGCGGTCAGGGCATCGACTTCTGGAGCCACTACTGCGTGTCGCCGGCCTACTGGTTCCTGGTCCCGTCCTACGGCGCGCTGTGGCTGGGCGGCAGCTGGCTGGCGAAGCACCAGCAGGGCCTGGACCTGCGCACGCTGGGCCTCGCGGCCGGCGCGCTGCTGGTGGCCGAGGGCGTTTGCTACCTGGTCTCCAACGGCAGCTTCTACTGGATCAGCGCCAGCGTGCCGCTGCCGCGCAGCACGGCCAGCTGGTTCGCCAACCTGGGCGACTGGTACCTGCCGTTCCTCGCCGGCACCGCCGTGTACGTGGCGCTGGGTGCGCTGCTGCACGTGCTGGCGACCCAGCTGACGCACGCCGCGCAGCGCAGCGGCCACCCCCGGCACTGACGTGGGCAACCGCCTCTCGCGGATCTACACCCGCACCGGCGACGACGGTTCGACCGGTCTCGGCGACGGCTCGCGCGTGGGCAAGGACTCGCCGCGGGTCAACGCCTACGGCACGGTGGACGAGCTCAACAGCACGATCGGCATGCTGCTGGCTGCCGACGGCGTCGATGACGAAGTGCGCGAGGCGCTGACCCAGGTGCAGCACGATCTGTTCGACCTCGGCGGCGAGTTGTGCATCCCGGGCATGGCGCTGGTCGAGGACAGCGACATCGAACGGCTGGAGCGCATCCTCGACAGCCTCAACGAACCGCTGCCGCCGCTGAAGGAATTCATCCTGCCCGGCGGCGGCATGGCCGCGGCCTGCGGCCACCTGGCGCGCACCGTGTGCCGTCGCGCCGAACGCGCGGTGATCACCTTGTCGCGGACGGAGCAGATCCGCACCCAGCCGCAGCGCTACCTGAACCGGCTGTCCGACCTGTTGTTCGTGATCTCACGCGTGCTGGCCCGAGCCAGCGGCCACGGCGAGGTGCTGTGGCAGCACGAGCGCCGCCGCAAGCCTTCCGCGACCTAGGTCCGCCGCCATGCTGCGGCTGTACACCCATCCTGCCTGCCTGCAGCACGATCCCGGCCCGGGACACGTGGAGCGGCCGGCGCGCCTGCAGGCGATCCTGCGGGCGCTGGACCATGACCGCTTCGCCGCGCTCGACCGCCTCGAGGCACCCCCGGTCACCCGCGAGCAGCTGCTGCGCGTGCACGGCGCGGCACATCTCAGCGAGGTCCTGCTCGGCGCGCCGGCGGGCGAGATGCTCGCCCTGGACCAGGACACCGTGATGGGTCCCGGCTCGACCGAGGCGGCCCTGCGCGCGGCCGGCGCCGTGGTCGCGGCGGTCGACGCGGTGCTCGGCGGTGCCGCACTGCGCGCATTCTGCGCGGTGCGCCCGCCCGGCCACCACGCCACACGCGAGCGGGCCATGGGCTTCTGCCTGTTCAACAACGTCGCGGTGGGCGCCGCCCACGCGCTGGCCGCACACGGGCTCAAGCGAGTCGCCATCGCCGACTTCGACGTGCACCACGGCAACGGCACGCAGGACATCTTCGAGCGCGAGCCGCGCGTGCTGTTCGCCTCCAGCCACCAGTGGCCGCTGTACCCGGACAGCGGCCGCGAGGATGAGCGCGGCGTGGGCAACATCGTCAACGGCACGCTGTCGCCCGGCGCCGGCTCGCACGAGTTCCGCGAGCTGTGGGACGGCGTGCTGCTGCCGCGGCTGCATGCGTTCAAGCCGCAGTTGGTGCTGGTTTCGGCCGGTTTCGACGCCCACCGCAACGACCCGCTGGCCGACATCCGGCTGGGCAACGAGGACTATGCGTGGATCACCGAACGCCTGGCGGCGCTGGCCGACACACACGCCGGTGGGCGGCTTGTCTCCACCCTGGAAGGCGGCTACGACCTGGCCGCGCTGGCGACCAGCGTGAGCGCGCACGTCGGCGCCCTCGTCGAGTAAGACGCCGTGCGGCGCGCTGCATTCCGCATCGAATTTCCCCGCTCGGCACCCGCCCAGGCTGAATCCCGACGTGCGGCGAGAAAACGTTCACCTGCCGCCCCGGGGGTCTTTCTGTTAGCTTAACGAGCCTTCGAAGCCGGCAGATTTCCCGTGACGCCCAAGCTACCTCCACGCCGCCTGCTGGCAGTCGCCGCCGCCCTGGCCCTGTTCGGCGGCCAGGCCGATGCCAGCAGCCCCCAGGTTCCGCCCGCCCACCCCACCGCCCCGGCCGACCAGGCCTGTCCGCTGGGTTCGTTCCACTGTGCGCCGCGCCCGCTCAACTACGCGATGTGCCGGCCCAACGCCTTGCTGGAGTTCTACGATCCCAGCCTGGGCAGGGACACCAGCCTGCGCGAGACCAGCCCCACCCTGGTGCAGGCGCAGCACGTGGACAGCTCCAACCGGTCGGTCTATCACCTGTCCGGCGAAGTGAAGCTGCAGCGTGCCGACCAGCAGCTGCAGGCCGAGCGCATCGACTACAACGACCAGAACACCGACTACGACGCCCGCGGCGACGTGCGCTACCAGGACGCCGGCCAGTTGCTGGCCGCCTCGAGCATGCGCGGCAACACCGACGCCAGCCGCGGCGTCGCCAACGACGTGCGCTACCAGATGCTCGACGCGCGCGGCAACGGCACGGCCGGCCAGGGCCAGATGCTGGATGCGCAGCACACGCGCTACTCGCAGGCCACCTACTCCACCTGCGACGTCGGCCACCACCTGTGGGAGTTCCGCGCCAAGTCGATCACCATCAACAAGGAAACCGGCGTCGGCGTGGCGCGCAACGCCACCATGCGCCTCGGCAACGTGCCGTTCCTGTACCTGCCGTATTTCAGCTTCCCGGTCGACGACCGCCGCAAGACCGGCTTCCTCTACCCGACCATCGGCCACACCAGCCGCTCGGGTTACGAGATCAGCACGCCGTACTACCTGAACCTGGCGCCGAACTACGACGCCACGCTGGATCCGCGCTACTACAGCGCGCGCGGCGCGATGCTGGCCGGCGAATTCCGCTACCTGACGCCGGGCAGCCGCGGCCAGCTCAACGTGGAATACGTGCCGGACGACCACGGCAAAAGCGACGGCCTCGCCGACACCAAGGGCGACTCGCGCTACCTGGTGAAGTTCGCCGACAGCACGCAGTTGTGGAAAGGCTGGCAGTTCGTGGGCTCGTACAACCACGCCTCGGACAGCAGCTACCTGTACGACTACGGCGACGCCCTGTCCCATTCGGCCGTCTACACGCTGGCCTCCAACGCCACGATCGCGGGCGGCGGCAAGTGGTGGAACGCCTCCTTCGGCGGCACCATCTACCAGAACGTCAATCCGTTCGTGACCGACAGCAGCCTGCCGTACAAGCAGCTGCCGTACGCGAAGTTCAGCATGGACGTGCCGCTGTCGCGCTGGCTGGAATTCGGCGTGGACAGCTCGGCGGTGGCATTCCGCAAGACCGGCTTCGTCGAGGGCCAGCGCGAGGACCTCTACCCCTACCTGGAAGCGGACTTCGGCAGTTCGGCCTGGTTCGTGCGTCCGCGGCTCGGCTATCGCTACACCGCCTACCAGCTGGACAGCAGCTACCGGAATTACGGTTATTACGGCCTGCTCGGCAGCGGTGCGACCACGCCGTTCGACCAGCAGTCGCCGAGCCGCTCGCTGCCGATCGTCAGCCTCGACAGCGGCCTGGTGTTCGACCGCAGCGCCACGCTGTTCGGCAACAGCTACACGCAGACGCTGGAGCCGCGGCTGTACTACCTGTACGTGCCGTACCGCAACCAGAACAACCTGCCGCTGTTCGACACCCGGACGATGTCGTTCGACTACTGGCAGTTGTTCTCGACCAACCAGTTCTCCGGCGCCGACCGCCAGATGGACGCGAACAACCTCACCGCCGCGCTCACCACCCGCCTGCTGGACGACGGCGGCGTCGAGCGGGTGTCGGCCAGCATCGGCCAGATCCACTATTTCAGCCCGCAGAAAGTGCTGGGCACGGACTGGGTCCGCTCGGCCTACGTGGCCCAGCTCGACGTGCAGCTCAGCGAGCGCTGGCGGCTGGACAGCGCCTACCAGTGGAGCCCGAACACCCGCTTGACCGACCTGGCGGCGGTGCAGCTGCAGCGCCGCCTGCGCACCGACGGCATCCTCAATTTCTCGTACCGCTATCGTCGCGGCCTGCTGGAACAATACGGCGCTTCGGTGGTCTACCCGGTGTCCGAGCGCTGGCGGCTGGTGGGTGCATGGACCTATTCGGTGAAGGATCGCGAAAGCGTCGATGCGCTGGCCGGCGTGGAGTACGACAGCTGCTGCGTGTCGCTGCGGCTGGTGGGGCGCAGCTACGTGAACCAGAGCTACTACGGCTTCGGTCCGGCCCCGACGGGCGGCAACACCAACCATCGCGACAATGCCGTCATGTTCGAGGTGGTTTTCAAGGGACTGGGCTCCACCGGCGGCCAAATCGATCCACTGCTGCGCCGTGATATTCTCGGCTATCAATAAACGCATTCGCCCCGGCGAAATCAGGCTTTCCACTGATGAAGCAATCCCTTGCATTTCTCCTGTTCGCGCTCGCGATCTTGCTCCCCGCCCATGCCCAGCTGCTGACCCCGGCCGCCCCGGCCAACCAGCCGCTGGACCGCATCGTGGCCGTAGTCAACGACGACGTGATCCTGCAGAGCGAACTGAACGATGCCGTGCTCTCGGTGCAGCAGCAGTACGCCGGCCACACCGAGCAGCTGCCGCCGATGAATGTGCTGCAGCAGCAGGTACTGAACCGTCTGGTGCTGATGCGCCTGCAGATCCAGAAGGCACAGGATCAGGGCATCCACGTCTCCGACGCCGACGTCGACCAGGCCATCCAGGGCGTGGCCCAGCAGAACAAGCTCAGCCCCGAGCAGTTGCGTGCCGAGGTGGAGCGCAGCGGCGCCAGCTTCGCCTCGTTCCGCGAACAGCTGGCCGACCAGATCACCGTGCAGCGGCTGCACCAGAACGTGGTGCGGGATTCGGTCTCGGTCACCGACAGCGAAATCGACAACCTGCTCAGCAGCCCGACCTACAAGGCCGGCGAAGTGCACCTGGCGCACATCCAGATCAGCATTCCCGGCGGCGCCGACGCCGCCGCGATCCAGGCCAGCCAGGCCAAGGCCGAGCAGACGCTGGCCGCGATCAAGGGCGGCATGGATTTCAACGCCGCCGCGATCCGCTACTCGGACGCGCCCGATGCGCTCGACGGCGGCGACCTCGGCTGGCGCCGGCTCGACGAAATCCCGCCCGCGTTCGCCGACACCATCACCTCGATGAAGCCCGGCGAGGTCAGTGCGGCGCTGCGTGGGCCGACCGGTTTCCACATCCTCAAGCTGGTCGACCAGCGCCAGAGCAGCCGCAAGATGGTCACCGAGCTGCATGCACGGCAGATCCTGATCAAGCCGAGCGAGCTGCTGACCCCGGCCCAGGCCGAACAGAAGGCGCAGGACCTGTACCACCGCATCGTCGACAAGCACGAGGACTTCGCCACCCTGGCGAAGGAAAACTCCAAGGACGACACCACCGCCAACATCGGCGGCGACATGGGCTGGTTCCCGCCGCAGGCGTGGGGCCAGGCCATCGCCGCGCAACTGGGCCAGCTGAAGGACAACCAGGTGTCGGCGCCGTTCCAGAGCGCTGCCGGCTGGCACATCCTGCAACGGCTCGGCGAGCGCCAGAGCGACCAGACCGTGCAGATCGAACGCGACCAGGCGCGCCAGGCCATCGGCACGCGCAAGTCCGAGCAGGCCTACGACGACTACCTGCGTGACCTGCGCTCGAACGCCTATGTCGACATCCTGGTGCCCGAGCTGCGCGCGGCGGACGATCGGGCCGCCGCCAGCGCGCCATAAAGGCGGTTGGACACCATGCCACTGCCCCGGCTCGCGCTGACCGCGGGCGAGCCGGCGGGCGTCGGCCCCGAATTGCTGGTTCGACTGGCCACCACGCCGCTGGCGGCAACCCTGGTGGCGATCACTGACCGCCACCTGCTGCAGCGGGCGGCCGCACGCTGCGGCCTCGCCGTCGAACTGGCCGATGATGACGGCAGCGCACCGCCCATGCGGCGCCCCGGCACGCTGCGTGTGCAGCACATCCCGCTGGCCGTCGACGAAGTGCCCGGCCGGCCCGATCCGCGCAACGCCCGGCACGTGCTGGACACGCTGGCCGAGGCCGCCGACGGCTGCATGGCCGGCCGCTACGACGCGGTGGTCACCGCGCCGCTGCAGAAAGCCTCGATCAACGACGCCGGCGTCCGCTTCAGCGGGCACACCGAGTTCTTCGCCGAACGCGCGCACGCCGACGTGGTGATGATGCTGGCCAGCCCGGAGCTGCGGGTGGCGCTGGCCACCACCCACCTGCCACTGGCGGCGGTACCGGCGGCGATCACGCCGGCCGCGCTGACCCGCACGCTGCGCATCGTGCATGGCGAACTGCAGCGCAAGTTCGGCATCGCCGCGCCGCGCGTCGCGGTGCTCGGCCTCAATCCGCACGCCGGCGAAGGCGGCCACCTCGGCCACGAGGAAATCGACACGGTGATCCCGGTGCTGGACGCGCTGCGCGGCGAAGGCATGCACCTGCTCGGCCCGCTGCCCGCCGACACCGCGTTCGTGCCGGCACAGCGTGCGCGCTACGACGCGGTGCTGGCGATGTACCACGACCAGGCGCTGCCGGTACTGAAGAGCGAGGCATTCGACCGCACCGTGAACCTCACCCTCGGCCTACCGTTCATCCGCACCTCGGTCGACCACGGCACCGCGCTGGACCTGGCCGGCAGCGGCCGCGCCGATCCGGCCAGCCTGATCGCCGCGGCGAACATGGCATTGGAACTCGTGGCGCGCTGCGCCACTCATCCATCCTCTCCCCGCCGGGGAGAGGAACGAGGTGAGGGGCCACCCCCACCGGAAACAAACCGATGAACGCGCGCCCCAAGAAAAGTTTCGGCCAGCACTTCCTGCACGACCGGCGCTACATCGACCGCATCGTCAGCGCGATCGCGCCGCGGGCGGAGGACTTCGTGGTCGAGATCGGCCCAGGCGAGGGGGCGCTGACCCTGCCGCTGCTGGCGGTGGCCGGCCGGCTCACCGCGATCGAGCTGGACACCGACCTGATCCCCGGCCTGCAAGCGCGTGCCGCCACCACGGGCGAACTGCACATCATCCACGCCGACGTGCTGAAGGTGGACTTCAGCGCGCTCGCCCACAGCCACGGCGTGCCGAGGCTGCGCATCGCCGGCAACCTGCCGTACTACATCTCCAGCCCGATCCTGTTCCACTGCGTCGAGCACGCCGCAGCGATCCAGGACATGCACTTCATGCTGCAGAAGGAGGTGGTCGAGCGCATGGCCGCCGAACCGGGCAGCAAGGTGTACGGCCGGTTGTCAGTGATGCTGCAGCTGGCCTGTCGCGTGGAACCGCTGTTCGACGTGCCGCCGGAAGCGTTCCGCCCGCCGCCGAAGGTGGAGTCCGCGGTGGTGCGGCTGCTGCCGTTACCGGCCCACGAACTGCACGATGCGCCGCCCGAACATGTCCATGCCGTGGTCAAGGCCGCGTTCGGCCAGCGCCGCAAGACGCTGGCCAATGCGCTGCGGCAACTGCTCGACGCCGACGCGATCCGTCGCGCCGACGTCGACCCGAAGGCGCGTGCCGAAACCCTCGCCCCGGCCGATTTCGTGCGCTTGGCCAAAATCTACGGCAACCCCTGAACGCGGAAACCGCAGCGCGGTCGCGACGCTGCCCGCCCCATTCGCGGCGGCAGGCCTTACAATCCCGGCATGACTGAAAAATCTTCCTACACGATCGACGTGCAGGTCGAAACCCGCTTCGTCCCCGATCAATCGAAGCCCGGTGACAATCGCTACGTTTTCGCCTACACCGTTACCCTGCGCAACGCCGGCGAGATGCCCGCACGCCTGCTCACCCGCCGCTGGATGATCACCGACGCCAACGGCAAGGTGGAGGAAGTGACCGGCGAAGGCGTGGTCGGCGAGCAGCCTTGGATGCGGCCCGGCGACGATTTCGAATACACCTCCGGCGCGGTGCTGGAGACGCCGGTCGGCACCATGGGCGGCAGTTACCAGATGCTGGCCGATGACGGCACGGAGTTCGAGGCGCCCATCCCGACCTTCACCCTGTCCATCCCGCGTACGCTGCACTGATGGCCCTGCGCTGACATGGCTACGTACGCGATCGGCGACGTGCAGGGCTGCTACCCCGAACTGCAGCGCCTGCTGGAGAAGCTGCGCTTCGATCCGGCACGCGACCGGCTGTGGTTCTGCGGCGACCTGGTCAACCGCGGCGGGCAATCACTGGACACGCTGCGGCTGATCCACGGCCTGCGCGAGCACAGCGTGGTCACCCTCGGCAATCACGACCTGAGCCTGCTGGCGATCGCCCAGCGCCGGCCCGACGCGCAGGCGCGAGTGAATCCGGAGCTGCGCGAGGTACTGTTCGCCGACGACGCGCCGGTGCTGTTCGAATGGCTGCGCTCGCAAAAACTGTTGCACCACGACGAGCAGCTCAACTGGACCATGGTGCACGCCGGCCTGGCGCCGATGTGGACGCTGCGCCAGGCGCAACGCGCGGCGCAGGATGTCGAGCGCGAGCTGTCCAGCCCGCGCCACCCGCGGCTGCTGCGCAACCTGTTCGGCAACCGGCCGGCGCAGTGGACCAGCCGGCTACAGGGCCTGGATCGCCAGCGCGCCACCATCAACACGATGACCCGGATGCGCTACTGCGACGTCAACGGCCGCATCGACTTCGAGGCCAAGGGCATCCCCGGCACGCAGAAGGCCGGACTGTATCCGTGGTTCGAGGTGCCCGGCATGCGCCGGCGCGACACCCGCATCGTCTGCGGCCACTGGTCCACGCTGGGCCGCTTCGCCGGGCTCGGCGTGCACGCGATCGACACCGGCTGCGTCTGGGGTGGGCAGCTCACCGCCTTGCAGCTGGACGGCGAGGAGCTGCAGTACATCGCGGTCAACGCCGAGCCGCACCGCAAACGGCCGCCGGGCGGCGAGGATTGATGCGATACGAAAGGGAACTGAATATTCACGATTCGTGATCTACCGTGGATGTACTCGGGGTGTCGAAATATCTGCCATGAACGGAGGTTTCATGAAGCCCTCTACCATTCGCATGCTGCCCCTGCTCGTCGCGATGTCCCTGGCGTCCGGAAACGCTGCCAAGGCACTGCCACCCGGCGAAGCCGACCAAACCACGCAGGTATCGAGTACCACGACGACACAGCTGATCGTTCCGCGCGGAAACGCGGAACACCAGTCGATCCGCGATACGCTGAACCGAGCGATGCAAAAGTCCAGGCTGGGAAACGTGGGCAGCCTCGACCCGGCGGCGCTCGGTGACTTCGACGTAGTCCTTGTCAGGCATATCAGGAACATGCAGCAGCCGATGCAAGCCTGGCCCGCCCCACCCTGGGGAGGCATGAGCTGCACGCCGGGGGACACGGCCAGCATCAGCACTTGCTCGGGCGGACTCCAGCAGACCTGGGAGCTCTCGTGCGTGGGCGGATCCACCGGCGGCTTGTGGGTTACCACTGCCTACAAGGGCCAGTACGTCACGAGTTGCCAAAAGCAGCAATAAGCCACACCGCTTGCAACCAAAAAGCCCCGCTCGAAGCGGGGCTTTTTTTCAGCGGTCCGTGGCTCAGGCCAGCTGGCCGTGGCAGTGCTTGTACTTCTTGCCGGAACCGCACGGGCACGGGTCGTTGCGGCCGACCTTGGGGCCGTCGTGCTGCGCGGACGGCTGCGCCAGGCGCATGCCGGCACCGACCGCCGGCTCCGCCGCCCCGCCGCCAAACGCGCCTTCCGCCGGCGCGCCGCCGCCGCTGGCCAGCATCTGCTTCTGCAGGCGGTCGGCCAGGCGCCGTTGCTCGGCCTCCATCGCGGCGACTTCCTCCTCGCTGCGGATGCGGATCCGCGCCAGCATCTGCACCACTTCGGCCTTGATCCGCTCGAGCATGTCGGAAAACAGCTTGAACGATTCGCGCTTGAACGCCTGCTTCGGGTCCTGCTGCGCATAACCGACCAGGTAGATGCCCTGGCGCAGGTAATCCATGCTGGCGAGGTGATCCTTCCAGGCATTGTCGACCACGGTCAGCATGATGTGCTTTTCCAGCTGGCGCATGGTCTCGACGCCGATCTGCGCCTCCTTCGCCTGGAACAGCTCGTTCACCGCGCCGCGCACGTGCTCGAGGATCATCTTCGCGTCGATCTCGTGCTGCTGCTCGATCCAGCGCTTGAGGTCGAGCGACAGGCCCAGCTCGCTTTCCAGCTCGCGGTCGAGCCCGGCCAGGTCCCACTGCTCGTCGATGCTGTCGTCCGGCACGTAGGCGCGCACCATGCTCTGCACCACGTCGTCGCGGATGTCGGCCACGGTGGCCTGCACGTCGTCGCCGTCGAGCAGCTCGTCGCGCTGGCGGTAGATCACCTTGCGCTGGTCGTTGGCGACGTCGTCGAACTCCAGCAGATGCTTGCGGATGTCGAAGTTGTGCTGTTCGACCTTGCGTTGCGCCTTCTCGATCTGCCGGCTGATCATGCGGTCTTCCAGCGCGTCGTCGTCCTTCATGCCGAAGCGCTTCATCCAGCGCACCAGGCCTTCGCCGCCGAAGATGCGCAGCAGGTTGTCCTCCAGCGACAGGTAGAAGCGCGAGGAACCCGGGTCGCCCTGGCGGCCGGAACGGCCGCGCAGCTGGTTGTCGATGCGGCGCGACTCGTGCCGCTCGGTGCCGATGATGTGCAGGCCGCCGGCGGCGACCACCTGCTCGTGCAGCTTCTTCCACTCGGCCTTGACGCGGGCGCGATCCACCTCGGTGGCCTCGGCCGGCAGCGCCGCCAGCGCCGCATCCAGGCTGCCGCCGAGCACGATGTCGGTGCCGCGGCCGGCCATGTTGGTGGCGATGGTGACCTGACCGGGGGCGCCGGCCTGGGCCACGATGTGCGCCTCGCGCTCGTGCTGCTTGGCGTTCAGCACCTCGTGCGCCACGCCGGCCTTGTTCAGCAGGCCGGAGAGCAGCTCGGACACCTCGATCGAAGTGGTGCCGACCAGCACCGGCTGGCCGCGCTCATGGCAAGCCCGGATGTCCTCGATCACCGAGTTGTACTTCGGCGTCTGCGACAGGAAGATCATGTCCGGGTTGTCCTTGCGGATCATCGGCTTGTGGGTGGGGATCACCACCACCTCCAGGCCGTAGATGCTCTGGAACTCGAACGCCTCGGTGTCGGCCGTGCCGGTCATGCCGGCCAGCTTCTTGTACATGCGGAACAGGTTCTGGAACGTCACCGTGGCCAGCGTCTGGTTCTCGCGCTGGATCGGCACGCCCTCCTTCGCCTCGACCGCCTGGTGCAGGCCGTCGGACCAGCGCCGGCCCGGCAGGGTACGGCCGGTGAACTCGTCGACGATGATCACCTCGCCGTCGCGCACGATGTAGTCCACGTCGCGCTGGTAGATGCCGTTGGCGCGCAGCGCGGCGTTGAGGTGGTGCACCACCGCCAGGTTCTTGGAATCGTACAGGCCGCTGTCCTGCTCGATCACGCCGGCGGCGCGCAGCAGTTCATCGGCGTGCTGCATGCCCGCCTCGGACAGGTGCACCTGCTTCTGCTTTTCGTCGACCCAGTAGTCGCCCTCGCCGTTCTCCTCGGCCTGACGGACCATCCGCGGCACGATCTTGTTGACCGCGAGGTACAGCTGCGGGGAATCCTCGGCCGGACCGGAGATGATCAGCGGCGTGCGCGCCTCGTCGATCAGGATCGAGTCGACCTCGTCGACGATCGCGTAGTTGAGGCCGCGCTGGTAGCGCTGTTCCTTGCTGAGCGCCATGTTGTCGCGCAGGTAGTCGAAGCCGAACTCGTTGTTGGTGCCGTAGGTGATGTCGGCGGCGTAGGCGGCATGCTTGTCGGCGTGGTCCATGCCCGGGTACACCACGCCCACGGTCAGGCCGAGGAAGTTGTACAGCTTGCCCATCTGGGCCGAGTCGCGCCGGGCCAGATAGTCGTTGACGGTGACCACGTGCACGCCCTTGTCGGCCAGCGCATTCAGGTAGACCGGCAACGTGCCGACGAGGGTCTTGCCCTCGCCGGTACGCATCTCGGCGATCTTGCCCTGGTGCAGCACCATGCCACCGATCATTTGCACGTCGTAGTGGCGCATGCCCAGGGTGCGCTTGGCCGCCTCGCGTACCACCGCGAAGGCCTCCGGCAGCAGCTTGTCCAGCGATTCCCCGGCGGCGACGCGCTGCTTGAACGTGTCGGTCTGGCCGCGCAGCTCGTCATCGCTCAGTTTCTCGAATTCGGGCTCCAGCGCATTGATGCGGTTGACACTCTTGGAAAGCTGGCGCAACACGCGTTCGTTGCGGCTGCCAAACAGGCTCGTCAGGGCACGATTGAACATCGATCTTCCGGGTTGGGAGTGAAATGCCCACGGCAGGCGCGGGCCAATCGGGCATGTTACTACATGCCCGCCGGGCGCCGCCCACGGGGCCGACCGCGCCGGGACGCGGCCCGTCAAGCCAGGCCGCGGCGCCATCCTGAATGGCGCCGGCCAGGGCGGGATTCAAGGGATGGCGGGCCGGAAACCCGGCGTCAGCGGTGGTTGCGCACGAACGCCAGCGGGTTGACCACGCGGCCGTCGTACCAGACCTCGAAATGCACGTGCGACCCGGTCGAGCGGCCGGTGGAACCGGCCCGGGCCACCACGTCGCCGACCTGCACATGCTGGCCCGGGCGCGCCACCAGCGCGCTGTTGTGCGCATAGCGCGTCATGTAGCCGTTGCCGTGGTCGATCTCGATCACGTTGCCGTAGCCCTTGCGCACGCCGGCAAAGGTCACCATGCCTTCGGCCACGGTGTGTACCGGCGTGCCGAGCGGGGTCGAGATGTCGATGCCGGTATGCCGTGCCGAGCGGCCGTCGAACGGGTCCGCGCGCACGCCGAAATAGGAGGAAATATAGCCCTGCACCGGCATCCCGGTCGGCTTCAGGTTGGACTCGATCCGCGCATCCAGCAGCAGGCTCTGCAGCGCCGACAGCTGCGCCTGTTGCCGATCGAACTGGCTGGCCAGCTGGTTGATGCTGTTGTCCAGCGCCGGTGGCAGGGCATACGCGCTGCTGCCGGCATCCTCGACGCCGCCGACCGCCGGCTGCTGGTCGAAATCGAACTCGCCGTCGTCGAGCTTGCCGACCTCGGCCAGCCGCTCGCCCAGCGCATTCAGGCGCGTCGACTGGGCCTGCAGCTGCCCCAGCTTCACGGCCAGCGCATCGAGGCCGCGCTGGGCCTCCTGCCGCACGCCGCCCAGTTGGGTGTCCTGCTGCCGGATCTGCTGCTGCAGGTCGCGAATCTCGGCCAACGCCCGGTCACGCGGGCTGGCTACCAGCACGGCCAGCGCCACGCCGGCTCCCATGCAACCGAGTACCGCCAGCGCGACCGCCGAAAGCAGCTTCAGACGCAGGCGGCGATCCGCCAGGTCGAGGGTCTTCGGCAATTTCCGGGCGCGTGATACGAGTATGATCTGCATGTCTTTCCTGGGTCGAATTCCGGCACCATGCAACGCGCCACTCCAGCCATTTCCCGCCGCACCGGCAACGGACCGAAGTCCCTCGCCGACTGCGGCTCCTTCGCGACGCTGGCCCGAAAGGCCGACGCGCTGGAAGCGCTGGACCGCGCACTGCGCCAGACGTTGCCATCGCCATTGCGCGAGCAGGTGAGATTCGCCAACCTGCGCAACGACCGCCTCGTCTTCCTGGCGTCTTCACCGGGCTGGGCATCGCGCCTGCGCTTGATGCAGACACAAATCCTTGCCGCCGCACATGCCATCGGCACCTGCGCCAGTTCAGTCACCGTGAAAGTGGTCCCCCCACCACCGGCGGCAATGACACCGGACCGATCGAAACCGCTTTCGCCCGCCGCCGCCGCCCACCTCAGGGCCGCCGCCGCGTCGTTCACAGACCCCGAATGGCGGGTACTGTTCCTTGAGCTGGCGTCCTTCGCCGAAACCGCTGATTCCCCCTTGCCCGGCACGGACTGATCTGCATCGGTTCGCGTGCCGGAGGCGGTTTTATAGCACGCCGTTTGTTAAGGAGTAATCCGCCATGTCGCGGAGGCGTGAAGCGCAGCGCGTACAAAGCGTGATTCGCATTGCAAAAAAACGGCCATGTCTCGCGACACGGCCGTTTTTCGTGAGGGTTTGGTGGAGAAGAAGCGAGTGCCGGCTCAGATCGCCTGTGCCGGGTGGGCGTAGGAGATCGGCGAGGTGGCCGGGTCGTCCTGGTAGCTGACCTCTTCCCACGCCGAGGCATCGGCCATCAGCGTGCGCAGCAGCTTGTTGTTGAGCTCATGGCCGGACTTGTGCGCGTGATAGGCGCCGATCAGGCTGTGGCCGAGCAGGTACAGGTCGCCGATCGCGTCCAGGATCTTGTGCTTGACGAACTCGTCCTCGTAGCGCAGGCCGTCTTCATTCAGGACGCGGTAGTCGTCCAGCACCACCGCGTTGTCCATCGAGCCGCCCAGCGCCAGGTTGTGCTCGCGCAGCATCTCGATGTCGCGCATGAAGCCGAACGTGCGGGCGCGGCTCACTTCCTTGACGAAGGACGTGGTGGAGAAGTCGATCTCGGCACGCGAGGTGCGCTGGCTGATGATCGGGTGGTTGAAGTCGATCGAGAAGCCGACCTTGAAGCCTTCGAACGGTTCGAAGCTGGCCCACTTGTCGCCTTCCTGCACCTTCACCGGCTTCTTGATGCGGATGAAGCGCTTGGCGACGTTCTGTTCCTCGATGCCGGCGGATTGCAGCAGGAACACGAACGGACCGGCACTGCCGTCCATGATCGGCACTTCCGGCGCGGACAGGTCGACATAGGCATTGTCGATGCCCAGGCCCGCCATCGCCGAGAGCAGGTGCTCGACCGTGGAGACGCGCACGTCGCCATCGGCCAGCGTGGTCGACAGCCGGGTATCACCGACATTGTCCTCGCGCGCGCGGATGTCCACCGGCGGGGTCAGGTCGGTACGGCGGAACACGATGCCCGTATTCGGCGCCGCGGGACGCAAGGTCATGTACACCTTGTCACCCGTATGCAGACCGACGCCGGTCGCCCGGATGACGTTCTTAAGCGTACGCTGCTTGATCATCGTAGTTGGTACCTGTGTAGGCAGCAGCCAATCAGGGGCGGATGCTAACACAGTTTTAACCTGTGATAAAAGCAAACCGTACCGTACAGTCTGATTAAGCCTTCATGTTTCTTTCATCCTTGAAAGCTGACACGTCCGTTGCGGCTTTCCCGATGAGGCGATGGTTCGACACGACACCCCGTGCCTGGGACGGGAATCCGGCACGGGGTATCGGGCCGGTCGCCGCGAGCCAAGCCGCGTCGACTGGCCGTGCGCCATCCCGACGCACAGTCTTGCTGCTGCAAAGCGGCGAACGGCCTGCCCGATGTGGCTGGTCTCGCCCCCCGCGCAGTACGCGACCCGGCCGATGGCCGGCGGCACGGCACGATGGGAGTAGTGACTGACCCAACGGGCATTCGTTCAATACTTTCGCATCTCCTTAACTTGTGCAAGCTGTCAGAAGTCAGTGGACCATCAGTCGGCCTGGCGGCGCAGGAACGCCGGGATATCCAGGTAATCGAAGCCCGGCTCGGCATGCTTCGCCGGCGCCGCGGGTTCCGCGCGGCCATGGCTGACCGTGATGTCCGGCTGGGCGTAGTCGACCACCTCGTTGCCGGTGCCGGTACGCAGCACCACCGGGCGCGGCCGCATCTGCACCTGCTGGGTCTCGACCATGCGGATCGGCGGATGCTGGCGCGAGGCCATCGCCCGGTTGAGGCCGGTGGCGACCACGGTGACCCGCACGTCGTCCTTCATCTCCGGATCGAGCGAGGTGCCCATCACCACGGTGGCGTCCTCGCTGGCGAAGTCGTGGATGATCCGGCCGATCTCGTCGAACTCGCGCATGGTGAGGTTCGGGCCAGCGGTGACGTTGACCAGGATGCCGCAGGCGCCGTTGAGGTTGACGTCCTCCAGCAGCGGGTTCTTGATCGCCGCCTCGGCCGCCGCCTGGGCGCGGTCGTCGCCACGAGCGGTACCCGAGCCCATCATCGCCAGGCCCATCTCCGACATCACGGTGCGTACGTCGGCGAAGTCGACGTTGATCAGGCCCGGGGCGGTGATCAGGTCGGCGATACCCTGCACGGCGCCCTGCAGCACGTCGTTGGCGGCCTTGAACGCGTTGAGCAGGGTGACCTCGCGGCCGAGCACGCTGAGCAGCTTCTCGTTCGGCACGGTGATCAGCGAGTCGACGTGCTGCGACAGGTCCTCGATGCCCTTCAGCGCGACCTGCATGCGCCGACGGCCCTCGAACGGGAACGGCTTGGTCACCACCGCCACGGTGAGGATGCCCTTCTCCTTGGCCAGCTGCGCCACCACCGGCGCCGCGCCGGTGCCGGTGCCGCCGCCCATGCCGGCGGTGATGAACACCATGTCGGCGCCCTCGAGCATCGCCTCGATCCGCTCGCGATCCTCCAGCGCGGCCTGCCGGCCGACCTCGGGATTCGCGCCGGCGCCGAGACCCTTGGTCACGTTGCCGCCGAGTTGCAGGTGGGTGCGCGAGCCGCAGCTGTTCATCGCCTGCGCGTCGGTGTTGGCGACGACGAATTCCACGCCTTCGATGTTGGCATTCAGCATGTGTGCCACGGCATTGCCGCCGCCGCCGCCCACGCCGATCACCTTGATGACTGCATTGGGTGCGAGTTTATCGATCAGTTCAAACATTTCCCGTCCTCCGTAGAGTTGTTGTCGTTTTAACCATGAAGGGCGACTCCTGTCGGTTCATGGTGGTGGGTGGATATCCCTCCGCCCGTGGCGTCGCCTCCTGCGCCGCCGGATCCGTGTTGCTCAAAAGTTCCTGGTGAGCCAGCCGCGCAACTTGCCGACCAGACCGCCGACGCTGCCGCCGCCCGAACCGCCCACGCGGGTGCCGCCGGCGCGTGCACCGTGCAGCAGCAGGCCCACGCCGGTGGCGTGCAGCGGGCTGGAGACGACTTCGCCGAGGCCGTCGATCTGCTGCGGCACGCCGATGCGCACCATCTTGTGGAAGATCTCCTCGGCCAGCTCCAGCGCGCCTTCCATCTTCGAGGCGCCGCCGGTCAGCACCACGCCGGCGGCGACCAGGCTCTCGTAGCCGGAGCGGCGCAACTGGTCCTGCACCATCTCGAAGATTTCCTCGTAGCGCGCCTGCACCGACTGCGCCAGCGCCTGCCGGGCGAGCCGGCGCGGCGGCCGATCGCCGACGCTGGGCACCTGGATGGTTTCCTCGGCGTGCGCCAGTCCGGTCTGCGCGCAGGCGTACTTGATCTTGATCTCCTCGGCGTGCGCGGTCGGCGTGTGCACGCCGTAGGCGATGTCGCTGGTGACCTGGTCGCCGCCGACCGGCAGCGAGGCGGTGTAGCGGATCGAGCCCTGGGTGTAGATCGCGATGTCGGTGGTGCCGGCGCCGATATCGACCAGGCACACGCCCAGCTCGCGCTCGTCGTCGGTCAGCACCGCCTTCGCGCTGGCCACCGCCGACGGCACCAGTTCGTCCACGGTGAGGCCGCAGCGCTGGATGCACTTGGTGACGTTCTGCACCGCCGCCGCCGCGCCGGTGACCAGGTGCACGTTCGCCTCCAACCGCACGCCGCTCATGCCGATCGGCGCACGGATGCCGTCCTGGCCGTCGATGCGGTATTCCTGCGACTCCTTGTAGAGCACCTTGCGGTCGGCCGGGATCGCCACCGCGCTGGCCGCCTCCAGCACCTGCTCCAGGTCGCTGGCGGTGACTTCGCGGTCGCGGATCGCCGCGTTGCCGTGCGAGTTGCGGGTTTCCAGGTGGCTGCCGGAGATCGAGGCGTAGACCGAGCGGATGTCGCAGCCGGCCATCAGTTCGGCTTCTTCCACCGCGCGCTGGATCGAGTGCACGGTCGATTCGATGTCGACCACCGAGCCGCGCTTCATGCCGCGCGAGACGTGGGTGCCGATGCCGATCACGGTGATCGGCTCGCCCGGCTCGTACTCGCCGACGATCGCCACCACCTTCGAGGTGCCGATGTCGAGCCCGACCACCAGTTGCTTGTCGTTGCGCGGCTTCATAGAGAAATGCTCATGAGCGAGGCGAACCTCCCTGATTGGCGGCGGGCGCCTGCGGCCAGCGCACGGCGAATCCATTGGTGTAGCGAAGGTCGGCGTAGGCGAAGCCGTCGGTGTGGCCGACGAGCAGCTGCGGGTAGACGTCGAGGAAGCGGCGCAGCCGGCGCCCGGCGTACTCGCGGTCGCCGATCACGATTTGCGCGCCGTCGGCCATGCCCACGCTCCAGCTGCCGCGTTCGGTCAGGGCCACGCCGGTGACCTGCAGGTGGGTGCCGGCGAAGGCCTTGCGGGTTTCCGCATAGAAGCTGACCACCTCGGCCAGCCGTGCATCCGGCCCATGCAGGCTCGGCAGCGCGCCGACGCCATCCATGCCCGGCGCCTCGAACACCAGCCCCTGCCGGCTGATCAGCTGCTTGTCGTTCCAGCGGGCGAACGGCTGGCGCTCGTAGATGCGCAACTGCAAGGTATCTGGCCAGCGCTTGCGCGCCTCGACCGACTCCACCCACGGCAGCGCGGCAACGGCCTTCTGCACTGCATCGAGATCCAGCGCGAAGAAACCCTTGCCCAGGCGCGGCCGAACGGCGGCGCGGATGTCGTCCGCGCTGACGTGCTTGAACTCGGCCTGTACCGTCAGCTGGGTCACCGGCCAGCGGCCGGCCGCGAACCAGCCGCGCAGCACGCCGACGATCGGCAGCGCGACCAGCGCGATGGCGAGGCACCAGGCGACGGGGCGGACGGTTCCCTTCACAGGCTCTCCCGGAAACTGGTTTCCAGCACGCGCCAGCACAGTTCCTGGTAGTCGATGCCGGCCGCCTTGGCCGCCTTCGGCACCAGCGAGTGCGAGGTCATGCCCGGCGCGGTGTTCACTTCCAGCAGCCAGTTGCGCCCCTGTCGGTCGCGCATGACGTCGACACGGCCCCAACCCTGGCAACCAAGTGCATCGAACGCGGCCAGCGCCAGCGCGCGCAGCTCGGCCTCGGCATCGCCTTCCAGGCCGGGGCACAGGTACAGCGTGTCCTCGGCGATGTACTTCGCGTTGTAGTCGTAGAACGCACCCTTGGGCACGATGTGGATGCTGGGCAGCACCTCGCGGCCAAGGATGCCGACGGTCAGCTCGTCGCCCTCGATCAGGGTTTCCATCAGCAGGTCGCCCGGATACCGCGCCGCCAGTTCCACTGCCTGATCCAGCTGCGCTTCCTCGAACACGCGGGTGACGCCCACGCTGGAACCCTCGCAGGCCGGCTTCACGATCAGCGGAAAGCCGACCTGCTTCGCCGCCGCATGCACGTCGGCGCCGCGCGGCAAGGCCACGAACTTCGGCGTCGGCAGGCCGAGCGACTGCCACACGCGCTTCGAACGCGGCTTGTCCATCGACAATGCCGAGCCGAGCACGCCCGAGCCGGTGTACGGCACGCCGAGCGCCTCCAGCGCACCCTGCAGCACGCCGTCCTCGCCGCCGCCGTGCTGGCCGTGCAGGATGTTGAACACGCGCGCGAAGCGTTCGCTGCGCAGCGCATCGAGCAGTGCCGGGATGCCGTCGACCGCATGCGCGTCCACGCCGCGCGCCTGGAGCGCTTCCAGCACGTTGCGGCCGGAATCCAGCGAGACTTCACGCTCGGCCGAGCTGCCGCCCATCACCACCGCGACGCGGCCGAACCGGACAGGATCTGTCACCTTCATGCTCACTTGTGCGTCCTCAGATTGCCGAGCTGGGCCATCTCCACCGCCGCCGTGCCGATGTCGCCGGCGCCCAGCAGCAGCAGCAGGTCGCCGTCGCGCAGCAGCGCCGGCAGGGTTTCCTTGAGCTCGCGCGGATGCTCGACCAGCACCGGATCGACCTTGCCGCGCGCGCGCACCGCGCGCGCCAGCGCACGGCCGTCGGCGCCGGCGATCGGCGCCTCGCCGGCCGGGTAGACGTCGGTCAGCACCAGCACGTCGACCTCGGCCAGCACATTGGCGAAGTCGTCCAGCAGGTCGCGCGTGCGGCTGTAGCGGTGCGGCTGGAAACCGACCACCAGCCGGCGCCCGGGCCAGCCGCCGCGGGCGGCGGCGAATACCGCGGCCAGCTCGCGCGGATGGTGGCCGTAGTCGTCGACCAGCAGCACGCTGCCCTGGTCCAGCGCGATCTCGCCGCGCCGGTGAAAGCGCCGGCCGACGCCCTGGAAGTTCTCCAGCGCACGCGCCAGCGCCTCCGCCTCCACCCCCAGCTGCCAGCCGATTGCGGACGCGGCCAGCGCGTTCAGCACGTTGTGCCGGCCCGGCAGGTTGAGCTTCACCGGCAGCGCTGCGTCGCGACCCGGCAGCAACAGCTCGAAGTGCATCTCGAAGCCGTGCTGGCTCACGTTGCGCGCGCGCACGTCGGCGTCGGCGGCGTCGATGCCGTAGGTCATCACGCGGCGCGTGGTGGACTTCGCCAGCACGGCCACTTCGGGGTCGTCCACGCACAACACGGCCAGGCCGTAGAACGGCAGCCGGTGCAGGAAATCGGCGAACGCCTTCTTCACCTCGGCGAAATCGCCGTGGTAGTTCTCCAGGTGATCGGCGTCGATGTTGGTGACCGCGGCGATCACCGGCGACAGCAGCAGGAACGAGCCGTCGGATTCGTCGGCCTCGGCGACCAGATACTGGCCGCTGCCCAGCCGGGCGTTCGCGCCTGCCGCGTTGAGCTGGCCGCCGATCACGAAGGTCGGGTCGTAGCCGGCCTCGGCCAGCACGCTGGCGGTGAGGCTGGTGGTGGTGGTCTTGCCATGCGTGCCGGCGATCGCCACGCCGCGGCGGAAACGCATCAGCTCGCCCAGCATCTCCGCACGCGGGATCACCGGGATGCGCGCTTCGCGGGCCGCGACCAGCTCCGGGTTGTCCTGCCTGATCGCGCTGGAGGTCACCACCACGTCGGCGTCGCCGATGTTTTCCACCGCGTGCCCAACGTGCACGACGATGCCCAGCTGCTGCAGCCGCTGTGCAGTCGGCGAGTTGGCGCGGTCGGAACCGGACACCGCGTAGCCGAGGTTGTGCAGCACCTCGGCGATGCCGCTCATGCCGACGCCGCCGATGCCGATGAAATGCACCCGGCGGAAGGTGCTCATCGGGTCTTCATGGGCATGCAGGCGACGCGGCGTCATGCGGCCACCTCCAAGCAAGCGCGCGCGATGACCTGTGCCGCGTCGGGTTTGGCCAGCGTGCGCGCGGCTTCGGCCATCGCCAGCAGGCGGTGGCGGTCACCCAGCAGCAAGGCCAGCCGCTGCGCCAGTATCTGTACGTCCAGCTCGTTCTCCTGCATCAGTTCGGCGGCTCCGGCCGCCATCAGTACTTCGGCATTGCGCGTCTGGTGGTCGTCCACCGCGTGCGGGAACGGCACCAGCACGGCGCCCAGCCCGGCCGCGGCCAATTCGGCCAGGGTCAGCGCGCCGGCACGGCAGACGGCCAGATCGGCCCAGCCATAGGTGCCGGCCATGTCGTCGATGAAGGCCACCACCTGCGCCTCGACACCGGCTTTCGCATACGCCTCGCGCGCTTCGTCGAGGCCGCGGCTGCCGCACTGGTGCAGCACCTCGGGACGCTGGGCCGGGGTCAGTTGGGCCAGCGCCTGCGGCAGCGCCAGGTTCAGCGCACGGGCGCCGAGGCTGCCGCCCAGCACCAGCAGACGCGGCTTGCCGTCGCGCCCGACCATGCGCTGGGCGGGCGGCGGCAGCGCCGCGATCGCCTCGCGCACCGGGTTGCCGACCCACTCGGCCCGCGGCAACGCGTCGGCGAAACCGGCCAGCACGCGTTTCGCCAGTCCGGCCAGCTTGCGGTTGGTGAACCCGGCCACGCGATTCTGCTCGTGCACCAGCAGCGGCCGGCGCAACAGCCACGCGGCGAGGCCGCCGGGACCGGCCACGTAACCACCCATCGACAGTACGCTGCGCGGCTGCACCTGGCGCAGCACGGCCAGCGAGGCGAACAGCGCGCGCAGCAGCATCAGCGGCGCCAGCAGCCGGGTCCTGATGCCCTTGCCGCGCAAGCCGCCGACCGCCACCGTGTGCAGTTCGATCCGCTGCGCCGGCACCACCTTCGTCTCCATCCCGCCGACTGCGCCCAGCCACACCACCGGCACGCCCTGCGCGCGCAGGCACTCGGCCACGGCCAGGCCAGGGAAGATGTGGCCGCCGGTGCCGCCGGCCATGATCAGCACGGGAGCTTGCGTGTTCATGCAGCCACCGCCTCGCGCGGCTTCGCCGCGACGTTTGCATCGGCCACGGCGACCGCCGCCGGCATCCGCGTGGCCATCTGCCGCGCGTCCAGCGCGCGGTTGATCTCCCAGGTGGCGCGCAGCAGCACGCCGGCCATGGCGCAGGTCAACACCATCGACGAGCCGCCGTAGCTGATCAGCGGCAGGGTCAGTCCCTTGGTCGGCAGCGCGCCCAGGTTCACGCCAACCGATACGAACGCCTGCATCGCCAGCATCAGCGAGACGCCGAACGCGACGTAGCCGGCAAAGCGCTGGCCCACCTCGACGCCCTTCAGGCCCAGGTACAGGCCGCGCCCCACCGCCAGGCCGAACAGGCCGATCACCAGCAGCACGCCGGCCAGGCCCAGTTCCTCGCCGATCACCGCAAAGATGAAGTCGGTATGCGCCTCCGGCAGGTAGGACAGCTTCAGCACGCTGGAGCCCAGCCCCACCCCGGTCCATTCGCCGCGGCCGATCGCCATCAGCGACTGGGTCAGCTGGAAGCCGTCGTTGAACGGATCCTTCCACGGGTCCATGAACGAAGTCAGCCGCTTCATGCGGTAGCTCTCGCCGGTCGCCGCCACGTACAGCAGCGGCATCAGCGGCAGGCCCATCAGGAACAGGAAGATCGGCCGCGCGCCACCCAGCCAGACCATCGCGATGGTCACCGCGATCACCAGCGTGGCCGAGCCGAAGTCCGGCTGCGCCAGCAGCAGCAGCACGATCATGCCGGCGACCAGCACCGGCTTGAACAGTCCCAGGAATTTCGTTTCCACATTTTCGCGGTGGCGCACCAGGTAGCTGGCAACGTAGACCACCAGAATGAGTTTTACCGCCTCCACCGGCTGGAACGTGGTGACCAGCAGGTTCAGCCAGCGCCGCGCGCCATTGATGCGCATGCCTAGGTGCGGCACGAACACCGCCAGCAGCATCAGGAACGCCAGCGCCAGCAGCGGGAACGCATATTTTTCCAGCAGCTTCAGCTCGGTGCGCATGGCCAGGCCGGCCGCGAACAGGCCCAGGCCGAGGAACAGCAGGTGCTTCTTCAGGAAATAGAACGCGCCGAGGTGCTGGCTGTCCGCCACCGCGATCGAGCTGGACGTCACCATCACCACGCCCACGCTGGCCAGCCCGACCAGCGCGACCAGCAACCACAGGTCGAAGCTGCCGCGCGGTCCGCTGCGGCGTTTGGCCTGGCTGGTAGCGTCGAAGATCGGCATCAGCGCACCTTCAACGTGGCAAGGCCGATCAGCACCAGCACCACGGAGATGATCCAGAAGCGCACGATCACGCGCGGTTCGGGCCAGCCCTTCAATTCGAAGTGGTGGTGGATCGGCGCCATGCGGAACACGCGCTTGCCGGTGAGCTTGAAGCTCGCCACCTGGATCATCACCGAGGCGGTTTCCATCACGAACACGCCGCCCATCACCAGCAGCACGACCTCCTGGCGCACGATCACCGCCACGCAACCCAGCGCCGCGCCCATCGCCAGCGCGCCGACGTCGCCCATGAACACCTGCGCCGGATAGGTGTTGAACCACAGGAAGCCGAGCCCCGCGCCGGCCAGCGCGCCGGTGAAGATCGCCAGCTCGCCCGCGCCGGGAATCGAGGGGATGCCCAGGTATTCGGAAAACACCTTGTTGCCGGCCAGATAGGCGAACACGCCGAGCGCGCCGGAGACCAGCACGGTGGGCATGATCGCCAGCCCGTCCAGCCCGTCGGTGAGGTTCACCGCGTTGGAGAAGCCCACGATCATGAAATAGGTGATCACCACGAAGAACAGCCCCAGCGGCAACACCACGTGCTTGAACAGCGGCACGTACAGCGCGGTCTCCGCGGGCAGCTGAGCGGTGTGGTAGAGGAACAGCGCCGCGCCGAGGCCGAACACCGACTGCCAGAAGTATTTCCAGCGGCTGGCCAGGCCGCGGCTGTCCTTCAGCACCAGCTTGCGGTAGTCGTCGTAGAAGCCGATCGCGCCGAAGCTCAGCAGCACCGCCAGCGCCACCCACACGTAGCGGTTGTGCAGGTCGGCCCACAGCAAAGTGGCGACGGTGACCGAAAGCAGGATCATCACGCCGCCCATGGTCGGCGTGCCGGCCTTGACCAGGTGCGTCTGCGGGCCGTCGCTGCGCACCACCTGGCCGGCCTTCAGCGCGGCCAGCCGGTTGATCAGCCACGGCCCGCACAGCAGCGACAGCGACAGCGCGGTGAGCGCAGCCATGATCGTGCGGAAGGTGATGTACTGGAACAGATGCAGCGCGGTGAAGTGCCGTGCCATCCAGTCGGTCAGTTCAAGCAGCATCGGACGCACCCCCTTCGTTCTTGCCCGCCGTGCCCGGATGGCCGCCTAGTGCCGCCACCACCTGCTCCATGCCGGCCGAGCGCGAACCCTTCACCAGGCAGGTGACGCCCGCGTGCAGCTGCGTCCGCAGCGCGGCGATCAACGCGACCTTGTCGTCGAAATGCGTGCCGCCGGCGCCGAACGCCTCGACCGTGGCCGTGCCGAACGGACCCACCGCGAACAGCCGCTCGACCCCGCGCTCGCGCGCACGCGTGCCGATGCCGGCATGCAATGCGGGCGCATCCGTGCCCAGCTCGGCCATGTCGCCCAGCACCAGCCAGCGTTCGCCGGCGGCCAGCAGCAGGGTGTCGATCGCTGCCGCCATCGAGCCGGGGTTCGCGTTGTAGCTGTCGTCGATCAGGGTCCAACCGCCGGCCATCGTCTCGCGGCGCAGGCGGCCGGCCACGCCGGGCACCTGCTCCAGCCCGGCCACGATGGTGGCCAGCGGCACCTCAAGCGCCAGCGCTACCGCCGTCGCCGCCAGCGCGTTGGCGATGTTGTGGCGGCCAGGCAGTGGCAGCGCCACCCCGGCGTCGCCTTGCGGCGTATGCAGCACGAAACGCGAGCCGTCCACGCGTTGCTCGACGATGCCGGCGCCGATGTCGGCCGGTTGCTCCAGGCCGAAGCGCAGCACCTTGCGCGTGCCGGCCAGGCCGGTGAAGAAGCTGGCGAACGCGTCGTCGGCATTGATGATCGCCACGCCGTCGGCCGGCAACGCCTGGTACAGCGCGCCCTTGGTCTCGGCCACGCCTTCGATGCTGCCCATGCGCGCAAGATGCGCCGGCGCGATGAGCGTGACGAGGCCGATATCGGGCCGCGCGATGGCAGCCAGGTAGGCGATGTCACCCGGCTTGCCGGCGCCCATCTCGAATACCGCGTATTCGGTGTCCGGCGGCATCGCCAGCAGGCTCAGCGGCAGGCCCAGCTCGTTGTTGAAGTTGCCCGCGCTGACGTGGGTGCGGCCGTGCCGCGACAGGATCGAGGCGACCAGCGTCTTCACCGTGGTCTTGCCGTTGGATCCGGTAATGCCGACCACGCGCACGTTGCGCTGCGCGCGCACCGCGCTGGCCAGATCGCCCAGCGCCAGTTCGGTGCTGCCCACCAGTACCTGCGGCAGCGCGCTGTCGACCTTGCGCGTGACCAGCGCGGCGACCGCGCCGCGCGTGGCGGCTTCGGCCAGGTAATCGTGGCCATCGGCCCGCTCGCCCTTGATCGCCACGAACAAGTCGCCGGGCTCGAGCCTGCGCGTGTCGATGGCGACGCCGGTCACCTCGACATCGCTGCCGAGCAGGCGACCGTGGGTCCACAGCGCGATGGCGGCGAGCTGCATCATGGGCGTGCCTCCCCGCCGATCCGTTCCAGCACGGCACGCGCCACCGCCAGATCGTCGAACGGGCGCTTGCCGGTGGCGCCGTCCTGGTAGGTTTCGTGACCCTTGCCGGCGATCAGCACGACGTCGCCGGCGTGCGCCAGCTGCAGCGCGTCGGCGATCGCCAGCGCACGGTCGCGCTCCACCGTCATCGCGCGCGCGGCGGCCATGCCGGCCACGATCTGCGCCACGATCGCGTCGCCATCCTCGCCGCGCGGGTTGTCGTCGGTGACGATCGCCACGTCGGCCAGCCGCGCCGCGATCGCGCCCATCAGCGGGCGCTTGCCGGCGTCGCGCTCGCCGCCGCAGCCGAACACGCAGATCAGCTTGCCGGCGCAATGCGCGCGCACCGCAGCCAGCGCCTGTTCCAGCGCATCCGGCGTGTGTGCGTAGTCGACCACCACCAGCGGCTGGCCATGCACGCCGCCGAGCCGGCTCATCCGCCCGTTCACCGGCTGCAGCTGCTCGAGCGCCTCGACGATGCGCGCGAACGGCTCGCCCAGCGCGCCGAGGCAGCCCACCACGGCGAGCAGGTTGGCCACGTTGAAGCGGCCGATCAGATGGCTGCGCACGGCCCGCGTGCCCCACGGCGTGCGCAGCTGGAACGCCAGCCCTTCGGCCGAGGTGACGATCGCGCTGGCGGCGATCTCCGCCTCGCCGTCGTCGGCCATGCTGAAGCGCAGGCGCTGCACGCCGGCCAGCAGCTGCGTCGCCAGCTCGCGACCGAACGTATCGTCGATGTTGATCACTGCGCTGCGCAGGCCCGGCCAGGCGAACAGCTTCGCTTTCGCCGCACCGTAGGCTTCCATGCTGCCGTGGTAGTCCAGGTGGTCGCGGGTGAGGTTGGTGAACGCGGCCACCTCGTAATCCACCGCCGCCACGCGGCCCTGCTCCAGCGCGTGCGAGGACACCTCCATCGCGACATGGCCGACCTGCGCATCGCGGAATTCCGCCAGCAACTCCTGTACCGTGACCGCGTCGGGGGTGGTGCGCTCGCCTTCGTGCAGTTCGCCGTGCACACCGGCACCGAGCGTGCCGATCGAGGCTGCGCGATGGCCGAGCAGGGTCAGCGCCTGTGCCAGGAGCTGCACGCACGAGGTCTTGCCGTTGGTGCCGGTGACGCCGACCATCCGCATCGACTCGCTGGGGCGCTCGTAGAAACGTGCGGCGATCTCGCTGACCTGGCCATGCAGGCCGTCGATCCACAGCACGGGAACCACCAGCGGCTCGACCTTGGCGGGTGCGGGGGCCTCGGCCAGCACCACCCGCGCGCCGCGCTGCACGGCGCCGGCGGCGAAGCTGATGCCGTGCGCCTGGCTGCCGCGCAGGGCGAAGAACGCGTCGCCGCGGCGCACCCGGCGCGAATCGAGGCTCAGGCCGGACACCACGATGCGGCCGGCATCCGGCGCCGCGGCGATCGGCGCATCGGCGATGCCCAGCAGCAACTGGTCGAGGTGGCCGGTGCTCATGGCGTATCCTCGTCGACCGGGGCGTCGTCGATCGGCGCATCGACCGGCGGCTTGCTGCCCACCAGGCCGTCGACGTTCTGCAGCGGGCCGCCGACATACCAGCGACCGATGTTGTCCGGCGGCACGTCGAGCAGACGCAACGCACCTTCCATCACCCTGGAGAACACCGGCCCGGACACCGTGCCGCCGTAGTAGCTGCCCTTCTGCGGGTTGTCGACCACCACCACCGCGGCCAGGCGCGGATCCGACGCCGGCACGATGCCGGCGAACGCCGAGGTGTAATTACTCTTGGCATAGCCGCCGACGCTGGCCTTGTGCGCGGTGCCGGTCTTGCCGGCCACGCTGTAGTTGGCGATGCGCGCCAGCGTGCCGGTGCTGCCGGGCCCGGTCACCGTCTCCATCATGCGCAGCAACTGGCCAGCCACTTCCGGGGAGATGATCTGCTTGGCGGTGGTGTCGCCACCCTTGATGAAGCTCGGGCTGTGCATCACGCCGCCGTCGGCGATGGTGGCGTAGGCGTTGGCCAGCTGCAGCACGGTCACGTTGAGGCCGTAGCCATAGCCGAGGATGGCCTTCTCCAGCGGACGCCAGCTGCGGCCGATGCGCAACGAACCGGCGGCCTCGCCAGGGAAGCCGCTCTCGGTGCTGTTGCCGAAGCCGAACGCGCGGTAGGTGTCGTACATCAGCGTGGTGTCGAGCGTCATGGCGATGCGCGCCGCGCCCACGTTGCTGGACTTGGTGATCACCCCGGTCGGCGTGAGCAGCCCGTAGTTGTGCGTGTCGTGGATGTCATGGCCCTGGAAATACCAGTGCCCGCCGGTGGTGTCGATGATCGGGCTGGTCGGCGTGTACTTGCCGCTGGACAGCGCCGCCGCCATCAGGATCGGCTTGATCGTCGAGCCGGGTTCGAGCACGTCGGTCATCGCCCGGTTGCGCCGCTGGCCCGGCTTGCTGCCGCCGAGCGCGTTCGGGTTGTAGGTGGGCAGGTTGGCCATCGCCAGCACTTCGCCGGTCTTCACGTCGAGCACCACGATCGAGCCGGAATCGGCCTGCGACTTCTCCAGCGCGTTCTTCAGCTCGCTGTAGGCGAGGAACTGGATGCGCCGGTCGATGCTGAGCGTGAGGTTCTGCCCGGGCTTGGGCGCGCGCACCTGCTCGATGTCCTCGACCACGTGGCCCATGCGGTCGCGGATCACGCGCTTGGCGCCCGGCTTGCCGGCCAGCCAGTCGTCGTAGGCCAGTTCCAGGCCTTCCTGGCCGCGGTCGTCGATGTTGGTGAAGCCAAGCACGTGCGCGGTCACTTCGCCGGACGGGTAGTAGCGCTTGAACTCGCGCTGGCCGTTGATGCCGGGGATGCCCAGATCCAGCACGGTCTGCGCCGCAGCCGGCGCCATCTGCCGGCGCAGGTAGACAAACTCGCGATCCGAGCGCTGCGCCAGCTGCGCCTTCAGGCCGTCCGCGTCCACGCCCAGCGCCTGCGCCAGCGCAGGGATGCGCTCGTCGCTGTCGAGCACCTCGGCCGGGTTCGCCCAGATCGACATCATCGGCGTCGATACCGCCAGCGGCTCGCCGTTGCGGTCGAAGATGGTGCCGCGCGACACCGGAATCGGCATCTCGCGCAGGAAGCGTGCGTCGCCCTGGCGCTGGTAGAACTGCTTGCGCACCACCTGCAGGTCGAACGCACGTGCGACCAGGCCGGCCGAGACCAGGCCGAGCAGGCCGACCACCACCACCATGCGCCGGCGCGCACTGGGGCCGGCGCCGCGGCGGCGGCCGGCGGTCTGTGCGGGAGTGCTGAGGTTGCGCCAACTCATCGCAGCAGCCGGATGTCTTGCGGGCGCGGATCGACCATGCCCAGCTTCTGCCGGGCCTCGTCGTCGATGCGCCGCGGTTCGGCGTAGGTGGCCTGCTCCAGTTCGAGTTTGCCGTATTCGATGTTCAGCTCGTCGCGCTGGTTCTGCAGCGCGGTCAGGCTGACGAACAGCACGCGGCTCTCGTGGCGCGTCCACACCACGCCGAGCGCGCTGGCCAGCACCGCGACCAGCAGCATCAGCAGGCACAGGGCGCCGAATACCTTCATGCGCGGCCCTCCGGCGCAAGTTTCTCCGCCACGCGCAGCACCGCCGAACGCGAGCGCGGGTTCGCCGCCTGCTCGGCATCGGACGGAAACTGCGCCTTGCCGACCGCCGCCAGTTGCGCCGGCGCAGCCTGCACCGGCGGCCCGCGGCGGCTGTTCTGCACGCGGCCGGAGTGATCGCGGATGAACAGCTTCACCGCGCGGTCTTCCAGCGAGTGGAAGCTGATCACCGCCAGCCGGCCGCCGGGCTTGAGTCGTTCCAGTGCGGCATTCAGGCCCTGCTGCAGGGCATCCAGCTCGCCGTTCACGCGGATGCGCAGCGCCTGGAAGCTGCGCGTGGCCGGATGCTTGCCCGGCTCGCGCCGCCCGATCACGCGCTCGATCAGCGCGGCCAGCTGCCCGGTGCGGGTGAACGGGGCGGCCTCGCGGTCGGCCACGATGGCGCGGGCGATGCGCCGGCTGTGGCGCTCCTCGCCGAAGTGCCACAGCACGTCGGCGATCTCGCGCTCGCTGGCGTGGACCAGGAACTCCGCCGCGCTCTCGCCCTGACTGGGATCCATGCGCATGTCCAGCGGCGCATCGGCCATGAAACTGAAGCCGCGCGCGGCCTCGTCCAGCTGCGGCGAGGACACGCCGAGGTCGAGCAACACGCCGTCGAGGCCGGCCGCGGTCTCGTCCCACTCGGCCAGGCTGGAGAAATTCGCGTGGCGAATCGCCACGCGCGGATCGCCCGCGAATTCGGCCTGCGCGGCGGCAATCGCGGCGGGATCGCGGTCCATCAGCAGCAGCCGGCCGTCGGGACCCAGCCGCGACAGCACCGCGCGGGCGTGACCGCCGCGACCGAAGGTTCCATCGAGATAGCGCCCGCCCGCATGCACGGCGAGTCCCTCCACTGCTTCACCCAGCATCACCGGGATGTGCCGCAACTGCTGCTCGGCCATGCCGCACTCCCGCTCCCGTCCCGCCCACATGCCGATCGCGCCTTACAGGCGCAATTCCGCCATTGCCTGTGTGATCTCGCCTTCGCCGATGGTCTGGCGGATCTTCTTCAGGTGCTCCTGCTCGCTCCACAGCTCGAACTTGTCGCCCATGCCCAGCAGCACCGCCTTCTTCTCGATGCCGGTGGTGGCACGCTGGCTGGCCGGCAGCAACACCCGCGACGCCGAATCGGGCTCGACCACGGCGGCTGCGCCGACCAGCTTCATCTGCATGTCGCGATGCGCCTTGACCACCTTGGACAGCGCATTGACCTGGTCGCGCACCAACTCCCACGCCGCGTACGGGAACAGCCACAGGCAGCCGGACTCGAACGGGTTGTAGGTGAGCACCAGACGGTTCGCGCACTCGCCCGCCACCTGCTCCCGATAGGCGGTAGGGATGGTCAGGCGACCCTTGTCGTCGATGGTGATGGCGGTTTCGCCCTGGAACACGGTCAGCAGACTCCACTAAAACCCACGATTTCACACTGGAGCCCACGATAATCTCGCCCCATGAGACTGTCAAGGCAATTTCGCTTGTGAATCAAGGAGTAAAGGCAGAATGCTGACCGTACATCCAGCATATTCTCAGGAACGCCTGCAAGGTGTTTGATAGCAGGGAATTTTTTAAAATTCCAAATGCACCACCGCGAGCCCAGACCGGATGAAATCCGGCCGGATCGGCACCGTGACACCGCTCGGGGATGAATCGCCATTCACACACGGACGCCGCTCACCGCCGCGGCGACGGGCCGCAGCGGTGAGGAACGCATGAAGAGGTGGAGTCGGCCTGTAAGCCGGGTTCTGTACGCCTTGCGGCGCGACAGTCATTCCTCTCGGCCAGGCGTCGCCGCCTGGCTCCAGCAACCTACCCGGGAACAACGCGGGCCGCGTTATCGTTCCCCTATTTGGTCTTGCTCCGAGTGGGGTTTACCGTGCCGTACGGCGTTGGCCCCGTACGCGGTGCGCTCTTACCGCACCCTTTCACCCTTGCCTGTGCCCTTGCGGGCCATCGGCGGTCTGCTCTCTGTTGCACTGGCCGTCAGCTCGCGCTGCCCAGGAGTTACCTGGCACTCTGCCCTGCGGAGCCCGGACTTTCCTCGATGCGCTTGCGCGCGACGCGACTGTCCGGCCGACTCCGGGAGCCATTGTAATGGCCGGGATTCGGGATTGGGGAGTCGGGATTCGGAAAAGCGCGCCGGAACCAGCCTCACGATTCATATAACGCCCTGCGCGGCGCACCGCTGATCGCCGCCGCCAGCTTCGCCGCCTTCGCCGGCGGCAGTTCTTCGCGCAGGATCGCGAACACACGCCGCCCTTCGGCGAGCTTCGCGTCGGCCTCCTCGCCGCGGCCGGCGACCAGGATCACGCACTCGCCGCGCTGCTGGTCGGGATCGTTCGCCACGCGTTCGGCCAGCTCCGCCAGCGGCTCGCCGATCACCGTCTCGAACAGCTTGGTCAGCTCGCGCGCGAGCACCGCTTCACGCCCGGCACCGAACACGTCACGCATGTCGGCCAGGCTCTCGGCGACGCGGTGCGACGACTCATAGAAGATGAGCGTGCGCGCGTCGCCCGCCAGCTCCTGCAGCCGGCTGCGCCGTGCCGCTGCCTTCGGCGGCAGGAAACCCTCGAACACGAAACGGTCGCTGGGCAGGCCGGCCACCGACAGCGCCGCGATCGCCGCGCAGGCACCCGGCACCGGGATGCAGCGGATGCCGGCCGCGCGCGCGGCGCGCACCAGCCGGAAGCCCGGGTCGCTGATCAGCGGCGTGCCCGCGTCGGAGATCAGCGCCACCGCTTCGCCGCCCTGCATCCGGCGCACGATCGCCTCCACCGCGTCGCGCTCGTTGTGTTCGTGCAGCGCGATCAGCGGCGTATCGATGTTGTGATGCAGCAGCAGCGGCCGGCTGTGGCGGGTGTCCTCGGCGGCGATCACCGCCACCGCGCGCAGGGTCTCGATCGCCCGTGCGGACAGGTCGTCGCGGTGGCCGATCGGCGTGGCGACCACCCACAAGCAGCCTAATGGTGCTGACATCTGCAAACTCCTGCGCCGTAAGCCGGCAAGTCGATCCGCTATGATCGCGCATTGACGACCCTGACGAACAAGGGATTTCCCATGCGCTTCATGCGCCTCTCGCGCGTCGCCGCGATCGCACTGCTGTTTTCACTGGTGCTGGCCGCCTGCGTGCCGGCGAACACGCCGCGCTCGCCGGCCGAACTTGCCGCCGTACAAAGCGCCGAGGCGCTGTCCCGGCAGGGCCAGTTCGACCAGGCCGCGCAGGCCTGGCTGGCGCTCGCCGCGCAGTCGCGCGGCCACGCCGACAGCTACCGATTGCTGGCCGCCGAGGCATGGCGCGAGGAAGGTCGGCTCGAACGCGTCGCCCCGGTGCTGGCCGAGATCAAGCGCCAGCGCCTGAGCGGCGATGAGCCGCTGCGCTTCGACCTGCTGCAGGCCGAGCTCGCGCTCGACCGCCACGACGCCGCCACCGCGCTGCGGCTCACCACCCAGCCAAACGTCGCCGTGCCGCCGGCGCTGCAGCTGCGCCTGCTGGAGTGGCGTGCCCGCGCGATGGCCGCCAGCGGCGACCGTTGGGGCGCCGCACGCACCCGCGTGCAGATGGACGGCCAATTGAGCGGCTACGACCACACCCAGAACCGCCAGCAGATCCTCGACCTGCTGGGCCAGGTCGGCGTCGAGTCGCTCAAGCAGCGCGCCGCCGCGATGCAGCGCGGCGACCGCATGCTGCCGTGGGTGAACGAGGCGCTGAACCAGCTCGGCGTCGCCGTGGCGCAGCCGCCGCCGGACCTGCAGCAGCCGGTCGGCACCCTGCTGCCCGGCACCGGCGCGAACGTGCGCGAGGGCTACAAGGCGCCCAACCAGGTCGCCTTGCTGCTGCCCAGCGACGGCAATTACGCCGCGGCGAGCACCGCGATCCGCGAAGGCTTCTTCGCGGCCTATCTCGACGCCGGGCGCAACCACGCGCCACGTCCCCCGGTGCGCGTCTACGACAGCCAGGGCACCGCCGACGGTGCGGTCAAGGCCTACCAGCAGGCGGTCAGCGACGGCGCGCGGCTGGTGGTCGGCCCGCTGACCCGCGGTGAAGTCGCCGGGGTGTTCAGCCAGGCGCGACTGCCGGTGCCGTTGCTGGCGCTGAACCACCCCGACGACAAGCAGCTGCCCACCGGCGATGCCAGCGAATTCGGCCTGCTGCCGGAAACCGAAGGCGCCCAGGCCGCCGACCACATGGTCGAACGCGGCCTGCGCCGGGTCTATGCCATGGTCTCCACCGACGATTTCGCGCAACGTGCCGCCGGCGCGTTCAAGGCCGAGCTGGCGGCGCGCGGCGGCGAGCTCGCCGGCACCGTCACCCTGCCGCCGGGCGTCACCAGTTACGCCGACCTCATCGCCGGACTGAAGCTTCCCACCGGCACCAACGCGCCGCCAGCGGCGGCGGTCGAACCGGCGACCGCCGGCACCGCGGCGGCAGCCGCTCTCGGCGGCGCGGTGAGCGACGCCGGCATCTTCATCAGCATGCGTCCGGAACAGGCGCGCCTGTTGCTGCCGCAATTGCGCATCGCGCAGGTGAACCTGCCGGTGATCGCCACCTCGCATGTCTACGCGGGCAGCGACGACGTCGCCGCGAACCGTGACCTCGACGGCGTGGAATTCTGCGACGCGCCGTGGCTGTTCGACGCCCAGCCGGGTCTGCCGAACCGCGACGGCATCGCCGCACGCCTGCCGGCGGCCCGCGGTGGCGCGGCGCGGCTGTTCGCATTCGGCATGGACGCATGGAACCTGGTGCCCTACCTGGAGTGGCTACGCGCGCACCCGGGCAGCTACGTGCCCGGCGCCAGCGGTCAGCTTGCCGCCGACCAGTTCGGCCGGGTACGCCGCGTGCTGATCTGGGCGCAGTTCCAGAACGGCCTGGCGCGCCCGCTGGGCGGCAGCCTGCAGTTGGACGACGCACCCTCGAACGCGCCGCCCGCCAGCGCCGAGCCGGCGCCGTCGAGCTCGCCGTCGAGCGGAACCTTCCAGCCCGCGGCGGACTGATGCGCGCCGCCGGCGACGATTTCGAGCAGCGCGCCTGCACCGAACTGCTGCGCGCCGGCCTCACGCTGCTCACGCGCAACTACAGCACCCGCCATGGCGAGCTGGATCTGGTGATGCGCGATGGCGACGCCGTGGTGTTCGTCGAAGTGCGCTACCGCAAGAGCGCCAGCCACGGCGACGCCGCCGCCTCGGTCACCGCGGCCAAGCAGGCGAAACTGATCCTCGCCGCGCAACACTGGCTCGCCGCGCACCCGCAACACGCGCGGCGCAGCTGCCGCTTCGACGTGGTCAGCTACGACGGCCCATCCGATGCCATCCGGCGCGAATGGCTGCGCGGCGCATTCGAAGCCGGCTGATCTGGCCTGACCGATTCCGGCCCGGCTGATCTGGCGCAGCAAATTCTCCCCCAGAGTGGATTACGCTTTGCAGATGCCGCTGCCTGACGCACTGCTCACCCACCTGCGCGAGATCTTCCCCGACGATGCACTCGCCACGGCCGCCGACCAACGGCGCGCCGCCGCCCGCGACAATTCCCGCCATGAACACCTGCCCGACGCGGTGGTATTTCCCACCACTCACGCGCAGGTCGAGGCGCTGGTGCGCGCCTGCCGAGAACACAAGGTGCCGCTTACCGCGCGCGGCGGCGGTACCAGCTCCACCGGCGCCTCGGTGCCGCTGGCGGGCGGCGTGGTGGCGAACTTCATGCGCATGAACCGCATCCTGCGCATCGCCCCGGACGACCGCCTCGCCGTGGTGGAGCCGGGCGTGACCAACGAGGCCTTGCAGCAGGCACTGGCGCCGCACGGCTTCTTCTGGGCGCCCGACCCGGGCTCGGCGCCGTGGTGCACGGTGGGCGGCAACCTCGCCTGCAATGCCGCCGGGCCGCACGCGGTGAAATACGGCGCCACCCGCGACAACGTGCTGGGCCTGGCCGGCGTGGCCGGCACCGGCGAAAGCTTCCGCTGCGGCACGCAGACCAGCAAGAGCGCGATCGGCTACGACCTCACCCGCCTGCTGATCGGCTCGGAGGGCACGCTGGCGGTGATTACCGAGGCCACCTTGAAACTCACGCCGAAGCCGGCGGCGCTGCGCAGCCTGCGCGCCAGCTACCGCGACGCCGCCAGCGCCGCGCAGGCGGTGGCGCGCATCATGGCGCAGCCGGCCACGCCCTGCGCGCTGGAGTTCATGGACGCGCTGGCGCTGAAACTGGCGCGCGAACACCAGCCCGAGGCCGGCGTGCCCGAGGCCGCGGCGCTGCTGCTGATCGAACTGGACGGCGCGCCCGATGCGCTGGAGGCGGCCTGCGCCGCGGTCGAAGCCGCCGCCCGCGTGGACGGTCTGGTACGGCTGGAGGTGGCGCGCGACGAAGCGCAGACCCGCGCGCTGTGGGCTGCGCGCAAGGCGCTGTCGTTCGCCCAGCGCGCGGTGACCCAGCACAAGATCAACGAGGACGTGGTGGTGCCGGTCTCGCGTCTGCCCGCGCTGGTGGACAGCGTGCGCGCGCTGTCGGAAAAGCACGCCGTGCCGATCGTGAGCTTCGGCCACGCCGGCAACGGCAACCTGCACGTGAACTTCCTGCCGCGCGACGTGGACGAGATCGAGCGCGCCTACGCTGCGCTGCCCGAGCTGCTCGAACGGGTGCTCGCGCTGGGCGGCACGCTATCCGGCGAGCACGGCATCGGCGCGGTGAAACGCGAATTCATGCCGCTGGCGCTTTCGGGCGCGACGCTGGGCCTGATGCGCGGCATCAAGGCCGCGTTCGATCCGGACGGCATCCTGAACCCGGGGAAGTTGCTGCCTTGAACGACGCCCATCGCACTCGTCGCGAGCCATCGCCGACGGAACTGCCGCAACTGTCGCGCCGGATGGAGGAGCTGCTGGCCGACATCCGCAGCTGTCGCACCTGCTCGCAGCAGAATCCGCCGGGGCTGCGCCCGGTGCTGCAGGCGTCGGCGTCGGCGCGACTGCTGATCGTCAGCCAGGCGCCGGGGCGCAAGGTCGAGCAGACCGGCATCCCGTTCAACGACGTCAGCGGCGAGCGGCTGCGGGACTGGTTGCAGATCGGTCGCGACACGTTCTACGACGCCGCGCGCGTGGCGATCGTGCCGATGGATTTTTGCTACCCCGGCAAGGGTCGCAGCGGCGACCTGCCGCCACGCCCCGCATGTGCGGCGATCTGGCACCCGCAGCTGTTTCCGCTGATGCCCCGCGTGCGTCTGACCCTGGCCATCGGCCAGTATGCGCAGGCGGGGCTGCTGGGCAGCGCACGCGCGGCGACGCTCACCGACACGGTGCGCGACTGGCGCACGCACCTGGCCCGTGGCGTGCTGCCGCTGCCGCACCCCAGCCCGCGCAACCGGCCCTGGGTGCTGCACAACCCGTGGTTCGAGGCCGAGCTGCTGCCGGTGCTGCGCGAACGGGTGGCATCCGCGCTTGCCGCCGCGGATTGAACCTGTCGCATCGCACCTTGCCGCTTGGCGCCGGCGTCGTCTAACCTGCCCCGCTACGACATCGTGGCCACGGGGCCGACCCCGGCCTTGCAGGGGAACCCTCGTCCATGAGCCTCAAGCTCCGCCTTACCGTACTCAATTTCTTCCAGTACTACATCTGGGGCGCCTGGCTGCTGACCATCGGCACCTGGTGGTTCCAGACCCAGCACTGGTCGGGCACCAGCTTCGGCGCGATCTTCTCGACCATGGGCATCGCCTCGCTGTTCATGCCTTCACTGGTCGGCATCGTGGCGGACAAATGGATCAACGCCGAGCGCCTGTACGGCATGCTGCAGATCGCCGGCGCGATGGTGCTGTTCGCGATCCCGCACGTGCGCGACCCGGAGCAGATGTTCTGGGTGATGCTGCTGAACATGTGCTTCTACATGCCGACCATCTCGCTGGCGATCACGGTGGCCTACAACGCGCTCAAGCAGGACGGCCTGGACGTGGTGAACACCTATCCGCCGATCCGCGTGTGGGGCACCATCGGCTTCATCGCCGCCACCTGGACCACCAGCCTGCTCGGCTTCAAGGCCTCGCCCGCGCAGTTCCACGTGGCCGCGGCCGCCTCGCTGCTGCTGGGCCTGTATGCCTTCACCCTGCCCAAGTGCCCGCCCAAGCTGGGCGCCGCCCAGGGTCGCAGCCTGGTCGACCGGCTCGGCCTCACCTCATTTGTGCTGTTCAAGAACCGCAACATGGCGGTGTTCTTCCTCTTCGCGATGCTGCTCGGCGCGGCGTTGCAGCTCACCAACGCCTACGGCGACGCCTTCCTCAGCGACTTCGTCAAGGTGCCCGAATACGCCAACCTGCTGGCGGTGAAGTACTCCACCATCATCATCTCGATCTCGCAGTTCTCCGAAACCGCGTTCATCCTCACCATCCCGTTCTTCCTGAAGCGCTTCGGCATCAAGGCGGTGATGACGATGAGCATGCTGGCCTGGGTGCTGCGCTTCGGCCTGTTCGCGTTCGGCGACCCGGCCGGTGGACTGTGGATGATCGTGCTCTCGTGCATCATCTACGGCATGGCGTTCGACTTCTTCAACATTTCCGGCTCGCTGTTCGTCGAGAGCCAGGCCGACCCGAAGATCCGCGCCAGCGCGCAGGGCCTGTTCATGCTGATGACCAACGGCGTGGGCGCCGTGCTCGGCAGCCTGATCGCCGGCTTCGTGATCGACCACTTCTTCACCAACCACGCGTGCAACGACGCGGTGCTGATCTGCAAGGACTGGCACGGCATCTGGCTGGCCTTCGCCGGCTACGCACTGGTGATGGCGCTGCTGTTCGTGCCGCTGTTCAAGCACCGGCACGACTCGGCCGCCGCGCAGCGGGCCGTGCCGACGCACTGAACCGGGCGCGGCAGGTGTAGCGGCATTTGTTATTGCGAATCATTTTCATTTAACATGCACCTCCCCAACCGGAGGCCTCCATGTCATTCGCCGTTCGTCCGTTCGCTCTTGCCCTCGCGCTCGCCGGCGTCGCCCATGCCGCCGACCAGAAGGATGCCGTCGAGCTCAGGCGCATCGAGGTCTCCGAAAGCACGCTGCGCATGCCGCAGAGAGCCAGGGCGCGCTGCCGACCACGATCACGGTGATCACCAGCGAGGACCTGCGCCAGCAGCTGGCGATCACGCCGGACCTCTCCGACGCCATCGGCAACCTGCTGCCCTCGTTCGCCCCCTCGACGCAGAAGCTCAGCTCGCGCGGGCAGACCCTGCGCGGGCGCAATCCGCTGTACATGATCGACGGCGTGCCGCAATCGAGCCCACTGCGCAACGGTTCGCGCGATGCCTACACGATCGACCCGGCGATGATCGAGCGCATCGAGATCGTCGAGGGTTCCAACGCGATGCAGGGCCTGGGCGCCGCCGGCGGCATCATCAACATCATCACCAAACAGGCGCCGAAGCAGGATGGCGTGCGCCAGGAAGTCACCGTCAACACCGGCGCGCCGACCCGCGGCGCGAGCGGCCTGGGCTACGGCGCGGCGTACCTGCTCGGCTTGCGCAGCGGCGCGTTCGACCTGGTCGCCGGCGCGTCGTGACGCAAACGCGGCATGTACGCCGACGCGAAGGGGCGGCTGATCGGCGTCGATGGCACCCAGGGCGACCTGATGGATTCGGTGAGCACGGACGGCTTCGCCAAGCTCGGCTACGACTTCGCCGGCGCGCGGCGGCTGCAGCTCACCGTCAACCGCTTCGACCTGCAGGGCGACGGCGACTACACCGCGGTGCCGGGCGACATGGCCAACGACCTGCCGACCACCTCGATCCGCGGCAAGCAGCCCGGCGACGCGCCGCGCAACCGCGTGCTGACCAGCAGCCTCGACTACCGCGACCCGGCGCTGGCCGGCGGCGAGCTGCGCGCGCAGCTCTATCACCAGAAGAACCGCGAACTGTTCGGCGGCGGACGTTTCGCCACCTTCCAGGACCCGGCCTACGGTCTGAACGTTTTCGACCAGTCGCAGAACGCGTCGACCAAGGACGGCGCGCGGCTGTCATGGGCCAGGCGCGGCCTGCTCGACGACAAGCTCACCCTGCTGGCTGGCGCCGACGGCTATCGCGACACCACCTTCCAGGAGCTGACCCACACCGGCCGCCACTGGGTGCCGGACAGCACCTACACCGGCTGGGCGCCGTTCCTGCAGGCCGAATACTGGCCAATCGAATCGCTGTCGCTGTCCGGCGGCCTGCGCCACGAGCACGGCACGCTGGAGGTGCCCACCTTCCGCACGCTGGCAGCCTACAACGGCGTCACCGTGCAGGGTGGCTCCACCAGTTTCAGCAAGACGCTGCCGAACGTCGGCGCGGTCTGGTACCTCACCGGCCGGCTCAACCTGTTCGCCAGCTACGCCGAGGGCTACACCCTGCCCGACGTGGGCCGCGTGCTGCGCGCGATCAACCAGCCGGGCCAGAACGTGGCCGACTTCCTCGACTTGAAGCCGGTGGTCTCGGACAACCGCGAAGCCGGCGCCGAGTACGCCGGCGACCGCGCGGGCGCGCGGGTGAGCTACTACGTCTCGCGCTCACGGCTCGGCTCGGTATTGGTGTTCGACGCGCCGAACCAAGTCTACAACGTGATGCGCCAGCGCACTGCGATCAGCGGCTGGGAGGCACGCGCGAACTGGCAGCCGTTCGACGGCACCCGCCTCGACGCGTCCTTCGCGATCAACCGCGGCCGCTCGGACCGCAACGGCGACGGCCAGGTCGACTCCGACCTCGACGGCGCCAACATCGCGCCGAACCGGCTCAACCTGTCGTGGACGCAGCGCTGGAACGACGCGCTGTCGAGCTACCTGCAGTTGAGCCACGCCTACAGCCGCGACTTCGCCACGCTGGGCCGGCGCAGCGCGCGCTTCGACGGCTACAGCACCGCCGACGCCTACCTGAAATGGCACAGCGGCAGCGCCGGCGACTGGACGCTGGGCGTGCAGAACCTGGCCAACCGGCAGTTCATCAACTACGTCTCGCAGACCGTCGGCGACGATGACTCGTACTTCGCCGGCCGCGGCCGCGTGGTCTCGCTGACCTGGCAGCAGGCCTTCTGAAGTGCCCGCCGCGACCACGGTCGACGCATCCGCGCACCATGCCGGCGCCGTGCGGCACTGGCTCAAGCGCCTGCACCTGTGGGTTGGCCTCAGCGTGGGGCTGGTCTACGCACTGATCGCGCTCAGCGGCAGCGTGCTGGTGCTGCAGGGTCCGCTGCTGCGGCTGATGCATCCGCCGTTGGCCGCACACGCGTTGCCCGACGCGGCGGCGCGCACGGCCGTGCTGACGCGCATCGCGCACGAATGGCCGTCCAGGGGACTGCGCGGCGCCGATCTGCCGACCGCCGGGCTGCCTGTGTGGCAGCTGTATTTTTCCGACGGCTCACGGCGCTATCTCGATCCCTCCAATGGCGACTTGCTGCTGACGCGCGCACCCGGCAGCGACCCGCTGCTGACCTTGCGCGACTGGCATACCCACCTGCTCGCCGGGAAAACCGGCGAAGCCGTGCTGGGCGTGCTCGGCTGGCTCATGCTGGGGCTGCTGCTTTCCGGCGTGTGGCTGTGGTGGCCAGGCCGGCGGAACCTGCGCGGCAGCCTGCGCATCTACACGCAGCCGCCGGCGCGGCGCTGGGTCAGCTGGCACCGCAACGTCGGGGCGATCAGCCTGCCGTTGCTGCTGCTGGTGACCTTGACCGGCACCTTGATGGTCTACGGCGCGGGCACCCGACACGTCCTGCAGGCGCTGTTCGCGGATGCGCCGGCCACGCCGACGCCGGCCCGCATCGCGCCGCGCCCGCAGGCGATCGACTGGGCGGCGGTGCTCGACGCCGCGCAACACGCGCTGCCGGGCGCCGAATTGCGCCGCATCGCGCTGCCCGCGGCCAACGACGGCCGCGTGACGATTCGCGCACGGGCGCCGGGCGAATGGCATCCGGTCGGACGCAGCCAGGTGTGGCTCGATCCCTACCGGGCCCAGGTGCTGGGCGCCGTCGACGCCACCGCCGAAGGCACCGGCGCGCGCCTCAGCAACGCGGTTTATCCGCTGCACGCCGGCAGCGTGGGCGGCCTGGCCGGAAAGCTGCTGGTGCTGCTGTGCGGCCTGCTGCCGCCCTTCTTCCTGGTGACCGGGTTCCTGTTCTGGCGCGCGCGCCGACGGCGCCACCGCCGATAAGCGATCCCGGAGGCCGTCGGCACGGCAGTTTCCGCGATTCACTTACAATGGGCGGATGCAAATCGGCCCTTACCTGATCGACCCGCCGCTGGTGCTCGCCCCGATGGCGGGCGTCACCGACAAGCCGTTCCGCCTGCTGTGCAAACGGCTCGGCGCAGGCTTGGCCGTGTCCGAGATGACCACCGCCGACCCGAGCCTGTGGCAGACGCGCAAGTCGCTGCGCCGGATGGACCACGCCGGCGAACCCGAACCGGTCAGCGTGCAGATCGCCGGCTACGATCCGGCGATGCTGGCCGAGGCGGCACGCTTCAACGTCGCCAACGGCGCGCAGCTCATCGACATCAACATGGGTTGCCCGGCCAAGAAGGTGTGCAACGTGTGGTCCGGTTCGGCCCTGCTGCAGGACGAGCCGCTGGTGGCGCGCATCGTCAAGGCCGTAGTCGATGCCGTCGACGTACCGGTGACGCTGAAGATCCGCACCGGCTGGAACCGCGACAACAGGAATGCATTGACCATCGCGCGCATCGCCGAGGATGCCGGCATCGCCGCGCTGGCCGTGCACGGCCGTACCCGCGCCGACAAGTACGAGGGCGAGGCCGAGTACGCCACCATCGCCGCGGTGAAGGCCGCCGTGCGCATCCCGGTGCTGGCCAACGGCGACGTCTGCACCCCGCAGCAGGCGAAGCACGTGCTCGCGATCACCGGCGCCGACGCGGTGATGATCGGCCGCGGCGCGCAGGGCCGGCCATGGATCTTCCGCGAGATCGGCCACTACCTCGCTACCGGCGAGCTGCTGCCCGAACCGGAACCGGCCGAGGTCGCCGCGATCCTGCTCGGCCACCTCGAACACCTGTACGCGTTCTACGGCGAGCAAGCCGGCGTGCGTATCGCGCGCAAGCACCTGGGCTGGTACGCGAAGGACCGCCCCGAGAACGCCGCGTTCCGCCAGGTGGTCAACCGCGCCGAAACCGCCGGCGAGCAGTTGCGCCTGACCCGCGACTACTTCGCCGCGCTGGCGAGCGGCGAGCGCCTGGCCGCCTGATCGGCCCTTCCTGCAGAAGCGCGCAGCCCTTCTGAAGCGACTTCAGCCGCGGCAGCTCCACGATCTGCAAAGAACATCGCGGCCGAAGCCGCTCCCACGGGCGATCGTCGTCATTTGACTTTGGACGTCCATACGGCTAACTTGCGACTCGCTGATGGTATTCATCTTTCTATGCGTATAAAGAGATGAATTCAAGGGAAGCCGGTGCGAATCCGGCGCTGCCCCGCAGCGGTATGTGGAAACGACCTCCGTCACAGGCACTGGCTGCGATGCACCCGGGAAGCGACGGATAGCAGGCCGCGCAAGACGTCCACGAGCCCGAATACCTACCTCAGCCGGAAGCGCGCACATGCGTTTCCGTCCGGCCTGGCGTTTCCGCGGGGAACGCCGAAGCTTGCGCGTCGCTGCCCTCCGGGCTTCGCGCCGGCTTCGCCTGCCCGCGGCAACGCCGGTTCGCCCGCGGGGGCGAAGGTCAACGGCCCGGCGATCCTGCCGGCCATCTCCTTCGTTCCTCTTTGCCCATCCTGCAGGAGGAATATCCATGTCACTCGTTACCCATTCCGGCTTTCCGCGCATCGGCCTGAAACGCGAACTCAAGCGCGCACTCGAAGCGCACTGGCGCGGCGACACCGACGCACGGGCCCTAAAGGACGCCGCCCGCACCCTGCGCCTTCGCCACTGGCAACTGGCGCACGCTGCCGGCGCCGATGTCGTGCCGTGCAACGATTTCAGCCTGTACGACCACGTACTCGATACCGCCGTGCTGTTCGACGCCATCCCCGAGCGCTACCGGCCGGTGTTTGCGGAAAACGCGCTGGACGGCTACTTCGCGATGGCCCGCGGCCACAAGCGTGGCGGCCACGACCTGCACGCGCTGGAGATGACCAAGTGGTTCGACACCAACTACCACTACCTGGTGCCGGAGCTGCAGGCCGGTCAGCGCTTTGCACTCAACGGCGACAAGCCGCTGGCGGAATTCCGCGAGGCAAGGTCGCTCGGCCTGCATGCGCGGCCGGTGCTGCTCGGTCCGGTGTCGTTCCTGCTGCTCTCCAAGACGGTGGACGGCAGCGACCGGCTCGCCCTGCTCGATGCCCTGTTGCCACCCTACGCCGACCTGCTCGGGCAACTGGCCGACGCCGGCGCCGACTGGGTGCAACTGGACGAGCCCTGCCTGGTACTCGACCTGGAGGACGTCGACCGCGCGGCGTACCGTCATGCATACGCGACACTCGCCGCAGCGCGCACGCCGCGGTTGCTGCTGGCCAGCTATTTCGGCGCACTGGGCGACAACCTGGCCATGGCCGCCGCGTTGCCGGCCGATGGCCTGCACGTCGACCTGGTGCGCGCACCGGAGCAACTCGATGCCGTGCTGGATGCGCTGCCCGCCGACCGCATCCTCAGCGCCGGGGTGGTCGACGGCCGCAATATCTGGCGCAGCCATCCCGGACGCGTGCTGCCGTTGCTGCGCAAGGCACGGGCGCGGATCGGCGACGAACGCCTGTGGCTGGCGCCATCGTGCTCGCTGCTGCATGTGCCGATCGACCTTGAGGCGGAAACCGGGCTCGACCCGCAGCGACGCGCGTCGATGGCGTTCGCGCGGCAAAAGATCGAGGAGCTGCGCGTGTACGCCGATGCCCTCGCCGGCCAGCCCGAAGCCGATGCCGCGCTCGCCGCGCAACAGGGGCTGCTGGACGCGCAGGCGAATGCGCCCGGCGTGGTCGTTGCCGGCGTGCGTGGCCGCCTGCACGCGCTCGGCCCGCAGGCCTGCCTGCGCCGATCCGCCCACGCGGTGCGCCGGGCGTCCCAGGCCGAAGTCCTCGACCTGCCACCGCTGCCCACCACCACGATCGGCTCGTTTCCGCAGACCGACGACCTGCGCAAGGCACGCGCCGCGCATCGCGCCGGCAAGCTCGACGACGAGGCCTACGAGCAGCGGCTTCGGGCGGAAATCGAACGCGTGGTGCGCTTCCAGGAGCGCCTCGGGCTGGACGTGCTGGTGCATGGCGAGCCCGAGCGCAACGACATGGTCGAGTACTTCGGCGAACAGCTGGACGGCTACCTGTTCACCCGGCTCGGCTGGGTGCAGAGCTACGGTTCGCGCTGCGTGAAGCCGCCGGTGATCTGGGGCGACGTGGCCCGGCCCGCACCGATGACGGTGCGCTGGTCGCGCTATGCGCAGTCGCTCACCGACAAGCCGATGAAGGGCATGCTGACCGGCCCGGTGACGATGCTGCAGTGGTCGTTCGTGCGTGACGACCTGCCGCGCGAAACCGTCTGCCGGCAGATCGCGCTGGCCTTGCGCGACGAGGTGCACGATCTGGAAGCGGCCGGCATCGGGCTGATCCAGATCGACGAGCCGGCCCTGCGCGAAGGCCTGCCGCTACGTCGCGCCGACTGGCCCGGCTACCTGGCGTGGGCGGTGGAGTGCTTCCGCATCGCCGCCGGCGGCGTGCGCGATGCGACCCAGATCCACACCCACATGTGCTATTCGGAGTTCAACGACATCATCGAGGCGGTGGCGGCGATGGATGCCGACGTGATCTCGATCGAGACCAGCCGTTCGCGGATGGAACTGCTCGACGCCTTCGCCCGCTTCCGCTACCCGAACGGCATCGGTCCCGGCGTTTACGACATCCACTCCCCGCGCGTGCCCGGGCAGGAGGAAATCCTCGACCTGCTGCACAAGGCGCTCGACGTGCTGCAGCCCGGGCAGCTGTGGATCAACCCCGACTGCGGCCTGAAGACCCGCGGCTGGCCCGAAGTGGAGCAGGCCCTGCGCCATATGGTCGACGGTGCGCGGCAGCTGCGCGCCGAGCTGGAAGCCATTCCCGGATAGCGCGTCGCCGGCGATCGTCCGCTCCCGCCGGAGCGGACGGTCCTGCGGCCGTCCAAACGGCTGAACCCGGAACCAACCCCGCAGGACCCGGAATCGCCGCGGGCTGCAAAACCGGAGGCAGCGATGTATCATGCCCGACTTCTTTTATCTTTCTATCCGAACGAAAGGATATAAACCGCGATGTCCAACTACCTGTTCACCTCCGAATCGGTCTCCGAAGGCCATCCGGACAAGGTCGCCGACCAGATCTCCGACGCCGTGCTCGACGCGATCATCGCGCAGGATCCGCGCGCCCGCGTGGCCTGCGAAACCATGGTCAAGACCGGCGTGGCGATCGTCGCCGGCGAAATCACCACCAGCGCGTGGATCGACCTCGAAGCGATCACCCGCAAGGTGATCGTCGACATCGGCTACGACTCCAGCAACGTCGGCTTCGACGGCGCCACCTGCGGCGTGATCAACCTGATCGGCAAGCAGTCGCCGGACATCAACCAGGGCGTGGACCGCAAGAACCCGGAAGACCAGGGCGCCGGCGACCAGGGCCTGATGTTCGGCTACGCGACGAACGAGACGAAGGACATGATGCCGGCGGCGATCTACTACTCGCACCGCCTGGTCGAGCAGCAGGCGAAGGTGCGCAAGAGGAAGAATTCGCCGCTGCCGTGGCTGCGCCCGGACGCCAAGAGCCAGGTTACCCTGCGCTACGAGCACGGCGTGGCCACCGCGATCGACGCCGTAGTGCTGTCGACCCAGCACGACCCGGGCGTGAAGCAGAAGGATCTGATCGAGGCCGTGCGCGAGCACATCCTGAAGCCGGTGCTGCCCGCCAAGCTGCTGCACAAGGGCACCAAGTTCCACATCAACCCGACCGGCAAGTTCGAGATCGGCGGCCCGGTGGGCGACTGCGGCCTGACCGGCCGCAAGATCATCGTGGACACCTACGGCGGCTGGGCCCGTCACGGTGGCGGCGCGTTCTCCGGCAAGGATCCGTCCAAGGTCGACCGTTCGGCCGCCTACGCCGCGCGCTACGTGGCCAAGAACATCGTGGCCGCCGGCATCGCCGACCGCTGCGAGGTGCAGGTGAGCTACGCGATCGGCGTGGCACACCCGACTTCGATCTCGGTCACCACCTTCGGCACCGGCAAGATCAGCGACGAGAAGATCGAAAAGCTGATCCGCAAGCACTTCGACCTGCGCCCGTACGGCATCCTGCAGATGCTCGACCTGATCCACCCGATGTACCAGCAGACCGCCAGCTACGGCCACTTCGGCCGCACCCCGCACCAGATGAAGGGTCCGGACGGCAAGGCCTTCACCGCGTTCTCGTGGGAAAAGACCGACCGCGCCGAGGCGCTGCGCAAGGATGCGAAGCTGAAGTAGGCAGGCATCGCACGCTGTACCGGAATCGGGCCGCCTCGCGCGGCCCGTTTCTTTTTGGATGGCAACGCGGGTCGCAGCGTTGCTGCCGCTACAATGCGCGGATGTCCCTTATCCAACTGCAACGCGTCGACTTCAGCATCGGCGGCCCGCTCCTGCTCGAGCACGTCGATCTGTCGATCGAGGCGAACGAGCGCGTGTGCATCGTCGGCCGCAACGGCGAAGGCAAGTCCACCCTGATGAAGCTGATCGCCGGCGAGCTGCACGCCGACGACGGCGAGGTGCGGGTGCAGAACGGCGTGGTAATCGCGCGGATGGCGCAGGAAGTGCCGCACGGCACCGAAGGCAGCGTGTTCGACGTGGTCGCCGAGGGGCTGGGCGATCTCGGCCGCCTGCTGGCGCGCTACCACCATCTGCTCAATGAAGGCGACTTCGACGCGCTCGGCGACGTGCAGCACCAGATCGAGGCGCAGCACGGCTGGGACCTGGACCGCCGCGTCAGCGACGTGCTGACCCAGCTGGAACTGCCCGGCGAGACCGACTTCGCCGCGCTGTCCGGCGGCATGAAGCGGCGCGTGCTGCTGGCCCAGGCGCTGGTGCGCAAGCCGGATGTGCTGCTGTTGGACGAGCCGACCAACCACCTCGACATCGAAGCGATCGGTTGGCTGGAAAGCTTCCTCAAGCAGTTCCCCGGCAGCATCGTGTTCGTCACCCACGACCGCAGCTTCCTGCGCGCGCTGGCCACGCGCATCGTCGAGATCGACCGCGGCGCGCTGACCGACTGGCCCGGCGACTACGACAACTACCTGCGCCGGCGCGAGGAACGCCTGCACGCCGAGGCGCAGGCCAACGCGCTGTTCGACAAGAAGCTGGCGCAGGAGGAAGTGTGGATCCGCCAGGGCATCAAGGCCCGGCGCACCCGCAACGAAGGCCGCGTGCGCGCGCTCAAGGCGCTGCGCAACGAGCGCGCGCAACGCCGCGAACTGGGCGGCAACGTGAGGATGACGGCGGCCAACGCGCAGGCTTCGGGCAAGAAGGTGATCGAGCTCAAGCACGTGCACCACGCCTACGACGGCCGCGTGCTGATCGACGACCTCACCACCACCGTGATGCGCGGCGACCGCATCGGCATCATCGGCCCGAACGGCGCCGGCAAGAGCACGCTCTTGAAGATCATGCTGGGCGAGCTCAAGCCGCAGCGCGGCAGCGCGGAGCTGGGCACCGGCATCCAGGTCGCCTACTTCGACCAGCACCGGCTGCAGCTCAACGACAACTTGAATGCACTGGACAACGTGGCCGAAGGCCGCGAGTACATCGAGCTCAACGGCCAGCGCAAGCACATCATCGGCTACCTGCAGGATTTCCTGTTCTCGCCCGAGCGCGCGCGTGCGCCGATCACCCGGCTGTCCGGCGGCGAGCGCAACCGCCTGCTGCTGGCCAAGCTGTTCGCACAGCCGTCGAACCTGCTGGTGATGGACGAACCGACCAACGACCTCGACGTCGAGACGCTGGAGCTGCTGGAAGAACTGCTGACCGACTACCAGGGCACCCTGCTGCTGGTCTCGCACGACCGCGCCTTCCTCGACAATGTGGTCTCCAGCACCCTGGTGCTGGAAGGCGAAGGCCGCATCGGCGAATACGTGGGCGGCTACAGCGACTGGCTGCGCCAGCGGCCGGCTTCACGCAGCACGGCCACCGCCGGCAAGCCTGCCACGCCGTCACCGGCACCGGCCGCGGCGGCCGCGCCGAAGCGCAAGCGCAGCTTCAAGGAGCAGCACGAACTGGAACAGCTGCCAAAACGCATCGAGCAACTCGAAGGCGACATCGTCGCACGCACCGCGGCGATGAACGAACCCGCGTTCTTCCAGCAGGACAGCGCCGCCATCGTCAAGGCGAACGAGGCGCTGGTGGCACTGCAGGCGGAGCTGGATGCGGCGTATGCGCGCTGGTCGGAGCTGGACGGCTGAGAAGAGGAGCGAGTGGAGGGAGTGGGAAGCGAGAGGGAGCCAAAGCAGGCGCACTCCTGCCTTCTCTCACTTCCCACTCCGCTCCTCGCACTCCTGCTGCAACGCCCCGGCGTATCATTCGTGGATCATCCCCGCGGACAACCACCCATGTACACGCTCTACTACGCTCCCGGCTCGGCCAACCTGCTGGTGCACCTGGCCTTGCTGGAAATCGGCGCGCCGCACACGCTCAAGCGCATCGACATCGAGAAGGGCGAGCAGCGCAGCGCGGAGTACCTGGCGATCAACCCGAACGGCGTGGTGCCGACCCTGGTGGTCGACGGCGTGCCGCATGGCGAGGCCGCGGCGCTGGCGATGCTGCTGGCCGAACGCCATCCCAAGGCGGTGCTGACGCCGGCCGCGGGGAGTGCCGGGCGCGCAGACTACCTGCAGTGGATGCTGTACCTGGCCAACAACCTGCAGCCGCTGTTCCGGCAGTGGTTCTACCCCGGCGACCACCTGCCCGAAGGCGCCGACACGATCAAGCAGGCCGCCCGCGCCGGCATCGAGAAATGCTGGACGAAGGTCGATGCGCACCTCGCCGCCCACGGTCCGTACCTGCTCGGCGACCACTTCAGCGTGGTCGACCTGTACGCGCTGATGCTGATGCGCTGGTCGCGCAACATGCCCAAGCCCGCCACCGAATGGCCGCAGCTGGCAGCGCTGGCCACGCGCCTGAAGGCGCGCCCATCGTGGAAGCAGGTGTGCGCGGCCGAGGGCCTGGTCGAGTGGGCCTGAACGCATGAGCGACGGCGCCGGCGCCTGGGCCGTCTACCTGCTCGAATGCGCCGACGGCCGCGTCTACACCGGCATCGCCCGCGACCCGGAGCAACGCTACGCCAAGCATCTCAGCGGCAAGGGCGCCCGCTTCACCCGTTCCAACCCGCCGCGGCGGTTGCTGGGCTGGGTGTGGGTCGCCAGCCGCAGCGAGGCGCTCAAGCTGGAGATCAGCTGGAAGCGACTGCCGCGCGACGAACGGATTGTCGCGCTACGCGCGAGCCTCAGATTGTAGAAGCGCACTCTACAAGGCTGGATCCAGCGGCAACCACAGTTGTGCGATGGCACCGGGCATACCATCACGGGCAAGCAGGCTAACGCCGCCCTCATGGGCTTCGGCGATCTGCCGCACCAGGGCGAGGCCGATGCCTGACCCACCCGGCTTGGTGGTGAAGAACGGCACGAACAGGTTGTCGCTGCTGGGCAGGCCGGGGCCGTCGTCAAGAATCTCGATCAATGCACGCTCACCTTCGCTGCGCCAGCGCATCCGCACATGGCCATCACCGGGCAGGCTCGCTTCGACAGCGTTGCGCAGCAAGTTGATCAACGCCTGCTCGAGTTGGTCGGGATCGGCCTGCACGGGCAGCGGTGTGCCCGCCTCCACTTGCACGGCCACACGTTGCTCCAGCCGCGCCACCGCCGGCACCAGTACGGCCAGGTCGAGTTCGCGTTTCTGCGGCGCCGGCAACGCGGCGAGTCGGCTGTAGCCGGCGAGGAAGCGCGTCAACGATTCGGCACGGTTGCCGATCACCTGCAAGCCGCCGCGCGCATCCTCGCGCCAGTCCTCGGCCAACGGCTCGCGCGCGATCACGGTGGCCAGCGTGTTGGCCAGCGAATGGATCGAGGCCAGCGAGTTGTTGACCTCATGGCCGAGCACACGCAGCAGGCGCTGCCAGGCCTGGCGTTCTTCCTCGCGCAGCACGCGGCCGACGTCGTTGATCACCAGCAATCGACCGCTGCGGCCCTCATTGCGCAGCGGGGCGTGGCGGATGTCGAAGCGGCCGCTGCGGCCGGGGAACGTGTGCCTGATGACGCGCGCGCGCGGTGCTGCCAGCAGTACATCGAGCGCAAGCTCGCAGGCCTGTCGACCGATCAAGCTGCTCCGGTCACCGGCGAACAGACGCTGTGCCGCCGGATTGAGCAGACGCAGCCGCGTGTCGTGATCAAACACCAGCACGGCGCTGTCCAGCGCGGCCAGCGTCTTGCCGAGCAAGCGTGCGGAATCCTCGAATTGCAGGCGCTCCTTCTGCAGCCGGTCGGCCAGCGCATTGACGTCGTAGATCGCGTCACCAAGCACCCCGCCCTGCACCCCGCGCATGCTGTAGTCGCCCTCGCGAAGCGCTTCCAGCAAACCGGCCAGGGTGTACAGCGGATGCACCACGCGGCGGTGCTGCCAGCGTGCGATCAGGGCGGTGGTCACCACGATGGCAACGAGCAGGCTCCAGCACAGCATGCGGTCGGGAATGCCGGTCAGCAGAAAAACCACGACGCCGAGCAGCGCCGGCAGCGCCACCAGCCAGCCGCCGAGCAGCACGCGCCGCTCGAACACCGGCATCCGGGCACGATGCCGACGCGCAGGTGGCGTGGAGGAATCAATCGGCATCGTCGGACGAAGGGTCGCGCAGTGAATGTTTCTCCAGCCGTCGATACAACGTCTGCCGTGTGATGCCGAGCGCGTCGGCGGCGTGCTGCAGGTTGCCGTCGTAGCGCTCCAGCGCACGCCGCACCAGATGCGCCTCGGCCTGATCGATGGTCATGTCGTCGATGTCCTGCGCGGATGCCGTTGCCGCCGGGCCAGGCCCAAACGCAAGTGCGGAATCGCTGACCAGGTCGTGCTCGGCCAGCAGCGCGGCGCGCTCCATCAGGTGACCCAACTCGCGCACGTTGCCCGGCCAGAGCCACGCCAGCAGTGCGCGTTCGGCCGACGGCGCCAGCCGCAGGCCATGGCGGCCGTAGCGCGCCGCGCTGCGTTCGAGAAAGCGGCGCGCCAGCGGCAGGATGTCGTCACGGCGCTCGCGCAGCGGCGGCAGGCGGATCTCCAGCGTGTTGAGGCGGTACAGCAGATCCTTGCGGAAACGGCCCGCTTCCACCTCGACGGCAAGATCGGCATTGGTGGCCGAGACCAGCCGCACGTCCACGCTCTGCGTGCGCGAGGAACCGAGCCGTTCGAATTCACCGTCTTCCAGCACACGCAGCAACTTCGGCTGCTGCGACGGCGGCACGTTGCCGACTTCATCGAGAAACAGGGTGCCTCCATCGGCCAGCTCGAAGCGGCCAATGCGCTCGCTCTTCGCATCGGTGTACGCGCCGCGCACGTGGCCGAACATCTCCGACTCGAACACGTTCTCGGCGATGCCGCCCATATTGACCTTGACCAGCGCCCGCGCCGCCCGGCGCGACTGCGCATGCAACTGCTGCGCGATGACGCCCTTGCCGGTGCCGTTCTCGCCCAGCACCAGCACGTTGGCATCGCTGGGCGCGATCCGCGCCACCAACTCCATCACCCGCCGCATCGCCGGCGACTCGGCGATCAAGGCCTCGTTGCCGCCGCGCAGCAGCGCATTCTCCGCCTCCAGCCGGCGCTGCCGACGCGCGCCTTCGCCCAGCGCGATCTGTGTGCGCACGATGCTGAGCAGGCGCGTGTTGTCCCACGGCTTCTCGATGAAATCGCCGGCACCGCGGCGCAGCGCATCCACCACCAGCGGCACGTTCCCCCACGCCGTCATCACCACCACCGGCAACTCCGGCGCGTGCTGGCGCAACTGATCGAGCAAGGCCAGGCCCTCCTCGCCCGAGGTGGTGTCGCGGGTGTAGTTGAGGTCGATCAGCGCGCAACTGAAATCGCGCTGACGCACGGCATCCAATGCCGCGACCGGGTCGTTCACGCCGACGCTGGCGATGCCCTCAGATTTCAGCAGCAGGCGCAAGGCCTCGCGCACATCGGCCTGGTCGTCGACCAGCAGCACGGTGGGATGGGATTCGCGCGTCATATCGTTCCGTTTATCCAATGGCCCTCGCCAGGCTGCGCCACATTGTAGGAGCCCGCTGGCGGGCGATGCGTTTGATCTGAATCCCTAAACCCAGCCATTAAAGCAAGAGCATCGCCCGCGAGCGGGCTCCTACTCGTATCTCAAGGCAATCGCCGGGTCGACGCGCAACGCCCGGTACAGCGGCACCAGCGCAGCCAGCAGCGCGATGCCAAGCACCAGCAACAGTACCGGCACGAACACCGCCGGATCATGCGCCTGCGTATGCAAACCGGGATCGGCCAGCAGTTGCGACCACGGCCATGCCAGGACAGTGCCGACGAGCAGGCCGATGCCGAGCTGCCACGACAGTTGCCGCCCCACCTCGCGCACGATCGCGCCGTTGCCCGCGCCGATCGCGCGACGGATGCCGATCTCGCGTGTGCGCTGCGCCACGGAGAAGGCCAGCACGCCATACAGGCCGGCCGCCGCCAGCAGCAGCGCGATCAGGCCGAGCGCGCTGAATATCTGCGTCAGCACCATCAGCTTGACGCGCTCCATCGCCATCGCCTTCGTCTGGCTATACACCGCTGTCACGGCTGCCGCGGGGTCAACGCCGCGTATCACCTGTGCCAGTCGTTGGGCATAGGTTTCGGCTGCCGCATGCGTGCGTACGGCCAGTCGCAATCCTCGCAGAGGCGAATTCCCGGCCGCTTGCCGCAAGGGCATCAACAGCCTCGGCAGCACCCTCTCCAGCGGGCCATCGAGCTGCAACGGCTCGATCACCCCGATCACCGTCACCGTGCGCGCCCACGATTTGCCGGGATACAGGGTCAGGGTGCGGTTGAGCGGATCGTCGTGCGGCCACATCGCCGTAGCCATCTTGGCGTCGATGACCGCCACGGAGACGCTGTCGGCGCGCTCGCGTGCGTCGAAGAAACGACCCGCGGTGAGACGCACGCCATAGGTGTCGAGAAAGTTCGCATCGACGATGCCCACCTGCGCCCGTGGCCAGCCCCCGGCCGGGCGCGGCTGGCCCGGCAAGGCCACGTCTTCGTGACTGCCGAGCCGCGCACTGGGAATGGTGTTGGACGCCGTCGCCGCCACCACGCCCGGCTCGTGGCGCAGGCGCTCGACGGCGGTCTCGAAGAAACGGATGCGCTGTTCATCCTGCGGGTACAACAAGGGCGGCAGCGACACATACGCGGTGAGGACATGCGCGGCGTGGGCGGCGCCTGCGGAGCGTTGATCCAGCAGGCCGCCCAGCGCTCGGACGAAGGTGCCGGCCCCGACCAGCAACAACACGGTCAGGGCGACCTCGGCGATCACCAGGATCTTCGTCACCTTCACGAAGCCGCCGCCGGAACCCTTGCCGCCGTCGCGCAAGCTGTCCTGCAGGTCGGCACGCGCGGCGCGCCACGCTGGAATCAAGCCGGCCAGGCCGGTGCTGAGCACGGCGATGCCGACCGCGAACAGCGGTACCCAGCCATGCGCACCGAACCGATAGAACGCATTCGGCGGATCGCCGTTGGCGATGAAGGTTGCCACCAGCCAGCGATTGCCCCACTGCATGATCGGCCAGGCGGCAGCGAGCGCACCCGCGCTCAACAACAGACTCTCCATCAAGGCACCGGTCATCAGGCGAACACGGCTGCAACCCAGCGCGCTGCGTAGTGCCAGTTCACGGCGGCGGTTCAAGGTCTGCACCAGTTGCAGGTTCGCCACATTGACGCAGGCCAGCAGCATCACCAGCGCCGTGGCCGCGAACATCATCCAGACCCAACTGCGCGTGTCCTCGGGGATGAAGCTCAGCGCCAGCGGCTTGATCGTCAGCGGGCGGGCCGGTTGTCCGACGGGAAGCACGCGTTGCAGGTCGTCTGCCCGCGCTGCCAGTTCCGCCCGCGCCTGCGCCACGTCCGTCAAGGGCCGCAACCGCGCCACCCCCGACAGGCCGCGGTGCTGGCCCTCGGCCAGACGCAGCGGCATCCACAGCTGACTGACCTGCGGAAAGCTGAAATCCGCTGGCAGCACGCCGATCACTGTGGCCCACGCACCGTCCACCCGCACGGCTCGACCGATCACCCGCGGATCGGCCTGAAAATCGTTCCGCCACAGCGTCTCGCCCAGCAACAGCACCGGCGCCGCGCCGGGCGCGTCGTCACCGGCACTGAAGCCACGCCCCAGGATCGGTTTGACTCCAAGCAGATCCATCATCGACGCCGTGAACAACGAGCCCCGCCGATAACTCGCCCCGTTGCCGCTGTCGACATTGAACCCGCCGTCGACGTAGGCGCCGAGTTTCTCCACGTTGCGCAAGCGCCCCCGCAACAGCAGATACTGGTCGCTGTCGAGATCGCCGATGCCGTAGCCGTTGCTCGACTGCGCGCCGATCGCCATCAACCGCTCCGCCTGCGGATACGGCAGCGGCTGCAGGATCAGCGTATTGATCAGGCTGAACACGAACAGCACCACCCCCAGCCCAAGCCCCAGCACACCCACCGACAGCGCCGCGTACCCCGGCGGCCGGGCCAGGCGCCGCCACGCATGGCGCAATTCACGTAGCAACATCATCTACTCCCCTCGCAGCGCGCGCATCGGCGACACACGGCTCGCACGCCACGCCGGCACCAGACAAGCCAGCAACCCGACCGTGCCCAATATCACGCACGCGCCCAGCAGGGCGACCGAATCCAGGACGGCGGTGTGACCAAGCAAAGACATGAGCAAGTGTTTCAACGCGCCCGATGCGGCTACAACGACGCCAACACCAAGCATCAGCCCCACCCCAATCTGAAAAAAACCACCGCGCAACACCCATCGCACCAGCCGCGCCGGCGAAGCACCCAATGCCATGCGCACGCCGAATTCGCGTTCGCGCGCAGCGACCGCCACGGCCATCACCGCATATATGCCGGCTGCTGCAAGGAGCAATGCCAGCGAGGCGAATACACCGATCAACAACAGATTGAGGCGTGCATCCGCCGTGGTCGTATGCACGATGCTGCTCATCGTCCGCAGATTCGCAATGGGCTGATCAGGCGCCATCTCCGCTACCGCCGCACGTACCCCCGCGCGCCAGTCGTCCGAACTGCCATGGCCGCGCAGGACAAAACGCAAGGGCTCAAAGCGGCGAAAAACCGCCAGCAAGGGCTCGGGCATCTGCTCCAGCGGCACGTACAGCACGGGTTGCTTCGGCTGCAACGGACCGTTCTGCCAGGTGTCATCCACCACACCGACGATGCGCACCGGCCACACGACGTTGTCGCGGCTTTCCACTTCGATGATCTTGCCCAGTGCCCGTCCGCCGTAGTTCGCATCTGCCAGATCCTGGCTGACGATGGCCACCGGCTCGCCACCTCGCACATCATGGCGGGTGAAGTGACGGCCTTCACGCATAGTCATGGACAGCAGTTTCATGAAGTCGGGACCGACGCCGTGATACTGCGCATTGAACGTCGTGCCGCCCGGCACATGCATGGCCGAGCTGAACTGCCCAAAGCTGCCAATGCTGTCCGTGCTAGTGGGCAGGTTGGTGGTGACAGCGGCATCGGTAACACCAGGTATGGCGCGCAGTCGCTGCACCAATCGCTGCGTCAGGTGCTTTACCGCGGTCACGTCCGGGTAGCTCGCCTCGACCGGTGCCAGCTCGAAGGCAAGAACGTTGTCGTCGACAAACCCCAGATGAAGTCGCGACGCGTCATGAAGCGCATGCGTGAACAGGCCCGCCGCACATAGCAGCACGGCCGCCAAAGCTACCTGCGCCACCACCAGGGTGCGACCGAGGCGACCGGCATGACGACCGATGCCGCTGCGACCACCTTCGCGCAGCTCATCCACCGAGGTCGCCGTGCGACTGCGCCACAGACCGAGCGCCGCAGCCAGGAGTGCCGCCAACACGCCGATGGCCAAGGCCAGCCCCCACGCGAATGCACCCACGTGGACGCGCCCACCCACCAGCCACTTGGCCGGAATGAATGCCTGCAACAGGCCCAACCCCGCCGCCGCCAGCGCCATGCCCAGCAAGGCGCCGCCCAACCCGACCAGCAGCCCCTCGCCCAGCGCCGGCAACATCAGCCGCAGCAAGGGCGCGCCCAGCGCACTGCGAACGGCGGCATCGTGGCTGCGCGACAACGTGCGCAGCAGCATCAGATTGGTCAAGTTGACCAACGCAATCAGCAACACGAGCAACGCACTGATCAGGAACAGAACCAGGATCGGCCGCGAACCGTGGTGTTGCCACGCGTGGAGGCTTTCAACGCCATAACGGGTTCGCGCCATGGTGTCACCGCTCCCCGCCGTGGCCAGATCCAGCGCATGCAGGCGCCCATCGACTTCCGCCGACACGGCGCCCATGCCGGCTCCGTCAGCAAGCCGCGCAACGACCATGTAATTGGCGCCATCGTCGTTGCTTGCCGCTGGCAACGCCATCGGCACCATAATGTCGCCGGCCCCGGCCAGCTCGTCAAAGCTGGCCGGCAAAACGCCGACAATGCTGCGCACCGTGCCTTCCACCCGCATGCTGCGGCCGATGACGCCCGCGTCGCCGCCATAACGGCGTTGCCAGAAGCCATGGCTGAGCATGACCGCCTGCGGCCCGCCCGGGTGATCTTCCTGTTCGTTGAAGTTGCGTCCGATGATCGGCTGCAATCCCAGCGTGGGCAACAGGTGCCGGTCCGCATAGAGCCTCGGCACCTGCTCCGGCACACCGTCGCTGACAATGTTTGCCACCGAGCCGGCCTGCTTCAGCGCCATGGATTTCACGCCCTTGAGTGCGGCCAGTTGCTGATACTGATGCGGGGAAATCGTGCCGACGTCGCTGCCACGCATACGCCCAACTACCACCAGCCGCGACGGCTCCGGCGCCGGCAACGGCCGCAGCAAAGTACTGTCGATCAGCGCGAACACCGCCACGCTGGCGCCCACGCCCAGCGCCAGCACGCCGGTCGCCAGCAGCAGGAAGCCGGGGCGGCGCAGGCTAGCCCGCCAGGTGCGCCAGATTTCTGCCAGCCACACGTTCATGCACCCGCCTCCACTCGCGACACCATGCGGCATTCACGCAGGATCATCGACCTACTCCCCGCGCAACGCGCGCATCGGATGGACCCGTCCGGCACGCAGCGCCGGCAGCAGGCAGGCCAGCAGGCCGGCGATGGCCAGCAGTACGCAGACGCCGACAAGCGCCACGGGGTCGACCGCACTGCGGCCAATGTCTTCCAACACCGCACGCAACACACCGGACAGTGCCAGCGCCAGGCCGACGCCAAGCGCAAGACCTAGCGTGATTTGCCACAGGCCACTGCGCAGCACCAGCCGCGTCAATCGCGACGGCGCGGCGCCGAGCGCGCTGCGCACACCGAACTCGCGTTCGCGTGCGGCTACCGCCACCGCCATCACCGCGTACATGCCAGCGGCCGCAAGCAACAGCGCCAGCGCGGCGAAAATGCCGACCAGCAACAAATTGAGGCGCATGTCGGCAGTAGTGCTGCGCACGATGTCCTGCATGGTGCGCAGGTTGGCGATCGGCTGGTTCGGCGCGACCTCCGCCACTGCTTCGCGCAGGGCGTCGCGCCAGGCGTTCGGGTCGCCATGTCCGCGCAGCGCGAAGCGCATCGGTTCGAAGCTGCGGAAGACTCCCATGGCGTTGTCGGTCATCTGCGCCAGTGGCACGTACAACACTTCCGGCGGCTCTTCCAGCGGGCCGTACTGGTTGGTGTCGCCGACCACACCGACGATGCGCGCCGACCACATGCCGGTGCCGTCGCCGCGCTGGATCGTCTGGCCGAGAGCATGGCCGCCGTAGTGCTGCCGCGCCATCGCCCGGTTGATGATCGCCACCGTCTCGCCACCGCGGATGTCGTTGCGGCCAAACGCGCGTCCTTCGCGCATGGCAATGCCGAACAACGCGAAGAAATCGGGGCCGACGCCGTGATACTGTGTGCCGAACTCTTCCCCGTTGCCTGGCACGTGCAGGCCACCGAGGTTGAACTGTCCGCTACGCAGATCCGCCGGAAGATTGGTGGTGGAGGTGACGGCGGTCACGCCGGGAATGGCGCGCAGACGTTCCAGCACGCGCGTGGACAGGCCGTCCACCGCCGCGGCATCGGGATAGTCGGCAAGCACCGGCGCCAACTCGAAGGTGAGGATGCCACCGCTGGTGAAACCCAGCGGCGTGCGCGCGGCGTCGTACAGCGTGTGCAGGAACAGGCCGGCGGAGCTGAGCAGCGCCGTCGCCAGCGCCACCTGCGCCACCACCAGCACGCGGCCCAGCCGTCCGCTGTGCCGGCCGAGTCCGCTGCGCCCGCCTTCGCGCAATTCGTCGATCGCCGTCGCCCGGCGGCCGCGCCACAGGCCGAGCGCCGCAGCCAGCAGGGCACCACCCAGGCCGATCAGCAACGCCAGCAACCATGTCGCGACACCGAAATGCAGTTGACTATCCGGCAGCCACTCCGCCGGCATGTGGCTTTGCAGCGCGCCCAGGCTAACCCTTGCCAGCAGCATGCCAGCCAGGGCGCCGAAGATACCAACCAGCAACCCTTCGGCCAACGCCGGCAGCGCCAGCCGCAACATCGGTGCGCCCAGCGCACCACGCACCGCGGCATCGTGGCTGCGCGACAGCGCGCGCAGCAGCATCAGGTTGGTCAGGTTGACCAACGCGATCAGCAGCACGAACAGCGCGCTGGTGAGAAACAGCATCAGCACGCGCCTGGCATCGCCACGCTGCCACGCACTGAACTGCTGCGCGCCAAAGTGGGCACGCTTCCAGTAGTCGTTGCCCATCGCGACGTACATCGCGTGCAGGCGCGTGTTGACCTCGGCGGCCACCGTGGCGGCGGCAACGCCTTCGTTCGGTCGCAGCAGCGCCATGTAGTTAGTGCCGTCATTGACACTGTTCACCGGCAGCGCAGTCGGCAACATGATGTCGCCATCGAAACCCAGCGCGGCGAAACCCTGCGGCAGCACGCCGATGATGGTGCGAGGCGTGCCTTCCACCTCGATGCTGCGGCCGATCACGCTGGCGTCGCCGCCATACCGACGCTGCCAGAAACCGTGGCCAAGGATCACCACGTGCGGCCCGTACGGCCGATCCTCCTCCACGCTGAAGCCGCGACCCAGCCGCATCGGCAAACCGATCGTCGGCAACAGGCCGCGGTCAGCGTAGAGCGCCGGCACCAGTTCCGGCTGACCATCGCCGGCGACGTTCAACTTCGGGCCGTCCTGTATCAAGCCGATGGATTGCACGCCACGCAGCGACTGCATGTGCTGGTACTGCTGTGGCGACACCGCGCTGACGTGGTCGCGATCCCAGGGACCGGCCACTAGCAACCGCGAGGCCTGCGGCACCAGCAGCGACCTCAGCAGCACCTGGTCGATCAGCGTGGACACCGCCGCGGTGCAACCGACGCCAAGCACCAGCACGCCGGAGGCCAGCAGCAAGAAGCCCGGGTGGCGCAGACTTGCGCGCCAGGCGCGCCAGATCTCTGCCAGCCACACGCTCACTCGCCCATCTCCAGCCGCGCCGCCAGCAGCCCGTCGAGCCGCTGCTCATCTTCGTGGCGCAGGCGCTCATAGGTTTCCTCATCGACCACGCGACCGTCGAACAGGCGGATCTTGCGCTGGGCCAGTTCGGCGTAGCGCGCGTCGTGGGTGACCATGCAGATGGTGGCGCCGCCGTTGTGCAGTTCGTCGAGCAGGGCCATCACCGCTTCGCCATTGCGCGAGTCGAGGTTGCCGGTAGGTTCGTCGGCGAGCAGGATCGCCGGCTTACCGACCAGGGCGCGCGCCACCGCCACGCGCTGCTGCTGGCCGCCGGACAACTGCGCCGGGTAATGCCGCATGCGATGGGCCATGCCGACGCGCTCCAGCGCTTCCTGCACGCGCTCGCGCCGTTCGCCGGCGCCGATGCCGTTGCGATAGGTCAGCGGCAGTTCGACGTTCTCCTGCACGTTCAAGTCGCCGATCAGGTTGAAGGCCTGGAAGATGAAACCGATCTCGGCATTGCGGATGCGGGCACGCGCGGCGGTGTTGAGCGCGGCCACGTCGTGGCCGTTCAACACGTAGCTGCCGGCGCTGGCGGTGTCGAGCAGGCCGAGGATCGACAGCAAGGTGGTCTTGCCGCAACCGGACGGGCCGGAGATGGAGACGTACTCGCCGCGCGCGATATGCAGATGCACGTCGCTCAATGCATGGGTTTCCACTTCGTCGGCCTGGAACACCTTGCGGATGCCGCCGAGGGCGATGACGGAGGTCGTTTCGTTCATGCGGTTGTCCTTGCTCGAAGTGGATGGTGGATCAGCGGATCGGTGCCGTCAGCGCACACGCAGGCGGTCATATTTATCCCATTGGCTGGTCTCGGAAAGGATGACGCGGTCGCCCGGCTGCAATCCCTGCAGCAGTTGCACCCGGTCTACCGAGATGGCGCCCACGCGCACCTTGATGCGGGTGGCCGTGGCACCGGAAGCATCCAGACGGAACAGGCTCACCTCGCTGTTCGCCTCGACCTGGGCGGGACGGCCCAGCGACAGCACCTGGTCGAGTTTTGCGATGCGGATGCGGCCGTCCACCGACAGGTCGGGGCGGGCACCGGCCGGCAGCGACCCGGTCGGGGTCACGTCCACTTGCACGCTGCCGTCGACCACGGCCGGATCGATCCGCGTGACGGTGCCGTCGATCATGCCGTTATAGGTATTCACTTGAACCGGCATGCCTTGCGCCACGTCCTTGGCCTGCACCTCAGGCACGCGCAGCCGTGCGATCAGCACGTCGCCGCGCGCGACCCGTGCCAGATTGGTGCCGGCGGCGACCTGCTGGCCTTCCTGCACGGCCATCTGCTGCAGCGTGCCGGCGATGCCGGCGCGCACGTCGAGCGCGTCAGACTGGCGCTGGCGCAAGGTCAGGTTGCTGCGCTGCAGTTGCAGCTCGGCCTGCACGGCGGCCATCTGCGCCTTGATGCCGGCATCGAAGGTCTGCACCCGCTGCTGCTCGACCTCGATGCGGTGCTGCAACTGCTTCAGCGCGATCTGCTCCTGTTCGTATTGCACGCGCGGAATCAGGTTCTTCGCCATCGCCTTCGCATCGGCCTCGCTCTTCACCTGCGCCGAGGCGTATTCGGCCTGCGCCTGCGCCAGCGAGGAGCGCTCGTCCAGCAACTGCGATTGCAGTTCCGCGTGCTTGGCCGCCACCCGCGCCTCGGCCGCCACAACCTGGGCCTGCGCGTTGCGCAAGTCGTTTTCCACCTGCGGGCTGGCCAGTCGCAGCAGGATGGTATCCGCCTCGACATGGGTGCCGGGCCACACTTCGATCTTCGCCACCTGCGCGCTGGTTTCCGCCGCCAGCCAGTGGATGTCACGCGGTACCAGGGTGCCCGGCGCGCGCACCTCGCGCAGCATGTCGCCGCGTTGCACGGTGTCGATCCACAGGCTCGAGCGCTCGACCGCGGGCAGCGCCGGGCCGAGGTTCATGGCGCCGATGGCCAGAGCGGCGAGTAGCAGGGCCGCGGCAACGACGGCGATGCGTCGGCGTCGGCGTTTACGTTGGGCGGCGAGGGGGTTGGCAATATCCATGAGTCTGCTTGAGCAAAGCCCATGCCAGGCATGCAAACGCCTGTTTCATAACGTTTGCACCGACTTCGGTCGGCCGACCGCGATGCATACCCGGACACCGCCGTCCGCTGGCGTACACGCTCCCTTGCCGGAGAAATGGCCCGCGGCAATCAGCCGGTGTTCTGCAGCCCTTGCGCCACGCCGTTGACGCAGGCGACCAGGGCCTGCAGCACGGCGTCGTCCTGGCGCTCGCTGGCGCGCCAACGCTGCAGCAGGTCCACCTGCAGCAGGCTCATCGGATCGACGTAGGGGTTGCGCAGGCGGATCGAGGCGGCCAGGCGCGGCTCATCACGCAGCAGCACCTCGCTGCCCTTGAGCCGCAGCAGCCAGTGGCGGGTGCGCGCGAACTCGGCGCGGATCAGTCCGAAGAACTCCTCGTGCAACGGGCCGGACAGTTTCGAGAACGCCTCGGCGATGGGCAGGTCGCACTTGGCCAGCACCATTTCCACGTCGTCGAGCAGGTTGCAGAAGAACGGCCAGTCGCGCGCCATCTCCGCCAGCGCCGCTTCGCCGAACTGCTGCACGCCCTGCTCCAGCGCGCTGCCCAGGCCGTACCAGCCGGGCAGAATCGAGCGGCACTGGGTCCACGCGAACACCCACGGGATCGCGCGCAGGTCCTGCACGCCGCGCATGCTGCGGCGGCTGGCCGGGCGCGAGCCCAGGGTCATCCGCTCGATCACGTCGACCGGCGTGGCAGTGCGAAAGTAGTCGACGAAGCCATCGTGCTCGACGAACGCGCGGTAGGTCTTCCGGCTGGCGGCCGCCAAGGCGTCCATCTGCTCGCGCCAGCGCGCTTCGCGTGGCTCGTCTACGCGCGGACGCAGGCTGGCGCGCAGCACCGCACCCACGGTCTGCTCCAGGTTGCGCAGCGCCAGCGCACGGATGCCGTACTTGCGATGGATCACCTCGCCCTGCTCGGTCACCCGCAGCACGCCGGCCACCGCGCCGCGCGGCGAGGACATCAGTGCCGGCGTGATGCGCGCGCCGCCGCGGCTGGCCGAGCCGCCGCGGCCGTGGAAGAACGCCAGCTGGATGCTGGCCGCATGCGCCACCTCGAGCAATTCCACCTGGGCGCGCTGCAGGCCCCAGCGCGAGGCCAGCGTGCCGCCGTCCTTGCCGCTGTCGGAATAGCCCAGCATCACCCACTGCTGGTCGCCGCGCGCCGCGAGGTGGCGGCGGTAGACCGGGTCGTCGAGCAGGGCGCGCAAGGTGGCCGGCGCATTCTTCAGGTCGTCGACGGTCTCGAACAGCGGCGCGATGTTGAGCGGCACGTTGTCGTCCTGCACCAACCCGCCGTAGCGCGCCAGCGCCAGCACCGCCAGCACGTCGGCGGCGCTGCGCGCCATGCTGATGATATACAGCCCCACCGCCTCGCCGCCGTAACGCCGGCGGGTGTTGCCGAGGGTGGCGAACACGTCGTACAGCGCGACGACCACCTCGGCATGGCTGATCGCGAAGCGTGCGCCGCCGCTGGCGTAATCGCGCAATTGCCGCGCGCGCTCGTCAGCCGGGCGCGCGGCCCAGCCATCGTCGGCCAGCAGCGCGGCCAGCGCGTCGTCGTGCACGCGCGAATCCTGCCGCACGTCGAGCCGCGCCAGGTGGAAGCCGAAGCTGCGCACGCGGCACAGCAGGCGTTCCACCGCGTAGGCGCCGGCGTGCACGCCGCGGTGCTGGAACAGGCTGTCGGCGATCAGCTGCAGGTCGTCCAGCAGTTCGCCACTGGACGGATAACCGTCCGAAGATTCGTCGCCGGTCAGCGCCAGCCGCGCGCCGACCAGCTGCAGCAGGCAGCGGTACGGCATGTCGGCGTGGCGCGGGCGGATCTGCGCCGCGGCGGCCGGGAAGCGGGCGCGATAGTCCGCCAGCCGCGCGCGCAGCGCCGCGGACGCCGCCACGCGACCCTCGGTCTGGCTGAGCAGGCGCGCCAGCGTGGCGACGTCCTCGCGGTAGCGCTCCAGCACCAATGCGCGCTGCGAGTCGAGGCAGTCGGCGATGGTGTCGGCGCCCACGTTGGGGTTGCCGTCCATGTCGCCACCGACCCAGCTGGCGAAGCGCAGCAGCCGCGGCAGCTTGATCGCCACGCCGTAGGTCGTCTGCAGCGCCTGCGCCAGCGATTCGTACAGCGCCGGCACGATGCGGTACAGCGGATGGGCCAGGTAGAAGTCCACGTGCTCGCGCTCGTCCTGCACGCTGGGCCGCACCGGCGAGGCCTCGGCGGTCTGCCAGCCGGCGGACAGCGCCATGTAGATGCGGTCGTCGTCCTCCTGACGCTCCTGCGGCGTGCGCTCACGGTCGAAGCCGTCGATCAGCGAGGCGACGATCGCCTGCTCCTTCTCCAGCAGCGAGCGGCGCACCGCCTCCGTCGGGTGCGCGGTGAACACCGGCTCGATCCACAGCCGATCAAGCCAGCCGACCAGCTCGTCGGCGCCCACGCCCGCAGCCTTCAGCCGGCCCAGCACGTCGAGCAGCGATTCCGGCTGCGGCGCGCTGCCCTCGCGCTGGTAGTCGCGACGACGACGGATGCGGTGCACCCGTTCGGCGGTGTTCACCGCCTGGAAGTAGGTGGCGAACGCGCGCGCCAGCGCTTCGGCGTCGTCGGCGTCGAGACCGGCCAGCGAGGCGGCCAGTTCCTCCACCGAGGCACCTTCGCGGCGACGGCGGATCGCCGCCGTGCGCACCTGTTCGACCCGCGCGAAGAATGCGTCGCCGCCCTGCTCGGCCAGCATTCGCCCGACCATCGCGCCCAGGCGGCTGACATCCTCGCGCAACGGGCCGTCGGGCGGCAGAAACTCGGGTTCGCGACTGGGTTCCACGCAACTACTCCACGGCAGGCCTGATCCCCAGCGTAACCAATCCCGACGCGGGCGACACCCAACCATGCGGCATAAGCTCATGTCTGCCGTTACAATGCCCCCTCTGCACTGCCCGCCGAGGGGCGCTGCGACCGTTGCCGTGAATGAACTTCACGGGAACCGGCCAGGCTCGGCGCGGCACGTTCCACAACGGCGCCCGGTTGTTTGTACGCGAGTCCCTTCGCGCAAGAACCGGCCATCCATGGCCGGACTCTTCACAGAAGCCTCGCCCTGACCGGAGATATCCATGAACGCCGCACTGAAAGAAAACACCCACGACTACAAGATCCGCGACATCGCCCTGGCCGACTTCGGCCGCAAGGAGCTGGACATCGCCGAGCACGAGATGCCGGGCCTGATGTCGATCCGCCGCAAGTACGCGCCGCAGCAGCCGCTGAAAGGCGTGCGCGTGACCGGCTCGCTGCACATGACGATCCAGACCGCGGTGCTGATCGAGACGCTGAAGGACATCGGCGCCGACGTGCGCTGGGCCTCGTGCAATATCTTCTCGACCCAGGACCATGCCGCCGCCGCGATCGCCGCCACCGGCACGCCGGTGTTCGCCTGGAAGGGCGAGACGCTGGAGGAATACTGGGACTGCACGCTGGACGCGCTGTCCTTCCCCGACGGCAAGGGCGGCTTCCTCGGCCCGCAGCTGGTGGTCGACGACGGCGGCGACGTGACGCTGCTGATCCACAAGGGCTACGAGCTGGAGAACGGCTCGAACTGGGTCGACGAGAAGGCCTCCTCGCACGAGGAGCAGGTGATCAAGAACCTGCTCAAGCGCGTGCACGCCGAGCGCCCGGGCTACTGGCACACCGTGGTCAGGGACTGGAAGGGCGTCTCCGAGGAGACCACCACCGGCGTGCATCGCCTGTACCAGCTGGCCGAGGCGAAGTCGCTGCTGGTGCCGGCGATCAACGTCAACGACTCGGTGACCAAGAGCAAGTTCGACAACCTGTACGGCTGCCGCGAGTCGCTGGCCGACGGCCTGAAGCGCGCGATGGACGTGATGCTGGCCGGCAAGGTGGCCGTGGTGTGTGGCTATGGCGACGTGGGCAAGGGCTGCGCACACAGCCTGCGCGCCTACGGTGCACGCGTGGTGGTCACCGAGATCGACCCGATCAACGCGCTGCAGGCGGCGATGGAAGGCTTCGAGGTCAACACCGTCGAGAGCACGCTGGGCCGCGGCGACATCTATGTCACCACCACCGGCAACAAGGACGTGCTGACGCTGGATCACCTGAAGGCAATGAAGGATCAGGCGATCGTCTGCAACATCGGCCACTTCGACAACGAAATCCAGGTCGATGCGCTGAATGCGATGGCCGGCGTGAGCAAGCTCAACATCAAGCCGCAGGTGGACAAGTACACCTTCAAGGACGGCCGTTCGATCTTCCTGCTGGCCGAAGGCCGCCTGGTCAACCTGGGCTGCGCCACCGGCCACCCGAGCTTCGTGATGTCCAACTCGTTCTCCAACCAGACGCTGGCACAGATCGACCTGTGGGCGAACAAGGACAGCTACGAGGCGAAGGTCTACATCCTGCCGAAGAAGCTCGATGAGGAAGTCGCCCGCCTGCACCTGGAGAAGATCGGCGTGAAGCTGACCACGCTCACCCCGACCCAGGCCGCCTACCTCGGCGTACCGGTGGAAGGCCCGTACAAGCCGGATCATTACCGCTACTGAGCCGCTAGCGGATCATCGGTCGGTTGCAGCAGAACGGGCGCGCAAGGCGCCCGTTCTGCTATCGCCGGCTCACCACCGGGCAGCGTGCACCGTGCGGCCTGCGCTGCGCTGGATCATACTTTCGTACCGATCCAACACGGTCGAATCCACGGGAGACGGCGTCGATGTCGCCAAAGCCAAGCAGCGCCGACCGGCGATTGTTCAGCCAGCTTCGCAGTGAAATGGACCGGATGACCGCGTCCGAACGGGTGATCGCGAACTTCCTGCTCACCAACCGGCAGGCGGTGCCGTTCGAGACCGCCAACTCGCTCGCCGCCAAGCTCGCCATCAGCGCCGCGACGGTGGGCCGGTTCTGCCGTCGCCTCGGCTACCGGAACTTCCGCGAGCTGAAGGCGGCTTTCAAGTTCGACGTGGCCGTCGCGCCATGGCCGATCGGCGAAGGCCTGCGCTCGATGCTGCAGACCGGCGGCGGCGAACCGGCGCTGCAACGCGACCTGGACCTGACCATCGCCGGCATCATCGAGGTCTACCGCCGCGCGGAAACGCGCGAATGGCAGGATATCGTCGCGCTTCTGGCGCACTGCTCGACACTGCACATCGTGGGATTCCAGACCGAGCGCGGGCTTGCGGCCCACTTCGCCAGTTTCCTGCAGTACGTGCGCCCGCGGGTGCGGGTGGCCGATCTGGCTACCGGAAGCTTCTCGGAGGTGCTGCTCGACGGTACCGACAAGGATTGCGTCGTGATCGTGGAGACGCGCCGCTACTCGCGCCAGGCACAACTGCTCGCCCGTCATTGCCGGCAACGCGGGCTGCCGCTGGTGATGATCACCGACAAATATTGCCACTGGGCCGGCGAATACACGCCGCACATCCTGGCATTGCCGACGGAAAGCGGGATCTTCTGGGGCACCACCGTTCCGATCCACGCGGCGCTGGCGCTGCTGGTCAACGGCGTGGTTCTCGCGCTCGGCGACCGCGTGGAGCAACGCCTCGCCCACGTCTCCGACCTCTACCAGGAATTCGTCGGCCACGTCGGGAAACCCGCGCGCGGGCAGCGCAAGAGGGGCGGCGACATCGAGCCTTGAGCACGCAGCGCACCGTCGGGCCGAGGCCCGACGCTTCTGCGGAACCATGATCGCCGCTCCCGTTCAGCGCGACCGCACGTAAACCACGTAGATGACCAGGCCGGCCGCGAAATAGCCGCCGACGATCGCCAGCGGCAGCACGTCGCCGCGCGTTGCGCGCAGCACCATGTCGATCAGCAGCGGCAGGCCCATCAGCACGGCAAAAGCGATGCCGAGCGCCGGAATGATGCCGATCCACCAGCCACCTACACGGATGCCGCCCAGCGGCACCCGGAACGAACGCGGGCGATCGGGCTCGACCACGCGCAGGCGCATGACCGCCGCACAAACGATCGCGAACGCGACCGCCGTGCCGAGGCTGATCAGGTCGCCGAGCAGGCTGATCGGCAGGCACGCCGCGAGCAACGCCATGGCCACGCCGGTATAGATGGTACCGACCTGCGGCGTGCGCGTTCTGCCGTCGATCCGCGCGAACACCGGCGGCAGCATGCGATCGCGCGCCATCGCGTAGAAGATGCGGGTCTGGCCGTAGATCGACGTCAGCAGCACCGAAAGCAGGCCGATCACCGCGGCGGACTTGACTGCGATGCCGAACATCGGCAACTGCATCGCGTCGACGGCGACGGCGATCGGGTCGGCGACGCCGAGCCGGGTGTAGGGCACGATGCCGGTCATCACCGCGGCGACGGCCATGTACAGTACCGTGCAGACCGCCAGCGTCATGAAGATGCCGATCGGCAGGTCGCGCTGGGGGTTGCGCGCCTCGGCTGCGCTCGTGGACACGGTCTCGAAGCCAACGTAGGCGAAGAAGATCGCCGAGGCGCCGCGCAGCACGCCGGGCCAGCCGAACTCGAAATCGCCCCGCGCCGGCGGCACGAACGGCGTGAGGTTGGCCGGGTCGATGAAGGCGATGCCGACCAGCACGAAGGCGACCAGCGCAGCAATCTTGAGCAGCACGATGGCCGTGTTGAACGCGAACGACTGCGTCACCCCGCGCAACAGGACAGCCGTCACCACCAGGATCGCGCCGGCGGCGACGAGGTTGATGCCGCCGCCGAACTGCAGGCGGTTGGTGCCCCCATCGGTCCGAAAGTCGAGCATCGGCGTGGTGATCGACGCCGGCAGGTGCAGACCGAACTGGTCGAGCAACGCCACCGCGTAGCCGGCGAAGCCGACCGCGACAGTCGCCGCGGCAATGCCGTACTCGAGCAGCAGCAGCCAGCCGGCGCACCACGCGGTGAAGCGGCCAAACGTGAGCAGAGCATACGAATAGCTCGAACCGGACAACGGCATCGTGCCGGCAAGCTCGGCATAGCAGAACGCGGTGAATCCGCAGGCGATCGCCGCCACCACGAACGACAGCACCACCGCCGGCCCGGCATGGGTCGCCGCCGCGGTGCCGGTCATGACAAAGATGCCGGCGCCGATGACGCAGCCGACACCGATCATCGTCAACTGGAGCGGGCCGAGCGTGCGCGCCAGCCCGGGTTCGTCATCATTCACTGGTTGCAAGTTTTCTTTCATAGGAGTTACTATGATATAAATTGTGCATACACGTCCAGAGGCCGGCTTGCATGCAGACCGAGGTTCGCCACGAACGCTGGGAGCTCGCCGCGCCATTCGTCATCGCGCACGAGACCTACCTGCATGCCGATGTCATCGTGGCAACGCTGTCGTGCGATGGTGCCGTCGGCCGCGGCGAATGCACGCCCACGGCGTTCTACGGCGAGAGCGTGGACGGCGTGATGGAGACCGTGCGCGAACTGCTCGCCCGCCTCGCCCGCGGCGAGTCCTGGGACCGCATCCACGATCGCGTGCCGGCCGGCGCCGCGCGCAACGCGGTCGACTGTGCGTGCTGGGATCTGCGCGCGAAACTGGCGAAGCGGCGTGTCTGGGAACTGGCCGGAGTCCCCGCCCCGGGCCAGGTGCGCACCGCGCAGACCATCAGCGTGGGCGAAGCGGCGCAGCAGGCGGACAAGGCGCGCGCGATCGTCGTCACCGACGGCGATGGCGCCCTGATCAAGCTGAAGCTCGATGCGCACGACGTCGTCGCCCGCGTCGCGGCCGTGCGCGACGCCGCTCCGGCCGCGACCCTGGTCATCGACGCGAATGAATCCTGGGACCCGGTGCTGCTCGATGGCGTCATGCCTGCGCTGCAGGCCGCACATGTCGCGATGGTCGAGCAGCCGCTGCCCGTGGGCAAGGACGACGCGCTGGCGCGGATCGAACGCCGCGTGCCGGTCTGCGCCGACGAATCGGCACACGTCGGCGCAGACCTCGACGCGCTGCGCGGCCGCTACGACCTGGTCAACGTGAAGCTGGACAAGACCGGTGGCCTGACCGAGGCGCTGCGCATGACTGCCCGCGCGCGCCAGCTCGGCTTCGGGTTGATGGTGGGCTGCATGGAGGGGACGTCGCTCGGCATGGCGCCGGCGACGCTCGTCGCCGGCGCTGCACGCTTTGTCGACCTCGATGGCCCGCTCCTCATCGGCCGCGACCGCGACCCGGGCCTGCACTACCAGCGTGGCCTCGTCTCGCCGCCCAGCGCGGCGCTGTGGGGTTGAGCCGCATGTTTTCCAGGAGAACCGATTCCATGACGAGCCGAACACTGATCTCGCTGCTGCTGATCGCACCGCTGGTCGTGTTGCCAGCCGGCCATGCAGCGGCGGCCGATTTCATCGTGCGCCATGCCGTCGTCGTCGACGGCACCGGCGCCCCGGCGCAGCACGTCGACGTGCGCGTCGCCGACGGCCGCATCGCCGCCATCGGCGAACTCGAACCGCAACGCGGCGAACAGGTGGTCGACGCCCGCGGGCTGGTGCTCGCGCCGGGGTTCATCGACACGCACAGCCACCACGACCGCGGCCTCGACAGCCAGCTCGACGCGCTGCCGGTGACCAGCCAGGGCGTCACCACGATCGTCATCGGCCAGGATGGCTTCTCGCAGGGGCCGATTGCCGACCTGTTCCGCCGCTACGGCGCCAGGCCGGCGGCGATCAACATCGCCTCGTACGCGGGCCACAACTCGCTGCGCGCGGAGGTGATGGGCGCCGACGCCAGCCACGCGGCGACGCCAGCGCAGGTGCAGGCGATGCGCCACCTGCTCGCCGCCGACATGAAGGCCGGCGCGCTCGGCCTGTCGACCGGCCTTGAATACGACTCGGGCCTCTACTCCACGCGCGCCGAGGTGCTCGCGCTCGCCGACGCCGTCGCACCCTACGGTGGCCGCTACATCAGCCACATGCGCAGCGAGGACCGCAAGATCTGGGACGCGCTCGACGAACTGCTGACGATCGGCCGCGAGGCGAAGATCCCGGTGCAGGTCAGCCACGCCAAGCTGGCGATGACCGACTGGTGGGGCCAGGCCGACCGCTTCCTGGGCATACTCGACAAGGCGCGCGCCGAAGGCGTCGACGCGACGCTCGACGTCTATCCCTACGACAGTTGGCACAGCGAGTTGATCGTGCTGTGGCCCGAGCGCGACTTCGGGAACCGCGCGACCGCCGAATTCGTGCTCAAGCACCTCTCCCCGGCCGACGGCCTGCGCCTGTCGCAGTTCAAGCCCGAACCGGACCTGGTCGGCAAGAGCGTGGCCGATATCGCGCACCTGCGCGGCACCGACGACGCAGATACGGTGATGGCCCTGATCCGCGAATCGGAAGCGGCCCACAGCACCGCGCAGGTCATCAGCCGCAGCATGGACGAGCGCGACATCGCGAAGTTCATCGCCTGGCCGCAGGCGAACATCAGTTCCGACGGCAGCCTCGACGGCCTGCACCCGCGCGGCTACGGCACGTTCCCGCGCGTGCTGCGCATCTACGTGCGCGAGAAGAAGATGCTGACGCTCGAGCAGGCCGTGCACAAGATGACCGGACTGGCCGCGCAGCACATGAGCTTGCGCGACCGCGGCCAGATCCGTGTCGGCGCGGCGGCCGACCTCGTCCTGTTCGATCCGCGTACGGTGGCCGACCGCGCCACCTACGAGAAGCCGCACGAGCTGTCGGTCGGCATCGCGCGGGTATGGGTCAACGGCACCCTGGTCCTCGCCGACGGCAAGGCGACCGGCGCCCATCCGGGCCAGATGCTGCGCCGCCAGGAGGCAGGTTGACATGCAGATCGCCGCCCCCTACCTGCTCTTCCTCGGCAACACCCCGCACCGCCTCGACGCCAAGACGGCCAGCGGCATTCTCGACTGGCGCCCGCAACTGTGTGCCGGGCAATGCCGGCTCGATGCCGGCACGGTCGACCTCGGCCTGCCTGACATGACGCCGGCCGCCGCCGCCGCCGCCGGCGTGCGCACGCTGGTGATCGGCGTGGCCACCTTCGGCGGTGCGCTCGACGAGGCGTGGATCGACACTCTGCTGGCCGCGATCCACGCCGGCCTCGACATTGCCAGCGGCATGCATGCACGCCTCGGCGAGAATCCGCGGATCGCCGCGGCTGCGCGCCAGGCCGGCGTGCGGCTGTTCGACGTGCGCCACGCCGACGCGCGTTTCGACGTCGGCTCCGGCCGCAAGCGCAGCGGCCGCCGGATGCTGATGGTCGGCGTCGATTGCGCGGTCGGCAAGAAGTACGCCGCGCTGGCCATCCACCGCGCCTTGGCGCGACGCGGCATGGCCGCCGATTTTCGCGCGACCGGGCAGACCGGCATCCTCATCGCCGGCGCCGGCATCGCGATCGACGCGGTCGTCGCCGATTTCGCCGCCGGCGCGGCCGAAGCGCTGTCGCCCGACAACGAGCCCGGGCACTGGGACGTGATCGAAGGCCAGGGCTCGCTGTTCCACCCGGCCTATGCCGGCGTCAGCCTCGCCCTGCTGCACGGCTCGCAGCCGGACGCACTCGTGCTCTGCCACGACCCGCGGCGCACCCACATCGACGGTTATCCGGACTATCCGCTGCCGACGCTCGCCGCCTGCATCGCCGCCAACGAACAGGCCGCGCGCCTGACCAACCGCGCCGCACGCTGCATCGCCGTCGCGCTCAACACGCGCGACATGGGCGAAAGCCAGCGCGCGGACGCGTTCGCCCGCGCGCACGGGGAAACCGGCCTCGTCGTCTTCGACCCGATCGCGACCGGTGCCGACGCGGTCGTCGAAACGCTGCTCGCGGAAGCGCGCGAGCTTCCGCAAGCCAGTCCGCACACCCCGGGGGATCACCCATGAAACGCAAGACTGTGGCCATGACCACCGTGCTGGCCTGTTCCCATGGCGACGCGCCTGCCGGGCTCACGGGTCATTTCATCGGATTGAGGTGTTGCACGGCGGCGAAGGTGGCATGGATTCGGGGTGGGTCGGATGGACGTCCATATCATGATGAACGGCCAGCGTATCCCCGGACATCGTTGAGATGGCGACACTGACAGCGTGTAAACGCAGCGTTGAAATCGGCTGGTTTCCGCTACGTGCTCCACGTGAAGAGGCTCGGCAGGTTTGGTTGCTCCGTTACGGTCTGTGGGGAGGTAGCAGGTCATGTCCAAAGGACATTTCAAGTGTGGTGGCAAGGCGCAACGGGTGATTTTGGCGCGCTTGCCGCTCGCGGCGGCGATCAGTTTCGCCGTGGCCGCACCAGCGCTCGCTCAGGATGTTGCCGAGCAGCCCGCATCGGCCACGACGACCTCTGCGACAGCGCAAAAGGTCAAGACCTTGGGTACGGTCACGGTGACCGCGCAGAGGCGCACCGAGGATCTGCAGAAGGTGCCGATCAGCATCAACGTGCTGGCACAGGATCAACTTGAGGCCCTGCACGTCCAGAACTTCAAGGACTACGTGAAGTATCTGCCCAGCGTGTCCTTTCAGGACAACGGTGGCGGCAATGGCGCGCAAGGCTTTGCCATCATCTACATGCGCGGTGTCAGCAGCGGCAGCGGCGGGGACTATACCGGGTCGCGGCCGAGCGTCGGCGTGTACCTCGACAACCAGCCGATCACCACGATCCAGGGGCCGGTCGACATCCACATGTACGACATCGCCCGCATCGAGGTGCTGGCAGGACCCCAGGGTACGTTGTATGGCGCCAGCGCCGAAGCCGGCGCGTTGCGCATCATCACCAACAAGCCCGACCCCGGCGCTTTCGCGGCAAACTACGCGCTCGGCGTCGACAAGGTTGCACACGGTGGCATCGGCTCCACCGCCGAAGGCATGGTCAATATCCCGCTCAGCAAGAGTGCCGCCATTCGCCTCGTGGGTTGGCGCGAACACGACGCGGGCTACATCGACAACAAGCCCGGCACGCGTACCTACCCGTCCTCCGGCATTACCATCAGCAACGCCGACGACTGCTCCCCCGGCGTGCTGCTGCAATGCCACGGACACGCCCGCAAGCACTACAACGACGCCGACACCCAGGGCGCACGCGCCGCGCTGAAAGTGGACCTGAACGATAACTGGTCGATCAGCCCGACACTGATGGGGCAACAGACGATCTCCCATGGTTCATCTTCCAGCGATCCGAGTGTGGGTGATCTCGCCGTCACGCACTTCTTTCCCGAGCGCAACAACGATCGCTGGTGGCAGGGCGCGTTGACCGTGCAAGGCAAGGTCGGCAATTTCGATTTGACCTATGCCTATGCGCATCTCAAGCGCAACCAGGAGCAGCAGTCCGACTACACGGACTACTCATTCTGGTACGACACGCTGAACGGCTCCGGTGTCTATTTTTATGATAACGGCGGAAGCCTGATCGATCCGTCGCAGCATCCATTTTTCCGCGATCACTACACCGACAACAGCCACGAACTGCGTCTTGTCTCACCCAGCGACGATCGCCTGCGTCTGGTCGCCGGCGCGTTCTGGCAGAAGCTGAAGCACGACATCCAGTACCAGTACAAGATCAGCGATCTGGCCGATTCGCTGACGGTTACCGGCTGGCCGGACACCCTCTATCTGAGCCGGCAGATCCGCTACGACCGTGACCGGTCGGTGTACGGCGAACTGTCCTGGGACTTCATCCCCGACGTCCTCACCGGCACGATCGGTGAGCGCTATTACCGCGACAGCGGCAGCTTTTACGGCTTTTTCGGTTTCAGCGAGGGCTATTTCCCCGGTTCCAGTTACGGCGAGGCCGGCTGCATCTCGCCCGAGCCATTCGAGGGCGCGCCCTGTCTGGACTTCAACAAGCGGGTGAAGCAAAGCGGGTCGCTCAACAAGGTCAACCTGACCTGGCATGTCACGCCCCAAGCCATGGTCTATTTCACCCGGTCTGAGGGCTATCGCCCGGGTGGCATCAATCGCAACGCGTCGCTGCCGCCCTATCAGGCGGATTTCCTGACCAACGTCGAACTCGGCTGGAAAACCTCATGGTTCGACCATCGGCTGACCTTCAACGGGGCCGTGTTTCGCGAGACCTGGAACAATTTCCAGTTCGACATCACGGGTCCGAACGGCATTTCCGAAATCCTCAATGCCAATTCGGCCCGCATCAACGGACTGGAGTCGCAGCTGAACTGGCAGGCGACCTACAACCTGCAGCTGAGCGCCGGCATCGCGTTGTATGACGCCAAGTTGACCGCCAACTACTGCGGCTTCACCGGCAACGACAACCGCCCCGTCACCGACTGTCCGGCCGGCTCGATCAATACACAAACCGGCGACACGGTGGACGGACCGCTGGCACCCACGGGCACCCGCCTGCCCATCACGCCACGGTTCAAGGGCAACCTCATCGCGCGTTACACCTTTGATGTCGGCAACAAGAGTGGCTTCGTCCAGGGCGCATTGACCCATGTGGGGAACCGCACGACGAGCCTGCTCCTGCTCGATCGCAGTCTTTACGGCGGGCTGCCCGCCTACAATTCGGTCGACCTCTCCGCCGGCCTCCAGGGGGGCAACTGGTCGGTGAGTGTCTACATCAACAATGCGTTCGACAAGCGCGCCGCACTGTACAAGTTCTCCGAGTGTGCGGTAACGGTTTGTGGTGCGCACGGCGTGGTGCCGGAATACCCGAATGGGCAGGTGTACACGGGTTTCAGCCAGCCGCGCACGTTCGGCATCACCTTCACGCAGGATATCTAGTCGAGCGGTCGATTGCCGCACCGGATGAGCGCCCTGGCGTCAGCCAGGGCCTTTCGCTACCCGCCTGATGGCGAGCAACGTCTCTCCGACAGATGATCATTTGACGGGAGTGGTTCATGCCCATCTTCATTCGCACCGCCTGCATGTGGATTGTCGCGGCCATCGGGCTGTTGACAGCGACGCCATCTTCGGCTGCCGGCGTCGAGTACGACACGATCATCCGCAACGGTCACATCATCGACGGCACGGGTTCGCCCTGGTACGCGGCCGATGTCGCCGTGAAGGACGGTCGCATCGCCGCGATCGGCAACCTCGCCGACGCGCATGCCAGGCAGGTGATCGACGCCCACGGTCTGGTTGTGGCGCCGGGATTCATTGACATGCTCGGTCAATCAGAAATCACCCTGCTGGTCGATCCGCATGTGCCGTCGAAGATCTTCCAGGGCATCACCACCGAGATCACCGGAGAAGGCGAGTCGGTGGCGCCGCTCGACGCCGAGATGATCAGGCAACGCCAGGCGGCTTACGCGCATTATCAAGTAACGCCGGACTGGCGCACGTTCGAGCAATATTTCACGCGTCTGCAAAAGCAAGGCATGGGCATCAACGTGGGCACGTACGTGGGCGCCACTTCAGTGCGCGAGATGGTCATGGGTTACAAGAATCGCGCACCCACGCCGGACGAGTTGAAACAGATGCAGATGCTGGTCGCGGACGCGATGAAGCAGGGTGCGCTGGGGCTGTCCACTGCGCTGGAGTACACGCCGGCGCCTTATGCCGGAACCGACGAATTGATCGCCCTGGCGAAGGTTGCCGCACGCCATGGCGGCATTTACGCGACCCACATGCGCAACGAGGGCGACGCAGAGATGGCGGCGCTGGACGAAACCTTCCGGATCGGCCGCGAGGCGGATATTCCGGTGGAGATTTTCCATCTCAAGGCCACCGGCAATCTCAAGGGCAAGATGGCACAGGTGATCGCGCGCATCGACGCGGCTCGTGCCAGCGGTGTCGACGTGGCGGCGGACACCTACGCCTATACCGCGTGGCAGAATGATCTGTCGGCCTTCATCCCGCCTTGGGCCCATGACGGCGGCAACCTGAAACTGATCGAACGCCTGAAGAATCCAGCCACGCGTGCGCGCATCCGCAAGGACATGCTCACTCCCAGCGATGCCTGGGACAACGAGTGGCTCGCGGCCATCGAGCGGGCGCACGGCATCATGATCGGCAGTGTCGACAACAAGGCGTTGCAGAAGTACGTCGGCAAGCGGGTCAGTGAGATTGCGGCGGAGTGGCACGAGGATCCGATCGACACGATCTGCGACTTCCTGATCAAGGACAACGCCGCCACCAGTTCGGTGGTGTTCGGCATGCAGGAGTCTGATGTCGAGCTGGCGCTGAAGCAGTCGTGGGTTTCGATCGACACGGACTATGAGGGAACCTCGCCGGATGGCCTGCTCGGCAAGGATCGTCCGCACCCGCGCGCCTACGGCACCTTTCCGCGCATTCTCGCCAAGTACGTGCGTGAGCAGAAGCTGCTCACGCTTCCGGACGCCATCCGCAAGTTCAGCGCATTGGCGGCCCAGCGTGAGCATCTGACGGATCGTGGCGTGCTCAAGCAGGGCATGTGGGCAGACATCGTCGTGTTCGACCCGGAGACGATCCGCGATGTCGCCACCTTCACCGACCCGAACCAGCTGTCGGTCGGGATGCAATATGTGCTGGTCAACGGGGTACCGGTGATCGATGGCGGCAAGATGACGGACGCGCTGCCGGGGGCGGTATTGCGCGGCCCGGCTTACTCCGGCAAATAGCTGAATTCCGACAGGAACTGGTGTAGCGCCTTGCGGGGTTCCCGAATGGGATCAGCCTGTTGATTTCCACCGAAAACCGAGCCGTGCGCGCCGCGTCCTCCCCTGCTTGCGGGGGAAGGCCGGGATGCGGCTGTTCTTGATCTATCGCTCCATCGCGAAACGAAGATATATACTCGCCGGCACCGCCACCAGGAACCCGTGCGATGCCGTCGATCAGCTTCGAATTCTTCCCGCCCAAGACCGACGAGCAGCGCACGCAGCTGGACCGTGCCGCACAGGCGTTGAAGGCGCACCAGCCGGAATACGCCTCGGTCACCTTCGGTGCCGGCGGCTCCACGCTCAGCTACACCGGCGACACGGTGGCGCGGCTGCACACGCAGCATGGCCTGAACGTGGCGCCGCACCTGTCTTGCATGGGCGGCACGCGGGCGGAGATCGCCGCACTGCTGGACGGCTACCGCGCCGCCGGCTACCGGCGCATCGTGGCGCTGCGCGGCGACATGCCCTCGGGCATGGCCAGCGCGGGCGACTTCCGCTATGCCGCCGAGCTGGTGGGCTTTATCCGCGAGCACTGCGGCGACCACTTCCACATCGAGGTGGCGGCGTACCCGGAGACCCATCCGCAGGCCGACGATGCGCTGCGCGACCTCCAGCATTTCAAGGCGAAGATCGACGCCGGCGCGAACGGCGCGATCACCCAGTACTTCTTCAACCCGGACGCCTATTTCCGCTTCGTCGACGACGTGCGCCGGCTCGGCGTCGAGGTGCCGATCGTCCCCGGCATCATGCCGATCGCGAACTTCAGCCAGCTGAAGCGCTTCTCCGACCTCTGCGGCGCCGAGATCCCGCGCTGGATCGCCAAGCGCATGCAGGCGCACGGCGACGACGCCGATTCGATCCGCGCGCTCGGCGCCGAGGTGGTGGCGCAACTGTGCCGGCGCCTGCTCGATGGCGGCGCGCCCGGCCTGCACTTCTACACGCTGAACCGGGCCAGGGCGACGCAGGCGGTACTGCAGCAACTTTCCTGATCGGAGCGGCGGGTATGCTGGCGCGATGCACCGGTTGGCTGCCCCGCTGTGCCTGATCCTGCTGGCCTGTACCGCACCTGCCGCGGCGCAGTCGCCGATCCATCGCTGCATCGGCGCGAACGGCGGCGCGGTGTTCACCGACCAGCCCTGCATGGCGCTGCAGGCGACGCCGCTCGGCCCGAGCACCACCCCGTCCGCGCCGGCCTCCCCGCAGGCCGCACCACCGCCGATCCTGTGTGCCGCCAATGCCGGTGAACTGCGCCAGAGCGTGATCGACGCCTTCGCCAGCCGCGACGCCAACCGCCTGGCCGGCCTGATGCTGTGGGACGGCTACGGCCGCGGCGCGGCCATCGCGGACATCCGCTCGCTGGCCGAGCTGATGAAACAGCCGCTGCTGGGCGTGGACGTGCCAGGCGACGACGCGCCGGCCGCGCCCGCCAGCGCCGCCGCCCCGCCACCCATGGATGCCGCGCCGGCGACGCCGTCGCCCGGCCAACAGCTGGTGCTGCACACCAGCGGCAACGACGGCAGCGGCAGCCCGCGGGAACTGCGTTTCGACCTCGTGCGCCAGGCCGGTTGCCTGTGGCTGCGCAGCGCAAATTGACGCAGCCACTGACGCCGACCCGGCGGCCAGCAGTTATCATGGGCGGTCCCCAATGGAGAATCGACATGGCCCAGCAATACCCCGAGTGGATCTGGCAGAACGGCAGCATCAAGCCCTGGGCCGAGGCGACCACCCATGTGATGTCGCACGCGCTGCACTACGGCTCGTCGGTGTTCGAGGGCATCCGCAGCTACGTCACGCCGGACGGCGCGGCGATCTTCCGCCTCACCGATCATCTGAACCGGCTGTACATGTCCGCCAAGATCTACGACATGGCGCTGCCGTACACGGTCGATGAACTGGCCGCGGCCTGCCGCGAGGTGATCCGCCGCAACGGCCTGGGTGCTTCCTACCTGCGCCCGGTCGCCTGGCGCGGCCTGGGCGGCTTCGGCCTCTCTGCCGAAACCCCGATCGACATGGCCGTGGCCGCCTGGCCGATGGGCCCATACCTCGGTGCCGAGGCACTGCAGAACGGCATCGACGCCTGCGTATCGAGCTGGCAGCGCTTCGCGCCGAACACCATCCCGGCCGGCGCCAAGGCCGGCGGCAACTACCTCTCCGGTCAGCTGATCGCGCGCGAGGCGCGCCGCCTGGGCTTCGGCGAAGGCATCGCGCTGGCCTCCACCGGCCTGCTCAGCGAAGGCGCCGGCGAGAACCTGTTCCTGGTCTTCGACGGCGTGCTGCACACCCCGCCGGCCAGCGCCTCGCTGCTCACCGGCATCACCCGCAACACGCTGATGACGCTGGCCCGCGAGGACGGCATCGAAGTGGTCGAGCGCGACATCCCGCGCGAATACCTCTATCTCGCCGAGGAAGTGCTGATGTGCGGCACCGCCGCCGAGATCACCCCGATCCGCTCGATCGACGGCAAGCAGGTCGGCACCGGCAAGGCGGGCCGCGTCACGCTGCGCCTGCAGGAACTGTTCTTCGGCCTGTTCGACGGCCGCACTCACGACAAGTGGGGCTGGCTGGAGCAGGTGTGAGCAGGGAGCAACTGCACTGATTGGCGAAAACGCCCCGCGATGCGGGGCGTTTTCGTTTGTGCCCCGCCTTGATTTGCTCTCTCTCCCTTGCGCAGCAGGAAGGAGAGGTGTCAGCTGAACCTGATGCTGGCGATCGCGCCGTTGGCGTCGGTGCGCGGGCGCATCGAGACGTCCCAGCCGTAGAGTTCGCACAGGCGGCGCACGATCGCCAGGCCAAGGCCGGCGCCGCTGCCGCCGGCGCCTTCGCCGCGCACACCGCGCTGGAACAGCCGCTCGGCGTCCTCCGGCTTGATCCCGGGGCCGGTGTCGATCACCTCGATGCGGCCATCGCCCACTTCGACGCGCACGCTGCCTTCGAGGGTGTACTTGATCGCGTTGCCGATCAGGTTGGTCAGCGCCACCGACAGCACCGAGGCCGGCGCGTTGACGCTGACCGGTGCGTTGACGGCAAGCTCGATGCTCAGCGGCTTGCCGCGCATCTGCGGGCGCTGGCTCTCGATCACGTCGGCGGCGACCTTGCCCACCTCGGTGGTCTCGCCGCGGGTGGGACCGCGCCGCTCGGCGCGCGACAGCAGCAGCAGCGCCTCGATCAGCTCGGTGGCCTGGCGCGAGGCGCGCTCGATGCGCTTCAGCCGCTCGCTCAGTTTCTCGGTGAGGTCGGGCGAACCCTGCAGCAATTCGGTGGTGGAGGCGATGACCGCCAGCGGCGTGCGCAGCTCGTGACTGACGTCGGAATTGAACTCGCGGTCGCGCTCGACCATCGCGGTGAGCCGCGCCGAATACTCATCCAGCGCATGCGCCAGCTCGCCCACCTCGTCGTCGGCGAAATGCGGTGCCAGCGGCTCGGCCTTGCCGGCCTTGCGGAAATCGCGCAGGCGGTTGGCCAGCTCGCTGACCGGCTTGAGCACCTTGCGCGACAGCCACAGGCCGATCGCCAGCGAGAGCAGGCCGAACAGGAATACTGCACCGATGACGCTGAAGAGCAGTTGCTGCTTGCCGAGCTCTTCGCGCGACACGTCGTATTGCAGAAAGCTGATGATGCCGCCTTCGCGATAAACGGCCAGCTTGTAATGGTGTTCCTCGCCGTCCGGTCCCGGTTCGAAAATGTCGTGCACCCCGTTTTCGAGGCTCTGCCAGGTCAGCGGTGCCTTGTACAAGGTGCGATCACTGAGCACCGTGCCGGTGAGCAAGCGGGAGCCGCTGGGGGCACCGGGATGCTCGCGCGCCTGCTGATTCGCCCATTTGGCGTCGTCCATCAGGCTGGCGTTGACCAGCTGATCCTCCACCCGCGTGCGGATGTTCAACGCCGCAAATGCGAACAGCGCACTGAGGCCGAAGCCGAACAGCGCGAACGAGACGATGAGGCGGAACCGCAGCTTACGCCTGGACTGCATCCGGCTCGACCATCCGATAGCCAATGCCGTGCCGCGTGTGGATCAGCGGCTTGTCGAACGGCTTGTCGATCGCCGCGCGCAGGCCGTGGATGTGCACGCGCAGCGAATCGCTGTCCGGCAGCTCCTCGCCCCACACGCGCTGCTCCAGGTCCTGCCGGGTCACCACCGACGGGCTCGCTTCCATCAGCGCCTGCAGCAGCTTCAGGCCGATCGGGTTCAACTGGATCGACTTGCCCTCGCGGTTCACCGTCAGCGTGTCGAGGTTGAAGGTGAGGTCGGCCACCTTCAGCACGCGGCTCTGCGGGCCCTTGCCGCGGCGCGCCAGCACTTCCAGCCGCGCAGCCAGTTCCTGCAGCGCGAACGGCTTGGTCATGTAGTCGTCGGCACCGGACTCGAAGCCGGTCAGCTTCTGTTCCAGCGCGTCGCGCGCGGTCAGCATCAGGATCGGGGTCTGCTTGTGCGCCTCGTGGCGCAGCTTGCGCGCTACTTCCAGGCCGTCCATGCCGGGCAGCGTGAGGTCGAGCACGATCACGTCGAAATCGTGCACCACCGCCAGGTGCAGGCCGGTCACGCCGTCGCCCGCAAAATCGACCACGTTGCCGCGGTCCTCCAGATAATCGCCGATGTTGGTCGCGATATCGCTGTTGTCTTCGATCACCAGTACGCGCATGGGTTACTCCTGCGCAGCCGGCGCACGGGCCGGCTGGAGCTGCAAGCTTAACAATCTTGGGTGAAGCCGGTGCGCCGGCCGCGCCGTGAAACTGAATGGGGCGCCGCGCAGGCAAGAAAAAGGCCCAGATGCACGACTTGCCGTCGCCACCTGGGCCCAAGCTACTGCCCCGATACCATTGTCTGCCTCACCGGGCCGTGCCGGCCGCCGTGCCGCAAAAAACAGTGGCTGCTTTATAGGGGGTCCGGGGTTACGGTGCGGTTAACCCGGTCTCATCCCGCCGCGATGCCTCGCCATGGGAGAGCCGCTTCCGCGGCGCGCGGGTCCGCTCAGGCCCTGACCGGCCTGCGATGCGGACGGGTTTCCGCAGACCCCTCGCGCGCCTGCGCCTCCAGCAGGCCCATGATCGCGCCGGCCACGTCCACACCGGTGGCGGCCTCGATCCCTTCCAGCCCGGGCGAGGCATTCACTTCCAGCAGCAGCGGGCCGCGCTTCGAGCGCAACAGGTCGACGCCGGCGATGCCCAGCCCCAGCGCGCCGGCGGCGCGTACCGCGATGCGCTTCTCCTCGGCACTCAGCACGGCCGCCAGCGCGGTACCGCCGCGGTGCAGGTTTGCGCGGAAATCGCCCGGTATGGCGTCGCGCTGCATCGCCGCCACCACCTTCTTGCCGACCACGAAGCAGCGCAGGTCGCTGCCCTTCGCCTCGGCCACGAACTCCTGCACCAGGAAGTTCGCGTACAGCCCGCGGAACGCCTCGATCACGCTCTGCGAGGCGGCGCGCTTCTCGGCCAGCACCACGCCGGTGCCCTGGCTGCCCTCGTTGAGCTTGATCACGTGCGGCGGGTCGCCGAGCAGGGCCAGCACGTCGTCGGCGTCGTCCGGGTTGTCGCCGAACACCGTCACCGGCATGTCGATGCCCTGTGCGGCGAGGATCTGCAGGCAACGCAGCTTGTCGCGCGCGCGCAGCACCGCGTCGGACGGATTCGGCGTGTACACGCCCATCATCTCCAGCTGGCGCAGCACCGCAGTGCCGTAGAACGTGCTGGTGGTGCCGATGCGCGGGATCACCGCGTCGATGTCGCGCACCTCCTTGCCCTTGTAGCGGATCGACGAGGCGCCCGGCGCGATGCGCACGTAGCAGCGCAGCGGATCGAACACGCGCACCACGTGCCCGCGCACGCGCGCGGCCTCGACCAGGCGCTTGGTCGAATAGAGTCGGGTGTTGCGCGACAGGATCGCGATCTTCATGGAGTGGCCGTCATCGAAGGTCCGTGGCCGCCGTCACTGGCCGCGGCTGGGTGTAGGAACGCGCCGGGTCCACCGCAAAGCGCCCGCTCAGCGCGCTGCGGCCCAGCAACAGCGGAAACAGCATATGCCGGCGATCGGTCAGGTTGATGTCGACGCTGAACTGCTGCCCGGCCAGTTGTACTTCACTGCGGATGAACCAGCGCTCGGTGCGCCGGCCGCCGGTGTCGGTGACCGTGCGGCGATCCCATGCCGGCGCCTCGCAACGGGTTTCCACCGGCTGGCGCCGCCCGACATGCAGGGTGAAACGCAGCCAGGTCGCGCCGTCGCGCTGGAACTCCTCGAGGGTGTCCACATGCAGCGAACTGCTGCGCGCGCCGGTATCGAGCTTGGCCTTGAGCAGGCCGATACCCAACTGCGGCAACGCCAGCCGCTCCCGCCAACCGAGGGTGATCAGGTCCGCCATGAGGATTCGGGATGACTCGGGGGCCGGAAGTGGAGCGGGTGAAGGGAATCGAACCCTCGTCAGTAGCTTGGGAAGCTACAGCTCTACCATTGAGCTACACCCGCCTTGGCCGGCGGATGGTAACCCGGGATTCGCGTGGTTGAAAAGCTCGCGGGAACGAAGCGCACCCCTCCCCGGCCCTCCCCTGCCATGCCGGGGCGGGCGCAGAACTGCGGCGCGGCGCCCAACGCGTGCTGAACAGCCCTCTGCGCATACTCTGGCGATGGTCATCGCCGGCCCGACAATGCACGTTGACCGCACCATGACGAACACCCGCCCCGCTCCAGTCTCACACGCCCGCCCGAAGGAGAGCCGCATGCCCAGGTTTGCCGAGTCCCCTGTTTCGTGGCGCCGCCGCTGGCGAGCACTGGCGCTCGTGCTGCTGTGCATGGCGGCGGGACTGGCCCACGCTCAATCCGGCGCCGATGACCGCGCCGCCCCGCCGAGCCGGGTGGCGCGGCTGTCGTACATCGCCGGCGACCTCGGTTTCCTGCCTGCCGGCGCGAAAGACTGGAGCGACGCCAACATCAACCGGCCGCTGACCCGCGGCGACAAGCTGTCGACCGCCCGCGGCGCGCGCGCCGAACTGGAGTTCGGCGGCGGCACGTTGCGCATCGACGGGCGGACCGACCTCGGCCTGCTCGACCTCGACGACAACCTGGCCCAGATCGAGTTGACCCAGGGCACGCTCAGCCTCACCGTACGCCGCCTCGACGACGGCCAGAGCTACGAGATCGACACCCCGACGGTGGCGCTGGTGGCCGACCAGCCCGGCACCTTCCGCGTCGACGTCGACGACCGCGACGGCAGCACCCGGGTCACCGCGCTCGACGGCAGCGCCACCGTGTTCGGCGAGAACAATGCGCAGCGCCCGATCAACCCCGGCCGCAGCTACCGCTTCACCGACGCCAGCCTGGCGATGGTGACGATCACCGACGTCGATGGCGGCGACGCGTTCGACGACTGGGCCAGCCAGCGCGACCGCCGCTACACGCGCTCATCCAGCCGCCGCTACGTGTCCGAGGACGTGGTGGGCTACCAGGACCTCGACCGCTATGGCAGCTGGCGGGAAACCCGCGAGTACGGCGCGGTGTGGTATCCCTCCGACATCGGCGTCGACTGGGCGCCGTACCGCAGCGGCCACTGGGCGTACATCGCGCCCTGGGGCTGGACCTGGGTGGACGACGCGCCGTGGGGCTTCGCGCCCTACCACTACGGCCGCTGGGCCTGGATCGGCGGCGGCTGGGGCTGGATCCCGGGCCCGCTCGAGGTACGCCCTGTCTACGCGCCGGCGCTGGTGGCCTTCGTCGGTGGCGGCGGCTGGTCGATCGGCATCGGCAGCGCGCCGGTGGGCTGGTTCCCGCTCGGCCCGGGCGAGGTCTACAACCCGTGGTACCGCTGCGACCGCAGCTACTACACGCGCGTCAACGTCACCAACATCTACGTGCACAACACGATCAACCGCACCACGGTGATCAACAACATCAACCACCAGTACAACTACTACCGCACGGGCCGACCGCTCCGCGACGTCAGCTATGCCAACCGCATGGCGCCGCGCGGCTTCACCGCCGTGCCCGGCAGGAGCTTCGCCGAAGGGCGCCGCGTGCAACGCGACCGGCTCGATGTCGATCCGCGCAAGCTCGCCAGCGCACCGGTGCCGGTGCGCGGCATCGACCGCCTGCGTCCGCAGGACAACCCCAACCGGCCGCCGCGCAGCGCGCACGCGCGCGACCTGCCCGCCGGCGGCTTCGACCGCGAGGTAGTGGCGCGCCGCGCACCACCCGCGCCGGCCCGCGAGGCAGCCTTCACCGGCCGTGGCGACAATCGCTACGCCGCGCCGCGCAGCAACGTGCGCGTGCTCGACGGCGCGGACCGGCCCGAGCGCAGCCAGCGGCTGGAGGTGACCGATCGCAACGGCGCCGGCCCGCGCCGGCCGGCGACCATGCCCGGTCAGCTTCCGGTGGCTCCGCGCATCACCGCAGCCGGCCCCGGGGACCGACCGCAGCCGCCGCGCGACGCTGCCGAATTGCGCTCGGCCCGTTTCGCGCATCCGCGTGGCCGCGACGACACGAGCCGCCCCGAGGCGATGCCGCGCCCGGGCGTCAGCTACATCGCGCCCGCCGCCGAAGGGCGGCCGCGTGCGATCCCGGACAACCGCCCGCTGCCGTCGGAGCCGACGCCGATCCGCCGCGCCGAATCCCGCCTGCCGACGCCAGCGGACGATGGCCGCTTCCAGCGCTACCCGTCCGAACGTGCCATGCAGCAGCAACGACCGCAGCCGATGGAGCCGACGGTGCGCGAACCGGCCGCGTCGCGTTTCCAGCGGCCCGAACCCGCGCCGCGCGAATCCATGCGCGAATCACCGCGCCCGCTGCCCGCCCCGGACCGCGGCGAACCGATGCCGCGCTACCAGCCGCCGCAACAAGTGATGCCGCAGCCGCGCGCCATGCCGGAGCCACGCGCGATGCCGGAGCCGCGCGCCATGCCGGAGCCGCGCGCGATGCCGGAGCCGCGCGCCGAGGCGCGGCAGCCGCAGCGCAGCGATGCGCCCAACCGCAAGCGGCAGGTGGGTGAAAACCAGGGAGAGCACTGAGCCTGGCCGCCGCTCCCTTGCGTGCGCGGAAGAAGCAGCGCATGAAGCGGTTGCCCGCCCCTGCTGCAGGGGCGGGCTGGAGTGGGGCAAGGCTCTACAATGCACGGATGCCGACGACCGACGACACCACCCCCGAATACATGCGCCGCATCCGCAGCTTCGTACTGCGCGAAGGACGCATGACGCCGGCGCAGCAGCGCGCCTTCGACACGCTGTGGTCGCGCTTCGGCATCGACTACCGCGGTGCCCCGCACGACTTCGCGGCAAGCTTCGGTCGCGCCGCGCCGCGGGTGCTGGAAATCGGCTTCGGCAACGGCGAGGCGCTGGCCTGGGCCAGCGAGCACGATCAGGCACGCGACTTCATCGGCGTGGAAGTGCACGGCCCCGGCGTGGGCCGGCTGATGAACGCGCTGGCCGCGCGCGACGCGACCAACGTGCGGCTGTACAAGCACGATGCGGTGGAAGTGCTGCAGCACGAGATCGCTCCGGGCACGCTGACCGAGGCGCGCATCTGGTTTCCCGACCCGTGGCACAAGAAGCGCCACAACAAGCGCCGCCTGATCCAGCCCGAGTTCGTCGCCCTGCTCGCCTCGCGCATGGTTCCGAACGGCCTGCTGCACCTGGCCACCGATTGGCTGCCTTACGCCGAGCACATGCTCGAGGTGATGGAAGCCGCCCCGGGCTGGCGCAACGCCACCGGCCCCAGCCAGTACGCCGAAAAGCCGGAATGGCGCATCGAAACCCACTTCGAGCGGCGCGGACTGAAGCTGGGGCATGGGGTGTGGGATTTGTTGTACCGGAAGGTTTGAGCGAAGAGCGACCCCACCCCAACCCTCCCCTACTGCGCAGGGGAGGGAGCGATGTCAGCTGTTCTCCCTGCAAGCAGAGGAGGGAGCAATGCCAGCTGTTCTCCCTGCAAGCAGGGGAGGGAACGATGCCAGCTGTTCTCCCTCCCCTACGCAGTAGGGGAGGGTTGGGGTGGGGTCAAGCTTTTGATCTTTCCTCCAGCACCCGAAAAATCTCCGCCACCACATCATCGGTGCGCAGCAGCACGTCGTCATTCCAGAAGCGCAGCACGCGATAACCTTCGCGCTGCAAGGCCGCGGTGCGGTGCTGGTCGTACGCCAGCGCATCGAGATGCTGCCCGCCATCCAGCTCGACCACCAGCCTCGCCGACACGCAGACGAAGTCCGCGATGTAGCCAGCCAGCGGATACTGGCGGCGGAACTTGTGCCCGCCCAGCTGCTGCCGGCGCAGGAAGTACCACAGGCGACGCTCGGCATCGGTGCTTCCGTTGCGGAGCTGGCGGGCGCGGATCCACTTGAGGTGCATGGCGAGTCCTTCGCTGGGGTTGAGGGAAGAGCTTTACCCCTCCCAACCTCCCCCTGCGAGCAGGGGGAGGAGCAACGCGTCGTACTCCATCCACTACGTTCAAGGTAAGGGCCGAACGCCGTGCTCCCTCCCCTGCTTGTCCCAAAGGGACTTCCTTCGGTCGCAGGGGAGGGCCGGGGTGGGGGCGCTCTTGGCTCTTGATTCACCAGCAACCGCGCCGCGCCGCTTATACTCGCGCTCATCCGCCCAGGGACGAATCGACAGCAGCGTGAAGCTTCCACTGCCCCGCCGCATCCACCGCAAGCCGCTGCGCCGCAGGGACGTCGGCTGATGGCACTCTCGCTCACCCCCGAAATGATCCTGGTGCTCGGGCTGGTGGGCTTCACCATGCTGATGCTGGTGCTGGAGTGGATCCGCGCCGACATGGTGGCGCTGCTGGTGGTGGTGGTGATCGGGCTGACCGGGCTGATCCCGTCCGATCGCGTGTTCAACGGCTTCGCCGGCAACGCGGTGATCGCGATCATCGCGATCATGATCATGGGCGAGGGGCTGGACCGCGCCGGCGTGCTCAACCTCACCGCGAACTTCGTGATGCGCATGGCGCGCGGCATGGAATCGCGCCTGGGCGTGGTGATCAACCTGGTCGCCAGCCTGTTCAGCGCGGTGATCCCCAGCCAGGCGCTGGCGGCGCTGATGATCCCGGTGTCGAGCCGGCTGGCCGCGCGCACCGGCGTACCGCTGTCGCGGCTGCTGCTGCCGATGGCGTTCTGCATCCTCACCGCCACCAACACCACGCTGATCGCGAACTCGCCGCTGATCGTGCTGAACGACCTGATCGCCAGCGCCAACGTGAACCTGCCGCCGGGCGCGCACACGATCCCGAAGTTCGGCCTGTTCAGCGTCACCCCGATCGGCCTGACCCTGGCGCTGCTCGGCGTCGGTTACTTCTACTTCTTCGGCCGCAAGCTGCTGCCCGGGCACGAGGACGAGCGGCTGAAGGTGACGCCGGGGCGCACCGAGAGCTACTTCGCCGAGACCTACGGCATCGTCGGCGAGACCGCCGAGCTCACCGTCACCGCGGAAAGCCCGCTGGTCGGCATGAGCATCGGCGAGGTCGAGCAATTGCACGGCGCGCCGCTGATCCTGGCGATCAGGAGCGGCAACGACGCACGCATGGCGCCGCCGGCCGACCACGTGATCTGGGTCGGCTCGGTGCTCGGCGTGCTCGGCCCGCGCGAGCAGCTGAACCAGTTCGCCAACAACCAGCTGTGCCGGCTGTCCACCCGCATGCGCCAGCTCGGCGAGCTGTTCAACCCGACCCGCGCCGGCATTTCCGAGGTGGTGATCCCGCCGGTGTCGCGCTTCATCAGGCACACCGTGGGCGAGCTGCGCCTGCGCAAGCGCTTCGGCATCTCGGTGCTGGCGGTGAACCGCGGCGACCAGGTATTCCGCGACGATGTGCGCGCGGTCAGCCTGCGCGCCGGCGACACCGTGGTGCTGCACAGCAACTGGCGCGACCTGTCGCTCGCCGCGGAGGACCGCGACCTGGTCGTCGTCACCGACATCCCGAAGGAGCAGCAGCGCCCCGGCAAGATCTGGCAGGCGGTGGGTTTCTTCGTGCTGGCCAAGTGCCTGGCGCTGTTCACCAACCTCGACCTGTCGGTGGCGATGATGACCGGCGCGATCGGCATGCTGCTGTCCGGCGTGCTGAACATGGACGAGGCCTACAAGGCGATCAACTGGAAGACGATCTTCGTCACCGCCTGCCTGATCCCGCTGGGCTGGTCGATGGACGCCACCGGTACCGCCGCGTGGATCGCCCAGGTGGTGCTGGACCACCTGGGCAGCGCGTCGCCGTGGCTTCTGCAGCTGTGCCTGGCCGTGCTCACGCTGCTGTTCTCGCAGGTGATGTCCAACGTGGGCGCCACCGTGATGATGGTCCCGATCGCGATCAGCGTGGCGGTGGCCACCGGCGGCAACCCTTCGGCGTACGCACTGATCGTGGCGGTGTCCTCCTCCAACACCTTCCTGCTCAGCTCCGGCCACCCCGCGCTGATGATGGTCACCGGCCCCGGCGGCTACAAGGGCAAGGATTTCCTGCGCGTGGGCCTGCCGCTGACCTTGCTGGTCCTGATCGCCACCCTGGTGGCGATCAACCTGCTGTTCCATTGAACGCACGCCAGGCGCGGCGACAGCAACCCGCATCGCTGGTATTTTCTCCGCCGGATCGCGCATCGCTCGCCGCGCCGCCAGCCATAGGGATACACACTTGAACGAACCCAGAATTGCCATCATCGGGCTCGGCTACGTCGGGCTGCCGCTTGCCGTGGCGTTCGGCCGACTGCTCGACACCGTCGGCTTCGACACCAGCGTCGGCCGGGTCGACGAGCTGTGCCGGGGCCGCGATCACACGCTCGAAACCTCGGCCGAAGAGCTCGCCGCCGCGGACCGGCTCCGCTTCACCACCGACGTGCAGGACATCGCGCCGTGCAACGTCTTCATCGTCACCGTGCCGACTCCGGTCGACGAGGCAAACCGGCCGGACATGCGCCCGCTGGAAAGCGCCAGCGCCAGCATCGGCAGCGTGCTCAAGCGTGGCGACGTGGTGATCTACGAATCCACCGTCTACCCCGGTACCACCGAGGAGATCTGCGTGCCGGTGCTGGAGCGGGCTTCCGGGCTGCGCTTCAACCACGATTTCACCTGCGGCTACAGCCCGGAGCGGATCAACCCCGGCGACAAGCTGCACCGGCTGCCCACGATCATGAAGATCACCTCCGGCTCCACCGCGGAGACCGCCGACTTCGTCGACGCGCTGTACCGGCGCATCATCACCGCCGGCACGCACCAGGCGTCCAGCATCAAGGTGGCCGAGGCGGCCAAGGTGATCGAGAACACCCAGCGCGACGTCAACATCGCGCTGGTGAACGAGCTGGCGATGATCTTCAACACCATGGGCATCGACACCCAGGACGTGCTGGACGCCGCCGGCACCAAATGGAACTTCCTGCCGTTCAAGCCCGGCCTGGTCGGCGGCCACTGCATCGGGGTGGACCCGTACTACCTCACCCACAAGGCCACCATCCTCGGCTACAACGCCGAACTGATCCTCACCGCGCGCCGCATCAACAGCCGCATGGGCCTGCACGTGGCGCACCGGGTGATGCGGCTAATGGCGAACAAGCGCATCCACGTGGTCGACTCGCGCATCCTGGTGCTGGGCCTGACCTTCAAGGAGAACTGCCCGGACCTGCGCAATACCCGCGTGGTGGAAATCGTGCGCGAACTCGAAACCGCGCATGCCCGGGTGGACGTGTACGACCCCTGGGCCGATCCCGCCGAGGCGGAGGAAAAGCTCGGCATCCGCCCGATCGATGCCCCCACTGCCGGCAGTTACGACGCCATCGTGCTGGCCGTGGCGCACCAGGCCTTCCTCGACCTGGGCAGCGAGGGCATCCGCCGCTTCGGCCGCGAGCACTGCGCACTGTTCGACATCAAGAGCCTGTTGCCGGCCACCACGGTCGACGGCCGGCTCTAGACGCTCTCCGCTCGCGCCGATCAGGCCTTGTCCTGCAGCAACCTCACCTCGCCCGCCTCCACGCTTAGCGCCACCGCGCGCAGGTGTTCGCCGCGGCACGGTCCGCCGATGCACAGGCCGTCGCCCTGGCTGAAGGTGGCGCCGTGCACGGCGCAGGTCAGGGTGTCGTTCTTCAGCAGGAACTTGCCGGGGGCGTAGTCGAGGCGGCGGCCGGCGTGCGGGCAGACGTTGAGATAGCCACGTACCTGCGTGCCCTGCCGCAACAGGATCAGGCTGCCCTCGCCGTCGGGCAGGCGCGCATCGACCGCGGTGGCGCCGCCGTCGGGGATCTCGTCCAGCCGGCACAGCGCCTGCCGATCCGGCAATTGAACGGGACTGAATGTATCCATCGGCACTTGCCTCGCAGGCCGGATGGCCCCATGGTTGCTCGCGCAAGTCGTTGATTTTACCACACGGATTTTTAACACATGTACTTTGCCCTGCCTTCCCTTCGTCGTCCCCGCCACCCGTTGGCGCGCGCCCTGTCGTTGCTGCTGGGCGCGGCGGTGCTGGGCGTGCTGCTGGTGTTCGGGCTGGTGGTGGCCGGCGTGCTGCTGGTCGGCGGCCTCGTGCTGCTGGCCGTGCGCCAGTGGAAGCCGGCTCGCGCACCGGCGAGGCCGACGGCGTCCAGCGCCCAGCCGGCCGTGTTGGAAGGCGAGTTCGTGGTGATCCGTCAGGGCCGGCCCGTCGCGCACTGAGCCATCCGGCGGATAATGCGTCGCCCCCACGCGATTCCCCTCATGTCCGATACCCCTGCCCCCGTCGCGGCCGCAACGCCGCGCAGCCTGAGCGATCCCCGCTTCCTGATCCCGCTGGCGCTGCTCGCGCTGTACGTGATCTGGGGCTCGACCTACCTGGGCATCCGTTTCGCGCTGGAAAGCTGGCCACCGTTCCTGCTCGCCGGCGTTCGCTTCCTCGCCGCCGGCATGGCGCTGTACGGCTTCCTGCGCTGGCGCGGGATGGCCCCGCCGACACGACTGCAGTGGCGCAACGCGGCGATCACCGGCCTGCTGCTGCTCGGCCTGGGCAACGGCTTGGTGTGCTTCGCGGAGCAGCGGGTGAGCTCGGGCATCGCCGCGGTGGCGGTGGCCAGCATGCCGTTGTTTGCGGCGTTGTTTTCCGGCATGTATGGCGAGTGGCCGCACCGGCGCGAATCGATCGGCCTGGCCATCGGCTTCGCCGGCGTGATCGTGCTGAACCTGGGCAGCAGCCTGGCTGGCTCGTCGACCGGTGCGGTCGCCCTGCTGGTGGCCGCGGCGGCATGGGCGTTCGGCTCGGTGTGGAGCCGGCGCCAGGTGATGCCGCCCGGTCCGATGAACACCGCCGCGCAGATGATCTGCGGCAGCATCGCCCTGCTTGGTTTCGCCCTGCTCAGCGGCGAACGGCTGCCGCTGCACCCCAGCCTGCGTTCGACGCTGGCGATCCTCTACCTGGCGGTGTTCGGTTCGATCATCGCGTTCAGCGCCTACCTGTACGTGCTCAGGCACGCGCGCCCGGCGCTGGCCACCAGCTACGCCTATGTGAACCCGCCGGTGGCAGTGCTGTTCGGCGTGTTGCTGGCCGGCGAGCACGTGGGGCCGTTCGACCTGGCCGGCATGGCGATCATCCTGGCCGGCGTGGCGGTGATCACGCTGGCAAAGAGCAAGGGAAACACGGCAAAGCCATAGGAGCCCTCTCGCGGGCGATGCTCTTGCTTTCGCGAATCCCGGCCTTCAAAGCATCGCCCGCGAGCGGGCTCCTGCCTGGTGTTCTCGACCATGGTCGGCTTGCCCCTGCGGCCGCCGCAGCGCGACGATGGCGCAATTCACCGGCGGAGAGCAGCATGAACGCATCGCAGGACGGCTGGATGGCGCGCGCGGCGTTGCGCAGCGCGGCATGGGCGGAGCGCTGGTTTCCCGATGCCTGGGTGTTTGCCGCACTGGGTGTGGTCGTGGTGGCGCTGGCCGCCTTCAGTTTCGGCGCCACGCCGACGGCGACGGTCACCGCCTTCGGCGACGGCTTCTGGAGCCTGATCCCGTTCACCATGCAGATGGCGTTCGTGGTGATCGGCGGCTATGTGCTGGCCACCGCGCCGGTGGTGGCGCGCTTCATCGACGTGCTGGCGCGCGCGCCACGCACGGGACGCGGGGCGATCGTGTACATCGCGCTGGTCAGCATGCTGGCCTCGCTGCTCTCGTGGGGTTTCTCGCTGGTGTTCGGCGGCCTCTTGGTGCGCGCACTGGCGCGGCGCGGCGATCTGCACATGGACTACCGCGCGGCCGGCGCCGCGGCCTACCTCGGTCTGGGCGCGATCTGGGCGATGGGCCTGTCCTCGTCGGCGGCGCAGCTGCAGGCGAACCCGGCCAGCATGCCGCCGGGACTGCTGGCGATCACCGGCGTGCTGCCCTTCAGCCAGACGATTTTCCTGTGGCAGTCGATCGTGCTGACCGCGGTGCTGATCGTGGTGTCGCTGCTGGTGTGCTGGTTTACCGCGCCGTCGGACGCGAACGCGCGCACTTCAAGGGATTTCGACGTGGGCGAAACCTCGACGCCGGCGCTGCCGCCGCGCACGCGCCCGGGCGAGTGGCTGGAATACAGCCCGGCGCTGTCGATGGCGATCGGCTTGCTGGGCCTGGGCTAGCTCGGCCACGAGTTCGCCAGCAAGAGCGCGGTCACCGCGATCGCCAACCTCAATACCTACAACTTCCTGTTCCTGACCCTCGGCATCCTGCTGCACTGGCGCCCACGCAGCTTCCTCGACGCAGTGAGCCGCGCGGTGCCGAGCACGTCCGGCGTGCTGATCCAGTTTCCGCTGTACGGCGGCATCGCCGCGCTGCTCACCCACGTGCCAGGCGCCGACGGCGCCACCCTGGCGCACCGGCTGTCGAACCTGTTCGTGCACGTCGCCGGCACCGAGAGCTTTCCGGCGGTGATGGGCGCGTACTCGGCGATCCTGGGCTTCTTCGTGCCCTCCGGCGGCGGCAAGTGGCTGGTCGAGGCGCCGTACGTGATGCAGGCGGCGAACGACCTGCACGTGCACCTGGGCTGGGCGGTGCAGGTCTACAACGCGGCCGAGGCGCTGCCGAACCTGATCAACCCGTTCTGGATGCTGCCGCTGCTCGGCGTGCTGGGGCTGAAGGCGCGCGACGTGGTCGGCTACACCTTCATCCAGCTGGTGGTGCACGTGCCGCTGGTGCTGGGCATGCTGTGGCTGCTGGGGCTGACGCTGAGCTACGTGCCGCCGGTGATGCCGTAGAAGCGCACCCTGTGCGCGAACGGCGGGCGGGCCTCGCCCGCCCCATCGCCGACGCGCACGAGAAGAGCATCGTGCACCGAATGCGCTCCTACGACTCGCGCAGCGCCGTGGTCACCGGCAGCCGCGCCGCGCGCACGGCCGGAAACAGGCCGCCGACGAAACCGATCGCCAGCGCCCACTTGAGCCCGGTCCCCAGCAGCGCGGGGGTGACCGCCAGCTCGAAGCTGAGCTTGCCCACCGTGCCGGCGGCCAACGTCGAGGCGCCGTAGCCATTGAACACCAGCCATGCCAGCGCTCCGCCGATGACGCCGCCGAGCAGCGCCAGCAGCATGGTCTCCAGCATCACCGCCACCACCACCGGCAGGCCGCGGAAGCCGATCGCGCGCAACGTGGCGATCTCGCGGGCACGTGCCGCCACCGCGGCGAACATGGTGTTGAGTGCGCCGAACATCGCGCCGATCGCCATGATCAGGCCCACCGTGATGCCCATGACGCGGATCACCTTGCTCATGCCCTCGGACTGCTTGGCATAGTAATCGCGCGTGGTGTCCGCATCGATCTTGAGTTGCGGGTTCGCTTCCAGCGCAGCCTTGAACGCGCCGAACGCCTGCGGGTCGGCGAGCTTCGCCACCACCGAGGCGCGGCTGCTGCCGCGGCGGTAGGTGTCGGCGACCACGTTGGCGTCGCCCCACACTTCCGAGTCCAGCGCGTCGCCGGAGGCGAACACGCCGACCACCGTCCACAGCTGGCTGCCCAGGCGCACCTCGCGGCCCGGCGCCAGTCCGGCGAACTGCCTGGCCGCGCCCACGCCCACGTCCAGTTCGCGCATGCCCGGGTTGAACCTGCGCCCGGAGACGATCTTCACCTGCGGCCGCACCGCCCAGGCCTGCTCGCCCACGCCGCGCAATTGCACGCTGCCCTCGTCGTCCGCACCGCCGCCGATTATCGGCAGGTTGGCGGCGACCACCAGCTCCGGCGATGCCAGCGGCTGGCCCTTGGCATCGCGCACGATGCCCGGCGTCTGCACGACCTGGGTCACGCTGTCGTGGTCGAGCACCGACATCACCTCGGACGCCGAAGCGCCGCGCATCACGATGGCGGTGTCGGCGCTGCCGGTCTTGCGCAGGGTCTGGCTGTAGCCCTCACCCATCGCCAGCAGCGCCACCAGCACGGCAACCACGCCGGCGATGCCGATCACGATCACCGCCGCGGAACCGAGCCGCTGGCGCAGCGTGCTCAGGCCCACGGCGGCGACCGAGGCGGCCTGCCGGCCGCGGCGGCTGGCCAGCATCCACAGCGCGAACAGCACCGCCAGCGCCAGCACGCCCGGCCACGGCAGTTTCACCCAGATCGCCAGCGCCACGGCCAGCACGAGCAACAGCAGCAGGTTGGTCAGGAATCGCTTCATGGTTTTCTCCTCAGCGCCCGGCCAGCGCGTCGACGATATTCAGGCGCATCGCGCGCAACGCCGGCAGCGCACCCACCAGCAGGCCGATCAGCACCATCAGCACCAGGCCCAGGGCCCAGCTTCCGGCGCCTACCGTGGGCAGATTGAGCATGCCGCCGCTGCCGGCGCTGACCACCGGAATCAGCATCGCAGCCAACCCCAGCCCGAGCACGCCGCCGATCAGCAGCAACAGCACCGACTCGGCCAGCACCAGCGCCAGCACGCTGCGGCTGGTGAAGCCGATGGTCTTGAGCACCGCCAGTTCGCCGGTGCGTTCGCGTACCGCCTGCATCATGGTGTTGCCCGACAGCAGCAGCAGGGTGAAGAACACCGCGCCCATGATCGAACCCACGATCAGGCCGATGTCGGCCAGTTGCTTCATCCAGTTCGCGGTAGCCGCCGCCTCGGTCTGCGTGCGCGTCTCGTGGTCGGAGTTGGCCGAGAGCGCGTCGATGGCCTTGGCTACGCGGTCAGCCTGGTTCACGTCGGCCACGCGGGTGACGTACCAGCCTACGGTGCCGCGGTTGTACGGCGTGGTCTCGTCGAAGTATTTCCAGTGCAGCAGCAGCATCTGGTCGGCAAAGCCGTTCGACTTCTTGTCCTTCGATTGCATGATGCCGACGATGTCGAAGGTCCAGGTCTTGTTGCCGTTCTTGTCCGGAAAGATGGTGGACTGCAGCGGAATCCTGTCGCCCACCTTCCAGTGGAAGCGCTGCGCCAGCGTCTCGCCCACCAGCACGCCGGTGCGGGTGTCGTCGAAGGCCTTGCGCTGGGCCGGATCCACCGCGATCTCCGGATAGAGGTCGAGATAGTTCGGCTCCACCGCGAAGCTGAACACCTGGTTGTGCGGGTCCTGGTAGGCGCCGCCGAACCAGTTCGCCGAGGTGACCGCCTGCACGCCCGGTACCTGGGCGATCCGCGCACCGAGCGACGACGGCAGGGTCTGGATGAAGGACAGCCGCGAGCCGGTCTGCAGGCGTTCGGCGCCGTTCGCGCTCTGCCCGGCCTGGTCGAACGAGGTGCGCACTGCATCGAGCATGCCGAACAGCAGGAACGCGGCGACGATCGAGACCAGGGTGAGGAAGGTGCGGGTCTTGCGCCGGAACAACGCGGCCCAGATCAGATGGAGATATTTCATGGCGCCGTCCTCATGCCGTGGCTTGTTCGACGAGCGTGCCCTTGTCCAGATGCAGCGTATGGCTGGCGTACTCGGCGGCCTTCGGGTCGTGGGTGACCATCACGATGGTCTTGCCGTGCTCGCGGTTGAGCTGCTGCAGCAGGCCGAGCACGTCCTCGGCGCTCTGGCGGTCGAGGTCGCCGGTGGGCTCGTCGCAGACCAGCAGGGCGGGATCGGAGACGATCGCGCGGGCGATCGCCACGCGCTGCTGCTGGCCACCGGACAATTCGCTCGGCTTGTGGCCGGCACGATCGGACAGTCCCACCAACTGCAACGCGATTGCGGCGTTCTTCCGGCGCTGCGCACCGGACAGCTTCGTCAGCAGCAGCGGCAGCTCCACGTTGCGCTGCGCCGACAGCATCGGCATCAGGTTGTAGAACTGGAACACGAAGCCGACGTTCGACGCGCGCCACTTCGCCAGCGCGCCGCCGCCCAACTGATCGATGCGCTGACCGCCCACGCTGATGCTGCCGGCGCTCGGCGCATCGAGCCCGCCGATCAGGTTGAGCAAGGTGGTCTTACCCGAACCGGACGGCCCCATCAGCGCCAGGAAATCGCCTTCGGCAATGTCCAGGTTGACGTGGTGCAGCACTTCGACTTTCTGCTTGCCGCGCTCGTAGGTCTTGGCAAGGTCCTTGATCTCGATCAGCGTGGACATGGGTGGTTCTCCGATGATGGCGATGCCGCAGGAACCCGCTCGCGGGCGATGCTGTCGCCTTTGCGAATCCCGAATCCAGAGTCCTGAATCCCGGCTCCAAAAGCATCGCCGGCGAGCGGGCTCCTACATGGATGGAGTGAAGCAGTTACGGTTTCTTGGTCTGGACGTCCGAACCATCTTTCAACTCGGCCGGCGGCGACACCACCACGCTGTCACCCGGCTTCACCGCGGTCGGCAGCAGGCGCAAGTCGCCATAGGTCTGCGTGGCGGGAGCCACCGTGCGCTGGCGCACCCGGCTGCCGTCTAGCACGAACACCACGCTGTGGCCGTTGCGCTGCACGATCGCCGCGGCCGGCACCAGCACGCCCTGCGGCACGCTGACGGCGGCCTTCGGCTGCTGTTCCAGGAACGACACCCGCGCGCCCATGTCCGGCACCACGCGGGCGTCCTTCTTTTCCAGCGCCACGCGCACCTTGATGGTGGCCTTGCCGCGGTCGGCGGTGGGCACGATGGCGACCACGTGGGCGGGAATCTTCCAGTCCGGGTAGGCGTCGAGCACCGCGTCGGCCGGCATGTCCGGCTTGATCCGGCCGATGTAGGCCTCGTTGACGTCGACGTCGATCTCCAGCGAGTCCATGTCGACGATGGTGCCCACCCCGGTGCGGGTGAAGCCGCCGCCGGCGGACAGCGGCGAGAGGATCTCGCCGACCTGCGCGTCCTTGGTGGTGACCACGCCGCTGAACGGCGCGCGCACCACGCAATAGTCGAAGTTGACCTGCGCCACCGCGGCCTGCGCGTCGGCGGCGGCCACCTGCTTCTGCTGCGCGGCGAGCTGGGCGCGCGTGCCGTCGAGCAGGGTGCGCGCCTGTTCGGCCGCCTGTTTCGGCACCAGTCCGCGCGCGGCCAGTCCCTGCTGGCGCGCGGCGTCGCGCTCGTTCTGTGCCAGCTGCGCCTGGTACTGCGCCACCAGCGCGTGGGCGGCGGCGGCCTGCGCCCTGGCGGCATCGAGCGCGGCGCGCCAGGCGTGGTCGTCCAGCCGCGCCAGCACCTGGCCCTGCTGCACATGGTCGCCTTCCTCGATCAGCACCGCGGTGAGCGTGCCGGTGATCTGCGCCGACACCGTGGCCCTGCGCCGCGCGGTAACGTAGCCGGTGGCCTGCAGCACCGCGCCGGCCTCGCCGCCGGCGCTGGGCGCCACCGCGGTGGCGGTCTGCACGGTGACCGCATGCCGGCCGAAAAACAGCTGCGCAAGGCCGCCGAGCAGCAACAGCAGCACCACCGCAGCGCCGCCGATCCACAGCCAGCGACCCGGATTGCGCCCATGGTCCTCGCGCTGATGGCGCTCGATGCGCAGTTCCTTCAACAGTTCCGCGTTGTCCACATCCACTCCCGCTTCAACGGCCATGTTCGAGGCATGGGTACATCATGGACGCCCTACCGGCGCGCTGCCAGAGCATGGCATCAACCATCGCCGATGACAGCTGTCACCCGCAGCCGGGCGTCCCCTGCCCACGACGAACGGGAGCGCCGCGGATCGACACGCCGCGGCGGACGGCATCCGGCGCCGCACCCGGCCCGGCTTTGCTACGCTTGCGGCCATGAACTACGCCTTCGTCCCGCCCGCCGTCCCCAGCCTGCCGATCACCGGCTCCGACCAGCGCTTCCCGATCCGCCGGGTATTTTGCATCGGCCGCAATTACGCCGAACACGCGCGGGAGATGGGCGCCAGCGTGGACCCGGCCGCGCCGATGTTCTTCTGCAAGCCGGCCGACGCGGTGGTCGCCGACGGCGCCGACGTGCCCTACCCGCAGGCCACCGCCGACCTGCATCACGAAGTGGAAATGGTGGTGGCGCTGGGTGCCGGCGGCCGCAACCTCGGCCCGGCCGAGGCCGCCGCGCTGGTCTGGGGCTACGGGGTGGGCCTGGACCTGACCCGTCGCGACCTGCAGGCGCAGGCCAAGGCGAAGAGCCATCCGTGGGACGTGGCCAAGGGTTTCGACCACTCCGCACCGGTCTCCGCGCTGCGCCCGGTCGGCACGGCGACGGTGGACGCACAGACCGTGTTGCGGCTCCACGTGAACGGCGAGCTGCGCCAGCGGGCCACGCTGGGCGAAATGGTGCACGACGTGCCGCACATCCTCGCGGCGCTGTCCACGCTGTTCGAGCTGAAGGCCGGCGACCTGGTCTTCACCGGCACCCCCGCCGGCGTGGCAGCACTGCAGCGCGGCGACCGCTTCCACGCCGAGCTGGTCGGCGTGGCGGCACTGGACGGGCGCATCGACTGACGCTTCCACGCCACCTTCATCTGTGCGCGTCTACGTTGGCGCGCTAAAGTCGCCCCGCCATCCGGCCCATCAGAGGGAGTACCCGCAGCATGAGCATGATCAGCGAGTTCAAGGCCTTCGCCATGCGTGGCAACGTCATCGACCTGGCGGTCGGCGTGGTCATCGGCGGCGCGTTCGGCAAGATCGTCACCTCCCTGGTCGACCAGATCGTCATGCCGCCGATCGGCTGGCTCACCGGCGGCATCGACTTCTCCGCCATGAAGTGGGTGCTCAAGCCCGGCGACGACAGCGATCCGAAGCACAAGATCGCCGAAGTGGCGATCCAGTACGGCGCCTTCATCAACACGCTGATCCAGTTCATCATCATCGCGTTCGCGATCTTCATGGTGGTCAAGGCGATCAACAAACTCAGCCGCAAGCAGGAAGAAGCACCCGCCGCGCCGCCGGCCGACGTGGCCCTGCTCACCGAAATCCGCGACCTGCTGAAGAACCGGCCGTAGTCCGTGCAGGAGCGCACCTTGTGCGCTCCTGTGCCGGCCTTCGGCCATCCGTGACTTCTGGCCTAAGCGGCCAACGGCAGGCACGCCATAATCGGGGTTCCCCCACGCGGAGTCCCCCGATGCGCCGTCTATCCCTCACCCTGCTCGCCGCCGGCCTGCTGGCCAGCGGTATCGCCAGTGCCGCCACCACCATGATTCCCGCCGCGGCCGTTAAGACGGCCGAACAGCTGCGCGACCGTGCGCTGCACGACAACACCGCGTACCAGGTCACCGCCTCGCTGACCACCGAGGTCGGCGCGCGCCTGGCCGGCAGCGAAGCCGACCGCCGCGCGGTCGACTGGGCCGTGGCGAAGTTCAAGGAGCTTGGCTACGACAAGGTCTACACCGAACCGGTCACCTACCCGCTGTGGATGCGCCGCAGCGAGCACGCCGCGATCGTGGCACCGTTCCCGCAGCCGCTGACGCTGACCGCGCTGGGCTATTCGCCCGCTACGCCGAAGGGCGGACTGAGCGCCGAGGTGGTGAAGTTCGACAGCCTCGACGCGCTGAAGGCGGCCGAGCCGGCCAGCGTCAAGGGCAAGATCGTCTACGTCGACTACCGCATGGAGCGTGCGAAGGACGGCCACGGCTACGGTATGGGCTCGGCGGTACGCGTGGCCGGTCCGGTGCTCGCCGCGGAGAAGGGCGCGGCCGGCTATCTCTTGCGTTCGGCCGGCACCGACGCGCACGAGCGCGCGCCGCACACCGGCGTCACCGGCTTCCGCGATCCGGCCAAGGCGATCCCCGCCGCCGCGCTGGCCAACCCCGACGCCGACCAGCTCACCCGCGTGCTCGCCTACGGCAAACCGGTCACGCTGAAGCTCGACCTCGACTGCGGCGTGGTCGGCGAATACACCGGCGCCAACGTGATCGGCGAGATCACCGGGCGCAGGCACCCGGAACAGGTGGTCGCCATCGGCGGCCACCTCGACTCGTGGGACCTGGGCACCGGCGCGATCGACGACGGCGCCGGCGTGGCGATCGCGATGGCCGCCGGCAAGCTGATCCGCGACCTGCCGCAGCGGCCCGACCGCACGATCAGGGTGATCGCCTTCGCCAACGAGGAGATGGGTCTGTGGGGCGGCCGCGCCTACGCCGACAAGCACGCGGGCGAAGTGGCGAAGTTCCAGCTCGGCACCGAGTCGGATTTCGGCGCCGGCCCGATCTGGCGCATGAGCGCCAGCGTGAAGCCCGAGGCACGCGACGCGATCGGCCAGATCGCCAGGGTGCTGGAGCCGGTCGGCGTGGCCTACGACGCCACGCGTCCCGGCGGCGGCGGCTCGGACCTGTCGCAGATGCATGCCAAGGGCATGGCCGCGCTGTCGCTGACCCAGGACGGCACGAAGTACTTCGACTGGCACCACACGCCGAACGACACGCTGGACAAGATCGATCCCGCCGAGCTGGCGCAGAACGTGGCGGTGTACGCCGCGTTCTCGTACATGGCCGCCCAGGCCCACGGCGACTTCGGCTCCGCGCCGGGCGCGTTCGCCAAGGACGGCGCCGGCGAGTAGCTCCTGCTTTGCTCCCTCCCCTGCAAGTAGGGGAGGGTTGGGGTGGGGTCGCTCTTCGCCGCAAGATCAAAAGCCCCTCACCTGAAAGACTTTCTCCGGTCGCCTGCCTCCCCTTGCTTTGCAGGGGGAGGAGCACAGCGACGCTCACTTCGCGTAGTACGCACCCGACGCCACCAGCGGTTCGGGGATGCAGAACGTCTTCGGCATCACGGCGATCGCGATCGGCACCAGCACTTCCTTCTCCACGCCGCCCACGCTGGCGCAGGAAGCGTCCGGCGGCAGCCGGTAGTGGATGATGCGCACGGTGTATTGCGGGCAGACGTCCGAACAGGGAAATTCGGCAACCACCGGCACGTTGCGGTAGCGGCCCAGTTCCACCGTGGTGTTCATCAGCGCGGCCTTGTCCCACGGCTTGCCGGCCCAGGCCTGCAGGGCGGCGGCATCCATCTGCGCGGGCGTGCCGGCGCAGGCGGTGGCGCCGATGGCCATGCCGGCGACGGCGGCGAATACGGTGACGACCGATGTCAGGCTGCGCATGTCCGCTCCCTCGATGACGGAGCGGCCAGCCTAGTCGCGGACGGCTGAACGCTGCAAGCTACCGCGCCGGCAATGCCCGGCCCGATCGCGCGAAGCGTTGCTGCAGCTGGTCCATGTAGATGTAGATCACCGGCGTCAGGTACAGCGTGAGGATCTGCGAGAACACCAGACCGCCGACCACGGCCAGGCCCAGCGAGCGGCGCACCTCGGCGCCGGCGCCGATGCCCAGCGCGATCGGCAGGGTACCGGCCATCGCCGCCATGCTGGTCATCATGATCGGGCGGAAGCGCACGCGGCAGGCCTCGGCGATCGCCTGCGCCGGCGCCATGCCTTCCTCACGCTGACGTTCCAGCGCGAAGTCGATCAGCATGATCGCGTTCTTCTTGACGATGCCGATCAGCATCACGATGCCGACGAAGGCGAACAGGTCCAGCGAGGCGTGGAAGATCGCCAGGGTCAGCAGCGCGCCGACCGCCGCCGCCGGCAGGCCGGACAGGATGGTCAGCGGGTGGATGAAGCTCTCGTACAGGATGCCCAGCACCAGGTAGATCACGAACACCGCCAGCAGCAACAGCATGCCCATGCCCTGCATGGACTGCTGGAACGCCTGCGCGGTGCCCTGCACGCTGCCGCTGATGGTGGCCGGCAGGCCCAGCTTGCCCATCGCGCCGTTGATGCTGGCCACCGCGTCGCTGAGCGGCACGCCGGGCGCCAGGTTGAACGACACCGTCACCGCCGGCAGCTGGCCCTGGTGGTTCACCGTCAGCGCCTGCGGCTCGCGACTGAAGCTGGCCACCGCGCTGAGCGGCACCAGGCTGCCGCGGTTTGAGGTGACGTACAGCTGCGACAGCACCGCCGGGTCGTCCTGCAGCTTGCGTTCGACCTGCAGGATCACCCAGTACTGCGTGGCCGAACCGTAGATGGTGGAAACCTGGTTCTGGCCGAAGCCAATGCCCAGCGCGGTCTGCACCTGCGCCATGGTCAAGCCCAGCGGCGCCAGCTTGGCGCGGTCGACCTTGACCATGATCGACGGGCTGTTGAGGTCGAGGTCGTTGGTGACGTCCTCGAAGCCCGGCAGCGCGGCGAACGCGCGGGTCACCTTGCCGCTCCACTCGTACAACTGGTCGAGGCTCACCGACTGCAGCGTGTACTGGTATTGCGCCTTGGACTGGCGCCCGCCGATCTGGATCGCCGGCGTGTTCTGGATATAGCTGCGGATGCCCGCCACCGACGCCAGCTTCGGCCGCAGCTCCTGGATGATGCCGTCCGGGCCGAGCTTGCGCTGGTGCGCCGGCTTCAGCAGCAGCAGGATCGAGCCGTTGTTGATGGTGGCGCGCGGGCCGCCGGCGCCCACGGTGGACATGTAGCCGGCGATGTTCGGGTCCTTCGCCACGATGTCGACCAGCTGCTGCTGGCGCGCCAGCATGCCCTCGAACGACACATCCTCCGGCCCTTCCGTGTTGACGCGCAGCTGGCCGTTGTCGCCGGCCGGAATGAAATCCTTCGGCGTCGCGTAGAACAGCAGCGCGGTGGCCAGCAGGCTCAGCCCGAAACCGGCCAGCACCAGGCGCGGGCGCTCCATGCACCAGTGCAGGCTGTCCGCGTAGCCACGCTGCACGGCGGCGAAGCCGCGGTCGAAGCCGGCGATCAGCCAGTTTTTCCTGCTCTTGTCAGAGTCGCCATGGCCGTGCGCCTTGACGAAGCGGCTGCACAGCATCGGCGTCAGCGTGATCGCGACGATGCCGGAGATCAGGATCGCCACGCTGATCACCACCGCGAATTCATGGAACAGCCGGCCCACGATGCCGCCCATGAACATCACCGGGATGAACACCGCGATCAGCGACAGCGTCATCGAGAAAATGGTGAAGCCGACCTCGCCGGCGCCCTTCAGCGCCGCCTGGTACGGCGGCACGCCCGCCTCCATGTGGCGCACGATGTTCTCCAGCATCACGATCGCGTCGTCCACCACGAAGCCGACCGCCAGGGTCAGCGCCAGCAGCGAGAGATTGTCCAGGCTGTAGCCCAGCGCATACATCACACCGAACGTGCCGAGCACCGAGATCGGCAGCGCCACCGCCGGGATCAGCGTGGCGGACAGGTTGCCGAGGAACAGGTAGATCACGAACACCACCAGCGCGCCGGCCAGCAGCAGAGTGAACTGCACGTCGTCGACCGATTCGCGGATCGACTGCGAGCGGTCGTACAGCGTGTCCAGCGTGATCGACGGCGGCAGCCCGGCACGGAAGCCGGGCAGCACTGCCTTGATCCGGTCCACCGTGGCCACCGTGTTCGCGCCGGGCTGGCGCTGGATCGCCAGTACGATCGCCTGTTTGCCGTTGTACGAGCTGCTGCGCTGGTCGTTCTGCACGCTGTCGCGCGCGCGCCCGATGTCGCCCACGTGCACCGGTGCGCCGTTGCGGTACGCCACCACCACGTCGTTGTAGGCGGCCGCGCGCAGCAGCTGGCCGTCGCTGCGTATCGGCAACTGCTGGCGCCTGCCGTACAGCGAGCCGGTGGACTGGTTGACGTTGGCGTCGGCGATCGCGCTCTGCACCTGGTCGATGCCGATGCCGGCCGCGGCCAGCCGGTCCGGGTCCACGCCGATCCGCACCGCGTACTTCTGCGAGCCATACACGTTCACCTGGGCCACGCCGTCGATCATCGACAGCTGCTGCGCCAGCTCGGTCTCGGCGTACTCGTCGACCTGGGTCAGCGGCAGCGTGGAGGAGCTCATCGCCAGGTACAGGATCGCCGCGTCGGCCGGGTTCACCTTGCGGAACGTGGGCGGCGTGCTCATCTCCCGCGGCAGCTGGCGCAGCGCCGAGGAAATCGCCGCCTGCACGTCCTGCGCCGCCGCGTCGATGTTGCGGTCCAGCTCGAAGCTCAGCGTGATCGAGGTGGAGCCCAGCGCGCTGGTCGAGCTCATCGAGCTGATCCCGGCGATGGCCGACAGTCGCCCCTCCAGTGGCGTGGCCACCGCCGAGGCCATCGTCTCCGGCGAGGCGCCGGGCAGGCTGGCACTGATGCTGATGGTGGGGAAATCGACGTTCGGCAGCTCGTTCACCGGCAGCTGCGGATAGGCGACGATACCGAACACCAGCAGCGCCGTCATCAGCAGCGTGGTCATCACCGGGCGGCGGATGCAGAGCTCGGGGATATTCATCCGATCACCCCTTGACGACGGCGGCACTGCCGTCGACCAGCAGCATCTGGCCTTCGGTGACCACCTGCTCGCCGGCCTTCAGGCCCTTGTCGATGACGGTACGGCCGCCGCTGGTCGGCCCGGGGGTGACGAAGCGCTGCCGCACCTTGCCGTCGGCGCCGAGCACGAACACGAAATTGCCGCCGCTGGAACTTTGCAGCGCATGCACCGGCACGCTGACCACGTTGGCCAGGCGCGTGGTGGGCAGGCTCACCTGCACGAACTGGCCGGGGGTGAGCCGATGCCCGGCGTTGTCGAAGCGCGCCTTCAGCACGATCGTGCCGGTGGTGGCGTCGACTGCGTTGTCGATGAATTCCAGCGTGCCGGCCAGCGGCGTGCCCTTGTCGCCGGAAACGGTCACCTGCACAGCGACCGCGCCGCTGGCCAGCGCGGCGCGCACGGCGGGCAGGCTGTCCTCGGGAATGTTGAACGCCACGCGCACCGGCTCGACCTGGTTGAGCACCACGATGTCGGTGCTGTCGGCACTGATCTGCGCGCCAGGCCAGACCAGCGGCGCGCCAGTGATGCCGTCGAACGGGGCGACGATGCGCGCGTAGTCGAGCTGGGTCTGCGCCAGTTCCTGCGCGGCACGGTCGCTCTGCAGGGTGGCGCGGGCCACCGCCAGGTTGGCTTGGTACAGGTCGTAGTCCGCCTTCGAGACGAAGCCCTTGCCCAGCATGTCGGCGTAGCGCCGCTGGTCGGCCTGCGCCTTCTGCAGCAGTGCCAGGTCGCGCGCCACGCTGCCGCGTGCCTGGTCCAGCTGCGCTCGCAGCAACCGCGGGTCGATCTGCGCCAGCATGCTGCCCTTGCGCACCAGCGCGCCGGGCGTGAACGACAGCGACTGGAGCTGGCCGGAGACCCGCGCGCGCAGGCTCACCGTCGACCAGGCCTCGACCCGGCCGACCAGCTTCAGCGACAGCTCGACGTCGCCCCGGGTGGCGCTGGCCACCTCGACCGGCACCGCGGCCGGTGCCCTGGCGGCCTTGCTGCTGTCGCCGCGGCCGCGGCTGAAGTGCATGGCCAGGGCGACCGCCAGCAAGGCGGCCACGACGAGGGCGATTTTTTTCCAGGACATGCGCGAGAGCTTCTCGATCTTCGCGCCACGCGCGGTGGCGATGCGGGTTGATGCGGTCGGGGAACCGCCAGGCGGATGAGCACGCACCAAGCCCGTGACAACGCGCCCAGCGGCTTCGGGTTGACCCGGCGCGAGACGCACCAAGCGCCACTATGCCGCGATTTCCGCTGCGCAGGCCCCCGACCGATGGCACTGGCCAGCACCGCCGCAGGCGCGCCTCAGGACGTGCCGTCGCCCTGCTCCAGCGCCAGCAGGTTGTCCTTGATCCGGCCGATCACCGCCAGCGCCTGCTGCAGCTCGTCGTGGTCGATGCCGCGGGTGGCATCCTTGCGCAGCTCGCGCGCGATGATCTCCATGTCGCCCACGATCACGCGCGCCTGCTCGGTGACGTACAGCCGCCAGGCGCGCCGGTCTTTCGGATCCGGCCGGCGCTCGACGAAGCCTGCCGCCTGCAGGCGGTCGATCACCCGGCCCACCGCAATGGGCTCCATTTCCAGAAACTCGGCCAGCTCGGTTTGCCGCAGGCCTTCGCGGTGGTACAACACCTTGGTCGCACGCCACTGCGCGCGGGTCAGGCCGAATTTCACCGCGCGCCGGTCGAAGTGCTTGCGGAACAGCAAGGTCACGTCGCTGAGCAGGTAGCCGAAGGAAAGGTCTTCCGTTTTCGCCATGATCCGTTGCCGCTCCGCCGCGCCAATGCCTGCCCGAAGCATAAGGTAAGCCGTCGATCCATGCCCATCAAAGTCATTCATGCCGACATCACTCGCCTGGCGCCGGACGCCATCGTCAACGCGGCCAACTCCGGCCTGCTCGGCGGCGGCGGCGTGGACGGCGCGATCCACCGCACCGCCGGCCCGGCCCTGCTCAAGGCCTGCCGCGCGTTGCCGGAGATCGCTCCCGGCGTGCGCTGCCCCATCGGCGAGGCGCGCATCACGCCCGGCTTCGCGCTGCCCGCGCGCTGGGTGATCCACACGGTGGGGCCAGTCTGGCACGGCGGCGACGAGGGCGAAGCCGAATTGCTGGCGCGTTGCCACCGCAACGCGCTGCGCCTGCTGCGCGAACGGGCGCTGCGCACGATCGCGTTTCCGGCGATCAGCTGCGGCGTCTACGGCTACCCCGCCGCGCAGGCCGCCGCGGTGGCGGTGGCCACCTTGCGCGACGCGCTGGCTGCTGCGGACGACGACATCGAGGTGACGCTGTGCTGCTTCAGCGACGCCATGCGCGCGGTGTTTCAGCAGGCGCTGGCGCCGTAGGCGGACACCGCCCCGACCAGGCGAGGCAGCGCCCCCGCAGCGCAAGCCGCTCAGTGCAGCTTGAACGGATACAGCGGCGGCAACCCGGAGTCCTCGCTGGCCACCGCCGTGGCACGCCAGGCGAAGCCGCGCTTGAACGCCTCGGCCAGGTTCGCCCCGGCGTCCGGCGGCGCTGTGTCGGCGTAGCGGAGCTGCTGCAAGGCGTCGATGACGGCGCGCTGCGCCGCGTCGTCCAGTGCCGTGGCCAGTTCGCCCAGGTGCTGGATCGCCGGCCGCTCCGCGCGCGCCCATGCCAGCAGGGTGCGCGCCTGCGCGGCCGGATCGCTGCCGCGCGCCGCGGCGAGGAAGGCCAGCTGGCCACTGCGCACCGAGGTGCGCGCCGCCGCCGGCGTCACCGACGACGCGCGCCGGCGACGCCGCCACAGCCACCAGGCCAGCGCGCTGAGCAGCCACAGGCCGAGGCTGGCCAGCGCGATCCAGCGCCATGGCGTGGAGGCTGGCGCGGCGGCGGTGCCGGCTGGCGCGGCCGCGGCGCCGTGCACCGCCGCCGGTGCGGCGGGCGGCGGCGTGGCCGCCGCACTGATCGCCGGCAGCACGCTGACGCTGTGCGCCGGGATCTGCGCCACTTCCAACTTGTCGGTCAGCACGTTCCACCACTTCAGTGTGGTGGCGGGAATGGTCAGCGTGCCGGCGCGTTCGGGCACGATCGCGAACGACTGCTGGCGCCGGCCGATGATCCACTGGCCGTCCTGGCGGTTGCCGGTGACCGGCTTGTCCGGATACACCGTGGCGCCGTCCAGCGGCGGCAGGCTCAGCGCCGGCAGCGCCTCGTACGACAGCCCGCTGGCCTGCAGGTTCATGGTGAGGTTGAGCGGTTGGCCGACCCGTGGCGGCGCATTCTGCGCGGTGGGCCAGCCGTCCAGGCTCAGGCTCAGCTGGCGTGCCGGCAGCCACGCGCTGCCGCCCCAGTCGGCGGGCGCCGGTTTCACCGTGATCGTCTGCGCCGGTGCGCTGGCACTGACCGGCACGGTGGCGCCGAAGAAGCTGTTGGGATCGCGCGGGTCGGCGGCCTCGCCCTGGAAATCCACCGGGGGAATCTCGACCTGGCCGGCGTGCTGCGGGATCAGCGCGTAGCGCTGTTCCAGCACGTGATAGGTACGGCCGCCGCGCTCGGCGTCGTAGTTCAGGCCCTTGCCGAGCGCGCTGACTTCCACGCCGTCGACCTGCGGTGGTTGCGGCGCGTCGCCGCCGATGCGGTTGGCGTAGTACAGGCGCACCACGTAGGTCAGCTGCTGGCCGACGTAGCCGTGCGCCGGCTCGATCTGCGATTCCATGAAGACGTCGCGCTGCGTGGTGGCGGCCGTGGCCGGATCCGGCGCCGTCACGGTGAGCTGCAGCGGCGCGGTGCGGCTGCCGGCCACGCTCAGGGCGGGAATCTGCAGCACGCCGACGTGGCGCGGACGCAATGCCACGCCGAAGGTCAGTTCGGAGCTGGCCTGGCCGTTGATCACGCTGAGGCTGTTGTTCTGCGAAGTGCCGAGCAACTGGAAGTCCTGGCTCAGCGCGCGCAGGTCGGGCGCGGCGACGCCGCCGGTGTCGCCCTGGACGCGCACGTTGAGCGTCACCGTCTCGCCCAGTTGCACGTGGTCGCGATCCAGCGTGGCGGTCACCTCGACCGCACTGGCCAGCGCCGGGATCAGCGCCAGCATCAGCAAACAACTGCATACGACATGTCGAAACATCACGGCTGTCCATCCTCGCTCGGTGCGCCGCCGTGGCGCTGCTGGTATTCCAGTTCGAACTTGCGCCGCAGCAGGGCGCCGGGGTCGTCCGGCACGCGCTGCAGGGCGTGGCGCAGGTCGGCCGGCAGCTTCGCCTGCGGATCGTCCTTGGCCAGCGCGCCGAGTTGGTGCTCGGCCTTGCTCTCGCCCGGCTTTGCCAGCGCGGCGTCCATCTGCTGCTTCAATGCCTGTTGCGCCTGTTCCGCCTGCGCCTGCTGCTCTGCCTGCTGCTGTGTGGTCTGCGGTTTGGGCTGATCGGCGCCACCCTGCTCGGACTTGCCCTGCTGCGATGCGTTCTTGCCGGACTGATCCTGCGCCTGCGACTTGCCATCACGGCCCGGCTGGTCGGATGGCTCGGCGTCGTTCGCTGCGGATGACTGATCCTTCGCATCCTGCTTGCCGCTCTTGCCCTGCTCGCCCTGCGACGACTGGTTTTGCTTGCCGCCGTGGCCCTCGTGTTCCTTCTGGTCCGACGGCTGCTGTTGCTGGCGCAGCCAGTCCTCGACCGCCTGGCGGTTCGCCTTCGCGTCGGCGTTGGCCGGGTCGAGCTGCAGCGCATGATCGTAAGCCGCAAGCGCCTTCTGGTACGCGCCCTGCTTCGCCAGCGTGTTGCCGAGGTTGTACGCCGCGTCGCCGCCGGGCGCCTGTTGCAAGGCCTGCGCCGCGGCAGCGTAGTCGCCGGCGCGATACGCCGCCGCGCCCCGCCAGGCGGGATCGCGCGCGAGCTGTTGCGCCTGCTTCGCGTCGCCCGCATGCAAGGCCTGGGCAGCCTGCTGGTCGCGGCGCTGCCACAGGTCGTGCCACGTCGTCGCTTCGGCCGCACCCGGCCATAACGGCAGTACGACCAGCGGCAGCAACAGCAGCCAGCCGCGGCGGAACGCCAGCGCCACGACCAGCAGCAACGGCAGCAGCAGCCACGCGCCGCGATCCTGCCAGGCGTCGCCGACCTGCCCGTCGGCCAGCGTGGCCTTCGCGCTGCGCAGTTGCGCATGCAGCGCGTCGACGTCGCGCTGGTCCGCGCTCATCGCCACGTAGCGACCGCCGCCGGCCGCGGCCAGCGCAGCGAGCGCGGCATCGTCGCGACGGGCCAGCAGCATGCCGCCCTGCGCATCGCGCACGAAGCCGCCATCGGGCAACGGCACCGGCCCGCCCTGCGGCGTACCTACGCCAAGCACCGACACTCGCACACCGGTGGCGTTCGCCTTGCGCGCCGCAGCCGCGGCCGCGGCATCGGCCTGGTCGGTGATCAGCACCAGCGAACCGCCGCTGACCTTGCCGCCTTGGATCAGCGCCACGCCGCGCTCGATCGCCGCCGCCGCGTTGTCGCCGTCCACCGGCATGGTGTCCGGCGCCATCGCCTCGAGCAGGTCGTCGAGGCTGTGCGCATCGGAGGTCAGCGGCGCCACCACGAAGGCCTCGCCGGCGTAGCCGACCAGCGCGTTGAGCCCATCCTGGTTGGCGTGCAGCAGGTCGCGCGCCTTGTAGCGCGTGCGGTCGAGCCGGCTCGGCGCCACGTCGCGCGCCAGCATGCGCTGCGACAGCGAGATCGCCACCACCTGCGCCGCGCGGCTGGCGTACAGCGGCTGCTCGACGCGGCTCCAGGTCGGCCCGGCCAGCGCCAGCGCGCACAGCGTCCAGCCCAGCGCGAACAGCCACAGCGGCAGGCTGCGGTTGCCGGCACGCCCGCGCAACAGATGCGGCAGCAACTCGGCGTCGACCAGCCGCGACAGCTCCACCTGCGCCACGTTGCGGCGCACGCCGAGCCAACCCAGCGGCGGCAACAACAGCAGCGCAGCCAGCCACCACGGCCGCAGGAAATGGAATTGCTGCAGCAGCTCGCTCATGCGAGCAACCTCCGCGTGCGCGTGAAGCGGCGCGGCACGATCACCAGCAACAGCAGCGCGATCGCGGCCAGCAACGGCCAGCGGAACAGCTCATGCCGCGGACGCAGGCTGGGGCCGTGCTGCGGCATCGGTTCCAGCGCGTCGATCGCGCGATACGCATCGGCCAGCTCGCCGCTGTCGGTGGCGCGGAAGAAGCGCCCGCCGGTCTGCGTGGCGATGTCGGTGAGCATGTCCGCATCGAGGTCGGCCGAGGGATTGACCAGCTGGCTGCCGAAGAAACCGGGGATGCGCATGCGCGTGGCGCCGATGCCGATGGTGTAGATGCGCACGCCGGCCGCCTTCGCCGCGCGCGCCGCATCGCGCGGCGCGATGCTGCCGGCGTTGTTGACGCCGTCGGTGAGCAGCACCAGCACGCGCGCCTGCTCGGGCAGCGCGGCCAGCCGCTTCACCGCCACCGCGATGGCGTCGCCGATCGCCGTTTCGGTGCCGGCCAGTCCCACCGCCGCGCCCTGCAGCTGCGCGCGCACTGCACTGAGGTCGTAGGTCAGCGGCGTCACCAGGAAGGCCTGGCTGCCGAACAGGATCAGCCCCATCTCGTCGCCGCTGCGACGGCTGATGAAATCGCCGGCGATCGCCTCGACCGCGCCGAAGCGGCTGACGTCCTGGCCGGCCAGCTGCATGTCGCCGGTGCGCATGCTGCCGGACAGGTCCACCGCCAGCAGCAGGGCGCGCCCGCTGCGCTGCTGCGCCTGCGGCGGCCCCACCCATTGCGGCCGCGCCGCCGCGGCCAGCAGGCACAACCAGGCCAGCGCCAGCAGCCACGGTGTGGTGCCATGCGCGCGGCTGCTGGCGACGGTAGCCAATCGCACACCCGGCTGCGGCAGATGCAGCGCCTGCCCGGGCGCGGCCGGACGCAGCCAGCGGCGCAGCAGCCACGGCAGCGGCAGCAGCACGATCACCCAGGGCCAGGCGAACTCAGCCATCGGCGTGCTCCATCGCGGCCGGCTTCCAGCTCGCCGGCTTCAACGCCAGCCGCAGCCACGCCCGCACGGCCGCCACGCTGGCTGCATGGTCGAACGATGCGGGGGGTCGATAGATCTGCTGGTCCAGCGCCAGCAGTTGCTGCAGCGTGGCGGCATCGACCGGCACCCGCATCAGCGTCTGCCGCCAGGCGTCGCCGCGTTGTCGCGTGGCCTGCGCATCATGTTGGCGCGCCACTCGTCGGAGCAACTGGTGCAGCGCACTCGCCAACGCAAGCCCATCGCCGTCGTGCCGATGCTGCTGTGCGAGTCGATCGAGTTCGCCGAGCACCTGTCGGCGTTGACGAAGCGTGCGGCGCTGCCGTCGCCACCACCAGATGCCGGCCAGCAGCAGCGCCAACAGTAGCACGGCCAGCGTCCACCAGCCCGGCGCCGGCGGCCACCAGAACGGCTCGGGCGGCAGGTGGATATCGCGCAATGGCGGACCGGGCAACGACGCGGGCTGGGCGGACGACGGCATCATCGCGCCGGCCTCCGCGCGCCAAGCAGGCCGCTGACCGCGTCGAACGCATCGGCGGTGGTGTCGATGCTGTTCCAGCGCAAGCCCAGCGATTGCGCCAGCTCACCCAGCCGGGCCGGGCCGGCACCCAGCGCACGCTGGAAATCGCTGCGCTGACGCTCGGACTGCAACAACACTTCGCAACGTTCGCCGGCATGTTCCAGCGGATAGCGTCCCGGTGGGGCCGGTGCCAGTTCCAGCGCATCGGCCACCACCAGCACGCTGACCCCGGCATGCCGGCCCAGGTCGAGCAAGCGCTGTCGCGCCGACGCGTCACAGCTGAATCCGTCGCTGACCAGCAGCACGCGGCTGGCACCATGCAGCACGCGGCTGGCGCGGGCCAGCGCATCGGACAACGGCTCGAGGCGATCGGACGCGGCCTGTGCATCCCACTCGGCCAGCGCGCCGCACACCGCCAGGGCACCGCGCGACCCGGCCTGCGGCCGCAGCAACTGATCGGCGTGGCCAAACGCCATCACCCCGACCCGCTCGCCGGCGCGCACCGCGTACCACGCGGCGGCGGCGGCGGCGCGCGCCGCCTGCACCGACTTGAAGCGCGCCCGCGTGCCGAAACGCATGCTGGCATGGGTATCGAGCAGGATCAGCAGGCAGCCTTCGCGATCTTCCTGGAACAGTTTGGTGTGCAGCTTGCCGCTGCGCGCGGTGAGCCGCCAGTCGAGCCGACGCACGTCGTCGCCGGCCTGGTAGACGCGCGACTCGGCGTAGTCCATGCCACGGCCGTATAGACGGCTGGACTGCTGGCCGCTGCGCGCGGCACGGCTGAGCAGCGGCGCCATGCGTACGCGGCCGACCCGCGCACGCAGCGCAATCAGCTCGGCCAGCGCAACCCGGCTGCGGCCGTCGCCGTCCGCGCGATGTGAAGCGACGGCGTTCACGGCAGCGGCACGAGATCCAGCAGACGAGCGATCACCTGGTCCGGCCGCACGCCCTCGGCCTCCGCCTCGTAGCTGAGCAGCACGCGATGCCGCAGCACTTCGTGGGCGATCGCGTGCACGTCTTCCGGCAGCACGTAATCGCGACCGGCCAGCCACGCGTGCGCACGCGAACAGCGGTCCAGCGCGATGGTGGCGCGCGGGCTGCCACCCCAGGCGATCCAGCGCTTCAGTTCCGGCCCGTAGCGGCCGGCATCGCGGGTGGCCAGCACCAGCTGGGTCAGGTACTCCTCCAGCGCCGGCGCCATGTGCACCGCCATCGCCGCATCGCGCGCGGCGAACACGTCGGTCTGGCTGAGCAACGCCGGTGGCTTGGCAACGGGATGCGCGCGACGACTGGCCTGCTCACGCGCCAACTTGAGTATCGCCAGTTCGGCGACCGCATCCGGATAGCCGATCGTCACATGCATCAGAAAGCGGTCGAGCTGGGCCTCCGGCAGGGCGAACGTGCCTTCCTGCTCGATCGGGTTCTGCGTCGCCATCACCATGAACAGCTCGGGCAGCGGCCAGGTGCGGCGGCCGACGGTGATCTGCTGCTCGGCCATCGCCTCCAGCAACGCGGACTGCACCTTGGCCGGAGCACGGTTGATCTCGTCGGCCAGGACGATGTTGTGGAACAGTGGGCCGCGCTCGAACTCGAAGCTGCCGGATTGCGGGCGGAACACGTCGGTGCCGGTGAGGTCGGCCGGCAGCAGGTCGGGGGTAAACTGCACGCGGTGGAAATCCGCCTCGATGCGCGCCGCCAGCGCCTTCACTGCGGTGGTCTTGGCCAGGCCCGGCGCACCCTCGACCAGCAGGTGGCCGTCGGCCAGCAAGGCCACCAGCAGGCAGTCGATCAGGTGCGGCTGGCCGATGATGCATTGCTGCAGGTCGTCGCGCAGCTGCGCGAACGACTGTTGCAGGCGGCTTGGTGCTGGGGTTTCGGGCATATCCATGAGCGGGTTCCGTTCTTGACGTGACAGCGGCGCGACCCGGCGCGCGGCGGGGCGCAGGCCGGACCGGATGGCGTGCTACAGACCATCGGCAACGCCGGAAGTTTAATCGGCCTCCGGCAGCCTGGCCGGCGCGCACAAAAAAAGAGGCGGCCGAAGCCGCCTCTTTCACTGCAAGCTTGCGCGCTTACTGCAGCGTGTCGCTGAGGATGCGCGGCGTCACGAAGATCAGCAGCTCGGCCTTGGTGTTGGTCCGCGAGGTCTTGCGGAACAGCACGCCGACGCCGGGGATGTCGCCCAGGCCGGGCACCTTGGTCATCGTGTTGGCCTTGTTGATCTCGTAGATGCCGCCCAGCACCACGGTCTGCCCGTTGTCGACCAGCACCGAGGTGTTGATCTCGCGGGTGTCGATGGTCGGGATCTTGCCGCTACCCGGGGCGTCCACGTAGCCGGCCAGCGCATCCTTCTTGACGTTGATCATCAGGTAGACGCGGTTGTCGGCGGTGATCGTCGGGGTCACCTTCAGCTCCAGCACGGCGTCCTTGAACTGCACCGTGGCGGTGCCGCTGCCGGCGCCGCTGCCGGCGCTGTTCTGGAACGTGACGTAGCCGATTTCCTGGCCCTGGCGGATCACCGCTTCCTGCTGGTTGGCGGTGATCACGCGCGGACTGGAGATCACTTCGCCACGACCCTCGGTCTGCGCCGCGGAGAGTTCCAGGTCGATCGCGTAGTTCGCGCCGAGGATGGCCAGGCCGAAGCTGCCGGCCGCCGGGGTGACCGGCAGGTTCACGTTGAGGCCGCCCGAGGTCACGTTGCCGCCGCCGAGGCCGGCGGTCAGCGCCGGCGTGGCGGCGGCGGCGTTCTGGAACTCGGTGTTATTGATGCGGCCGTTGACGCCGAACTTCGCGCCCAGCTCGCGGGTGAAGTCGTCGCTGGCGACCACGATGCGCGACTCGATCAGCACCTGTTGCACCGGCTTGTCCAGCACCGCGATCAGCTCACGCAATTGCCTGATCTTCTCCGGCGTGTCGTTGAGCAGCAGCGTGTTGGTGCGCTCGTCGAACGAGACGCTGCCGCGCGGCGACAGGAAGCCGCGCTGGGTGTTGCCGCCGCTGCTGCCGCCGCCGCCCTGCATGCTGCCGCTGGTCAGCAGCTTGGCGATGTCGGACGCCTTGCCGTAGCTGATCGGCACGTAGTCGGTGATCAGTTCGGCGGTGTCCTGCGCCTTCAGCTTGGCGTCGGCGAGGTCCTGCTCGTACTTGGCCAACTCGGCCTGCGGCGCGACCCACACCACGTTGCCGTTGCGGCGCTTGTCCAGGCTCTTGGCGCGCAGGATCACGTCCAGCGCCTGATCCCACGGCACGTTGACCAGGCGCAGGGTGACGCTGCCGCCGACGCTGTCGGAGGCGACCAGGTTGAGCCCGGAGATGTCGGCGATCAGCTGCAGCGCCGAGCGCACCGGGATGTCCTGGAAGTTGAAGGTGACGCGCTTGCCGTTGTAGCTCGGCTCCTGGCCCAGCCGGGCCAGCTTGGCGTCCTTACTGGCGTCGGCCTTCTTCGGCGCCACTTCGACCACGTACTGGTCGGCGGTCTGGTAGGCTGAGGTCTCGACGTTGCCCTTGACCGCGATCTCCATGCGCGCGCCGCCGCCCATGCCCGCGCGGGTGACGATGGATTGCACCGGGGTGGCGAAGTCCAGCGTATCCAGACGCTGGGCGAGGTTGGCCGGCAGGTTGGCATGGTCGATGGTGACCAGCACCTTGTCACCCTTGCGGGTCATTTCGGCATTCGCGCCGCTGCCGCTGAAGTCGATCAGCACGCGGCCTTCGCCGTTCGGGCCGCGACGAAAGTCGATGTTGGAGATGGCCGGACCGGCCGCCGACGACGGCAAGGCCTTGGTCGGGTCGATCGTGGAGGCGGTGGTCACCGACTGGTCCGTGCTGCCGTTGTTGACCGTCAGCACCAGGCTGTTGCCCTCGACGCGCGAGCGGTAACTCGACTCGCGCATCAGCTCGACCACCACGCGGGTGCGGCCGCCGGCGGCCACGGCGGATACGCCGGAGGTCGAGCCCTTGCCGATGTCCAGGTGACGCGGAGCCGCATTGTCGGTGTCGGCGAAGTCGACCGCGATGCGCGGCGGATTGCCGGTGGTGAAGATCTTCGGCTGCGGCACCGGGCCATCGCCGAAGTCCATGTGCAGCTCGACGCTGCCGCCGGGCAGTGCGTCGTAGCTGATGTTCTTCAGCGTGGTGGTGGCTGCCATCGCAGCGCTGGCCCAGGTGGCGCCGGCGATCAGCAGGCCCATCAAGATGTAACGGCTCGCATGGCGCATGACACGGCCCCGGACGGATTGGATTTGGTTGGTCATTGCATCAGCCCCTGTCTACCTATTTCGCGTCGAGCGCGATGCTGGCCGGACGTTCCATCCAGCCACCATTACCGTTGGATACCAGCTCGACCAGGTCGATATGGTCTTCGCTGATCGCCGTGATGTGCCCGTAGTTCTGGCCCATGTATTCGTTGACATGGACGCGATGGATCACACCACCCGGGTCCTTGACCAGCACTTCCATGCTCGCGCCGGTACCGACTGTGCCGACCATCTTCAGGCTGTCCAGCGCGAACAGCTCCAGCGGCTGCTTGGCGCGATTGGCGTCCGGCCGCGGGCCGCTGGTGGCGACGCTGTTGTCCAGCTCGGCCGTGCTCGGGCTGAACGGGTCACGCCGGTCCTGGTCGCTGTAGGTAAAGGTCTCGAAGGTCTTGATCACAGGCAACGGCTGGATCGGTGCGCCCTTCTTGGCTTTTTCCTGGGCAACCCAGGTGCGCAGATCCGACATGCCGCGGGTGCAACCGGCCAGCACCAGCGCGGCGCCAAGCATCAGCACCAGCCGTGCGACGTTGGCGGGTTTGACGACAACAAGGTTCTTCATCACTTCGCCCCCCCGGCCGGCTTGCCCTTGTTCGCGGCGGCGCTTTCCTCGTCATCCAGGTAGCGGTAGGTCTTCACCGTACCTTGCAGGACCAGCTGGCCGCCCGAGGTGCCGTCCTTGCCCGCTGCTTTCGGCGTCAGCGAGACGTCGTGCAGGGTCAGGATCACCACCCGCGGCAGCGAGGCCACGCCGCTGATGAAGGTGCCGAACTGGTGGTAGGTGCCGGTGAAGCGCAGCGCAATGGGTTTCTCGGCGTAGAAGTCCTTCGGCGTCTCCGGGCCGGGCTGGAACAGGTCGCTCTCCAGGCCGGCGGCCTGCGCGGTCTGCGAGATGTCGATCAGCAGCTCGGGCATCTCGGTCTTGCTGGGCAGCTGGCGCAGCAGCTGGCGCAGCATGTCCTGCATCTCGTCGAGTTGCTGCTGCAGCGCCTCCAGGTTGACCGACTTGGCCTGCTTGGCGGAGAACTCCTGCTTGAGCTGGTTTTCCTTGCCGGCCAACGAATTCAGGCTGTCCTGCTGGTCGCTGACGAAGAAGTACCAGCCGACCAGCAGTACGAAGCCGAACAGCAGCGCGGTGAAGAAAATCTTGACCGTTTGCGGCCAACCACCGACGTTGTTGCGGTCGAGGTTCTGGATATCGTGGAGGAAACTCATGACCGGGCACCTCCCGTGGCGGCTGGCGCACTCACCGGCTTGGCTTCCGGGGCGGTCGTTGCCGCGGGCTTCGCCGGCGAAGCGGTCGCCGCCTTGGCTGCCGCAGCGGGCGCCGTCGAAGCCGCAGCGGTGCCGGCAGCGTTCGGCAACACCGGGGTCTTGCCGTCGGCCTCGTCGGCCTTCGGCTTGCTCAGCGTCACGTTCAGGCCGAACACGTACGGCATGCGGCTGCCATTATGGGTATTTTCGGTCTTGCGCAGATCGGCGTGCCCCATCCACGGCGAGCCCTCGATGTTGCGCATGTATTCGGCAACGCTGGCGTTGGATTGCGCCACGCCATCGAGCGACATCGACTGGCCGTTCTGCTTCAGCCCGCTCAGCCGGGCACTGGCGGGGATCGTCTTCACCAGCTCGTCGAACAGGTGCACCATCTGCGAGCGATCGGCCTGCAGCTGCTCGATGATCTGCTTGCGCGCCAAGAGGTGTTCGCGCACCTTCTCCAGATCCTTGATCTTCGCGATGCGCACGTCGAGCTGCTTGATCTCGGTCTGCAGGTAGGTGTTGCGATCGTTCTGGTTGTCGATGCGCTGATCCATCCAGAACACCCACAGCAACAGCACACCCAGCCCCGCCACGAAGGCGGCGGCGAGCTGCATGTAGAACTCGCGTTCACGTTGCTTGCGCCGTGCGACGCGCCACGGAAGTAGGTTGACGTGTGCCATCAGTCGAAGCTCCTCAGGGCGAGGCCGACCGCAATCATCAACGCGGGGGCGTCCTGCGCCAGCGACTGTGCCTGGACCCGCGGCGACAGCGACATGCGGGCCAACGGATTGGCGACGACGCAGGGCACGCCGAGCTGCTCTTCCAGCATCTGGCCGAGCCCCTCGATCGAGGCACAACCGCCGGCCAGCACCACCTGGTCGACCTTGCTGTACTCGCTGCCGGCAAAGAAGAACTGCAGCAGCCGGCTGATCTGCTGGATCAGCGATTCCTTGAACGGCTCCAGCGCCTCGGTCTCGTAGGACTCGGGCAGGCCGCCCTTGCGCTTGGCGCGGCCGGCTTCCTCGTAGGACAGCCCGAAGCGACGCATGATCTCGTCGGTCAGCTGCTTGCCGCCGAACACCTGTTCGCGCGAGTAGATCGTGCGCTGGTTGCGCAGCACCGACAGCGTGGTCATGGTGGCACCGATGTCGACCACCGCCACCAACGCGTCACGGCCCACGTTGAGCTGGTCGGCGATCATCGCGAAAGCGTTCTCCATCGCGAACGCCTCGACGTCGATCACCGCGGCGGTGAGCCCGCCCAGGTCCAGCGCGGCCACGCGCATGTCGACGTTCTCGGTGCGCGAGGCGGCCAGCAGCACGTTGTTCATGTCGGGGTTGTCGCGGACCGGACCGAGCACCTCGTAGTCGAGGCTGACCTCGTCGATCGGGTACGGGATGTACTGGTTCGCCTCGACCTGGATCTGGCCTTCCAGGTCGTCATCGGAAAGATCGCCGGTCATCGGAATGATGCGCGTGATCACGGCCGACCCGGCCACCGCGGCGGCGGCGTGCTTGAGCTTGGAGCCCGAGCGTGCCAGCGCGCGGCGGATCGCATCGCCCACCGCCTCGATCTCGACGATGTTCTTTTCGACCACGGCGTTCGGCGGCAACGGCTCGACCGCGTAATGCTCAACGCGATAACGGCCGCCCGCCTGACTTAACTGCAGCAGCTTGACGGCAGTCGAACTGATGTCGACACCAATCAGCGCCGGCTTCTTCGGTGTAAAGAGCCCCACGGTGTTTCCCCCTTGCCGCTGACGCCCGTAGCCAGAATCCTGGCGGGGTACGCAGTGGCATTAAATCGAAAAAATAACGCAATAGCAACGGTCTACGGGAACTTTCTCAAGTAATTGGCGTGATCCTCGCCACATTTGGGGGAACCCCGCCCTTGGCTCGACCCTTGCTTTGCGGACCGGCCTTTGCAATTGCTCGACCGCGCCTCATGCCGGGAATACTCCTACATCTATACTCTGTCATGTTTTGACTCAGGTCTCGCTATCCCCACACCATGCAAATTTTCAAACGCTTGCTGCGCTGGGCTCTGGTCCTGGCCTTTTCCGGTTTGCTCCTGGCAGTTGTCGCGGTAGGTGTGGCGTATTGGCTGATCGCCCCGAGGCTCCCCTCGGTGGCCGAACTGAAGAACTACCCGATGCAGGTGCCGCTGCGCGTGCTGAGCGCCGACGGCAAGCTGATCGCCAGCTTCGGCGAGACCCGGCGCATCCCGGTGGATATCGGGAACGTGCCGGACCGGCTCAAGCACGCCGTGCTGTCGGCCGAGGACGCGGACTTCTACCACCACCCCGGCGTGGACTGGCACGGCATCGCGCGCGCCGGCTGGCATGTGCTGGTAACCGGCGGCGACAAGGGCCCCGGCGGCTCCACCATCACCCAGCAGGTGGCCCGCAACTTCTTCCTGAGCCCCGAAAAACTGTATTCGCGCAAGCTCACCGAGATCTTCATCGCGCTGCGCATCGAGCATGAGCTGAGCAAGGACCAGATCCTCGAGCTGTATCTCAACAAGATGTTCCTCGGCCACCGCTCCTACGGCGTGGCCGCGGCGGCCGAGTATTACTACGGCAAGACGCTGGACCAGCTGACCGTGGCCGAATGCGCACTGATCGCCTCGACCTTCCAGCTGCCCTCGGCGGTCAATCCGATCAACAGCCCGAAGCGGGCGATGGCCCGGCGCAACTGGGTACTGGGCGAAATGCTGCGCCACGACTACATCACCCGGGCCGTGTACGAACAGGCGATCGCCGAGCCGAACCATGCCTACCCGCATGAGCAGCCGATCGAGGTGGATGCCCCTTACCTGGCCGAGATGGTGCGCCGGCAGGTGCTCGACCGCTTCGGCAACGATGCGCTGACCGAGGGTTACGTGGTCAGGACCACGCTGCAGAGCAGCCGCCAGCAAGCCGCCGTGGAAGCACTGCGCGACGGGCTGGTCGCCTATGACCGCCGGCACGGCTGGCGCGGACCGGAGGCCCACCAGGACCTGCCGGCCGGCGCCGGCGAGGCGGACCTCGACGGCCTGCTGTCCGCCTACGCCAGCGTCTCCGGCATGCAGCCGGGCGTCGTCACCGCCAGCGACGCGAAGCAGGCCACGGTCTACCTGTCCAGTCGCGAGAGCGTGATCCTCGACCTGGCCGCCGTCAGCTGGGCGCGTCCGCACATCAGCGACGACCGTGTTGGCGCGGCGCCGACCCGCGTCGACGGCGTGCTCAAGCGCGGCGACATCATCCGGCTGGCGCGCGACGACAAGGGCGAGTGGCAGCTGGCGCAGATCCCCGAGGCGCAGGCCGCGCTGGCCTCGATCGCGCCGGAGGACGGCTCGATCCAGGCGCTGGTGGGCGGCTTCAACTTCGTGCGCAGCAAGTTCAACCGGGCCGTGATGGCGGCGCGCCAGCCCGGCTCCAGCTTCAAGCCCTACCTGTACTCGGCAGCGTTCGAGCGCGGCTTCACCCCAGCCTCGATCATCAACGATGCGCCGCTCGCCCTGCCCGACCCCTCGCGCCCGAACGGCATCTGGACGCCCTCCAACGACGACGACAAGTTCGCCGGGCCGATGCGCCTGCGCGAAGCGCTGGTGCAGTCGAAGAACCTGGTCTCGGTGCGCCTGCTCGATGCCGTCGGCGTGCGTTACATGCGCGAGTACGCCACCCGTTTCGGCTTCTCGCAGGACGCGATGCCCGCCAACCTGTCGATGGCGCTGGGCACCGCCTCGGTGTCACCGATGGGCATGGCGCGCGGCTACGCGGTGTTCGCCAACGGCGGCTACCTGGTCACGCCGTACTTCATCCACGAAATCGACGACCGCAACGGCCAGGCGGTCTACGTGGCCAACCCCGCGCGCGCCTGCCGCAACTGCCAGGAGCGCCTGCTCGACACGCAGCCGCCCGGGCCGCCACCGGCCGGAATGAATCCCACACCGGCCAACAACCTCGCCAGCACCTCGTCTGCGGCACCCGCTGGATCCAGCAGCATCGATGGCGTCGGCGACGCGGTACTGCCTGCCGACGCGCACGGCGACGGCGCGCACCCGCCGGTGCTCGCGCCGCACGTGATCGAGGCGCGCAACGACTACCTGGTGACCTCGCTGATGAAGGACGTGATCCTGCGTGGCACCGGCTCGGCCGCACGCGCGCTGGGTCGCGACGATCTGGCCGGCAAGACCGGCTCCACCAACGACCACCGCGACGCCTGGTTCGTCGGTTTCGACGGCGAGCTGTCGACCGCCGTGTGGGTGGGCTTCGACAACTACAACTCGCTCGGCCGCGGCGAGTTCGGCGCCAGGGCCGCGCTGCCGATCTGGATGTCCTACATGGGCAGTGTGCTGAAGGGACAACCGTCGAGCACGTTGCCGATGCCGCCGGGAATCAGTACGGTATGGATCAACCGCGACAGCGGCCTGCCCGCCTCGTCGGACGATCCGGACGGCATCAACGAGATGTTCAAGGTGGAAGACGTCGACCGGCTGCGCAGCCAGGCCGCCCAGCAGAAGGAACAGGACCAGCAGCACGCCTACGACATCTTCTGAGCCTTCGACGCGGCTTCCGGCAAGAGGAAGCTGCCGGTTACCGATCGATGAGGAGCGCGCCATGTCCCGAGGCGACCACCACCGCATCCACGCGCACGACCGCCTGCAGCGCAACCGCCTGCGGGTCGCCCAGGAAGCCGCAAGGCTGATGAGCGAACACGGCATCCGCGACTTCCACCACGCCAAGCTGAAGGCCGCCGAGCGGCTGGGCATCCTCGACAACCAAGCGCTGCCGCGCAACCTGGAGGTCGAGCAGGCCTTGCGCGAACACCAGCGCCTGTTCCTCGCCGACAGCCAGCCGCAACTGCTGCGCCAGCGCCGCGAGGCGGCGGTCGAGGCGATGCGTTTCCTGGCCGCGTTCGAGCCGCGCCTGGTCGGCAGCGTGCTCGAAGGCACCGCCGACGCGCATTCGGCGGTCTGCCTGCACGTATACAGCGACGACCCGGAAGCGGTCGGGCTGTACCTGCGCGAGCGCGGCGTGCCGATCGAGACCCAGGTGCGCCGGCTGCGCTACAGCCGCGACGACCAGCCCGAATACCCGGTGCTGCTGTTTGCCGCCGACGAGTTGCCGTTCGATCTCACCGTGCTGCCGCGCGATGCGCTGCGCCAGGCCCCGCTGGACCGCGCCGACGACCGGCCGATGCGGCGCGCCTCGCTGGCCCAGGTGGAAATGCTGCTCGACGAGGACGTCGGCGATGCCTTCGAGCAGCGGCTCAGCGCAGCCTTGCGCTGAGCCGGCCCGGCTTGCTGCACAAAAAGCCCCGGCTGAGGCCGGGGCTTTTTGTTGGCACGGCGCGGGCGATCAGCGCTTGGCGGTCGGCACGTAGTTGCGCACGTCGGCGCCGGTATAGACCTGGCGCGGGCGACCGATGCGCGATCCGGGCGTTTCGTGCTGCTCGATCCAGTGCGCGATCCAGCCGGCAGTACGCGCGATCGCGAACATCACGGTGAACATCTCGGTGGGAATGCCCAGCGCCTTGTAGATGATGCCGGAATAGAAGTCGACGTTCGGGTACAGCTTGCGCTCGACGAAGTACTCGTCCTTCAGCGCCGCCTCTTCCAGCTTCATCGCCACGTCCAGCAGCGGGTCGTTGACGCCCAGCTCGGCCAGCACCTTGTGGCACATTTCGCGGATGATCTTCGCGCGCGGATCGAAGTTTTTGTACACGCGATGGCCGAAGCCCATCAGGCGGAAGCTGTCGTTCTTGTCCTTCGCGCGCAGGATCGCCGACTCGACGTTGTCCGGCGTGCCGATCTCCTGCAGCTGCTTGAGCACGGCCTCGTTGGCGCCGCCATGCGCGGGGCCCCACAGCGCGGTGATGCCGGCGGCGATCGACGCGTACGGGTTCGCACCGGTGGAGCCGACCAGGCGCACGGTCGAGGTGGACGCGTTCTGCTCGTGGTCGGCATGCAGGATGAACAGCAGATCCAGCGCCTTGGCCGCGACCGGGCTCATCTGCAGCGGCTCGCTAGGCACCTCGAACATCATGTGCAGGAAGCGGTCGACGTACTCCAGGTTGTTGCGCGGATAGCGCATCGGCCAGCCGATCGAGTAGCGGTAGCAGGCAGCGGCGATCGTCGGCATCTTGGCGATCAGGCGGATCGCGGCAAGCTTGCGGTCGGCCGGGTCGTCCACGTTGAGGTCGTCGTGGTAGAACGCCGACAGCGAGGCCACCGCGGCGGCCAGCATCGCCATCGGATGCGCGTCGTGGTGGAAGCCCTGGAAGAAGTTCTTCAGCGACTCGTGCAGCATCGTGTGATGCGCGACGTCGTGTTCGAACGTGGCGAACTCGGCCGGCTTCGGCAGCTCGCCGTTGAGCAGCAGGTAGGCCACCTCGAGGAAGCTGGAGCTCTCCGCCAGCTGCTCGATCGGGTAGCCGCGATACAGCAGCACGCCCTTGTCACCGTCGATGTAGGTGATCGCGCTCTTGGTGCTGGCGGTCGAGCCGTAGCCGGGGTCGTAGGTGAAGTGGCCGGTGTCCTTGTACAGCGTGGCGATGTCGATGCACGCCGGACCGAGCGTGCCGCTGATCAGCGGCAGTTCGCTGCTGCGCTTGCTCGACTCATCCACCAGCTTGACGGTCTTGGGATCGGACACGGAAACCTCCTTACATGTGGGTCGTCGCCGCCGGCAACCGCAGGGGCGGCGCCGGCCGGCGAAGGAATGCTTGGGGCATGGCGTGCCGGGGAAACACGCGATGCGACCGGCGTGGCAACGCCAGTTCACCAACCATTATCGCACAAGGTCAGGTTTGCATTCGATGGCGAATGGTCGAATGGCAAACGCAAAAAGACACGGGGCAGGCCTGCGCCTGCCCCGTGTCCCGAACGGCATCCGCACGACCGGCGCCAGGCGCCGGCCGTCGCCGTCACTTATTCCTTGATCGAACCCGCGTAGCGGCGACGGAACTTGTCGACGCGACCGCCGACGTCCAGCGTCTTCTGCTTGCCGGTGTAGAACGGGTGCGAATGGCTGGAGATATCCACCTTGATCAGCGGGTACTCATTGCCGTCTTCCCACTTGATGGTTTCCTTGCTGGACATGGTCGACTTGGTCAGGAACGCGAAGTCGGACGACAGGTCCTGGAACACCACCGGGACATAGTTCGGATGGATATCAGGCTTCATGGCTGGCTCTAAAGCGGCGGTGAAAAGAGCGGCATTGTAACGAGGAAGCGGCTGTGCCCGCAAGTCCGCGTCAGCCTGGCACGCCCAGCGCACGCCGCACCATCGCGGCAAAGCGGATCTGGTCCACTTCCAGCACGATGTTCGCCCGGGCTGGCCGGCCCAAGCGTGCGCTCCAATCGACCACGGTGGCGCCGCGGGTCAGGCGACCGTCCAGTTCCACCGCCACCGCCCGGGTCTCGCGGCGGGTCACGATCGAGGGATCCAGCGCCACCGCCATCGCCAGCGCATCGGCGGCGATCACGCCACGGCGATCGTGCTTCGCGTTGTAGCGGCGCGCCGCGCCCATGATCTTGCCGAAGAACGCCGCGCGCCGGTCGCCGGCGGCCAGCCAGCGATCGAACTCGGCATCGTCGAACGCATGCCGCAGGGTGGCTTCCCAGTCGACCAGGTCGAACGCCGGGAACGCCTCGAACACCACGTGCGCCGCCTCCGGGTCGAAGCCGACGTTGAACTCGGCCGGCACCTTGCCGGTGTTGCCGTGGCCGGTGACCGCGCCGCCCATCACCACCAGCCGCGCCACCCGCCCGGGCAGGCCCGGGTCGAGCCGCAGCGCCAGCGCCAGGTTGGTCAGCGGGCCCAACGCCACCAGGGTCAGCTCGCCCGGCCGTTCGCGGGTCAGCCGCAGCAGGGCCAGCGCGGCCGGCTCGTCGGCCAGCGCGGCGGCCGGCTCGGCAAAGCCGATATCGCCGAAACCGTCCTGGCCATGCACGAACGCGGCATCCTCGTCCGCCGCGCGCACCAGCGGCGTGCTGCAGCCGGCGAACACCGGTGTGGCCGCGCCGGCCAGGTCAACCAGGGTGCGCGCGTTGCGCACGGTGTGGCCCAGGCCCACGTTGCCGGCGGCGATACTGAGGCCGGCGATATCGGCGTGGGCGTAGGCCATCAGGATGGCCAGCGCGTCGTCCACGCCGGGATCGGTGTCGATCAGGAGTTGCGGCTTGCTCATGGGTGTCGTCCAGGTTCCAGCCGCCCAGTGTATGCGATGGGAGCCAGCCATCACGCATGCGCATAGCGCGCCGCGCCACCGATCCAGCGTTCGATCAGTTGCCCGGTTTGCTGCGAGTGTTCGGCCAGCATGTGTTCGCCGACCTGCTGCACCGCCGGCAGCAGGTGCGCGTCGCGGGCGAGATCGGCGATACGGAAGCTGAGCTGGCCGGTCTGACGGGTGCCCAGCACCTCGCCGGGGCCGCGCAGTTCGAGGTCCTTCTCGGCGATGCGGAAACCGTCGTTGGTGTCGCGCATCACCTGCAGCCGCTCGCGCGCCAGCTGGCCCAGCGGCGGCTGGTACAGCAGCACGCAGTTGGAGGCCACCGCGCCACGACCGACCCGCCCGCGCAGCTGGTGCAACTGGGCCAGGCCGAGTCGTTCGCTGTTCTCGATCACCATCAGGCTGGCGTTCGGCACGTCCACGCCCACCTCGATCACCGTGGTGGCCACCAGCACGGCCAGTGCGCCGGCCTTGAACGCGTCCATCACCGCCTGCTTTTCCTTCGGTTTCATGCGACCGTGGATCAGGCCGACCCGGAAGCCGGCCAGCGCGGCGGACAACTCCACATGCGCCACCTCGGCCGCCTGCGCGCGCAGCTGCTCGGATTCCTCGATCAGCGTGCACACCCAGTACGCCTGGCGACCCTCGCCGCAAGCGGCATGGATGCGCCCGATCACCTCGCTGCGCCGCGCGTTGGAGATCGCGACGGTCTGCACCGGCGTGCGCCCGGGCGGCAGCTCGTCGATCGAGGACACGTCCAGGTCGGCATAGGCGCTCATCGCCAGCGTGCGCGGGATCGGCGTGGCGGTCAGCACCAGCTGGTGCGGCACCCGTTCGCCGTCCCTGCCCTTGTCGCGCAGCGCCAGCCGCTGCTGCACGCCGAAGCGGTGCTGCTCGTCGACGATCACCAGGCCGAGCCGCGCGAACGCCACGCCTTCCTGCATCAGCGCATGCGTGCCGACCACCACCGGCGCGCCGGCGGCCACCCGCGCCAATACCTGCTTGCGTGCCTTGCCGGTGACCTTGCCGGCCAGCCACTCCACCTCGATGCCGAGCGGCTGCAGCCAATGCCGGAAATTGTGCAGGTGCTGTTCGGCCAGCAGTTCGGTCGGTGCCATCAGCGCGACCTGGTGCCCCGATTCCACCGCCGCCAGCGCCGCCAGCGCGGCAACCACGGTCTTGCCGGATCCGACATCGCCCTGCACCAGCCGCAGCATTGGCTGCGGCCGGACCAGGTCGCGCGCCACCTCTTCGCCGACACGCTGCTGGGCCGCAGTCAGCCGGAACGGCAACCCCTGCAGCAGCCGCCGGCGCAACTCGCCCGTGCCGCCCAGTTCCGGCGCGCGCCGCCGCCGTACCGCCGCGCGCATGCGCTTCAGGCTCAGGTGCTGGGTCAACAGTTCCTCGAACGCCAGGCGCTGCTGCGCCGGATGCCGGCCCAGCATCAACTGACCCAGATGCGCATCCGGCGGCGGACGGTGCACGTACAGCAACGCGTCGCGCAACGAGGTGAGCCCGTGCTTCGCGCACAGCTCGGGCGGGATCAGCTCCAGTTGCGCCGCTGGCGGCAGCAGCGCCAGCGCCTTGCCGATCACCCCGGCCAGCCGCTTCGGGCCGAGCCCCTCGGTGGTCGGATAGACCGGGCTGAGCGACTCGTCGACGGCGGCGACCGTCGCCCCGTCCAGGCGCCGATAGTTCGGGTGCACCATCTCCAGGCCCTGCGCGGCATGGCGTACCTCGCCGTAGCAGAGCAATCGCGTGCCCGGCAGCAGCTGTTCGGCCTGTGCGCGGTTGAAGTGGAAGAAGCGCAGCAGCAGAGTCTGCCCACTGGCGTCGCCGATCGCCACCTTCAGCTGCGGGCGATAACGAAAGCCGCGCTCGACCGCCTCGACCACACCCTCGACCTGCGCGCGATCGCCCGCGCGCAGGTCGGCGATCGTGCTGATCCGGGTCTTGTCCTCGTAGCGCAGCGGCAGGTGGAACCACAGGTCCTGCACCCGCTCCAGCCCGAGCCGCGCCAGTGACGCCACCAGCGCCGGTCCGACGCCCGGCAGCGCACCGACAGACGTGATGCCCGGGTCGGTACCGATAGCGGGAGCGGGACGAACGGGGCGGGTGGCCATGGCCTGCAAGCCTAACCGAGCACCGTCTCCTGTCGTAAGCCGCACGCCGACAATGAGTGTCGGCGCCGGGCGCCGACCGGGTTCAGTCCAGCACCATCACCGCATCGACCTCGACCTGCGCCGCCTTCGGCAGACCGGACACCTCGATGGTGGAACGCGCCGGGTACGGCTGCTGGAAGTACTCGGCCATCACCGCATTGACCGCGGCGAAGTTCGCCAGGTCGGTAACGTAGATACCGACGCGCACGATCTGCGCCAGCGAGCCGCCGGCCGCCGCCGCCACCGCGGTGAGGTTGTCGAACACGCGCCGCGTCTGCGCACTGATGTCGCCGTCGACCAGCGCGCCGGTGGCCGGGTCCAGCGGGATCTGGCCGGAGAAGTACACGGTCTGGCCGGCACGCACGGCCTGCGAATACGGGCCGATCGCGGCGGGGGCTTGCTCGGTGGAGATGATGCTGCGGGACATGGGCTTGCCTCGAGTGAAGATGGACATGATTGTAGGAGCGCGCCCTGTGCGCGGAAAGGCCGGGTTCAATCGCCTGCCGGCTTTCGCGCACGCGGTGCGCTGCTACAGCGGGTAGCGATAGGCGCCGCTGACCACGCCGGTGCGGCGCACGCGGCGGATCACGTCGGCCAGATGCTTGCGGCTCTTCACTTCCATCGCGAACAGCAGCGTCGCCGCGGCGGCATCGCGCTCGACGTATTCCACGTTCTCGATGTTCGAGTCGGCGGCGGCGATCGCGGCGGCCACGGTGGCCAGCACGCCGGGGCGGTTGATCACCTCGATGCGCAGCTCGGCGCGGTAGTCGCCCTGCACGTCGCGGTCCCACTCGATCGCCACGCAGCGTTCGGGCGACTTGCGCAGCTCGACCACGTTCGGGCACTCCTCGCGATGCACCACGATGCCCTTGCCCGAGGACAGGTAGCCGATGATCTCGTCGCCCGGCAGCGGATGGCAGCAATTGGCGAAGCTGAGCACGCCGCGCTCGGCGCCGGTGATGCGGATCTTCTCGTGTGCGTGCGCCGACGCCTGCGGCTTGCCGGCTTTCCGCCCGCGCGACGCCAGCAGCTGGCTGGCGACCACGTCGGGCATGCGGTTGCCCAGCGCGATGTCGGACAGCAACTCCTCCAGCCGTTTCAGCTTGGAGGTATCCAGGAACCGGTCCAGCACCGCCGGCGGGATGCCGTCCAGGCTGCTGCCCTGCGCGTCCAGCGCGCGGTCGAGCATGCGGTGGCCGAAATCCACCGCGTCCTCGTGCTGCAGGTGTTTCAGGTACTGGCGGATCGCGGTGCGCGCCTTGCCGGTGACGACCACTTCCAGCCACGCCGGGTTCGGTACCGCCGACGGCGCGGTGATGATCTCCACCAGCTGGCCGGACTCCAGCTTCGCGCGCAGCGGCAGCAGCTTCTTGTCCACGCGCGCGGCCACCGCGTGGTCGCCCACGTCGGTATGCACGGCGTAGGCGAAATCCAGCGCGGTGGCGTTGCGCGGCAGCGACAGGATGTCGCCGCGCGGGGTGAACAGGTAGACCTCGTCGGGGAACAGGTCGATCTTGACGTTCTCGATGAATTCCGACGACGACACCGTGCTCGCCGAGCTGTCGACCAGCGAGGACAGCCATTCGCGCGCGCGCGCCTGCGCGCTGTTGGCCGGCCCCGAATCGGTCTTGTAGGCCCAGTGCGCGGCGACGCCGCGCTCGGCCACCGAATCCATCTCGGCGGTGCGGATCTGCACCTCGATCGGCGCGCCGAACGGCCCCAGCAGCACGGTGTGCAACGACTGGTAGCCGTTCGCCTTGGGGATCGCGATGAAGTCCTTGAAGCGGCGGTCGACCGGCTTGTACAGCGCATGCACCACGCCGAGCGCCATGTAGCAGCTCATCGCGCTGTCCACCACCACGCGGAAACCGTAGACGTCCATCAGCTGGGCGAAACTCTTGTGGTCGTTGCGCATCTTCGAATAGATGCTCCACGGCGACTTGATCCGGCCGACCACGCGCGCCGGCAGGTGGTCGGCGGCCAGCCGCGCGGACAGCGCCGCCTCGATCTTGCCCATCGCCTCGCGCCGGTTGCCCAGCGCGGCGCGGATGCGTTCGCTGATCACCCGGTAGCGGTCCGGGTACAGCGCGCGGAAGCCCAGGTCCTGCAGCTCCGCCTTGAATTTGTTCATGCCCAGGCGCTGCGCGATCGGCGCGAAGATCTCCAGCGTCTCGCGCGCGATGCGGCGACGCGAGGGCGCGTCCTTGGCGCCGAGCGTGCGCATGTTGTGCAGGCGGTCGGCCAGCTTGATCAGGATCACCCGGATGTCGCGCGCCATCGCCAGCAGCATCTTGCGGAAGCTTTCCGCATCGGCTTCCTGGCGGCTGCCGAAGCGCATCTTGTCCAGCTTGGTGACGCCGTCGACCAGCTCGGCCACCACTTCGCCGAACTCGGTGGCTAGCGTCTCGCGGCTGAGCTCGGTGTCTTCCAGGGTGTCGTGCAGGATCGCCGCGATGATCGTCTCGGCATCCAGCCCAAGTTCGGCCAGGATGCCGGCCACCGCCACCGGGTGGGTGATGTACGGCTCGCCGCTCTTGCGCTCCTGCCCGGCGTGTGCCTGCGCGCCGAGCTGGAACGCGCGTAGCACACGATCGATCTGCGCTTCGGGCAGATAGGCGATGCGTTCTTTCAGCGCCAGCGCGTAAGGCGGCAGCGCGGACAGGTCGACCGTGGCGGAGGGGGTGGCCGCAGTCATCGGTGCCGGCGCCTGTTCAGGCGCCTACCTCGCGGCAGGTGTAACGGGTGGCTGCGCGGCGTGCGCCGACCGTCGCACCGGACGCGCCGGCGCGACAGGGACGCTTGCTACAGCAGCCGCCGTCCATCAGTCGTCGCCGCCCTTGGACAGGTCGTCGTCGACCTCGGCCGCGGCCCATTCCAGCGCCTCGCGCTCGGCGCGCTCGCGCTCGGCCTTGTCGATCTGGTCGATCGTGGCCTGGTCGATGCGACGGGCGGCGATCTCGCGCAGCGCCAGCACGGTCGGCTTGTCATGGTCCGGGTTGACGGCCGGCTCGGCGCCCTTTTCCAGTTGGCGGGCGCGCTTGGTCGCCATCAATACCAGTTCGAAACGGTTGTCGACCACCTCGAGGCAGTCTTCCACGGTAATGCGTGCCATGCGAAATCCTTAGAGAATAAAATGACTTATATGGCCTGACAGTGTAGAGGAGCGGATGCTTTGCTGGCAATGCGCGCGACGCGTATCATGGCGGGCTGGCCGCACCGCGGGATGCCGCCGATGGAAGCAAGCTGAAAGCCGTGCACGATATAAAACCAGACAGTACACTTACTCTTCCCCGACGCGAATCCCCGCACCGATGCACTCACCGCTTCGATTACCCAAGTTGAGCCGCTGGTTGCCCGTGCTCGCGATCGCGCTGCTGGCCGGCTGCACCATTGCCAAGCCGCGCACCGACGATCCGCTGGAGAAATTCAACCGCGGCGCCTACAAATTCAACGACGCCGTGGACCAGGCGGTGATCCGTCCGGTCGCACTGGGCTACCGCAAGGTGACCAATCCGCCGGTGCGCCGCTCGTTCAGCGACTTCTTCACCAACATCCGCATGCCGGTCACGGTCGCCAACGACGTACTGCAGGCGCGCCCGAAGCAGGCGCTGCAGAGCACCGGTCGCTTCCTGGTGAACCTGACCCTGGGCATCGGCGGCTTCTTCGACCCGGCCAGCCAGCTCGGCCTGCCGATCGAAGACAACGACTTCGGCATCACCCTGGCGCGCTGGGGTGCCCCGGAAGGCGACTTCCTGATGTTGCCGTTCTTCGGCCCCAATACCGCCCGCGACGTCTGGCGCCTGCCGGTCGACAGCTACTTCTTCGACCCCTTGAGCCTGTACGCCAACAACCATCACTACAACGGCCTGCAGTACCTGCCGCAGGCGATGTATCTGGTGACCTTGCGCTCGCGTGCCATCGACGCGGAGAGCTTCCTGCAGTCCGCCTACGATCCGTACGTGTTCATTCGCGACGCGTACCGGCAGCAGCGCCTGTACAAGATCTACGACGGCAACCCGCCGGTGGAGATCATCCAGCAGATGCAGGGCCTGGACGAGCAGAACTTCGACCCCGAGGAACTGCTGGACCAGCAGCACCAGTGGGAAAACAAGCACCCGGACAAGACCGGCAAGCAGCAGTGACCGCGACCGCACGGCGGACATGAAGAAGGGGCCTTGCGGCCCCTTCTTTCCTTGCGTGGCCCGGGGCCTTAGGTCAGGCGAGCAGCCGGTCGACCTCGCAGACTTGCGCCAGCGACTGCATGCCGACCGGCATGCGCACGACCCGCAGCGTCTGCCCGCGCCGGGCCGCATCGGCCGCGATCGCCAGCACGCAGGCCAGCCCGGCGCTGTCGCTGTGCCGCACGTCGGCCAGGTCCAGCTGCGACACCGGAGCACCCGCCAGTGCGGAGCGGATCGCCTGCCACGCGGCAGCCGCGGTATCGAAGCTCAGCTCGCCGCGCACGCCCAGCGTGCCGGGCGTGCCGGTATCCAGCTGGAAGCCGGCGGCGGTCTGCGTCATGACTTGTCCTTGTTGTCCTTGGCCATCGTGTCCAGCGCCTTGGAGCCCTGGCTTTCGATATTGCTGATCAGCTGCTCGATACCGACCTTGCGGATCTCCGCGTCCACCTGGTTGCGGTAGTTGGTGACGTAGGAGATGCCCTCGATGATCACGTCGTAGGCCTTCCAGTCACCGTTGCGCCCCTTGCGGAAGGCATAGTCGACCGACACCAGCTTGCCGTCGTCCAGCACCACCTGGGTGCGCACCACGGTGCGCTTGTCGTTGAGGTCGCCCTTGAACGGCAGCACCTTGACCCGGCCGCGGGTGTAGTTGAGCAGGCCTTCGGCGTAGCGGTGGGTGATCGAGTTGTAGAACGCCCGGGCGAAGCGCTCGCGCTGTGCCGGGCTGGCTTCGCGGGCATGCTGGCCGAGTACCAGGATCGAGGCGTAGTCGATGTCGAAGTGCGGCAGGAACACCTCATCGATGACGCTGATGAGCTTCTCCTGGTTCTTCTTCAACTCGTCGCGATGCCCCTCGATCGCCGTGGCCAGCTGGTCGGCGATGGTCTGCACGACCGCCACCGGAGCCTGCTGTGCGGCGGCCGGGGCCACGGCATCCGTCCGGGCGAAGGCCGGGGCCGCGATGACGGCACCGAATGCGATGGCGGTGGCAAGAGCCAGACTGCGCAACATGGGTAACTCCTTGGGCAGAGCCGGCTCGGCGAGCCGGCGGGGAATGGCGGGCTATTTGTTGCCGTTGCCGGCATCTTTCTTGTCGCCGGGCGAACCGTTGACCAGGAACTTGCCGATCAGGTCCTCCAGCTGCAACGCGGACTGGGTCAGGATCATCTCGTCGCCGTCCTTGAGCGCATCGGGCGAACCGCCCGGCTGGATCGCAACATACTGGCTGCCGATCAAACCGCTGGTGAACACCGCGGCGGACGAATCGTCGGGAATCGCGTCGTAGCGCTTGTCGATCGACAGCACCACCTCGGCATTCAGCTTGACCGGGTCGGCATGCACCGACTGCACGCTGCCGATCACCACGCCGGCCATCTTCACCGGCGCACCGGCCGACAGCGTGCCGACGTTGGTGAAGGCCGCCTTGACCGCATAGCTGCCGCCGACATTGTCGACCACGCCGCCGGCGCCGAAGAACTTGCCCAGCATCTCTTCCAGCGGCTGGGTCGACTTGGTGCGCGCCAGTGTGCCCCCGGCGGCCACCATCTGCTTCGCGCTGCCGTACTCGATGCCCACGTACTGGTCGCCGAGCAGACCACTGGTGAAGATCGTCGCCACCGAATCCCGCGGGATGCGGTCATAGGTCTTGTCGATCGACAGCTTGACGTCGGCCACGTCGCCGCCCGGCTTCAGCGCGATCGACTGCACCTGGCCGACCCGCACGCCGGCGATCTTCACCGGCGCGCGCTCCTTCAACTGGCCGATGTTGGTGAACTGCGCATCGACGACGTAGCTGTCGCCCTGGCGCACGTTCGCCACCGAGCTGGTTTGCGTCGCCAGGTAGGCCAGCGCGGCGAAGCCCAGCACGATGAACAGGCCGGTGCCGACGGCGTAGGAACTTCTCGGTTGGCTCACGGCAGGATCCTCGGAAAACGACAGGTCATGGCAGTCACATCAGGAAGGCGGTAAGGACGAAATCGAGCGCCAGGATGGCGATCGACGACGCCACCACGGTGCGGGTGGTGGCATAGGCCACACCCTCGCTGGTCGGTGGCGTGGTGAAACCCTGGAACACCGCGATCAGCGAGACCACCGCGCCGAACGCCAGGCTCTTCAGCAGCACGCCGTTGACGATGTCGGTGTGCACGTCGACCTGGGCGGTCATGTTCGACCAGAACGTGCCGTTGTCGATGCCGAGCCAGGTCACGCCGACCAGGTGGCCGCCGAAGATGGCCATGGCGCAGAATACGCAGCACAGCAACGGCATCGCGATCAGCCCGGCCAGGAAGCGCGGCGTGGCGACGTAGGCGATCGGGTCGACCGCCATCATTTCCATCGCGGAAATCTGGTCGGTGGCGCGCATCAGGCCGATCTCGGCGGTGATCGCGGTGCCGGCGCGCCCGGCGAACAGCAGCGCGGTGACCACCGGCCCCAGCTCGCGGTACACCGACAGCGCCACCACCATGCCGCTGGCCGAGGTGCCGCCGAAGATCGACAGCACGTGGTACAGCTGCAGCATCAGCACCATGCCGACGAACAGGCCGCAGACCATGATGATGGTCAGGCTCATCGCGCCGACAAACCACAGCTGGCGGACGGTTTCGCGCAGGTAGCGGAAGCTGCGCGGCACCGCCCCCAGCAGGGTCAGCAGGAACAGGCCACAGGCGCCGATCTGCGCCAGCGACTGGGTCACCACATTGTTGCCTTGCGGCGCCCGTGCGTTCATTTCGCCGCTCCGGCAAAGCCCAGCTCGGTGGCGTAGTCGGCGGCCGGGTAGCGGAACGGGATCGGCCCATCCGCCTCGCCGCCGAAGAACTGCCGCGTCCACGGCGAGCCGTCGTCGGCGATCGTCGCCGGGTCGCCCTGTGCCACCACCTTGCCGTTGGAAAGCAGGGCCACGTGGTGGGCGATGCGCTGCACCGCGGGCAGTTCGTGCGAGACCAGCACACTGGTGATGCCGAGGGTCTGGTTCAGCGTCTGGATCAGCTTCAGCACCTGATTCAGCGCCACCGGGTCGAGCCCCACGAACGGTTCGTCGTACAGGATCAGCTGCGGGTCGAACACGATCGCCCGCGCCAGCGCCACCCGCCGCGCCATGCCGCCGGACAGTTCGTTCGGCATCAGCCGCGCGGCGCCGCGCAGGCCCACCGCCTGCAGCTTCATCAGCACCAGGTTGCGGATCAGCACCTCGGGCAGCTTCGTGTGCTGGCGCAGCGGGAACGCCACGTTCTCGAACACGTCGAAGTCCGTCAACAGCGCGGAGTTCTGGAACAGGTAGCCCACGCCTTCGCGCAGCTTGTACAGCTGCTCGCGCGACAGCCCGGCCACGTCGCGGCCGTCGAGGTGAATGCTGCCGGCGTCGGCGTACATCTGTCCGGTGATGTGCTTGAGCAGGGTAGTCTTGCCGGTGCCGCTGGGGCCCATGATCGAGGTGATCTTGCCGCGCGGAATGTCCAGATCCAGCGCGTCGAAGATGGTCTTGCCGTTGAGCACCGTGGTCAGGCCGCGGATGCGCACCAGGATAGCGTCGTCAGGCGTGGCGCGGGCGGTTTCGTTCATGGGCGACAGCAACGGTGGGGGAAGCGGACAAGGTAGCGGAAGCGTCGGGCTAAGACCATGCGCTGGCGCTACGGTTCAACCGGCCTCGTCGGCCAGCAGCTCGGCGATCAGCGCCTCGTGCCGCCGCCACTGCAGCGTACCGCGCAGGCGCACCGCCCGCACGATCGCCTGCAGGCCGGCCAGCGCCTCGTCGAACACGTCGTTGACCAGGATGTAGTCGAACTCGTGCGCATGGGCGATCTCGCCGCGCGAATTGCGCAGCCGGCGCTCGATCACCTCGGCGCTGTCCGACCCGCGCCCGCGCAGGCGCCGTTCGAGTTCCGCCCGCGACGGCGGCAGGATGAACACGCTGACGCAATCGGGCTTGCTCGCGCGGATCTGCTGGGCGCCCTGCCAGTCGATCTCCAGCAGCACGTCGCGGCCCTGCCCCAGCAGCTCCTGCACCGTGGTGCGCGAGGTGCCATAGAGGTTGCCGTGCACCTCGGCATGTTCGAGGAAGATGCCTTCGGCGATCTCGCGCTCGAATTCCGCGCGCTCGACGAAGTAGTAGTGCCGTCCGTACGTCTCGCCCGGCCGCGGCGGCCGCGTGGTGTGCGACACCGACAGCGAAATAGTGCTCTCGCGCTCGAGCAGCGCGTTGACCAGGGTCGACTTGCCGGCCCCGGACGGCGCGGCGACCACGAACAGCGTGCCTTCGATGGAGGCGTTCATTCGATGTTCTGCACCTGTTCGCGCATCTGCTCGATCAGTACCTTCAGTTCGACGGCCGCGTTGGTGCTGCGCGCGTCGACCGACTTGGAGCCCAGCGTGTTCGCCTCGCGGTTGAACTCCTGCATCAGGAAATCCAGCCGGCGGCCGACCGGCTCGGCCAGCCCCAGCACGCGGCGCGTCTCGCCAATGTGCGTGCTGAGCCGGTCGAGCTCCTCGTCGACGTCGGTACGGCTGATCTGCAGCACCAGCTCCTGTTCCAGCCGGCCCGGCTCGACTGGCTGCTTCAAATCGGCCAGCCGCGTTTCCAGCCGGGTACGCAGCGCGGCGCGGATCTCCGGCATCCAGCCGCGCACGTCGGCGACCACGCGTTCGATCGCGTCCAGCTTGTCGCGCAGGATCCCACCCAGCTTCTCGCCCTCGCGCTCGCGGGTGGCGGTGAGCGCATCCAGCGCGCGGTCGAGTACCTCGAACAGCGCGGCCTGCTGCGCTTCGGGATCGACTTCGGCCTGCTGCATCACCCCGGGGAATCGCAGCAGCTCGGTGAGCTGCACCTGCAAGCCGGGAAACAACGCGGCCAGGTCCAGGTTCAGTTCCGACAGACGCGACAGCAGCGCGATGTCCACGTGCAGCGAATCGCCGCGCGCCGCGCCGCCGCGCAAACGCACGGTCAGGTCGAGCTTTCCGCGCGACAGCTTCGCCGCGACGCGTTCGCGCAACTGCGACTCGAAACCGCGCAACTCGTCCGGCAACCGCGGGCTCAGCTCAAGATAGCGGTGGTTGACCGTGCGCAGCTCGCAGCTGAGCGTGCCGGCGGGGCCGGTGGTTTCGGCACTGGCGTAGGCCGTCATGCTGCGGATCATCGGCGCCTTCCGGACGTGGGGAAAGGACGCAATGGTAAACTCTCCGGTCCAACCTTGCCCAATCCGGCCACCCCCCATGAATTCCGTCACCCGCCCCAGTGGCCGCACCAGCGACCAGCTGCGCAGCGTCAGCATCGAACGCCACTACACCCGCCACGCCGAAGGCTCGGTGCTGGTCAGCTTCGGCGACACCCGCGTACTGTGCACCGCCAGCATCGAGGACCGCGCGCCGGCCTGGCTGCGCGGCAAGGGCGAGGGCTGGATCACCGCCGAATACGGCATGCTGCCGCGCGCCACCAACACCCGCACCCAGCGCGAGGCCACCCGCGGCGGCCAGGGCGGGCGCACCATGGAAATCCAGCGGCTGATCGGTCGCAGCCTGCGCGCCTGCGTCAACCGGCAGGCGCTGGGCGAGCGCGTGATCACACTGGACTGCGATGTGCTGCAGGCCGACGGCGGCACCCGCACCGCGGCGATCACCGGCGCCTACGTGGCCCTGGTCGACGCGGTGAACCTGCTGATGAAGCGCGAGAACCTGAAGCGCAATCCGGTGGTGGGCGCGGTCGCCGCGGTCTCGGTGGGCATCTACAAGGGCGTGCCGGTGCTCGACCTCGACTACGCCGAGGATTCCGACTGCGACACCGACATGAACGTGGTGATGAACGACGGCGGCGGCTTCATCGAGGTGCAGGGCACCGCCGAAGGCCACGCGTTCCGCCGCAATGAAATGGATGCGCTGCTGGCGCTGGCCGAGAAAGGCATCGGCGAACTGGTCGCGGCGCAGCGCGCGGCACTGGCGCAGGGCTGAGCACGATGTCGCGCATCGTGCTGGCCAGCAGCAACCCGGGCAAACTGAAGGAGTTCGGCGCACTGCTCGCCGGCAGCGGCCTCGACGTCATACCGCAGGCCAGCCTGGGCATCCGCGACGCCGACGAAACCGGCCACACCTTCATCGAGAATGCCCTGCTCAAGGCGCGCCACGCCGCGCAGGCCAGCGGGCTGCCTGCGCTGGCCGACGACTCGGGCCTGTGCGTGGACCACCTGCACGGCGCGCCGGGCCTGTATTCGGCGCGCTACAGCGGCGGCCACGGTGACGCCACGGCAAACAACGCGAAGCTGCTGCGCGAACTCGATGGCGTGACGGTCGAACGGCGCGGCGCGTTCTTCATCTGCGTGCTGGTGCTGCTGCAGCACGCCGGCGACCCGGCTCCGCTGATCGCCGAAGCGCGCTGGCACGGGCGCATCCTCACCGAAGGTCGCGGCAGCGGCGGCTTCGGCTACAACCCGGTATTCCTGCCCGACGGCTACGAGCAAAGCGTGGCCGAAATGGACGATGCGCTGAAGAACCGCCTCAGTCATCGTGGCCAGGCGCTGGCGAAACTGCACGACCGGCTGCGCGAACTTCGCCCATGAGCCTCATCGCACCGCCGCTGTCGCTGTACGTGCACATGCCGTGGTGCGTGAAGAAGTGCCCGTACTGCGACTTCAACTCGCACGGCCTGCGCAGCGAACCACCGCCGTATGCCCAGTACATCGACCACCTGCTGGCCGACCTCGACGCCGATCGCGCGGATTTCGCGCCGGCACTCGAAGGCCGCCCGGTCGTCAGCGTGTTCTTCGGCGGCGGCACGCCCAGCCTGTTCGCGCCGGAGCTGATCGCGCGCCTGCTTGACGGCGTGCGCGAGCGGCTGCCGCTGGCGGACGATGTCGAGATCACCCTGGAGACCAACCCCGGCACGGTCGAGCACGGCAGCTTCGACGGCTATCTCGCCGCCGGGGTCAACCGCATCTCGTTCGGCATACAGAGCTTCGACGACGACAAGCTGCGCCGGCTCGGCCGCATCCACTCGGCCGGCGAGGCGGAAGCCGCGGTGAAGTCGGCACAGGACGCCGGCTACGCCAACATCAACCTCGACCTGATGTACGCGCTGCCGAAGCAGGAACTGGACGGTGCGCTGGCCGACGTGGAACGCGCCGTGGCGCTCAAGCCCACCCACATCTCGCACTACCAGCTGACGCTGGAGCCGAATACCGCGTTCGCCGCCAACCCGCCGCCGCTGCCCGACGACGACCACGCCTGGGCGATGCAGGAGGCCTGCGAGGCGCGCCTGGCCGCCACCGGCTATGGCCAGTACGAAATTTCCGCGTATGCGCAGCCCGGCCGGCGCTGCGTGCACAACCTCAACTACTGGCAGTTCGGCGACTACCTCGGCATCGGTGCCGGCGCCCACGGCAAGCTCAGCGATGCCGCCGGCGGTCAGGTGCGCCGGCGCTGGAAGACCCGCGGCCCGCGCGCCTACCTGGACGCCGCCGGCGGTCCGGCCCGGATCGGCGGCGACCACACGGTCGGCGCGGGCGAGCTGCCATTCGAATACATGCTCAACGCGCTGCGCCTGGTCGATGGCGTGCCGATGGCCGCGTTTGCCGAGCGCACCGGCCTGCCGCCGCAGCGGATCGCCGCCGCGCTGGCGGCAGCGGTCCGCCGCGGCTGGCTGCACGACGACCCGCAGCGGTTGCACACCACCGTGCTGGGCCAGCGCTTCCTCAACGACGTGATCGGCACATTTCTGGACTGAACGTCGCACCGCGACGGCCTGCACCCAATGGCATCGCTGTCGCAACCGGCATAGACTTGCCGCTCCGGGGGAATTGGCAGGTTCATGCATGGATGTCGGGCACGATCGACGTCACTCGTCCGCGTCGCCGCAGGGCGGCCGCGTCGGCAACGCACGCTGGCCGGCGCGTACGCAACGCCTGCTGGAAGCCAGCTACCACCACTGCGTGGAAGGCTTGCAGGAACCTCTGCGCCGCTGCCTGGGCGAATTCGAGAAACAGCTGTTCGCGCTGGCCGAACGCGCGCACCATGCCGGCGAGCAGCAGGACTGCTTCGCCAGTCGGCAACACGTGCTGCAGGGACGCACCGCCTACACGCAGCGTTTCATGGAGCGCCTCGGCAGCGTGTTCAACGACATCGACCGCGCCAGCGCCGCACCGCCCGCCACCCATCCGAAGCCGTGGCAGGCGCTGACCCTGGTCGACCCCGGCGAGCAGGAAGTGTCGATGGCCCTGGAACAGCTGGGTGCCCGCGGCGAGGTGCGCCATGCCAGCGTGCTGTACGAGCTGGGCCACCGGCTGGCGGTGCTGGTCGGTGCGCCGCCGCTGGAGGGCCAGGCGTTGCCGCTGGGTCCCTATGCGCTGGCCCGGGCCTGCCATGAGGCCAGCGCCGAACTGGAACTGCCGCTGCCCCATCAGCTGCTGCTGCTGCAGCACTTCGACCAGTGGGTGCTCCAGGCGCTGGCGCCGTTGTACGACATCATCAATGCACAGCTGCAGGGCGACGGCATCCTGCCGCAGTTGCGCAGCATCCCGATTCCGCGACACGTCGGCAAACGGGCACGCCCCGCCACCGCCGGCAGCACCGGCGCAGCCGGCGAGCCGGCGGCCACCGGTACCGCCACGGCACACGCCGGCGGCGCCGGAGCCGGCCCGACCGGCGGCAGCGGCGCGCCGATCGAGGTGCTCGAGTCCCTGCGCGACCTGCTCGCGCGGCAGCGCGCCAGCCAGAGCGGCATCAGCGGCCAGGCGGTCGGCCGGGCCGCCAGCGAACAGGAACTGCAATCCGCGCTGGGCGCGTTGCAGCAACACCTGGCCCAGGTCACCGACCAGGCCGGCCGCGAACTGCGCAGCGCGGCCCGGCTGCGCGAGGAACTGCTGGCCCAGCTCAATGTGGGCAAGCCCGGCGACGCGCCGCGCACCCAGCTCAGCGACGAGCAAGGCGACAAGGTGGAACTGGTCGCGCGGCTGTTCGAACAGCTCGGCCAGCAGTTGCAGCAGGGCGGCAACGCCCATCAGCTGCTCGGCAGCCTGCAACTGCCGGTGCTGCGCATGGCGGTGGCCGACCGCGGCTTCTTCGAGAAACGCGAGCATCCGGCACGCCGCCTGCTCGACACGGTGACCGCCGCGGCGAACGACTGGCTCGACGGCAGCGACGACGAGAGCAACCGCCCGCTGGCGACCAAGCTCGAGCAGCTGGTCAGCCGCGCCAGCCAGGAACCGCCCAGCGCCGGCCTGTACACCACGCTGCTGGCCGACATCGAGCATCACCTGGCCCTGCTCACGCGCAAGGCACAGGCGGCCGAACGGCGCCACGTGGAAGCCGCGCAGGGGCGCGAGCGGCTGGACCAGGCCCGCCACCGCGCCGGCGAGCTGATGGCCGAACGCTTCGCGCAGTCGCCGCCGCGCGGCCTGTTGCGCGCCCTGCTCGACCGCGCCTGGTCCGACGTGCTGGCGTTGACCCTGCTGCGGCACGGCGAGGACAGCGAAGCATTCGGCATGCAGCTGGCGATCACCGACCAGTTGCTCGGCCGCCTGCCGGTGGGCGACCGCCTGCAACTGCAGGCGGAGGTGGAGTCCGGCCTGCAGCAGATCGGCATGCACGTCGAGGAAGCCGTGCAGGTGGCGCAGCGGCTGCTCGGCGCGGGCAAGCCCGACCCGGCCGTGGAGTTGCCCAGCGCCACCGACCTCGCCTTGCGGCTCAAGCAGCACCAACGTCTCGGCCAACTGCAGTCCACCCCGCAGCACGAACCGGCGGCGGCCGCCCAGCCGGACCCGGCGCCGGCACCCAGCCCGCGTGAACGGAGCATCGAACAGCACCTGCGCGAGCTGCCGTTCGGCAGCTGGTTCGAATTCGTCGACCCGGGCACCGGAACGATCGCCCGGCGCAAGCTGGCCTGGCACTCGCCGATGTCCGGACGCTGCCTGCTGGTCAGCCGGCGCGGTCAGCGCGGTGAGGAGATGAGCCTGGCGCAACTGGCCCATGAAGTGGCCAGTGGTCGCGCCTGCGAGGTGCCGGCGCAACCGGAGAGCCTGCTCGACCGCGCCTGGCGCAGCCTCACCGGCAGCCTGCGCCAGACGACCGCCTCCCGCCACCCCACTCCGCCAGAGGCCGCGCGCCGATGAGCACCAGCGACCAGCGCCGCGCCGAGCGCAAGCGCGCCAACGCCAACGCCATCGTCACCGATGCGATCAGCGGCCTGCCGATCGGCCACCTGGGCAACCTGTCGATGACCGGCATGCTGCTGATCAGCGCGCAGGCGCCGCGCAGCGAGGCGCTGTACCAGGTCAGCATGACCCTGCCCGGTTCGGAGCGGATGCTGGCCCAGTCGCAGCCGATCGAAGTGGGCATCCAGGAGCAGTGGCACGAATCGGCCGCCAGCACGGGGCAGATCTGGGCCGGCTACCGCATCGTGGCGATTACCGACGCCGACGCCGCCCGCATCGAGAGCTGGCTGGCGCAGGACTGACGCCGCGCCGGCAGCTGGCTGGCGGTCGCCGCGCGCACGCGCCATCATGCACGCGCGTCCCTTTCCCCAGTTCACCACGGGTTGTACCGGCCCTGTGCGCACGCCTCCCGGCGACGGCCAGCGAGCAGGCAGCCGGACGGCCCGCCGCCGAGGAGTCACCATGCACCAGCCGTCCGCCCCGCTGTATGCGCAGCACCTGGCCACCCTGTGCGAACGTGCCGACAGGGCATTGGCGCAGGGCGGTTTCGACCACCTGCTGGTTGCCGCCGGCACGCCGCCGCGCAAGTTCCTCGACGACCAGGATTACCCGTTCGTCGCCAACCCGCACTTCCGGCACTGGCTGCCGCTGGACGGCGCCCCGGGCAGCTGGGTCGCCTACACCCCGGGTGCGAAGCCGAAGCTGGTGTTCGTACAGCCGCACGACTACTGGCACGTGGTGCCGGAAGCACCGCACGGCTACTGGGTCGAACATTTCGACATCGTGATCGTGCGCAGCGCGGCGGACGCCGTCGCGCAGCTGCCGCGGGGCCGCGGCGCGGTGCTCGCCCCGGCCTGCCCGGGCATCGACGGCGTGGAGATCAACAACCCGCAGGCCGTGCTCGACTGCCTGCACTGGCACCGCAGCTACAAGACGCCGTACGAACTGGCACTGATGCGCGAAGCCAATCGCATCGGCACCCGCGCACACCGCGCCGCCGAGGCCGCCTTCCGCGCCGGCCGCAGTGAATTCGGCATCCACCTGACCTACCTCGCCGCCGCGCGCCAGATCGACGCCGAGCTGCCGTACGCCAGCATCGTGGCGCTGAACCAGCACGGTGCGGTGCTGCACTACACGCACTTCGACCGCATGCCGCCGGCGCAGGGCCGCTCGTTCCTGATCGACGCCGGCGCCAGCGCCGCCGGCTACGCCAGCGACATCACCCGTACCTACGCCGGCACGCAGGCGGGCGAGTTCCAGGCGCTGATCGACAGCATGGATGCCGCCCAGCAGGGCTTCGTGGCGAAGGTGCGCGCCGGGCAGAGCTACCCCGAGCTGCACCTCCACGCCCACCACGTCATTGCCGGCGTGCTGCGCGAGCACGGCTTCATCCGCCTGAGCGCGGAGAGCGCGGTCGAGTCCGGCGTGACCGGCACCTTCTTCCCGCACGGGCTGGGTCACCCGCTCGGCCTGCAGGTGCACGACGTCGCCGGCTTCCAGCAGAGCGAGCGCGGCGGCAGCATCCCGCGTCCGGACGGCCACCCCTACCTGCGCATGACTCGCGTGCTGGAGCCGGGCATGGTGGTGACGATCGAGCCGGGCCTGTACTTCATCGACATGCTGCTGGCAGAACTGCGCGACAAGCCGGTGGCCGCCGACATCGACTGGGCGAAGGTCGACCATTTCCGCCAGTACGGCGGCATCCGCATCGAGGACGACGTGGCCTGCACCGACGGCGCACCGGAAAACCTCACGCGCGACGCGTTCGCTTCGGCCTGAGTCGAAGCAGTCCCCCGCTTGTTCATTTGCCCCCTTCGGCAGCGAAACCGCTTTCGGCCTCCGCAGGGAGGGCGAGCGACTTTTCGCTGCGGGTAACCGTACGCACCGGGGCAGTCGCCGCTGCGACATTCGTCCACACCGTGACGACATCCGTGCGGCGTATGCTGCGCGGCAGGTAGTGCACGGATTCGTCGCATGTCCCGCCCCGCGATTTCCAGCGTTCCACCTGAAGGTCTGCACACGCCGCCGCGCCCGCTGCGGCGGCTGACGTTCGAGTTGTTCGGCATCGTCGCGCTGAAGATCGCGGCGCTCGCGCTGATCTGGTGGGTGGTGTTCGCGCCGCAACCGAAACCCGACGCCAGCCCCGATGCGATCGCGCAGCGGTTGGCGCCTTCTGCCCCCGTGTCGCCGGAAGCCCAGCCATGATCCTGATCGACGCCGACGTCGTCACGCTGTCGCGCCTGCAGTTCGCGCTGACCGCGCTGTACCACTTCCTGTTCGTGCCGCTGACGCTGGGCCTGGTGTGGATCCTGGCGATCATGGAAAGCGTCTACGTGATGACCGGGCGCGAGGTATGGAAGCGCATGGTGCAGTTCTGGGGCGTGCTGTTCGGCATCAACTTCGCGATGGGCGTGGCCACCGGGGTGACCATGGAGTTCCAGTTCGGCATGAACTGGGCGTACTACTCGCACTACGTGGGCGACATCTTCGGCGCGCCGCTGGCGATCGAGGGGCTGATGGCGTTCTTCCTCGAAGCCACCCTGGTCGGCGTGTTCTTCATGGGCTGGGAGCGCATCTCGCGGATCAAGCACCTGCTGGTGACCTGGTTCCTGGCGCTGGGCACCAGCCTGTCGGCGCTGTGGATCCTGGTGGCGAACGCGTGGATGCAGAACCCGGTCGGCGCCGCGTTCAACCCCGAAACGATGCGCATGGAAGTGACCTCGTTCTCCGCGGTGCTGTTCAACCCGGTGGCGCAGGACAAGTTCGTGCACACGGTGAGCGCCGGCTACGTGCTGGGCGCGATGTTCGTGCTGTCGATCAGCGCGTGGTACCTGCTGCGCGGGCGCAACGTGGATTTCGCCAAGCGCTCGATGACGGTGGCGGCCAGCTTCGGGCTGGCGGCGGCGCTGTCGGTGGTGGTGCTGGGCGACGAGTCCGGCTACAGCGTGTCGCTGAACCAGAAGATGAAGATGGCCTCGATCGAGGCGATGTGGGAGACCGAACCGGCGCCGGCGCCATTCACCCTGTTCGGCCTGCCCGACATGCAGCAGCGCACCACCCATTACGCGCTGAAGATCCCGTGGGTGATGGGCCTGATCGGCACCCGTTCTCTCGACCAGACGATGCCCGGCATCAACGAACTGGTGGACGACGCGAAGGGACGGATCGGCAACGGCATCCAAGCCTACGACGCGATGCTGATGCTGCGCCGGGACAAGGACGACGCGCAGGCGAAAGCGACACTCGCCGCGCACGACCAGGACCTCGGCTATGCGCTGCTGCTGAAGAAGTACGTCGACGACCCGCGCCGGGCCACGCCGGCGGATATCCAGAAGGCCGCCGACAGCACCATCCCGAACGTGCCGGTGCTGTTCTGGTCGTTCCGCATCATGGTCGCCTGCGGCTTCTATTTCATCGCGCTGTTCGCACTCTCGTTCTGGAAGGCCAGCAAGCGCACGCTGGACCGCCAGCGCGGGTACCTGCGCCTGGCGCTGTGGAGCCTGCCGCTGCCGTGGATCGCCATCGAGCTGGGCTGGATCGTGGCCGAGTACGGCCGCCAGCCGTGGGCGATCGAGGGCGTGCTGCCCACCGCGCTGGGCGTGTCGGCGGTGAGCACCGGCCAGATCCTCACCTCGCTCGGCGGTTTCCTGCTGTTCTACACCGCGCTGGCGGTGGTCGACGCGGTGCTGATGCTGAAGTTCGCGCGCAAGGGGCCGGACGGGCTTGGCCTCTGGCCACCGGCGCTCGCCACCCTTCCCTCCGACCGGCCCTGAGGAATCGCCATGCTCGACTACGCCACGCTGCGGGTGATCTGGTGGGCCTTGCTCGGCACGCTGCTGATCGGTTTCGCGATCATGGACGGCTTCGACTTCGGCGTCGCCGGCCTGCTGAAGGTACTCGGCCGCGACAACGAGGAACGGCAGGTGCTGCTGGAAGGCATCGAGCCGACCTGGGAAGGCAACCAGGTGTGGTTCATCCTGGCCGGCGGCGCCACCTTCGCGGCGTGGCCGACGCTTTACGCGGTGTCGTTTTCCGGCATGTATTTCGCCATCGCGCTGGTGCTGCTGGCCTTCATCCTGCGCCCGGTCGGCTTCAACTTCCGCGGCAAGATCCGTGACCCGCGCTGGGCCTCGCTATGGGACTGGGTGCTGACCGGTTCCGGACTGGCGGTGATGCTGCTGGCCGGCGTCGCCTTCGGCAACCTGTTCCTCGGCCTGCCGTTCCGCTTCGACGACGACCTGCGCATGAGCTGGCTCGGCGGCTTGCTCGACCTGCTGCATCCGTTCGCGCTGCTGTGCGGGTTGGTCTCGCTCGCCATGCTGCTGGCGCACGGGGCGTGCTTCGCCGCGCTGAAGGCCGATCACGCGATCGCCGCCAGGGCGGTGACGATCGCACGCTGGACGACGCTGCTCTTTGCCGTGCTGTACGTGTCGGCCGGCATGTGGCTGGCCTGGGGCATTCCCGGCTACGCGACCGTCGGGCCGGTGGCGACCGAAGGCGTTTCCAATCCGCTGTACAAGCAGGTCGCGGTCGGCGGCAGCTGGTTTGCCGGCTACCTGCAGTACCCGTGGTTCTGGGCTGCGCCGACGCTGGCGCTGGCCGCGGCGGTCGGCGTGCAGGCGCTGGTCGGTCGGCGCGGGGTGAGCGGCTTCATCGCCAGCAGCCTGATGGTTGGCGGCACGATCGCCTCGGCCGGCTTCGCGCTGTTTCCGTTCCTGCTGCCGTCCAGCCTCGACCCGCGCTCCAGCCTCACCATGTGGGACGCGTCGTCGAGCCGCGGCACGCTGCAGCTGATGCTGGTGGCTACCCTGGTACTGCTGCCGGTGGTGATCCTCTACACCGGCTGGGTGTACCGGGTGATGCGCGGACGGGTCACGCTGGAGCAGGTGCGCAAGGCGCACGGCGGCTATTGAATGGGCAGGAGTGCAGCCCGCGCGCAATGGCTTCTGGCCATGTTCACGAAGAGCCATCGCGCACAGGGTGCGCTCCTGCACAACGAACGGGAGGTGATCTGACCATGTGGTATTTCTCGTGGATTCTCGGGCTGGGCCTGGCCTGCGCCTTCGCAATCCTCAACGCGATGTGGTACGAGGTGCACGCCACCGACGAGGCGAACCGTCTGCGCGAGGATTCCGAACTGTCGGACGCGTTGACCTAGGGACGCCCTGAACGGGCCAGGGCGCCCCTAGCGCCCGGCCAGCAGCGCCTCGATCGCCTCGGCCTCTTTCGGCATCGCGGCGGAGAGCACCTCGTTGCCGTCGCGGGTCACCGCCACGTCGTCCTCGATGCGGATGCCGATGCCGCGCCAGCGCTCGGCCACCGAGCGGTCGTCCGGCGGCACGTACAGGCCCGGCTCCACCGTCAGCACCATGTCCGGCTCGAGCAGGCGCGAATCGCCGCCGACCCGGTAGTCGCCGACGTCGTGCACGTCCAGCCCCAGCCAGTGGCCGGTCTTGGCCGGGAAGTAGCGCCGGTAGCTGCCGTCGGCGATCGCCGCGTCGGCATCGCCCTTGAGCAGGCCCAGCTCGCACAGCCCGGCGGTCAGCACGCGCACCGCCGCCGTGTGCGCGGCACCGAACGGCCGTCCCGGGCGCACCTCGTCGATCGCCGCCAGCTGCGCGGCCAGCACCACTTCATACAACGCGCGCTGCTCGCGGCTGTAGCGGCCGCCGACCGGGAACGTGCGGCTGACGTCGGACGCATAGCAGTCCAGTTCGGCGCCGGCGTCGACCAGCAGCAGCTCGCCGTCGCGCAAGGCGGCGCGGTTGCTCTGGTAGTGCATCACGCAGGCGTTTGCGCCGCCGGCGACGATCGGCGGGAACGCCGGCACCGCGCCCTGGCCACGCACCACGCGCAGCAGCTCGGCCTCGACCTCGTACTCGTGGCGGCCCGGCGTGGCAATCCGCATCGCGGCGAGGTGCGCGTCCACCGCGATCGCCGCGGAGGCGCGCATCAGCTTCAGTTCGGCGCGCGACTTGTACAGGCGCAGGTCGTGCAGCAGGTGGCCCAGCGCCACGAACTCCTTCGGCACCACTCCGCCGCCGCGCAACTGGCGCAGGCGGCGCATCCATCCAAGCAGTTGCGCGTCGAACTCCGGCTCGCGGCCGAAATGGCAGTACACCCGGCCGCGGCCCTCGATCATGCCGGGCAGGATGTCGTCGATGTCCTCGATCGGGAACGCGTCGTCCAGCCCGAAGTCGGCCACCGCCCGCTCGGTGCCGATCGACGGCCCGTGCCAGCGTTCGCGCGCCGGGTCGTGTTCGCGGCAGAACAGCACCGCCTCGCCGTGCCGGCGCCCCGGCAGCAGCGCCAACACCGCGTCGGACTCGGGAAAGCCGGCCAGGTAATGGAAGTCCGAATCCTGCCGGTACGGCCATGCCGCGTCGGCGTTGCGCATGCGTTCGGGCGCGGCGGCGACCAGCAGCACCGCGTCCTCGCCCGCCATCTGCATCAGCTGGCGCCGGCGTCGCGCGAATTCGTCCGGGCCGATCGCCAGCGCGGCCAGCTTCGGGGCGCTCGGGATCAATGCACGCTGCCGCTGGCGGACGGGCCGGGTGCAGCACACTCGGCAAACAGCAGCATCGCGGCGACGCGCACGAACTCCTGCACCTCGATCAGCGCGTCCTCGTCTTCGTCCTCGCTGCCGAAATCGAACGAGGACGCGGCGATCGTGCCGAGGTCGCGCAGCACTTCCTGCGCCTCGTCCGACAGCTGCGCATGCGCCGCCGTGCCGGCCAACCCGAAGCCGCCGAGGAAGCCGCGGCACCAGTCGACCGTCGCCTCGGCCCGCTCGGCCAGCGGGCGGTCGTCCTCCGGCAGCAGCGGCTCGAAGCCCAGCTCGGCATCGGCCAGTTCGGTTTCGCTCTGCCGCGCCAGCCGGCCGAGCAGGGCCAGATCGTCCGCACCGATGTCGGTCGCCTCGCCGTCGAGCTGCAGCGCGGCCAGTACCGAGCTGCCGTGCAGCGAGCCGCCGCCGGCCAGATAGCCGCACAACGAGCCGTGCAGCTCGCTGGCCGTGGTGCCCAGGCGCAGGCGCCTGAGCAGCGCGTCGATGTCGTCGTGGCCCACAAGCCCGGGTGCCGTCATGGCGGTGCTCCGTCAGGTAATGGCCGCCAGTTTAATGCAGTCGCCGGGGCCGTCATCGCGGCTGTCGCGGGCGAGCTGTTTTCCGTCGGCGTCCTGTTATAGTTTCGTGCATGAGTACGCCCGAGCCCATCCAGCCCGATCCGGTCCATCAGGAATTGGCCGCCCTGGCCCAGCAGCTTGACCGGCTGCTGGACACGGTGCACCGGCTCAGCGAGGAAAACCGCAGCCTGCGCCAGAGCCAGGAGCAGCTGTCCGGCGAGCGCGCGGGCCTGCTGGCCCGCAACGAGCAGGCCCGCAGCCGCGTCGAGGCGATGATCCAGCGGCTCAAATCGCTTGAAAGCAACGGCTGATAGAACCCATGTCCAGCAGTGAACCGGTCGCGCTGCGACTGATCGACCGAGAATTCCTGATTGCCTGCGCGCCGGAAGAGCGCGACGGCCTGCTCGAGGCCGCCGGCTTCCTCGACCGCAAGATGCGCGAACTGCGCGCGAACGCGAAGGCACCCAGTTTCGAGCGGCTGGCGGTGCTCACCGCGATCAGCGTGGCGCACGAGTTCCTCAGCCTGCGCAAGCAGCACGACTACCAGGAGCAGCGACTCAGCGACGGCCTCGCCGCGCTGCGGAACAAGCTCGATGCCGCGCTCGACAGCGAGCCGGCCAAGCGCTAGAAACGGCGCGTCCGGCGAACCGCGAGCGGTCCCCGGCAGTGGCACATTCGCGATCAAGCGCCTAGAATCGTCCCCGGCGTTTTCTGCGATGTGCGCCAGCACACTCTTACATTTGCCTTGTTCCTAAATACGGCCCCGGGTCGGCTTCACATCGGCTGTTGTGCATGTCCGCCACGTGCGGAAAGCCTTGAGGCCATGTAGCTCTCCCACCTGATCCATCGTGGATCAAGGTCGTTCGGTGGGCAGCGGCATCGCGGTGACGCCACTCATTCCCCGCCCCGTTCGTCCCGCGACGAACGGGGCGAACTACGACGGAGTTGCGCGAAACGTGGACGCCACCGCCCGACGACGCGAGCTTCGCCAGCGCCTGGCCGATCAGCGTCGCACCCTGCCACCGAGCGCACGCATCGCCGCCGCCCAGGGCCTGCGCCGCAGCCTTGAACAGCTCCCCGAATACCTCACCGACACACGCGTGGCCGGCTACTGGGCCAGCCACGGCGAGTTGCCGCTGAACCTGGCGATCGCGCCGCTGGCCGGCCGCGGCCAGCAGTTCCTGCTGCCGGTGATCGGCGCGGGCAAGCATTTGCGCTTCGCGCCGTGGCAAGCCGGCGACGACGTGCAGCCGAACCGCTACGGCATCCCCGAGCCGGCCGCGCCGACCGAACTGCTGGAACCGTTCCAGCTCGACCTGGTGTTCGTGCCGCTGCTCGGCTTCGACCGCCGCGGCAACCGTCTCGGCCACGGCGGCGGCTATTACGACCGCAGCTTCGCCTTCCTCAACGAGCAGGTGCGCCCGACCGAACCGTTGCTGGTCGGCGTCGGTTACGCGTTCCAGGAACTGCCGCAGGTCGAGGAGGAAGCGTGGGACGTGCCGCTCGACTTCATCGCCACCGAGCGCGAGCTGATCGACTGCCACCCGGAAGCAAACGCATGAACCACTGGCTGATGAAGTCCGAACCGGACGCGTTCTCGATCGACGACCTGAAACGCAAGAAGCGCGAAGCCTGGGACGGCGTGCGCAACTACCAGGCGCGCAACTTCATGCGCGACGGCATGCGCGTGGGCGACCCGGTCTTCTTCTACCACTCCAACTGCGCCGTACCCGGCATCGTCGGCATCGCCGAAGTGGCCATGGATGCGTACCCCGATCCCAGCCAGTTCGACCCCAAGAGCAGGTACTTCGACCCCGGCAGCTCGCGAGACAAACCGCGCTGGATGCTGGTCGACGTGAAGTTCGTGAAGAAGCTCAAGCGCACGATCAGCCTGGACGAACTGAAGAACGACCCTGCCCTCACCGACATGCCGCTGCTGCGCAAGGGCAACCGGCTCTCGGTGATGCCGGTCGACGCGGCGCACTGGAAATACATCCTCGCGCTGGAATGAGCGCGAGCCGACCACCCTCCACCGGAATCCACCGATGAGCAACGCCAACGAAAAACGCCAGGCCGGCGAAGCCGCGATCCGCTACGTCGAGGACGGCGCCATCGTCGGCGTCGGCACCGGCTCCACCGTGGCGTTCTTCATCGACGCGCTGGCCGACCTGAAGCAGCGCATCCAGGGCGCGGTGTCCAGCTCGGAGCAGTCCACCGCGCAGCTGAAGAAGCTCGGCATCCCGGTGCTCGACCTCAACGCCACCGGCCCGTTGACGCTCTACGTCGACGGCGCCGACGAATGCGATCCGTACAAGCGCCTGATCAAGGGCGGCGGCGCCGCGCTGACGCGCGAGAAGATCGTCACCGCGGCGAGCGAGAAGTTCGTCTGCATCATCGACTCCAGCAAGCGGGTCGAGCTGCTCGGCAAATTCCCGGTGCCGATCGAGGTGATCCCGATGGCGCGCAGCCTGATCGGCCGCGAGATCGTCAAGCGCGGCGGCCACCCGGTATGGCGCGACGGCGTGGTCACCGACAACGGCAACTGGATCATCGACGTGCACGGCTGGCAGATCGTCGACCCGGCCGCGCTGGAAAGCGAGCTGAACCAGCTGCCCGGCATCGTCACCGTCGGCCTGTTCGCGCGGCGTCCGGCCGACGTGGTGCTGATCGGCGACCAGTTGATGGGCTGACGGCGGCGGCGGGCGTCGCTCGCTCGGCGCAATCATCGCGCGTGCCTTGATTCGTGCGCGGTCCCGCCCTGGACCGCCTCAGCGGATCACGCCACGCCCGCCGGTTTTTCCGATTTGCCGAGCTTGATGTGGCGGCCCTTGAAGCGCGCCTCGCGCAGACGCCGCGCATGCGCAGCGAGAATGTCGCCCCGCGTGATGATGCCCACCAACCGATGCGGATCGTTCTTGCTCACCACCACCAGTCGCCCCACGCTCTCGGCGACCATGTGGTCGGCGGCCTCACGCAGTGAATGATCTTCGGTGACCGCGATCGGCGGCCGCGTCAGCAACTCCCCCAGCGCCAGGGTGTAATGCCATTGCGGATCGAGCAGGCTGCGCCGGGTCAACACGCCTTGCACGCGGCCCTGTTCGTCCACCACCGGATAACCCTGATGCTGAGTATGCGAGGCCTCGTCGGCCAGCCAGCGCCGCACTTCGGCAAGCGTCTGCGTGGTTCGCAGGGTAGTCACATTGCGCGAACAGGCCGTGCCCACGCTGACCTGCTCCAGGTAGTCGGCGGCATATTCCGACGGCACCTTCACGCCGCGACGGGCGATTTTCTCGGTCATGATGGTGTTGCGCATGAGCAGGGCCGAGATCAGGTAGGCAGCGGTGCAGCCACCCAGCAGGGGCAGCAGGCTGGCTGGCTGACGCGTGGTTTCGAAGGCGAAGACCACCGCCGTCAGCAGCGCGCGCGACGAGCCGGCGAAAATGGCCGCCATGCCCACCAGCGCCGCGATGCGCGGGTCGATGCCGAAGCCCGGCAGAAAATGATTGATGCCGATGCCGATCACCGCACCCAGCGAACCGCCGATCATGAACAGCGGTGCCAGCGTACCGCCGGAGGTGCCGCTGCCAAGCGCGATCACCCAGGAGACAAACTTCAATGCGCCAAAGCTGAGCAGCATGGTGAGACCGAAGTGGCCCTGTACAAGGGCGTCGATGTTGTCATAGCCCACGCCCAGGGTTCGCGGCTCGATCCAGCCGACGAAGCCGGCAACCAGCGCCCCCAATGCCGGCCACCACATCCAGTGAACCGGCAGTTTCTCGAACATGTCCTCAACGCCGTAAACCGCCTTGGTCACCCACACCGAGGCGTAACCGACCAGACCACCGATCAGGACGAAGCTGATCAGCGCCCAACCTCCTGGCTGCAGCACGTCGGGCATGGGAAACACCGGCGCGGCGCCGTAGGTCGCATAGCGCACGCCAACTGCCGTCACCGCGGCCAAGGCCACCGGGATCAGCGAGCGTGGACGCAGTTCGAACAACAGCAACTCCACCGCCAGCACCAGCGATGCCACCGGTGCACCGAACACCGCCGCCATGCCGGCCGCCGCACCGGCAGCCAGCAGCACCTTGCGTTCGTTGGCGGTGACTCGCAGGAGCTGGCCAATCAGCGAACCCATGGCGCCGCCGGTGGAGATGATCGGCCCCTCGGCACCGAACGGGCCGCCGGTGCCAATGGCAAATGCCGACGACAGCGGCTTCAACCAGGTGATCCGCGCCGGGATGTTGGATTCATTGGTGAGAATCTGCTCCATTGCCTCGGGAATGCCGTGCCCCTGGATCGCCCGCGAACCCCAGCGCGCCATGACGCCCGCAAGCAGGCCACCCACGACCGGAATCAGGATGACCCATGCCCCCAGCTGGTTGTCGGCCGGCGACAGCACGAACGAGCCCGTACGCGCATGCGGGCCGATTACGTCCGACACCCGACCGTAGAAGCACAGGTCGGTGATCAGGTTGATCGTGAGCATCAGCAGTTGCGCGACATAAGCCGCGACGACACCCAGAATCACCGCCAGTACGCTGATCAGCAGAATGCGGCGCGTGACCAGGGTGGATTTGCGCGGCATCCGCGCGGCATCCAGTGAAAGGCCCAGCGCAGGGGCAATCGGCAGTGCATCCGTGCTGCCTACCGTGCGCACATCGGTATGCTCCACGGGGGTGTCAGTGGCTGGCGTCATGAAATCATCACGGGGGTGAAAACGGGGATTTTACTCTGGTGCACTGCAAAACCGAAGGGACGAAGTCCATGAATTTGCACGCAATATCTTGCTGCTTCGCGACAACGCCTCGGCTCGAAAGCGGTGACGCTCAGTCCCGGCGTGCTTTCGGCCGGAACGAAAAAGCCCGCCATGAGGCTAATGCCAGTCAGTTAAGGTATTGACGAAGCCGGAACGACCCAAGAGGCTCATGGTTTTCCATGAGCCTCTTGCTTTGATCTCAGCCCTGCAAGCCAACTTTGATGCGGTAGGCGATCTGTCTCCCGACGCGTTTGATCGTTTCAGCCAGCTCATTCCGGCCGCCTGGATCGAGCAAGCATTGCAAGCGACTGGCACGACGTCACTGCGCCGTCGACGTCTGCCGGCCGAGCGATTGATCTGGCTGGTCATC
>NZ_ATYF01000013.1:0-188081 GCF_000427545.1 Rhodanobacter sp. OR92 | reverse complement strand
CGCCATCCGTGGCGGACTCTTCAAAAATGCGGAGCCGGCGCGTCAGCGCTGCTCCCACCCCTTCCCTGGCGGCCATAGCGGCGTGGTCCCACCTGATCCCATCCCGAACTCAGAAGTGAAACGCGCATGCGCCGATGGTAGTGTGGCTTTGCCATGCAAGAGTAGGTCACCGCCAGGGGCTTTATCCTTAGAAGGCCTCCCCATCCGGGGAGGCCTTCGTCTTTATCAGCCTCACTCCCCCAACGGCAACGCTCGGGGGCTTTGGTACGGCTGGCGCTTCACCCCGGGTCTCGGCCAGCAGCGTGTTGCCGCCCGTGCGCCAACACCTTCGGCGCCGCTCCGGAGCCCCCCGGGATCCGCCGTGCGCACGCTCTCTTGCTAATCTTTGCCGGCAGGTTCGCGTGGAAGGAATGGCTGTGGCACAACGTTATGTACTGGCGATAGATCAGGGCACCACCAGTTCGCGCGCCATATTGTTCGACCGGGCCGGTGGCGTGGTCGGCTCGGCGCAGCGCGAGTTTCGTCAGATCTTCCCCCGGCCAGGCTGGGTCGAGCACGATCCTCAGGAGATTCTGGCCAGCGTGCTGGCGACGGTTGGCGAGGTGCTGGGCGCGGCACGGGTTGGCGCGCGCGAGCTGGCCGGCATCGGTATCGCCAACCAGCGCGAGACCACCGTGGTGTGGGATCGCCATACCGGTCGACCCGTCCGCAACGCGATCGTCTGGCAATCGCGACAGAGCCTGGCGATCTGCGAGGGGCTGGAGGCGGAGGGTTATGCCGCGCTGGTGCGCCAGAAGACCGGACTGCTGATCGACGCGTACTTTTCCGGCAGCAAGATCCGCTGGATCCTCGATCATGTCGCTGGCGCACGTGCCCGCGCGGAACGCGGCGACCTGCTGTTCGGCACGATCGACAGCTGGCTGCTCTGGAACCTGACGGGGGGCGGGCTGCACGCCACCGACGTCAGCAACGCCGCGCGCACGCTGTTGTTCGACATCCACATGCGGCAGTGGGACGACGAACTGCTGCGCATGCTGGATATTCCGCGCAGCATGTTGCCGGAGGTGCGCTCGTGCAGCGAGGTCTACGGCCGCACCGTGGCACTGCCCGGCGTGCCGGCCGGCGTGCCGATCAGCGGCGTGGCCGGCGACCAGCAGGCGGCACTGTTCGGCCAGGCCTGTTTCGAGCCCGGCATGGCCAAGAACACCTACGGTACGGGCTGCTTCATGCTGATGCATACCGGGGTCCGGGCCGTACCGTCGCGCCACGGGCTGCTGACCACGATTGCGTGGGAACTGGATGGGGCCGTCGAGTACGCGCTGGAAGGCAGCATCTTCGTCGCCGGCTCGGTGGTGCAGTGGTTGCGCGATGGCCTGCAGATCCTGGCACGGACCAGCGATTCACAGGCGTGCGCGGAGAGCGTGGAATCCAGCGAAGGCGTGTATGTGGTACCGGCCTTCGTCGGGCTGGGCGCACCGTACTGGCGCAGTGACGTGCGCGGCGCGATGTTCGGCTTGTCGCGAGGCACGCGCAAGGAGCATGTCGTGCGCGCGGCGCTGGAGTCGATGGCCTATCAGTCGCGCGACGTGTTGGCCGCGATGGAGGCCGACGCCAGCATTCCGTTGAAGGAACTCCGCGCGGATGGCGGCGCGATCGCCAACGACTTCATGGCGCAATTCCAGAGTGACATGCTCGGCGTACCGGTGCTGCGGCCGAAGGTCGCCGAGACCACGGCGCTGGGCGCGGCTTACCTGGCCGGTCTCGCCGTGGGCTTCTGGGAAAGCCGCGAGCAGATTGCGGCGTTGTGGCAGGTTGACCGGCGCTTCCTGCCTGCGATGGAGGCGTCGCGCCGTGAGCGGCTGTATCGCGGCTGGCTGGATGCGGTGAACGCCACCATCGGCTTTCGCGTCGATTGAAGGCCGGCGCGCTGGCCGCCGCGACCGCGCCCGCCTTCGAGCCGCGATCAGTCCAGGCCGTAACCGAACTGGTCCAGGAATGCTGCGGCGAACTCGCCGTAGCTGAAGCGCTGATTCTGCGTGCCGGGGTGCTCCACTTTCAGCGCGCCCATCAGCGAGGCCATGCGGCCGGTCGTCGGCCAGTCCTTGCCGCGCATGATGCCGAAGATCAGCCCGGCGCGATAAGCGTCACCGCAGCCGGTCGGGTCCACGATCTGGCGCTCGCGCGCCGGCGGGATGTGGTGGGTGTCGCTGCCGGCGTGGATGACTGAGCCGCGCGGGCCCTGGGTCACGATGTACGCCGTCACCTGCTCGGCGATCTCGGCGGCACTCCAGCCGGTGCGCGCCTGCAGCAGCTGCGACTCGTAGTCGTTGACGATCACGTAGGTCGACTTGCCGATCATCGAGCGGAACTCGTCGCCGCTGAACAGCGGCATTGCCTGGCCCGGGTCGAAGATGAACGGTACGCCGCGCAGGGCGAACTCGTCGACGTGCTGCAGCATCGCCTCGCGGCCGTCGGGAGCAACGATCGCGAAGTCGATCTGCGGAATGTCCCGCACGTGGTTTTCCTGCGCACTGGACATTGCGCCGGGATGGAAGGCGGTGATCTGGTTGTTGTCCAGGTCGGTGGTGATGAAGCACTGCGGGGTGAACTGGTCGTCGAATTCGCGCACGCCGTCGAGCCGGATGCCGCATTGCTCCATATGCTTGCGGTACGGCCCGAAATCCTGGCCCACGGCCGCCACCGGCAGGGGGTCGCCGCCGAGCAGCTTGAGGTTGTAGGCGATGTTGCCGGCGCAGCCGCCGAACTCGCGGCGCATCCGCGGCACCAGGAACGACACATTCAGGATGTGCATCTGGTCGGGCAGGATGTGGTTCTTGAACTGGTCCTGGAACACCATGATGGTGTCGTAGGCCAGCGATCCGCAGATGACGGCAGACATGTGTGCGGGAGCCCCCGGAGCAAGGTATGGAAAGAGCGGCAGCCGTGTCCGGCATGAGGCCGGGCCGGACGGCTCCGGTCAAAGCGGTGAATCGTACCGCCATCCGCCCGGATTGGCGACTTCCGGCGGCGGCCCCCAGTTCATTTCGAGGCGCAGAAAGTGTGCTTATGGTCGTGTTGTACAAGGGTTTCTTAACGTTATTGTCCTTGCGCATGCCGGTCACGCTGACTAGACTGGCGAGCTTACTTTTTAGCCAGGCCGAACCACGGCGGACCCATGTTCAAGAAGTTTCGCGGGATCTTCTCCAACGACATCTCCATCGACCTCGGCACGGCCAACACGCTGATCTATGTGCGCGGCCAGGGCATCGTGTTGAACGAGCCCTCGGTGGTGGCGATCCGCCAGGATCGCGGCCCCGGCGGCCCGCGCACGATCGCTGCGGTCGGCAGCGACGCCAAGCGCATGCTCGGCCGCACGCCGGGCAACATCGCCACCGTGCGGCCGATGAAGGATGGCGTGATCGCCGACTTCACCATGACCGAGGCGATGCTGCAGCACTTCATCAAGCAGGTGCACAAGTCGCGCTTCCTGCGCCCGAGTCCGCGCGTGCTGGTCTGCGTGCCGTGCGGTTCGACCCAGGTCGAGCGCCGCGCGATCAAGGAATCGGCCGAAGGCGCCGGCGCCCGTGACGTGTTCCTGATCGAGGAGCCGATGGCTGCCGCGATCGGCGCCGGCATCCCGGTGCACGAGGCGCGCGGCGCGATGGTGCTGGACATCGGCGGCGGCACCTCGGAAGTGGCGGTGATCTCGCTCAACGGCATTGTCTACTCGCAGTCGGTGCGCGTGGGCGGCGACCGCTTCGACGAGGCCATCATCAACTACGTGCGGCGCAACCATGGCACCCTGATCGGCGAATCCACCGCCGAGCGGATCAAGCTGCAGATCGGTTGTGCGTTCCCGCAGGGCGAGGTCAAGGAAATCGAGATCTCCGGCCGCAACCTGGCCGAGGGCGTGCCGCGCATGTTCACGATCAACTCCAACGAAATTCTCGAGGCGCTGCACGAGCCGCTGGCCGGCATCGTGGCGGCGGTGAAGTCGGCGCTGGAGCAGACTCCGCCGGAACTGTGCTCCGACGTCGCCGAGCGCGGCATCGTGCTCACCGGCGGCGGCGCGCTGCTGCGCGATCTGGACCGGCTGATCTCCGAGGAGACCGGCCTGCACGTGCAAGTGGCGGACGATCCACTGACTTGCGTGGCGCGTGGCGGCGGCAAGGCGCTGGAGCTGATCGATCAGCACGGCAGCGATTTCTTCGCGCCCGAATAAGCCGCGTCCACGATGGCGCGCACCCGTGACGAGTCCTCGCCGCTGTTCGCCGGCAATGCCGCGGGCACGCTGCGCCTGATCGTCTACCTCGCGTTGGCCGTGGTGTTGATGGTGCTCGACCATCGCAACGGCTGGCTGTGGCGCCTGCGCTACACGGCGTCGATGGTGGTCGAGCCGGTGTACCGGCTGGCTGGCCTGCCGACAGCCGGAATCCGCACCATGAGCGTGGCGTTCGCCGATCGCCAGCGGCTGACCGAGCAGAACCAGCGCCTGCGCGAAGACCTGCTGCTGGCGAACGCCAAGTTGAACCGGATGGCTGCGGTGGCCGAACAGAACCAGCGGTTGAAGGAACTGCTCGACACCCAGCACAGCCTGGAACTGAACGTGCAGCTGGCACGGGTGATCGGCGTGGATCTCGGCGCCTACCGCTATCGGCTCACGCTGAACATGGGCGCCCGCGACGGCGTCAGGCCGGGTCAGCCGGTGATCGACGCGCACGGCGTGATGGGCCAGGTGAAGGAAGTGCTGCCGACCACCTCGGTGGTGATGCTGATCACCGATCCGGCGCATGCGATCCCGGTGGTGATCGAACGCACCGGCCTGCGCACGGTGGCCTACGGCTCGCGCGACGGCGACCAGCTCAGCTTGCCGACCATTCCGCTGGCGGCCGACGTGCGCGCGGGCGACAAGCTGCTCACTTCGGGGATCGGCGGGCGCTTCCCGCCGGGCTTCCCGGTCGGTGAGGTGCGCTCGGTGGCGCCCTCGGCGACGGGCATGTTCCTGGTGGCGATGGCGCAGCCGGCAGCGGATCTCGACCGCAGCGAGGACGTGCTGCTGCTGCACGACCTGGCCGAGCCGGACGGCCCGCCGGCGCCGGTGACGCCGATGGGGCCGCCGACTGATCTGGCGCCGACCGGCGCCACCTCGGCCGCCCCGCCGGCAGCCGTCGGAGTGCCGCGATGAACCGGCAACGCCTGAGCCTGTGGTGGTTCGTCGGCACGCTGGTGTTCGCGCTGGTGTCGATGCTGGTGCCGCTGCCCGGCGTGCTGGAGCCGTTCAAGCCGTACTGGCCGGCCCTGGTCCTGTTGTATTGGTCGCTGGAATCGGAAGACCGGGTCACCCTGGGGCTGGCCTTCAGCGTGGGTCTGGCGGCGGACCTGATTAACGGCGTGGTGCTGGGTGAGCAGGCGCTGCGCCTGTGCGCACTGGCGTTCATCGCGTTGCGTTTCCGTTCGCGGCTGCGCTTCTTCCCGATGTGGCAACAGGCGCTGGCGGTGCTGGCGCTGCTACTGAACGACCGCATCCTGCTGCTGATCGTGCGCGTGCTGGCTGGCGCCTCGCTGCCGCCGGCCAGTTGGTGGATCTCGCCGTTCGTCGGCGCTGCACTATGGCCGTTCCTGTTCTTGCTGCTCGACGACCTGCGCGCGCGGCTGCGGATCCAATGAGCCGTGAATCCGTGACATGAAACCCCGGCGTTCGATCAAGGACCCCCGCGGCGAAAGCCTGCTGTTCCGGCGTCGCGCGCTGGCCGGCTTCGTGCTGATCGTACTGTGCCTGTGCCTGCTCGTCGGCCGCTTCGTGTTCCTGCAGGTGCTGCATCACGACGAGTTCGTCACCCGTTCGCAGGCCAACCGGGTCAAGCCGCGCGCGATCCCGCCGGCACGCGGGCTGATCTACGACCGCAACGGCGTGCTGCTGGCCGACAACGTGCCGGCGTTCCGGCTGGAAGTGGTGCCCGAACAGGTCAAGGACATGCCGGCGCTGCTGGAGCGGCTGGGCCAGGTGGTGCCGCTGGACCAGGACGACCTGGACGCGTTCCGCAAGCAGCTCAGGCAGAGCCGGCGCTTCGAGAGCGTGCCGCTGAAGCTGCGCCTGAGCGAAGACGAGATCGCCCGCTTCGCGGTGAACCGCTGGCGCTTTCCCGGCGTGGACGTGGTGCCCTACCTGACCCGGCGCTATCCCTTCGGCGGGCTGTTCGCGCACGTGGTGGGCTATGTCGGGCGCATCGATGCGGACGACCTGGAACGGCTCGATCCGCAGCGCTACCAGGGCACCAGCCACGTCGGCCGCAGCGGCATCGAGCGCTCCTACGAGAACATCCTGCACGGCACGCCGGGCTACGAGCTGCTGGAAGTGAATGCCGACGGGCGTACCCAGCGCGTGCTGGAAACACACGCGCCCACGCCCGGCAGGAACCTCTACCTGAGCCTCGACGTGCGCCTGCAGAAGGCCGCCGAGGCGGCGTTCGACGGCCGCCCCGGTGCGGCGGTGGCGATCGATCCGCGCAACGGCCAGGTGCTGGCGATGGTCAGCGTGCCCAGCTTCGATCCCAACCTGTTCGTCAACGGCATCAGCCAGGCCGACTACGCCGCGCTGACCAACGACCCCGACAAGCCGCTGTACAACCGCGCGCTGCGCGGCGTGTACCCGCCCGGCTCCACGGTGAAGCCGCTGATCGGCCTGGCCGGGCTGGAGACCGGCATGCGCACGCCGCAGGACAGCGTGGTCTCCACCGGCGTGTTCTACATTCCCGGCCAGCAGCGCGGCTACCGCGACGACCAGCGCGGCGGCGTGGGGCGGGTCGATCTGGTCGGCGCCATCGAGCAGTCGGTGAACACGTATTTCTACAAGCTCGCGCTGGACATGGGCATCGACCGGCTCAGCGAATACATGGGCAAGTTCGGCTTCGGCCGGCCGACCGGGATCGACCTGATCGGCGAGTCGTCCGGCGTGCTGCCCTCGCGCGAGTGGAAGGCGGCGAACCTCAGGCAGCCGTGGTATCCCGGCGAGACGGTGATCGCCGGCATCGGCCAGGGTTTCTGGGCGGTCACCCCGCTGCAGCTGAGCCATGCGATCGCCACCTTCGCCGGCCACGGCATCCCGTACGCGCCGCGCGTGGTGATGGCCACCCAGGACGGCGTCAACGCGAAGCCGCAGGCGCTGGCCAATCCGCCCAGCGGACCGTCGCTGATCCGCAAGCCGTCCGACTGGGACGTGGTGAACCAGGGCATGCAGCAGGTGATCTACGGCGCCCGGGGCACCGGCCGCAAGCTGGGCGTCGGCTTCCCGTACCTGATGGCCGGCAAGAGCGGCACTGCCGAGCGATTCTCGCGTACCTCCGAGGCCTATGACACCAATCGCAACACGGCCTATCTGGCCACCCGCCACCGCGCCTGGTTCGTTGCCTACGCGCCGGCCGACAACCCGCAGGTCGCGGTGGCGGCGATCCTCGAATCCGGTGCCTGGGGCGCGGAGGCAGCCGGACCGATCGTGCGCGCGATTCTCGATACCTGGCTGGCCGGGCACGGCGGCGTGATTGCCGACGCGAAACGCCTGCCGGTGTCGGTCGCGCCGTTGGCGCCGGCTGCCGTGCCGGCCGGGAACGTTTCGCCCGACGCCGGCGTGGAAGACAGCGAGCCGCTCGAGGATCTGCCGGCGCAGGCGACGAGCAGCGGGGGCACGCCATGATCGAGGCGCTGTACGCACGGGCGCGCCGTTTCGCGCGCCGCCTCCTCAGCCGGCCGCGGATCGACCTGCCGCTGGCGCTTGGTCTGTTCGTGCTGGCGCTGACCGGGCTGGTCACGCTGTACAGCGCCGGCGACGGCAATCTGGCGCTGGTCGGCGGCCAGGCCGCCCGTTTCGTGCTGGGCGGCGCGCTGCTGCTGGTAGTGTCGCGCATCCCGCCGGCGGTGCTGCGCGGCTGGACGCCCTGGATGTACGCCGGCAGCACCGCACTGCTGGTGGTGGTGGCGATCCTGGGCGAGGGCCGCGGCTCGATCCGCTGGCTGGACCTCGGCTTCATGCGCTTCCAGCCGTCCGAACTGCTCAAGCTGACCATGCCGATGATGGTGGCCTGGTACCTGCACCCGCGCCAGCTGCCGCCGGGCTGGAAGGACATCGTGATGGTCGGCCTGCTGATCGCGATTCCGGCGGGGTTGATCGCCGAGCAGCCGGACCTGGGCACCGCCGTGCTGGTGACCGCGGCCGGCGCGTTCGCGCTGTTCCTGTCCGGCATGGCATGGTGGCGCATCGGCCTGCTGCTCGGCGCGGTCGCCGGCATGATCCCGGTCGGCTGGCACTTCATGCACCAGTACCAGCGCGAGCGCGTGCTGACCCTGCTCAACCCCGAGTCCGACCCGCTCGGCAACGGCTGGCACATCATCCAGTCGCAGATCGCGGTGGGCTCCGGCGGCGTCTTCGGCAAGGGCTGGCTGCACAGCACGCAATCACGGCTGGATTTCCTGCCCGAGCACACCACCGACTTCATCTTCGCGGTGTTCTCCGAGGAGTTCGGCCTGGTCGGCGTGGCCGCCTTGCTCGCGCTGTACGCGTTCATCATCGGCCGCTGCCTGTGGATCGCGATGGAGGCGCGCGACACCTATTCGCGCCTGCTCGCCGGCGCGATCGGCATGAGCTTCTTCGTCTACGTGTTCGTCAACGGCGGCATGGTCGCCGGCATGCTGCCGGTGGTCGGCGTGCCGCTGCCGCTGATCAGCTACGGCGGCACCTCGGCGGTGTCGCTGCTGACCGGCTTCGGCGTGCTGATGTCGATCCACGCGAACCGCAAGATGCACCTCTGAACGTTGCCGGTTTTCCGCCCGCCCTTCACCCGGAGTTGCGCCCGCGTGCGTGTTAGGCTTTCGACGACATCGTTGTTCTGTGAGCGAAGCCACGACATGACAGTTGCACCCATGCCGTTCCCGGTCCGTTTCCTCGCCATCCTCGCCTTGCTGTGGATGGGCGCGCCGACCCCGGCCACGGCGACGACGCATCCCGGCCAGGCCGAGCTGGTGCGCGAGGTGGCGCGCGAGACCGGCAAGAGTCCGCAGGCGCTGAATGCGCTGCTCGACGGCGCGACGAGGCAGCAGGCCATCCTCGATGCGATCAGCCGCCCGGCCGAGGCCAAGCCGTGGAAGGACTACCGGCCGATCTTCCTGACCGAGCAGCGCATCGCCGATGGCGTCGCGTTCTACCGCGCGCATCGCGCATTGCTGGAGCAGATCGGCAGGCAGTACGGCGTGGCGCCCGAGTACATCGTGGCGATCGTCGGCGTGGAGACCAGCTATGGCCGCAACACCGGCAAGTACAAGGTGCTCGACGCGCTGGTCACGCTGGGCCTGTACTACCCGCCGCGGGCGACGTTCTTCCGCGAGCAGCTGAAGGAACTGCTGGAGATGCCGGACAACCGCCTGGCCGGGCCGATCGACACCCTTACCGGCTCCTACGCCGGCGCGCAGGGCTGGGGCCAGTTCATGCCCACCAGCATCCGCGATTTCGCGGTGGACGCGGATCAGGATGGCCATATCGAGCTGTCGAATTCACTGCCGGACATCTTTGCCAGCGTGGCGAATTACTTCGTGAAGCACGGCTGGATCGCCGGAGGCCCGGTGGCGGCGCGGGCGCAGCCGGACGGCGCGGCCAGGCCGATCGCGGTGAAGGACGCCAAGCCGCAGTGGCCGCTGGAGCAACTGGAGGCCTGGGGCTACGCGCCGCTGCAGCCGCTGTCGCCGGCCGAACCCAGCAGCCTGCAGACACTGGAAGGCGCGCGCGGGCCGGAGTACTGGTTCACCTTCCAGAACTTCTACGTGATCACCCGCTACAACCGCAGCCCGCTGTACGCGATGGCGGTCGACCAGCTGGCGCAGGCGATTGCCGCCGGCGTGGGCCAGGCGGAAGTGGCGCGATGAGGGCGCTGCGCGCGGCGGCCGCGCTGGCGGCGATCCTGCTGCTGGCCGGTTGCGGCAGCCACCGGACCAAGCCGTCCCATGGCGGCAGCCGGCAGGATGGCGCGCGGGATCAGTCACGCTCCCGCGGTGGCGACGCTTTCCACGACGACCTCAGCAAGCCACAGGGCAGCCGCTATCGCGACGGCGAGGACAGCGTGCCGCCGCCGCTCGACGTCAGCCAGCTGGTCGAGCCGGTGCCGAAGGCGGAGCCGCGCTCGCTGTACGGCAACAAGTCGCCCTATACCGTGCGCGGGCAGACCTATCGCGTGCTGCCCAGCGCGCGCGGCTACGACGAGCGCGGCATCGCCTCGTTCTACGGCAACAAGTTCCACGGCTACAAGACCTCCAGCCTGGAGACCTACGACATGTATGCGTTCAGCGCGGCCAGCACCACGCTGCCGCTGCCCAGCTACGCGCGCGTCACCAACCTGGAGACCGGCAAGAGCGTGATCGTGCGGGTCAACGACCGCGGTCCGTTCCACGACAACCGGCTGATCGACCTGTCCTACGCCGCCGCGGTGAAGATCGGCATCTGGCCCAAGGGCACCGGCCTGGTCGAGGTGCGCGGGATCGACCCCGGCCAGCCGCTGCAGGAACTGCCACCGCCGACCGTGGTCACAAGCGGACATCCCGGGATCTACCTGCAGGTGGGTGCGTTCGCCGACGCGGACAACGCCGACCGGCTGGCCCAGCGCCTGCGCCGGGCCAATCTCGGCGCGGTGCAGGTGAGCGAGGCGGTGATCAACGGTCAGCGCGTGCGCCGGGTGCGGGTCGGGCCGCTGGCCAGCGTGGATCGGGCCGACCAAGTCACCGCGCGGATCGAGGGCATGGGTCTGCCGCGACCCCAGGTCGCGGTAGACTGAGCAGGATTTGCGCAGCTTTTTTCCATCATGTCGGCGATGCCGGCATCCAGCTACCGGACTGAACCACACGATGAATTTTTTCCGCCGTACCCTGACCCCGTTCGCCGCCGTCCTGCTGGTCGGTGTTGCCGTTGCCCAGACGCCGCCGCGCCCGTCGCCGGTGCCGCGTCCAGTGGTACCGGACGCGCCGGTGCCGCCGCCGCCGGATGTCGACGGCAAGAGCTGGGTGCTGATGGATTACGCCACCGGCCAGATGCTCGCCAGCAAGGAACCCGACCAGCGCGTGGAGCCGGCCTCGATCACCAAGGTGATGACCGACTACGTGGTCTCGGCCGAGATCGCCAACGGCAAGATCCACATGACCGACCCGGTCACCATCAGCGAGAACGCCTGGCGCGGCGGCGGCGCCGGCACCGACGGCTCCACCAGCTTCCTCAAGCTCAACAGCCAGGTGCCGTTGAAGGACCTGCTGTACGGCATGATCATCCAGTCCGGCAATGACGCGGCGATCGCGCTGGCCGAGCACACCGCCGGCTCCGAGCCGGCGTTTGCCGGGCTGATGAACGCATACGCCAAGCAGCTGGGCATGGTCAACTCGAACTTCGAGAACGCCTCCGGCTACCCGATCGCGAACCACTACACCACCGCGCACGACATCGCGATCCTGTCGCGCGCGCTGATCCACGACTTCCCCGAGGACTACGCGATCTCCGCGGTCAAGGAGTTCGAGTGGAACGGGATCAAGCAGCACAACCGCAACACGCTGCTGTGGCGCGACCCCAGCGTGGACGGCATCAAGACCGGCCACACCGCGGCCGCCGGCTACTGCCTGGCCGCCTCGGCGAAGCAGGGCGATGCACGCATGATCGCGATCGTGATGGGTGCCAGCAGCGAGAAGGCACGCGCCGATTCGGCGATGGCCCTGCTCAACTACGGCTTCCGCTTCTACGAGACGCACAAGCTGTACGGTGCCGGCAAGCCGCTGGCCACGCCGCGGTTGTGGAAGGGCGCGGCCAACCAGCTGCCGCTGGGCGTGGCCGACGACGTGCTGGTCACCGTCAAGCGCGGCCAGTACGACCAGCTCAAGGCGACCATGGATATTCCCGCCACGCTGATCGCGCCGTTCAGCAAGGGCCAGCAGATCGGCACGCTGCGCATCACGCTGGACGGCCAGCCGGTGCAGAGCGTGCCGCTGGTGGCGCTGGCCGACGCGCCGCAGGGCGGCTTCTTCTCGCGCCTGTGGGACAGCATCCTGCTGTGGTTCCACAGCGACAAGAAGGTCGACGCGCAAGCACCGGCCAAGGACGCGGGTGCGAAGTGATACGGCCGATCGACTTCAGCAAGGCGAAGCAGGAAGGCAAGGGCTTCCAGTTTCCCGGCGAGTTCGAGATCACCGCGGTCGGCAGCGCCAGCGCGAACCTGCCGACCCAGGTGCCGCAACTGCTGGAGCGCGCCGGCCTGCACGTGCTGCACGAGACCGTGCGCCACCGGCACTCCGGCGCGGGCAACTTCGTCTCGGTCACGGTGAGCTTCCGCTGCGACAGCCGCGAGCAGTACGAGGCGGCGCATCATGCGCTGCGTGCCGACCCGGACATCCGTTACACGATGTGAACGGCCGGCGTCGGAATGGGGGCTTCGGGATTTGCAGAAGCCGCAGTCCGGCTCCATCGTCAGGTGCGCCGCCGTCATTTTCAGGAACACCGCAAGACAGCCCGTGAACAACGAATCCCGAATCCCCCAGCCGGCCTCGCCTTCGCTGAAAATCCGCCGCCTCGGCCGTCAGCCGTACGCGGCGACCTGGCAGGCGATGAGCGCGTTCACCGACAACCGCACCGCCGGCACGCCCGACGAATTCTGGCTGCTGCAGCACGACCCGGTGTTCACCCTGGGCCAGGCCGGCAAGATGGAGCACGTGCTGGCGCCGGGCGACATCCCGGTGATCCCGGTCGACCGCGGCGGCCAGGTGACCTACCACGGCCCCGGCCAGATCGTCGGCTACCCGCTGATCGACCTGCGCCGCGCCGGCGTGGGCGTGCGCGAGCTGGTGCACCGGATCGAGCAGGCGCTGATCGACACGCTGGCGCACTGGAACGTGATCGCGGCGCGCCGCGAGGGCGCCCCCGGCGTCTACGTGGCCGACGCCAAGGTCGCCGCGCTCGGCCTGCGCGTGCGCCGCGGCTGCAGCTTCCATGGGCTGGCTTTCAACGTGGCCATGGACCTGGAGCCGTTCCACCGCATCAACCCCTGCGGTTACAAGGGTTTGGCGGTCACGCAGCTGCTAGACTTGGGCGGTCCGTCGCAGCTGGCCGCGGTCGAGGACGTGCTGGTGGAGGAGTTCTGCCGCCAGTTCGGCTTCGTCGCCGAGCCCGCCGCCCCCATCCTGCCCGAACTCCCCGCCCGCGCCGCGGTCTGAGCTGTCTACATGAGCGAAATCTCCACCTCTCCCAAGGTCATCCCGATCGCCGTCGTCAGCGGCGCGCCCGCGGGTGAAAAGCAGCTGGGCAACGACAAGATCGCGCTGAACCGCGCCGGTTTCGACACCAGCGTGCCGACCCTGCGCAAGCCCAGCTGGATCCGCGTGCGGCTGCCGCAGGGCAACGCCGTGCAGCAGCTGAAGGCGCGCCTGCGCGAGAACTCGCTGGTCACCGTGTGCGAGGAAGCCTCCTGCCCGAACATCCACGAGTGCTTCAGCAAGGGCACCGCCACCTTCATGATCCTGGGCGAGGTGTGCACGCGGCGCTGCTCGTTCTGCGATGTGGCGCATGGCCGCCCGGTGGCGCCCGATCCGCTGGAGCCGGCGCGCCTCGCCGAGACCATCGCCGACATGCGCCTGAAGTACGTGGTGATCACCTCGGTCGACCGCGACGACCTGCGCGATGGCGGCGCCGAGCACTTCGCCGCCTGCATCCGCGCCACGCGCCACGCCAGCCCGAACATCCGCATCGAGATCCTCACCCCGGATTTCCGCGGCAAGGGCCGCATGGAGCGCGCGCTGGAAGTGCTGAAGGAGTTCCCGCCGGACGTGTTCAACCACAACCTGGAAACCGTGCCGCACCTGTACCGCGAGGTGCGCCCGGGCGCCGACTACCAGTGGTCGCTGGATCTGCTGAAGCGCTTCAAGGCGCAGCACCCGCAGGTGCCGACCAAGTCCGGCATCATGCTCGGCCTGGGCGAGACGCACGAGCAGGTGCTGGAAACCATGCACGACCTGCGCGCCCATGACGTCGAGATGATCACCATCGGCCAGTACCTGCAGCCCACGCCGCACCATCATCCGGTGGTGCGCTACTGGACGCCCGACGAATTCGACGCGCTGCGCGAGGAAGGCGAGGCGATGGGGTTCCACCACGTCGCCTCCGGTCCGTTGGTGCGTTCGTCCTACCACGCCGACCTGCAGGCCCATGCAGCCGGTGTCACCGAGTCAGCCTGAGAGCCTCCATGAAATTTCGTCCCGCGCTGGTCCTGCTGCTTGCCTTCACCGCGACCTGCGCGCTCGCGCAGTCGGCCGCCGACCTCGGTGCCGGCAAGGCCCGCAAGGCAGCCAGCTGGCCGCTCACTTCCACCCCCGAGGAGGCGCAGGCCGCGCAGCTGTCGGCGCGCTTCCTGACCCGTTTCCACTACGACGCGCAGCCGCTCGACGATGCGATGTCGGCGCGCATCTACACCGCGTACTTCAAGTTGCTGGACAGCGAGAAGGTGTTCTTCACCCAGGCCGACATGGCCAAGTTCGCGCCGCTGAAGACCCAGCTCGACGACGCGATCTGGAACCAGGACCTGTCCGCGCCGTTCGCGGTGTTCAACCTCTACGTGCAGCGCGCGGTCGAGCGCATGAACTACGCGCGCGGCCTGCTCAAGCAGGGCTTCGACTTTGCCGCCGACGAGAGCTACACCTTCGACCGCGAGCACGCCGACTGGCCGAAGGACCAGGCTGCGCTGGACGACCTGTGGCGCAAGCGCACCAAGAACGACTGGCTGCGGCTGAAGCTGGCCGGCAAGGGCGACGCGGAGATCCGCAAGACGCTGGACAAGCGCTACGCCGGCTACATCGAGCGGGTCAGGCAGCTCGACGGCCAGGACGCGTTCCAGACCTTCATGACCGCCTACGCCGAGACCACCGACCCGCACACCGACTACCTCGGCCCGCGCGCGGCGGAGAACTTCGACATCTCGATGAAGCTGTCGCTGGAAGGCATCGGCGCGGTGCTGCAGCCGCGCGACGACTACACCCAGGTGCGCGAGCTGGTGCCGGCCGGACCGGCCGCCAAGTCCGGCCGGATCCAGGTCGGCGACCGCATCGTCGGCGTCGGCCAGGGCGACAACGGCCCGATCGTCGACGTGATCGGCTGGCGGCTGGACGACGTGGTCAACCTGATCCGCGGCAAAAAGGATACCACCGTGCGGCTGGAGGTCATCCCCGCCGACGTCGGCGTGGACGGCAAGCACGAGATGGTCAGCCTGGTGCGCAAGAAGGTCAGCATCGAGGAGCAGGCGGCGAAAAAGAAGGTCGTGGAGATCAAGGACGGTGACGTCACCCGCAAGATCGGCGTGATCGAGCTGCCCACGTTCTACTCCGACTTCGGCGCGCGCAGTGCCGGCGACAAGAATTTCAAGAGCGCCACCCGCGACGTCGCCCGCCTGCTCGGCGAGCTGAAGCATGAGGGCGTGCAGGGCGTGGTGGTGGACCTGCGCAACAACGGCGGCGGTTCGCTGGCCGAGGCCAATTCGCTGACCGGCCTGTTCATCGACAAGGGCCCGGTGGTGCAGGTGCGCGACTCCAAGGGCGAGGTCGAGGAGCAGGGCGACGACGACCCGGGCATGGCCTGGAGCGGGCCGCTGGCGGTGCTGGTCAACCGCGGCACGGCGTCGGCGTCGGAGATCTTCTCCGCGGCGATCCAGGATTACCATCGCGGCCTGATCATCGGCGAGCCGACCTTCGGCAAGGGCACCGTGCAGAACCTGGTCGACCTGGACCGCTTCGCGCAGAGCGACAGCGAGAAGCCGCAGCTGGGCGAGCTGAAGATGACCATCCAGGAATTCTTCCGCATCAACGGCGGCTCCACCCAGCTGAAGGGCGTGACGCCGGACATCGCGTTCCCGAAGAACGGCGACGACAAGGACTTCGGCGAGTCGACCTACGACAACGCGCTGAAGTGGACCCAGATCGCGCCGGCCGATTACCAGGCGGTGGCGAACCTCAACGCCTACCTGCCGCAGCTGCAGCAGAAGCACGCCGAGCGCGTGGCGCAGTCGCCGGCGTGGAAGCTGATGCTGGACGAACTGGCGCAGTACCGCACGATGCGCGCGAAGACCGCGATCTCGCTGAACTTCGCCACGCGCGAGGTCGAGCGCAAGCAGCTGGAGGCGGTCCAGGCCGATTTCCGCGCGCGGCACAAGGCCATCGACGGCACCGACGCCTCGCTCGCCGACGAGGCCAGCAGCCTGGACGACGGCCTCAACGCGAACGAGCGCAGCCTGAAGAGCGAGCTCAAGCAGGAGAAGGAGGCGAAGAAGGCGAAGGACGTGCAGCTCAACGAGACCGCGCACATCCTGTTCGATGCGATCGGCATGATCAAGGCCGACCCGCAGCTGGCCGCCGAAGTGCTGCCGTACGGCGGCAGGTTCTCGCCCCACGCGCTGGCCAGCGTACCTGCACCGGCCGCAAGCAGCGTCGCACACTGAGTACCCGCTCTGGCGAAACGAAGAAGGCAGCGCATGGCGCTGCCTTCTTCGTTCTGCGGGTAGGAGCCCGCTGGCGGGCGATGCTTTTGCCTTTGCTTTTCAAACCCCGGCTCCCGGCTCCAAAGCATCGCCCGCCAGCGGGCTCCTACGCCTCGTAGCCGAGGCGGTCGAGCCACGGCTGCAGCACCGGCAGCACCGGCTCGAACTGTTCGCGATAGTGCTGCCAGCGCCCGACCGCCTTGCGATGGACGCCCTCGGTGACCTGCGCGTAGCTGGGCGTGCTGATGAAACGCTTGCGCCGGGCGTGTTCGGCAAAACGCGTCATCGGCGACGTGTCGGCGATGTCGAGGAATTGCCCCAGGCGGGCGACCTGCGCGTCGAACTGGTCGACCACCGATTCGTAGCGCCACTCCAGCACCTGCGGCGCACAAGCCTCGACGTCACGGTACCACTGCTCGAAGGCGCCGGCGTAGCCCTGCGCCAGGCGCTGCAGCGACGAGCACAGCACCATGAAAGCCGGCGAGCGGAACGGCTGCATGCTGCAGCTGAGCAGCACGTCGCACGGGTGGCGCAGACACAGGATGATCCGCGCGTGCGGAAACAGCCGCATGATCATCGGCAGGCACAGCATGTTGAGCGGATTCTTGTCCACCAGGCGGCGTCCGCCGAGGTCGGGCAGCACCTCGCCGACCATGCGCCGGTAGACGCTGCGCAGCTGATCGGCGTCCTGCTGCGTCAGGCTCGCCAGATCCTCGGGATACCGCTGGCCAACCAGCTCCATGCCTTCGATCAGGTCGTGGACGTAGGCGCGCTCGTCCATCGACCGGAAATCCGGATGGGCGTCGAGCATCTGTTCCAGCAAGGTGGTGCCGGAACGGGGGAAGCCGACCACGAAGACCGGACTCTGTCGGCTGCCGGGCGAGGACAGCGGTTTCCAGTCGGCACAGGTGCCGCGCGCGACGTTGCCGCCTGCCACCTGCAACGGTCGGCTGTCGGTGGCCAGCAGTTCCGGCACCACGTTCCGGGCGGTGTCGAGCTGGATCGCGTGCGCCTGCTGCAGGGCCTGCCACGCCTCGGGGTAGCGGCCTTGCCGATCGCGGGCGGAAGCCAGGCCGAAGGCGGCACTGGCCCGGCTCTCGTCGTCGATGGCGCAGGCGAGCACGCGCTGGTACAGCGCGTCGGCCTCGGCATGCGCGCCGCTGCGCATGGCCAGTGCGGCGTGTGCGCGCCAGCCATCGGCGCGGGCTTGCTGTTCATCCGGCAGCAGGGCGTCGAGCGCGGCCAACGGCAACTGCCGCAGTTCGTCTTGCGCTGCGTCGATCCGGTTGTTTCTTTCGTACAGCAGGACGCGTTGCGCAGCGATGCGCAAGCGCATGCTCCCGGCCGCCGCTCCGTCGGGCAGTTGCGCATGCGCCAGCGTGCGCAGCGCCGCGTCCAGGTTGCCCTGGACCGACAGCATGGCGGACAGCACCAGGGCTTGCTCGGCCGGTTGCGCCGGCCAGTCGCCGGCGCCGCTCAGCATGGCTTCCTGGCGGGTGTTGTCGCCGCAGACATAGCAGGCGTACGCCGCCTGCAGCCGGGCTTCGATGAAATGCGGGTCCAGCTGCGCCGCATCCAGCAGCGCCTGCCTGGCCGGCAGCCAACGCCGTTGCTGCGTATGGAGCAGGCCGAGGTTGTAGTGCAGCTCGGCGTCGTCCGGCGCCAGCGTCAGCGCGGTCAGCAGGGCCTGTTCGGCGCCGGCGAGATCGCCCGCCTGGCGGCTGACCACGGCCAGGTTGTTCCAGTAGGCCGAGACGTCCGGTCGCCGCTGCGCCAGCCGCCGGAAGGTGGCCACGGCCTGCGCCAGGCGCGCGGTTGCCTGTTGCGCCAGGCCGAGCAGCAGCAGCACGCTTTCGTCGCTCGCCTGCGCCGGCGTGGCCTGTGCGGCCAGGGCAATCACCCGCTCCGGTTCGCCGGCGTTCCAGGCGCCAGCCATGGCGCCGGCCAGATCCGTGCTCGCGGTGGGCATGCCTTCTCCGTCGATGGTCTTGCGTAACCCATTATGCAAGAGGGCCGCGAATGTTCGCGGCCCTCCCGTTTGCTGCCGGTTTGCTCAGGCGATCAGAACTTGATCGTCGCCCGCGCCCAGTAGTAGCGGCCGAGCACATCGTACGTGGCGGTATCCACGTTGTAGTTCGCACCGTTCTGGTAGACCAGCGGCGGCAGCTTGTTGCTGAGATTGTCCACGCCGACGTCGAAGCGGGTGTGGATCGATGGCACCGCGTAGCCCAGCTGGATCGAGTGGTAGATCACCGAAGCCATCGGGATGTTCACCCCGGCGATGGCGGCGTCGGCATTGAGGGCGGTCAGCTTGTTGATGTAGCGCGACTGCCACTGGGCGTTCCAGTTGCCCTTGTCCCAATTGAGCGTGACCGTGCCGCGCCAGCGCGAGATGTTGCCGAATTGCGGGCTCAAGGTGCCGGCGTAGTTGACCGTCTTGGTGTTCGGCTCGCCCGGCGTGGCGTTGACCTTGTAGGTCGAGGTGTAGCTGGTGCTGAGGCCGGCGCGGAAGTTGCCCGGATCCACGCTGCCCAGGTCGAAGTGCGGGATCTTGTAGCGCAGCGTGTAGTCGATGCCGGTGGTGCTGAGGGTGCCCAGGTTGACCACCGGCGTGTTGATCAGGAACACCTGGCCGGGCTGGCGGCTGGTGTTGTCCTCGCGATGGATGAACGAGCAGTACGGGCTCGCGTTGTTGTTGTAGCAGGAGCTGACCACCGTGTCGGCCTGGATCGCCGTGAGCGTGTCCCGCAGGTAGATGTGCCAGAAGTCGAGGCTGGTGGACACGCCGGGCAGCCAGTCGGGGTCGTAGACCAGGCCGAGGTTGATCGACTTGCCCTTCTCGGGCTTCAGCGTCGCGCCGACGGTGGAGGCGCCCGAATAGAACGTGTTGACCTGCGCGGGCGAGTTGCCGGCCCAGTTCACCGGCACGAACTGGCAGGCGGCCGGATGCGCCGCCAGGTCGGCCGCGGTGCGTCCGACGCAGGGGTCGTTCAGGTTCGGCTGGACCAGGGTGCGGCCGTCGTAGAGCTCGTTGAGGTTCGGCGCACGGAACACCTGGGAGATGGTGCCGCGTACCAGCAGGTCGGCAACAGGGCGCCACTCGATCGCGATCTTGCCGTTGGTGGTGGTGCCGGTGGTGCTGTAGTTGGACGAGCGCACGCCGAGGTCGAGGTTCAGCGAGTGGGCCCATGGCTGGTCGGAAAGCAGCGGGATCAGCGTCTCGGCGTAAACCTCCTTGACGTTGAAGCTGCCACGGCCGGGCGAGCCGCAGGCTTCCTGCAGGATCTGGCAGGTGGTGGTGGTCGGATCGAGCACGGCGAAGTCGCTCACCGTGTAGTTCATGAACTGCTCGCGGTACAGGGCGCCGGCGGACAGCTGCACCGCGCCGGCAGGCAGATCCCACAGCTCGCCGTTGGCGTCGAACTGGGCCTGCTTGGTGGACTGGGTGTAGATGTAGATCGGCGTCTTCACGCCGGCACTCAACACGTTGCCGGCATTCGCCTGGTCGAAGATGTTGGCGCCGGCGTCGACGGCCGCCTGCAGCGAGGGGATGTCCACCTCGTTGGAGTCGCGCTGGTCACGCTTGGTGTGGCTGTAGTTGATCGACGCGTCCCAGTTCCAGCTGCTTTCCTGGCCGAAATTGCCGCGCAGCCCCGCGTTGATCTGCGAGGTGTCGGTGGTGTAGCTGTGCACGCGGGTGCCGGCCCCGGTGAGGCGGGTCTGGAAGTTGTAGCCGCTGTTCGGGTCGCCCGGAACGGGGTTCTGGCTGAAGGTGATGCCGAACGGATTGATCGGGTTGCTGGAGGAGATGATCAGGCCGTCGCCGGTGCCGACCGGCGAGGGCGCGTCCTGGCCGCTGGATACCGTGTGGTTGTAGAACGCATTGACGAAACCGGTCAGATTGTCGGTGAAGTCGTAGCTGCCGAGCACGAAGCCATTGGTGCGCTTCTGCGCGGTCTGGATGTAGTTGAGCGCGGCGTAGTTGAAGGTGTCCGAGCCGAGCCGGCAGCGGTAGTCGCCCAGCGACGAACCGTTGCCCGTGGCCAGGGTCACCTGCGCGTAGCCGCTGGAATTGAGCGTGCAGCCGTATTGGCTGGCGATCGAGGCGGGCACCTGGATGCGGCCGGTCGGGATCGAGCTGGAACCGGCCGGGATGACCGAGCCGCTGGACAGGTACAGCTGCTGCTTGGAGAACTTGCGCCTGGCGCCGAGCGTCGCGTCGTACTTGTTGTAGTCGAGGCCGGCGGCAATGCTGTAATGCTCGCCGGTCATGCCGCCGGTGAGGTTGAACCCGCGGCGCTGGGCGTCGCCGTGGCTGGAGATGCCGTCGTTCAGGCTGAACTGGGCGCCCTTGAAATCCTTGCGCAGGATGAAGTTGACCACGCCGCCGATGGCGTCGGAGCCGTACACCGTGGAGGCGCCTTCGGCCAGCACGTCGACCTTCTCGATCATGTCCGGCGGGATCAGGTTGATGTCCGGGTTGGACATGCGCTGGCCGTTGACCAGTACCAGCGTGCGGCTGATGCCCAGGCCGCGCAGCGAGACGCGCGAGGCGCCATCGCCGGCTTCCAGCAGCGGACTGGCGACGCCGCCGCCGTTGCTGTTGTTCTGCGGGTTGGTCGCGTTGCCCGAAATGCTCGGCATCTGCTGCAGCACGTCACCCAGCACGGGCTTGCCGGAGTTGCTGATGGTCGCGCGGTCCAGCGTCACCACCGGGCTGGCCGTCTCCACATCCACGCGGCGGATCAGCGAGCCGGTCACCACCACCGCTTCCAGATTCTTGGCCTTGCTCTTGGACGGCGGCGTGGCCTGGTCCGTCGAGGTCGGGTTGTCCGTCTGCGGTGCCTGCGCCTGGACGGCGCCCGCCGCCGCGAAAACGCCCGCGGTCAAGGCCAGTCGCACCGCCAGTGACAAGTGATTCATGCCGTATTTCATTTGGTCTCCCCGTTGAATGTTGTTATGTGATGCGTTCCCAGCCTTCGAGCCTGTCGCGTCCCCTCCCCGGGGTACACACTGGGCCACGTCACGACAACCGTCCGCGGTGCCCAGCCGGCAAGAGACTACTCCCAGTATTGGCGCCGCGCACCACCGTCGTCGGCGCGGCCGGCGGTCGACCCGCCCGCGCTCAGGGCTGTCGGGGTGGCGCGGCAGGCGCCGTCCCGCTTTCGCGGTTGAAGTCGCCGATGGCGGCGACCAGATCGGCCACCGCCGCCCGTTCGGCCTCGCTGAGGTCGGGGTTCCAACTGTCCACGATCAGCACCACGCGGGTCTGCGTGCTGCGGTTCCACGCTTCGTGCTCGAAGGTGTCGTCGAAGGTGACGCAGCGGCCGTGCTGCCACACGTGGGTTTCGCCGCCCACGCGCAGGGCACAGTCCGGCGGCACGATCAGCGGCAGGTGGGTGACCAGGCGCGTGTTGGTGACGCCGCGGTGCGGCAGGATGTGCGTGCCCGGGCGCAGTACCGAGTACAGCGTTTCCGGCGCGTGCTCGCGCACCCGCACCAGTGGCAGCGAGTCCAGCATCGCGCTGGTCTGCGGGCAGCGGGCGCAGTGCAGGTCGTGGCGCAGGCCGTGCCGGTAGAAGAAGAACGCATCCCAGGCCGCCCCCTGCGGGCCGGACGAGCCGAGCAGTTCGTTGCTGGTGTTGGTACCCAGGAACGGCACCAGCTCGTCCTGGGCGAGCACGCCGCGCAGCTCCTCGCCGATCGTCTCGGTGGCCGCCTCCAGCCGCGCATGCTCCGGAAACCGCTCGCGCGGATAGAACGTGCGGCTGGGAATGCCCGGGAAATACAGGAAGGTGGGGCGTTGGCGCGGGTCCGGCAGGTCCGCTTCGCGCTCGTGCAGGTAGATCGCCAGGCACTGGTCGACGCGGGTCAGTTCCGAGCGGCCGTAGCGCTGGCGCAGCGGCTCGATGATCGCGTCGAACAGTTCGCGCCGGCCGGCGGCCACGAAGCGTGCGGCCTGCTTCACCGCTTCGCGCAGGCCGGGCGCGGTGGTGGCGTCGCTGAGCCAGCGCCCTTGCGCCTGCGCCGCATCGATCGCGCCGAGGTAGGCCAGCATCGCGTCGTGCCGGTGCCCCAGCCGTTCTAGCGCGACGCCCAGGCGCAGGCGCGCCACGAACATGCCGGGCGCGAGCTGCAGGCCCTGGCGCAGGCTGTCGACGGCGGCTTCGTCTGCGCCGGCCAGCATCTGCACCTCGCCGAGGCGGTGCAGCACGGCCGCGTCCTGCGGCTGCGCTCGGTGCGCCGCGGTCAGCAGGGCGATCGCGCGCTGCGAATCGCCCCGGCCAAGTTCGCAGGTGGCCACGAACTGCAGCGCTTCGGCGTCGTCCGGCAGGACTTCCAGCAGCCGTCGGAAGGCCTGCTCGGCGGTCGCCGCATCGCCGCGCTGCCAGGCGGCCAGCGCCTGCTCACGGCACGCGGTGGAAACGGCAAGGGGCGACTGCATCGGCAGGATCCATGGCGGGACGTGCGCCGATTATAAGGACGCGCGGCCCCGCGGCCGGTTATTTCCCCGCGCGCGGCGCCGCCCGCTGCTGCTTCAGCCATTGCTGGTAGGCCGCGACGTGCGGCAGCTCGCGCAGCACCTTCGAGCGCGGGTCGACGATCGGCAGGCTGCCGGCCGGCACCTGCAGCTGGCCGCTGCCGTCGCGCATCGGCAGGGTGTGCACGCTGTCGCCCACCTGCACCTCGACCGGCATCGGGAACGGCTTGCCGTGTTCGGTGACCCAGCGCAGCTTCAGCGTGTCGCCCACGCGCTGCTGCTCCAGGCGCGGCAGCGCGGCGTCGCGCAGGTAGACGTCGAAGAGCCAGTCGAGCTTGCGCCCGCTGACCTGGTCGACGATCGCGACGTAGTCGCCGGTGCTGGCGTAGCGCGGGCTGAAGTTGCCGGGTTTCGGGTCGGGGCGGCCGTAGACCAGCCGGCGGATGCTGTCGAAGAAGGCCTGGTCGCCGATCAGCTGGCGCAGCGTGTGCAGCATCAGCGCGCCCTTGTTGTAGATGTCCTGGCCCGGGCCGGCCTTCTCGTCGTAGACCTGTTCCTCGGTGCGGCTGCTGCCGGAGACGATCGGGTGGCGGTTGCGCAACTTCAGGCGCAGCTCGTGCAGCCAGCTGAAATAGTCCATGTCGCCGTTGAGGTACTGGCTGTACAGCGGCTGCGTGTAGGTGCCGAAGCTCTCGTGCAGCCACATGTCGTCCCAGTCGGCGTTGGTCAGCTGGTTGCCGAACCACTCGTGGGCGAATTCGTGCTGCAGCAGGCTGTCGTAGCCGTATCCGTTCAGGCGGTACTGGTTGCCGTAGGCGTTGAGGGTCTGGTGCTCCATGCCCAGGTGCGGGGTTTCCACCACACCCATCTTCTCGTCGCCGAACGGATACGGGCCGATCTGCTGCTCGAAGAAATCCAGCATGCGCGGGAACTCGCCGAACAGCCGCTGCGCGCCGGCCGCGTGTTCGGGCAGGTACCACAGCTGCAGCGGGATGGTGTTGCCGTAGCGGCTGGCGTAATCGCCCTTGAGCAACTTGAAGGGCCCGACGTTGATCGCGATCGCGTAGGTGTCGGGGTGCCTGGCGCGCCAGTGGTACGTGTGCCGGTCGCCCGCCTCGGTGATGCCGACCAGCACACCGTTGCCGGGCGCGGCCAGCGTCTTCGGCACGGTGATGAAGGTGTCGACCAGGTCGGGTTCGCCCTGCGGCTGGTCGATGCACGGCCAGAACAGGTCGCAGCCCTCGCCCTCGACCGCGCTGGCCACCCACGGCTGGCCGTCGGCACTGTGGCTCCACACGAAGCCGCCGTCCCACGGCGCCTTCTTCGCCACGTGCGGTTGGCCGCCGTAGCGGATCGTCACGCTGACCTTGCCGCCGGCGGCGAGCATCGCCGGCAGGCGGATGCGCAGGCGGCCGTCGGGGTTGCTCCATGTGCCGGCCGCGAGCGGGCGGCCGTCGAGGTCGATGCCGCCGATGGCCAGGTTGCGATCCAGATCCAGCAGCAGCGTGTCGGTGGTGGATGTCGCGGTGAAGCCCAGGGTGGCGACGGCGTCGATGCGCTGCACGGCCGGCTCGACCGTGAAGTGCAGCTCGGCATGATCGAAGTGCACGCGCGCCTGTTCGGCCGGCATTGTGCCGCCGGAGTTCAGCGTCTGCGCGGTCAGCGCCGGCTGGGCCGGTGCCGCGGTCCGGGCGACGGGAACGCCGCTGCAGGCGGCAAGGCCGAGTGCCGTGCAGGCGGCGAGCAGGTGCTGGCGCAAAGGCATGGCGGGTTTCCGGTCGGGGGAACCCGCAGGATGCAGTCTTTCACTCCGGCACGACAACGCCGGAGGTCATGTTGCCGTAGCGCTGCTGCAGGAACGCGAACGTCGCGCGCAGGCCCATCGCCTCGCCGCCGCGCGGGCGGCCGGGACGGTCGGCGTCGTTCCAGGCGTAGGTGTCCAGGTGCAGCCACGGCGTGCCGTCCGGCACGAAGCGTTCCAGGTACAGCGCCGCGGTGATCGCGCCGGCGTGGCGCGACGGGCCGGCGTTGGCGAAGTCGGCCAGGTAGGAATCGAGCATCTTGCGGTACGGCCGCCACAGCGGCAGCTGCCACAGCGGATCGCCGACCGCGCGGCCGGCGGCCAGCACGCCGGCGGCCGCGGCCTCGTCGTTGGCGAACAGCGCGGGCAGGTCCGGGCCCAGCGCCACGCGCGCGGCGCCGGTGAGGGTGGCGAAGTCGAGCATCAGGTCCGGCTGCTGCTCGGCGCCGTAGGCCAGCGCGTCGCACAGCACCAGGCGGCCTTCGGCGTCGGTATTGTCGATCTCGACCGAGTGGCCGGCGCGGGTGACCACCACCTCGCCCGGCCGCAGCGCATTGCCGGCCACCGCGTTTTCCACCGCGGGGATCAGCAGGGTCAGGCGCACCGGCAGCTGCGCCTGCATCACCAGCCCGGCCAGCGCGATCGCGTGCGCGGCGCCGCCCATGTCCTTCTTCATCCAGCGCATGCCGTCGGACGGTTTCAGGTCGAGCCCGCCGGTGTCGAAGCAGACGCCCTTGCCGACGATCACCAGTCTCGGGTCGGCCTTGCGGCCCCAGCTCAGCTCGACCAGCCGCGGCGCGCGATGACTGGCGCGGCCGACCGCGTGGATGGTCGGGAAGTTCGCCTTGAGCAGTTCGTCGCCGACCCAGTCGCGCACCTTCGCCTGGTGCGTCTTGCCGAGCCGGCGGATCGCATCGCCGAGCTGCTCCGGGCCCATGTGCTCGGTCGGCGTGTTGACCAGGTCGCGCACCAGCGCGGTGGCTTCGACCAGCGGCGCCAGCTGCTGCAACTCGGCGGTCCGCACGGCGAGCCGGGCCGGCGCGCGCTTCGGCTGGCGGTAGCGGGTGAACTGGTAGGCGCCCAGTGCCCAGCCCAGCGCGGCCTGGACCGGGTCGGCCAGCACGCCTTCGTCGGCGAGGTGGTAGCTCGCCTCGGGCAGGCTGCATGGCAGCGCGGCCAGCGCCGCCAGCGGCTCGCGCGGGTCGACGCCGGCCAGCACGCGCACCAGCTTGCCGGCGGCGTCGGACAGCAGCGCGAACGTGCCTGGCGCGGCCGCGAAACCGCTGTCGGCCAGCCAGCGCCGCTGCGCCGCGGTGAGCCGGCGACGGCTCGCCGCGTAGTGCGCGGCGTCGGTGGTCTCGATGGCGATGCTGTGGCGGTTGCCGGACTGGCGTTCGATCAGGGCGGACATGCGGGATCCTTCGGGCTTGCGGCGGCACGGTGCGCCGCGTCATGGGCGATCAGCCGCCAATGATGCGCGCATCGCGCGCAGCTTGCCTATGGTCCTTTGGTCAGCGGGCGCCGTGCGCGTCGAGCCAGTCGGCGAGCGCGGTCATGTCGCGCAGGTCCAGCTCGGGCGGCTGACCCAGTGCGGCCGGCCAGGGCAGGCCCGCGCGGTTGATCCAGGCGGTGCGCAGGCCGGCGTCGCGGGCGCCGGCCATGTCCATCGCCGGATCGTCGCCGACGTGCAGGATCTCCCCGGGCGCCACGCCCAGCCGTTCGGCGGCGGCCAGGAAGATCCGCGGGTCGGGCTTGGCCACGCCGCTGTCGCGTGCGCAGACGTGATGGGCGAAGTGCGCGTGGATGCCGATGCGCTGCAGGTCGGCGTTGCCGTTGGTCAGGCTGGCCAGCGGCCAGCGCGCGGTGATCCGTTGCAGCGCGGGCAGGCTGTCCGGGTACAGTTCCACCCGGTTGCGCGCGGCGAAGTAGATTTCCCACAGCGCCTCGACCGGCGCCTCGTCCACGCCGCAGGCGGCGAACGCCTGCTGCAGGGTGAGCTGGCGCTGGCGGGTGAAGTCGTGCGCCAGGTCCAGCCGCTCGGCGGCGACCTGCATGCGCAGCGCGCGCATGGCCGCGATCGGCCAGGCGCGGGCGACCTCGGGGTGGTGCCGCCGCAGCCATGCGTCCACCGCCTGGTCGGCGCGTTCCAGCGCCGGCAGCACCGGCCACAAGGTGTCGTCGAGGTCGAGCGTCAGCGCGAGGATCGGCACGTCCGCGCGGGCTTAGCGATTGCGGATGCGCAGCACCTGGCCGAGCTTGAGCTGGTCGTTCTTCAGGTGGTTCCACTCGCGCAGCTGGGCCACCTCGACCGAGTGCCGCTTGGCGATCGTCGACAGCGTGTCGCCCTTGGCCACCTTGTAGGTGGTCATGGTCTGGCTGGCGTTCGCATCGACCTCGCCGAAGTTCTTGCCCGCGGCCTGCTCGCGCGTGGTGGCGCTGCCGTTGGCGTGGGTCACGCTGGAGACGGTGACGTCGCTTACGCTGCCCTGGATCCGGCTCAGGCGGGCGTTGTCCTTCTCGTCGGCGCGGCGGCGCTCGACCGCCTGCCGGGCCGCCACCGTATCGGGCGAGGTCGGCGCGATCGCGGCGCGTGCCGCGTAGGTGGCGCCCGGCGCCGACACCGGCGTGCCGCGGACCGGGCGCGCACCCACTTCGGCCAGGATCCGGCTGCGCCGTGAAGTGTCCAGCGCCACCAGCGCCGCGCCGTCCTGGTAGGGCAGCACCGCGTGCTTGCGCAGCGCGGCCTCGGCCGGCGCGGTCTGCATGAAGTCGACGAAGGCCTGCGCCTGGGCGGCCTTCGGGCTGCGCGGGTTGGTCACCAGGTACAGCGGAGTGAACAGCGGGTAGCTGCCGTCGGCGATGTTGGCGGCGGTGGCCGGCCTGCCGTTGATCGGGATCGCCTTGAGCTTCGGGTTGCCGCTGATGCTGGCCAGGGTGCTCACGCCCAGGCCGTTCGGGTTCAGCGCGATGCCTTCTTCCAGCTTGCGCGTGTTGACGTACAACCGCGGCGCCGCCACCGGCTGGTTGCCGCGGCCGAACAGCAGGCTGCGCAGGCTGTATTCCACGCCGTCGCCGGGGCTGGCCACCGCGTACACGTCGATCGGCGCGTTGTTGCCGCCGACCTCGCTCCAGTTGTGGATGCGGCCGTAGTAGATGTCGTGCACCTGCTTCAGGCTGAGGTTGCGCACCGGGTTGGACGACTGCGTGACGATCACCAGCGCGTCCCAGGCTACCGGGGTGAAGGTGAGGTTGGCGTTCTGCGCGCTGTTGTCGCTGCCGCGCGCGCTGCCGGCCAGGTCGGCGGTGCCCGAGGCCACTGCGTCGATGCCCGAGGCGGTGTTGAACGGCTGCAGCTCGATCCGCCCGTGGCCGCTCTTCTCCCACGCCTTCGCCACTTCATTGACCACGCCGTTCGCGGTGGCGACGTCGCCGCGCCAGACCAGGCTGCTCTTGGCGGGAGCACTGGCGTGGTGCGCCTTGGGCTTGCTCTTGGCGAACGTGGGAGTGGCGAGGCAGGCCCCGATCAGGGCAACGGACAACAGGCGGGCAAGACGGACAGACATGGTGGTGGGGAGCCCCGGCATGATTTGGGTGTGGATGGGAAGGCGCAAGTATGGCGCCTCGCAGGCGCACGCAGGATGAAGCGACGAGGGTATTTCATCGGCCTGAATGCTGGACATCAAGCGCTTTCATGGGTTTGCGCGGAGGCAGGCGCCCAAGCTGTGCGCCCGGACACGGCCCGGAGGCGATCCCGGCCACGCTTTCGCCTGAAGCCTTTCCCGGCAGGGTGTTGAAAACATCCTGCCGGGAAAGGCCCGAACAAGATCCGGGGCGTGTCTAGTTGACCACCACGTAGCGCGTGCCGTCGTCGTCGGCGACCACCAGCACCAGCTGGCGCGGGTTCACTCCGGCCAAGCCGCGCAGCATGTGCAGGCTGGTGATGCGCTGGCCGCCCACGCCGATCACCACGTCGCCGGCGTCCAGCCCGGCGCGTGCCGCGCGGCTGCCCGGCTGCACCGCGTCGACTGCCGCGCCGTACCAGCCCTGGTTGCGTTGGCTCTGGCTGAGTTCGCTGAAGCGGACGCCGGCCAGGCGCGGGTCGAGCTGGCCGCCGTCGACGCTGGCCAGTTTCTCCGCGGTGAGCGTGGCGCTGACCTCGCGCAGCTTGCCCTCGCGCAGCACGCCCAGACGCAGCGTGCTGCCCAGCGGCAACAGGCCCTCGGCATTGTTCAGTTCCTGCACGCTGTGCAGCGGCTTGCCGTTCAGCGAGGTCAGCACGTCGCCGGGCTGCAGGCCGGCGTGCGCAGCGGCCGAGCCGTCGGCCACGCCGGTGACCACCACGCCGTTGCTGTCTTTCAGGCTCAGCAAGCGGGCGATGCGGGGGGTGATCGCCTGGGTCTGTACGCCCAGGCTGCCGCGCTGCACCTTGCCGTGCGCCAGCAGCTGCGCCATCACCTCGCTGGTGAGGTTGCTGGGAATCGCGAAGCCGATGCCCACGTTGCCGCCGGACGGCGAGAAGATCATGGTGTTGATGCCGACCAGCTCGCCGCGCAGGTTGACCAGCGCGCCGCCGGAGTTGCCGGGGTTGATCGAGGCGTCGGTCTGGATGAAGTTCTGGTAACCGGAGCTTCCCGAATTGGAGCTGCCCAGCCCCGAGCGGCCCAGCGCCGAGACGATGCCGGCGGTGACCGTCTGGCCCAGCCCGAACGGGTCGCCCACCGCCACCACGTAGTCGCCCACCTGCAGCGCGGAGGAGTCGGCCAGCGGCAGCGCCTTCAGGTTCTGCGCCGGGATCTGCACCACCGCCACGTCGGTGGCCGGATCGGTGCCGAGCAGCTTGCCCCTGAACGTGCGCCCGTCCTGCAGCGTCACGCTGATGTCGTCGGCGCCGCCGACCACGTGGTTGTTGGTCAGCACGTAGCCTTTCGCCGCGTCCACGATCACGCCCGAGCCCAGGCTCTGCTCGACCCGCTCGCGCGGCGTCGCCGGCAGGCCGAAGAACTGGCGCACCATCGGGTCGTCGAAATACGCGTCGCGCACCTGCACCCGCGTGGTGGTGGAGATGTTCACCACCGCCGGCGTCACCCGCGTCAGCATCGGCGCCAGCGACGGCATCGGCTGGCCGCCGACCGCGGCCGGCAGGGTGGCCGCGCGACCGGCGCCCGGCACGCTGCCGAGCATGGCGACGGCCACGGCCAGCAGGCCGGTCAGCCAGGGCACACGACGGGAAGGCGGCTGCGACATGGAGTCCTCCTGAGGCGGTGAAAGCGGCGCTGCTTCGACCGGGGCGCGGCGTCACGGTTCCGTCCGGGCGAATGCTGCCGTGGGACTTTACAAGCATCGACGTCAGGGTTAACTTGCTTACCCGATATCAACCACAACATCTTGTGTTCACGAGCCAGCGCCGAGACAAGCACTGGTGTCGACCGTCGCGCTCTTGAGGGGGAGTTGTTGCCGTCGGGAATCAGCTGGCGCATGGGCCGGAGGGCAATCCTCGCTGGCCCTTCAGGTGCCGCCAACACGGCGTGGAAGACATTGCCGTATCGAATAAAAAAACAACGCCGGCCGCAGGGCCGCCGCGAGAGGTCAGGAAGCCGATGAGCACAATGCGTGCGCCAGCCACAAGTTCAGCCCCCAGCGCGAACCCAGGTTCAACCATGAACCCAGTTACCAACCGTGATGCCGCCGTGGAAATCCCGCTGCAGCCGGCGTCGTACGACATCTGGGACAAGAAGTATCGTCTGAAGGCGAAGTCCGGCGAGCCGGTCGACGCCACCATCGACGAGACCTACCAGCGCGTGGCGCGCGCGTTGTCCGAGGTGGAAGCCAGCGACGAGCTGCGCGGCCACTGGTACGAGCGTTTCCTGTGGGCGCTGCGCCGCGGTGCGATCCCGGCCGGCCGGATCACCTCCAACGCCGGCGCGCTGGCGCACAAGCCGGCCACCTCCACCATCAACTGCACCGTCTCCGGCACCATCCGCGACTCGATGGACGACATCCTGGAGAAGGTGCACGAGGCGGGTCTCACGCTGAAGGCCGGCTGCGGCATCGGCTACGAGTTCTCCACGCTGCGCCCGCGCGGCGCGTACGTGTCCGGCGCCGGCGCGTACACCTCGGGCCCGTTGTCGTTCATGGACATCTACGACAAGATGTGTTTCACCGTCTCCAGCGCCGGCGGTCGCCGCGGCGCGCAGATGGGCACCTTCGACATCAGCCATCCGGACGCCAAGGAATTCATCCGCGCCAAGCGCGAGGACGGTCGGCTGCGCCAGTTCAACTTGAGCCTGCTGATCACCGACGGCTTCATGCAGGCGGTCGAGCACGACCAGGACTGGCCGCTGGTGTTCCCGGTGCACGTGAAGGAACAGGACGAGCTCGACCTCACCGACCCGACCCAGGTGGTCTGGCGCGAATGGCCCACCCACGAGAACTACGTCGACCGCGAGGACGGCCTGGTCGCCTGCAAGATCTACGGCCACATCCGCGCGCGGCACCTGTGGGACATGATCATGGTCTCGACGTACGACTACGCCGAGCCCGGTTTCATCCTGATCGACAAGGTCAACGAGATGAACAACAACTGGTGGTGCGAGCATATCCGCGCCACCAACCCGTGCGTCACCGCCGACACCTGGGTGCAGACCGCCGAAGGCCCGCGCCAGGTCGGCGACCTGCTCGGCCACGGTTTCATGGCGCGGGTGGACGGCCAGGATCACGCCACCGGTGCCGAAGGTTTCTTCCGTACCGCGACCAAGCCGGTGCTGGCCTTGCAGACCGAAGAGGGCCACCGCCTGCGCCTGACCGAAGACCATCGCGTGCGCCGCGTCTCGCGCCTGACCCGCTGGAGCGTGGACACCGAGTGGTGCGCCGCCGGCGCGTTGCAGCCGGGCGACCGCGTGCTGCTCAACGACCACCGCGCCAACGCGCAGTGGCCCGGCGCGCTGAGCGCGGAGCAGGGCTACCTGCTCGGTCTGCTGGTCGGTGATGGCACGCTCAAGCACGAGGCCGCGGTGTTGTCGGTGTGGCCGCAGGCCGCCGTCGTGAACGGCTCGGTGAATGGCGGCGCCCGTGCGCTGATGGCCGAAGCCCTGCGCTGCGCGCAGACGCTGCCGCACCGTACCGATTTCGCCGGCTGGTCGGAAGTGGCCGGTCGCGGCGAATTCCGCATGAAGTCAGCCGCGTTGCGCGACCTCGCCTTCGAGTTCGGCATGGGCGTCGGCGACAAGGCGATCACCCCGGCGCTGGAACAGGCATCGAGCGAGGCCTACCGCGGTTTCCTGCGCGGCTTCTTCGACGCCGACGGTTCGGTGCAGGGCAGCCAGGCCAAGGGCGTGTCCGTGCGCCTGGCGCAGTCGGACCTGCCGCGGCTGGAAGCGGTGCAGCGCATGCTGCTGCGCCTGGGCATGCCGTCGCGCATCTACCGCGATCGCCGCGCCGCCGGCGCAAGCCGGCTGCCGGACGGCCACGGCGGCACGCGGGCCTACGCCACCCAGGCCCAGCACGAGCTGGTCATCGCCGGCGAGTCGCTGCAGCGTTTCGCCGAGCTGATCGGCTTCGCCGACAGCGACAAGGCGACCCGCCTCAAGGCGGCCCTGTCCGGTTACAAGCGCACCCTCAACCGCGCACGATTCGTCGCCACCGTCGAGTCGCTGCAGGCCGATGGCGTCGAGGACGTCTACGACGTGCAGGTGCCGGGCATCAACACCTTCGACGGCAACGGCCTGCACGCGCACAACTGCGGCGAACAGCCCCTGCCGCCGTACGGCTCGTGCCTGCTCGGCTCGATCAACCTGACCACCTTCGTGCGCGACCCGTTCGGCCCGAAGGCGCGCTTCGACTGGGACGAATACCGCGAAGTGGTCAAGGTGTTCACCCGCATGCTCGACAACGTGGTCGAGATCAACGGCCTGCCGCTGGAGCAGCAGCGCAACGAGATCATGGGCAAGCGCCGCCACGGCATGGGCTTCCTCGGCCTGGGTTCCACCGTGACCATGCTGAAGATGCGCTACGGTTCGGCCGACGCGGTGAGTTTCACCGAGGACGTCTCGCGCGAGATGGCGGTGGCCGGCTGGGAAGTGGCGCTGGAGCTGGCGAAGGAAAAGGGCGCCGCGCCGATCCTGCTGCGCGACTACACCGTCACCGGCGACATGCTGCGCAAGCGCCCGGAAATGGCGGCCGACGGCTACAAGATCGGCGACGCCATCCCCGGCCGCGTGCTGCACGCCAAGTACAGCCGCTACATGCAGCGCATCGCCACGGTGGCGCCGAACCTGGTCGAGCAGCTGGCCGAGACCGGCGCGCGCTTCACCCACCACAGCTCGATCGCGCCCACCGGCACCATCTCGCTCAGCCTGGCCAACAACGCCAGCAACGGCATCGAGCCCAGCTTCGCCCACAGCTATTCGCGCAACGTGATCCGCGAGGGCAAGAAGTCCAAGGAAAAGATCGAGGTGCTCAGCTACGAGCTGCTGGCCTACCGCGCCCTGATCAACGCCGACGCCAAGGTGTCCACCGACGAGGCGGCCAACAAGCTGCCGGACTACTTCGTCTCCGCCGACGACATCAGCCCGAAACAGCACGTGGACATCCAGGCCGCCTCGCAGAAGTGGATCGACTCGTCGATCTCCAAGACCGCCAACGTGCCCACCGACTACCCCTACGAGGACTTCAAGGACATCTACTTCTACGCCTACAAGCAGGGCCTGAAGGGATGCACCACGTTCCGCTTCAACCCCGCCGCGTTCCAGGGCGTGCTGGTCAAGGAAGCGGACCTTGAAAGCACCCTCTACCGCTTCGAGCTGGAGGACGGTAGTGTTGTCGAACTGAAAGGCAATGAGCAGGTGGAATACGATGGCGAAATGCACTCCGCCGCGAACCTCTTCGATGCCTTGAAGGAAGGCTACTACGGCAAGTTCTGAACCGTCGCACGCGCCCGCGTGCGGCAACTCAAGCGATCCACCGGAGGGGAACACCAGCATGTCCATCGATAACGAAGTTGAAATGAACGCCACCACCACGCCGGTCGCCGCCGAGGCACCTGCCGTAGTCCTGCCGGTTCTGCCGGAAGTGCCGCCGGCCGCGCCGGTTGCCGCACCCGCGCCGGCAAAGAAGAAGCCGGCAGCGAAGAAGAAGGCCGCCCCGAAGAAGGCCGCGGCCAAGAAGGCGGCGCCGAAGAAGGCTGCCGCCAAGAAGGCCGCGCCGAAGAAAGCCGCGGCAAAGAAGAAGGCAGCGCCCAAGAAGGCTGCGGCGAAAAAGGCCGCCCCGAAGAAGGCCGCCGCCAAGAAAGCCGTGAAGAAGGCGGCGAAGAAAGTGGCCCGGAAAGTTGCGAAGAAAGTGGCGGTGAAGAAGACCGCCGCGAAGAAGGCCGTCAAGAAGGTGGCCGCCAAGGCCGCTAAGAAGGCCGGCGCCGCGAAGAAGGCGGTGAAGAAGGTCGCGAAGAAAGTCGCCAAGGTGGTGAAGAAGAAAGCCGCCAAGGTCGCAAAGAAGGTCAGCAGCAAAAAGACGGCCGGCAAGAAGGCCGCACCGAAAAAGGCGGCAGCGAAGAAGTCCGCCAGCAAGAAGGCCGTCGCCAAGACGGCCAAGAGGTCCACTGCCAGCAAGAAGGCGGGCACCCGGTCGGCGGCGCGCAAGCCTGCCGCCAGGAAGGCCGCCGCAAAACGGAAGTAGGCAACACCCATCCGGCCCGGCCGTCGCGCCGGGCCGGATCTTTCGCCGCACGCCGCGTCCACTCCGGCACCAACACCGATAAATAGAAGAAGCGAACACCATGGCGATCAAGATCGACAAGAAGATCACCGGCTACAACGTGGTCAAACCCGAAGACAAGGTTGCCGCCACCCCGGTCACCGCCGCCGCGCCGAAAGAGGCGCCCACGGCCGAAGTGATCCAGATGCACGAAAGCGTCGAGCGCCCGGAAACCCTGGTCGGCTCCACCTTCAAGATCAAGTCGCCGCTGTTCGAGCACGCGTTGTACGTCACCATCAACGACATCGTGCTCAACGCCGGTACCAAGCACGAGCTGCGCCGCCCGTTCGAGATCTTCATCAACTCGAAGAACATGGACCACTTCCAGTGGATCGTGGCGCTTACCCGCATCCTGTCCGCCGTGTTCCGCAAGGGCGGCGACGTCACCTTCATCGTGGAAGAGCTGAAGGCCGTGTTCGACCCCCGCGGCGGCTACTTCAAGGCCGGCGGTGTCTACATGCCCAGCATCGTCGCCGAGATCGGCGGCGTGATCGAACAGCACATGAAGAACATCGGGCTGATCCACGATCCGGAAATGGACGAGGCCACGCGCAAGCTGATTGCCGAGAAGCGCGCGGCCTACGAGGCGCTGGACTCAAAAAAAAACTCTGAAGTGAGCGGTACGCCGGCTGCCCCGAGCGCCGATGCCGCTGCGTCCGAGACGCTCACGTTTCCGCCCGGCTCGATGATGTGCGACAAGTGCAACACCAGGGCACTGGTGCTGATGGACAACTGCCAGACTTGCTTGAATTGTGGGTATAGCAAGTGCGGGTGAATGTGCGCATACGAGTGAATTGAGCAAGGGGTGGCAGTCATGCCACCTTTTTTATTCTGCGCAATTCCTCGCAGTAAGTTTTCGCTTGTCGGCGAGACCGCTCAGGCTAACGCACCTGAGCTTCCTCGCACGATTAGGTGATGCGCTTCAGAGTCAACCCGCGCCCGCTGGTTTCGGCAGTCAAGCGGCTTCTGGCAAGTCATCGCTCAGATCCAAGCCCATCCAGCCAAGGAGTACCAGGCTGCGAATCGCATGGGCGACGGCGAGTCGCTTCTCGCCCGAGTCCCAAGCCTTCTTCCATTCGAGGATATAACTGTAGAGTTGCTGCTCGCTGACCTTCTGGTTCGGGTACGCTGCCTTGAGTTGCCGGCTGGCATAGAGGACGGTGATCACCTCTTCAGCCTGCTCGGTACTCTTGATGCGGCTGAAAAGGTCTACTGTCTTGGCGATTTTCCGTTCGTAGGGACGATAGGCGACCTCAAGCTTTGCACGCTCATTCTCGTACTGGGGCGTTGCCCGCAGTGAGATCATCCGGCCGAGCGGCTGTTCGTGCAGCCAGTTGCGGTTGGCAAGATCGGCCAAGGCGGGATTCACATCATCGGAAAAGGGGCCATAACTGCCCTTGCCGAATTGGAATCCGGTAGGTACGCCCATCTCGGTGACGACGTAGCAAATCTTCTGGAAGATCGTCCGCCCCACCGGATTGGCGTACGGCTGCCGTTGCAAACGTAGCAAGACCTCCATCAGCACGGTCCACGATGGATTCGCCCTCTCGTGTCTCCGACCTTTGCCGTCCAACGTCATTTGCGACGGACTCGCCAGGAAATCGTTCTCCAGTTGCGAACGCGGCGTGCCGTAGGGCGCGTAGACTTCCACGTCGACAGGCAGGTGGGCGAGTTTGCGATAGATCAGTGGGCCGACCTCTTCCCAGCTCAGGCCGCCATTGCCGCATCCGAGCGGCGGCAGGGCGATGCTGCGGATGTCCCATTTGTCGAGGTGTGCAGCGAGGTAATCCAGGCCTGCTTCTATATCGGCGATGCGCGAGGGCGAGCGCCAATGTCGCTTGGTTGGGAAGTTGAGGACCCAGGCACCAGCCGTGTCGCGGTACAGGTACGGCTCGCCGATACGCACCCGGCCATCTTTGCAGCGGGATGCATAGTCCTTGAACATCGCCGGGTAGCGCTTCCTGAACTCCTGCGCGATACCTTTTCCCATGACGCCCACGCAGTTGACCGTATTCACCAAGACTCGCGCTTGGCTGGTAAAGAGGTCGCCGATGAGTGCCTTGAACATGACTGCAATCCGTCAACGGAAGAATAAAGCCGGATTGACGCTGACCGGCAGCGTGAACCCGAGCGCGGACAGCTTGTCTCGTGCAGCAGCGTCCACGACGTGCGCTCCGACCAGGAAGCCGGATGGAACCTGGTGGGGAACCAGTACCTCGGCGCACTTGGCCGCTTTCCGGCGGAAGTAGGTGATCCGGTCCGGATCCCGCCAGTCCTCAGCATAGACCAGATCCATATCGATTTCTGAGATTTGGCCGGGGGCGAGGAATCGGACGTAATCGCCGGCCGCGTTCTGGTCGGTCAGCACCACTCCGGGGAGGGCCAGTACGTCGCACGATACCCGTAGGACGCAAAGCGCGGACGCTTGCGCGAGGCGTGCGTACAGCATGGGGTTGCGGGCATGGAAATACAGGTTGGCGTACTGATGCAACCGTAGGCCGCCGGGAACCTGTTTCCGGTCGCGGCGCTCCTGGACCTCCGCCATGGCGACAGAGGCGTGCGGCAGTCTGGCTGTCGATTCGTACGAGAGAATGCCATGGGCCAGAACCGACAGGATATTGCCCATCGGCATGATGCAGTGCAGTTCGGTGATGCGTGAGTCCACGCTGCAGGTCGCTCCAGGACAGTGCCTCATTGTGCCCTAGCGGCTGAGTATGAGGTCAATTCGGAAAGGAAGCCGAGCCGGCGACGTCCCCCGCTTTGAGTAGCGGGAGGCGGTGACTTCGACGGCATGGGGATCCCCCACCGTAACCAGGCAGGCAAGTCACCAGTTACGCCCTGCCGGGCCTACGGACTATCTATGGAGAGCGACTGCGCATCTACTTGGCAGCTTCCGATCAGCGCTTACTCTTGCTTCGTCCTTTGAAATTGGCAATCAACTGCGCAAGTTCGTCGTCTTCGGCATAAAAGTAGGCTACTGGTAGCTTGAGGATTGCTGCGAGGCGCTGCAGGGTCTGCAAGTCGGGCTGGTGCACACCCGTTTCATAGCGGTTGACCCGCGTGCTGGCGACGAATTCGTCCAATCCAGCTTCGATACCTAGGGCGCGCTGTGAAATGCCGTAGGCTTCGCGTGCTTCGCGCAGCCTACGGCTGTACACAGGGAGTGGTCCCTTCTCAACCACGGTCGCGTGCGTCTTGAACTTCCATGTGTGGAAGCTTCCAGATACGCGCGCATATGCGATACTACGTTAAACGTAGTAAGTGTTTGGCGTGCCGAGAAGTCCAAGTGTGCGTGTGAACAAGTAGGCATGACGGCAGCCGATCGCACGGCGGCCGCACTTCTCAAGCACGTCGTTTATGCAGGGGTCGAGAGCCAGGAGGATGGCGAGGGTCCGTTCCCATCTGGGGATCTACTTTCCCTTCACCTTTCTCTCGATCGCCTCTTTCAGCTTGACCGGCTTATCGCTGCGCGAAGCTTCCGCGAGCAGTCGCGCTTCCTCGTCATCCTCGATGTAGAAGTATTTCAAAGGCAGTGCCAAAGCCTTGGCGAACAATTTCTGCAGACCAAGTTTCACTTCGTGCTTGCCCGTCTCGTAGCGGCTGACGCGGCTGCTCGCTACTGACTGATCAAGTCTCGCCGCTACCCCCAGCTCCGCCTGAGAGAAGCCATAGCTGTTTCGTGCCTCGCGTAGGCGACGGCCGTAGATGGTTGCCGGGCACTTCTCGGTCATAAGCGCATATCAGTTTCGATACGCAGCAGCTTCCCGGTGGGCGCTTGACATTGATACTACGTAAAACGTAGTGTTAACGAAGCTACGTTTATCGTAGCTACGGGGCTTTTTGCTGGTGATTCGGCGCAAATGCAATTCAGCCGAAGCCAGTGAGGGGTGAAGACAGAGACATGGCGGCTTAGCTGGCGGCAGGTATGTAAGCGCTGAGAAGCGCGATCCGAGCCTGTGATCAAGCAGTGACCAGCAAGGCGCCAACCAGGGGAAAGCTGAGGACGCAGCATGAATACACGCACGCTACGCAACGCCATTTCCGTCGTTCTGTTCGCCCTCGCCACCGGCTTGACCGGACTGGCGCTGGCCCAGGAGACCACGATAGACACAACTAGGTCGGGCCGAACCGCGACGACCGCTTCGCAGGTAGAAACCGCCTTCGATCTGCCTGCGGGCAAGCTTGCCGCGGCTCTCAATGCGTTCGGTATGCAAAGCGGCCTGCAGATGGACTATCCACCCGAACTGGTTGCGAGCCGGCAGGCGAGGGCGGTCCTCGGCTACATGACCTGGCGCGAAGCGCTGACCCAGCTGCTTGAGGAGTCGGGCCTGGAATACGAAGTGCTCGACAGCCGGACTGTGGCCATCCGGCGTGCAGCCGGGCAGGCGAGGGCGGCAGGTTCCACGGTAACTACATCAAGCGCAACACATCCGGCACCTGCCGCCACGAACTTGGAAAGCGTACAGGTCACGGGAACGCGCATTCGCGGCGGTAGTTCGCCATCGCCGGTCATCACGATCGGTAGCGAGCAAATTCAACAGGAAGGCTTCGCAGACCTCGGCGAGGTGATCCGCAGCGTGCCTCAGAACTTCTCGGGCGGGCAAAATCCAGGGGTAGCACCGGTCTCAGGTGGACCAGCGAGCAATCAAAACATCACTGGAGGCTCGGGCATGAATCTACGCGGGCTGGGACCGGATGCGACCCTGACCCTAATCAATGGCCGTCGCATGTCCTATGGCGGGTTTTCCCAGTCCGTAGATATCAGCGCGATTCCGGTTGAGGCAGTGGAGCGCATCGAGATCGTCCCGGATGGCGCCTCTGCCGTCTATGGCTCCGATGCGGTGGGCGGCGTGGCCAATGTGATTCTCAAGCCAGACTTCGACGGCGTGACATTGGGCACGCGCTATGGGGACGCCACCGAGGGTGGGTTGACCACGCGTGAGTACACGGCTACTGCCGGCACTACCTGGGCTACGGGCGGCTTGATCGCGGCGGTGGAGAAAACCTCCAACGATCCGATCTACTCCGACCAGCGTGACTACACACGCTCGATGTACCGGCCTTCGACGTTATGGCAGGACAGCAATCTTCGCAGCGGCTTGTTCAGCCTGCATCAGTCGCTGGGAGAGGCCGTCGAACTACATCTGGATGCACTCGGGGACGACCGGGACAGCCGCACATCCCTGGCGTACCCCAGCGTTTACCACCCCTACGATGTAAAGACGAGGACCACTTTGCTGGCACCCAGTCTTGAAATAGGACTGCCGGATGACTGGACGCTCACGCTCAGCGGGGCCGTGGGACAAGAGAAGAACTCGGTTACGCAACAGACGGTGAGCAGGGTAGACGAGGCGATCATTGCCAACAGCCCCGTCGCGTACAGGAACAAGAGCCTGACTTATGAGATCGGTGCGGAAGGGCCATTGTTCACGCTGCTCGGTGGCGAGGCGAGGTTAGCCACGGGTGCAGGCTATCGATACAACGATTATCTGTACTTGATCGGTCACACGATCGGTGCCGATGGCGACGAGAGCAGCCGCTTTGCCTATGTCGAGTTGAACCTTCCGTTGCTCGGGCCAGAGCAAAGCATCGGTGGGATCGAGCGGCTCGAGCTGACAGGCGCGGTCCGCACCGAGGATGGCGATTACGGGAGGGTGACCACGCCCAAGTTCGGCGTGATCTATTCGCCCAGTGTCGATTTCTCGTTGAAGGCTTCATGGGGCAAGTCGTTCAAGGCACCAACGCTCTCGCAGCGCTACTTTGTCACGAACGCTCTTTATTATACGGCAGCGACGTTTGGGGGCACTGATTACCCTACGGATGCCGCAGTATTAGCACTGTCGGGTGGCAATCCGGACCTGCACCCGGAGCGGGCACGGACATGGAGTGCCTCGCTGGCGCTCCACCCTGAGGTATTGCCCCAGCTCGAAATGGAGTTGAACTGGTTCGAGATCGACTATACCCAGCGTGTTGTGTTGCCCATCGCCAACACCGATGTGCTAGGCAATCCGATCTACGCGGATTTCGTCGATTACGAACCAACCGAAGCCGCGCAGGCGATAGCGCTTGCAAACGCCGGCAACTTCTACAACTACGTTGGCACACCTTACGACGCCAGCAAGGTCGTGGCGATCATCGATGACAGGTCTACCAATGCATCGCGGCAGCGAATCAAGGGGATCGATCTGTCAGGGATGTACCGGTTCGACTTGGGTGCGGGGCGATTGACAGTCCGCGGCTCGGCCAGTTGGCTGGACAGTACGCAAGCGCTGACGGCGGCACAAAGCTCTTACCATCTGGCCGGAACATTGTTCAATCCGGCCAGGCTCAGCAGCCGCATCGGGGCAGTGTGGCAGCAGGGTGGCTTTACCGCTTCGTTGTTTGGGAACTACAAGAGCGGGGTGATCAACACCGCGGACGACAAAAAGAGCGCTTCGTTTACCACTTTCGACGCCACGCTGCGCTACGACACCGGCGCGCGGGATGACGCATGGTCAAACCTGAGGTTGGAGTTGTCGACACAGAACCTGCTCAATCACTTGCCACCCTTGTACACGCCGATTTCACCCAAGTACACACCTTACGACTCGACCAACTATTCGGCAGTGGGGCGCTTCGTGAGCCTTTCCGTGTCCAAGCACTGGTAGGAGAGAGGACATGGAATTTTCTCACCAGCCGGTCCTGCGTGTAGCCGTTATGTCCCGCTTGCGCTGGGGTGCCTCGATCAAAAAGCGATATGCGCATTGGTTTTCGGCGCTTGCATCTGTTTTGCTGAGCATGGTTGTCGTCGGGTCATCGCATGCGGAGAGGATCTCGCCGCGGCGCCTACTGGGGGTGACCGATCTGGGAAACCCAGTGATCTCGCCCGACGGGCGGTACGTGGCGTTCCGAACCGAGCGCGCGTCGATCGAGCGAAATACGTACGACACTGCGTGGTATGTGCAAGCCATGGATGGGAAATCTCCGCCACTTCGTGTAGCAAATGGCGGTGTGCCGTTGCGCGAGTACAACAGCGGACTCGCGCTGCCATCGCCGGCTACTTGGTCACCGGATGGAAAGTGGGTCTACTATCGCGCCCGTCTCGATGGCCGTGTCTCCGTCTGGCGCGCGGCAGCAGATGGTTCCGGAGCTCGCGAGGTGACGTCGGACCCGGCGGACGTGCGAGATTTCACTCTGAGTAGCGATAGTCAAACGCTGAAGTACAGTGTAGGTGCGACACGGAAAGCGGTCGGCAACGCTGAAGAGTCCGAATACGACCGTGGCCCCCGCATCGACGACACGATGAACATTGCTGCCGGGCTGTTCCGGTCGAGCAAGGTCGATGGACGTCCGACCACGCAGCGATTCGTGGGGCCTTGGTTCTCAATGGGGCCCTTGCTGGCGAAGGCACCGGACCGCTGGAAGGCCATCGACCTGACAACGATGACAACCCAGAGCCTGTCCGCATCGGAGCTGCCGGCGCCTCCCCTGACGCCGGCCGATCTTTCGCATCATTTGCATGCGATTCCGACCAAGATAGTCCGGAATCCGAACGATGGACGCATTGCGGTGCTGTTGCCTGGGCACAAGGACAAAGGACTGGCAGGAAGCCAGTATGTCGAGCTGGGCATAGTGTCGGACAAGCATGCGTCGCATCCGATCTTCTGTACGGCCAAGCTGTGCGGCCACAGAGACATCACCCGTATTCAATGGCGACCCGGGAGCGATGAGGTTCTGTTCACGGTTATCGACTATGACCGAGAGCAGTCGATTTACGGATGGAATGTCGTAACGGGCCAGGTGCGGCCGATCGTGCTTTCCGATGGGCTCGTCAGCGGGAGCCAGCGTTACTGGGACATCCCCTGTGCACTGTCGTCTGACACGCTAGTATGCATCGCAGCGGAGGCCGATCATCCACCACGCCTCGAGGCGATTGATGTAAAGAGCGGTCATCGGCGAGTCCTGTTTGCACCAAACAAGAGTTTGGATGCGGATATCGCGGCCACGGTGCCGGTAAAACTTATCCGTTGGAAGGATGCGCGGGGACGGGAGTTCACAGGCCAGTTCTTCGAAGCTCGCGGAAGGAGCGCTGGCCATCTGCCGCCATTGTTCGTGAATTTCTATCACTGTTACGGCTTTTTGCGCGGCGGAGTGGGCGACGAGTGGCCGTTTGCCACCCTAGCCGAGGATGGCATCTCGGCGCTGTGCATCAACGCGATACCGGAGTATCGCCTTGACGCCGCAGCGCGCTACGACCAGGGGCGCGCAGCCGTCGAGAGTGTCGTGAAGCTCTTGTCCGCCGAGGGGCGCATCGATCCAACCCTCGTTGGCATGGGCGGACTCAGCTATGGCAGCGAGGTAACGCTGTGGACGCTTACCCACTCGGATGTGGTGACTACCGCATCTGTTAGCGGTGTTTCGGTGACGCCAACGCTTTATCTGCTCAATAGCCTGCGCAAAGCCTTCCGATCTCAATTCAGGCAGGAGTGGCAACTTGGTTCATTGGAGGAGACGCCTAAGCGGTGGCGGAAAGTCTCGCCCGTATATCAGCTCGACAGGATCAAGGCACCGATTCTGTTCCAGTTGCCAGAGCAGGAATACCGGATGACGCTGGAATATTCTCTGCCTCTGGTGCACAGACATCAGGCGGATATGTACGTGTTCCCGGACGAGACCCATATCAAGTTTCAGCCTCGGCACAAGCTGGCGGTATATGAGCGCAACGTCGACTGGTTCCGCTTCTGGCTACAAGATTATGAAGATCCGAATCCGGCCAAGGCCGGACAATACCGCATCTGGCGTGGAATGAAGAAGGCCGAAAAACGTCATTTTGGTGCGAGCGTTCACGATGGATCGTGACTTTGTTGACGTACCCAGTTCTCGGCCGCACACAGATCGAAAATACGAAGAAACGAAAGGTCCCGAGGCGCAAGATCCTTGGCGAAGAAGGCCGCCAGTGCGGAGTGGTCGAGTAGGTCATGCGCACACAGCTGCCCTTCTTCCAGGAACTCGTTCATCTTCAGCTTGTTGCGCAAATAGATGGTGGCCATGTAGTCAACATACGAGCCTTTGCTGCGTCGATCGAGAATGCCTTGTGGCAGGCGATCGGCAAAGGCTTGGCGGGCGACGGCACGGTTTCGACCGTCGGCAATCCACATCCAGGTCGGGACTTTGAGGCATGCTTCCATGACGGGCTGGGACAGCAGCGGGAAGTGCGTGGAGTGCTTCGCCCCGCGAAGTGCGGTCTCCCTAAACAGTTGAGTCCCGATCAGGTCATGAATTTTCTCGCGATCGCCGGGCAACGTGCCCGGGGGCGCGTCCATCCAGGGATGGTGCTCGGACACCGTGCTCACGCAGGCTGGGTTGAGCAATGTGTGGTCTTCTTTCCAGGCGGCACGTGGCTGACGCAGCATTTTCTTGAGAGTCAATCGGACGGCCTTGAAGACCGTGCATCGGTGAAGGGTAGCGAGGTTTTCGATGGCGGCGAAGCCTGCCATGACGCCACGCTCCCGGAACGCGTCGGCGGCGGGGGCGGCGGTCTTCAGGTAGCAGAAGATGGTGTCGCCCCCTCCTCCTGAAAAAAAGCTGTCCACGCCATGCTGGATGCCTGCTGCCTCCCAGGCTTCGTTGGTGGCATTCTGCGGACTCCCGATCACAGGAACGGCGGACGATCGCGGTACGGAAAATTCCAGTCGGTCATTGTCGAACCTGACTTCCACGGGGATGAGTTCCTGCCTCAATGCCTCCGTTACCAACCGGGCGTATGGCCGCTCGTCCGTGCCGGACACGGGCATGACCATCGTGCAAAACGTGGCACGCAGCAAAGCATGGCGTAGGCACGTGGCAACGATGGACGAATCAAGCCCACCCGACAGCTCGACCAGAAACCTATCGTCACCCGTGGATAAAGCCCTGACCACGTTTGATACGGCGGCTCGGATGTCCTCGGCTGCAACACGAGGATCCTTGTGCCGAATGCCCCTTTCCACGAAGCGCCAGGGCGACCAAGCGGAGTGAACTGAAACATTCTTTCCCCGGCAGGTCAGCATGCAGCCTGGAAGCAATTCCCAGACGCCCTGCAGTGCCGTACGCGCCGTCTTGAGGTAAGGAAAGGTGAGGCCGTGTGCAATGGCCTGCCAGTTTACCTCCCTGCGATAGAGTCCCAGGTCGACTGCAAGGCCGATGTCCGAAGTAATGAAGCCTTCGCCATCAGCGAGCGAATAGACGCATGGCACGGCGCCGGAGGGGTCGCGTAGCAAGGTGATTACCGAGCTGTCTTCGCGATCGACAAGAATGGCGAGATAGTCGCCCCAAGTGTTTTGCAACAGGCAACTGATGAGTTCGTGTGTAGAGCCGTCGATATCCAGGCGTTGTGAGATTGGCTGGCCATCCTGGGTGAAAATATGGCCGATGATCAGGCCGCACCCGGGTATAACAATGGTGGGGATCTCAGCGGAAACGAAAATCCTGGTCGAGGCCGATTCAAGCTTGCAGATCATTCCCGCAGCTTGAAGGATCCCATCCAGTTGAAGCGTGTAGCCGGCAATCCGGTTCAATCTCGCGCCGAGCAGAATGAAATAGTGGTGTTTCATCAGACCTTCCTGATGGGGGTATGTGCATTGGCGTCGGAGAGCGTTTCATTCAAGACCATATCGCCGGCTTGTACCCAGCAATGCGCAGCGAAAGGCTCTGGCGCCACCCCGAAAACAATGTTTGCCGGCAGTCCTCGCCGTGAAAGGAACCGGAGCAGGGACAGGGAATCCAGGAGGCAGGCAGGCTCGATGGGCACATAGCGGCGCGCACGAGCGAATTGCCCGCTTGCCAGGAGCAGGCTGTGCTCAAGAGCAGTGGACGTAGCGATCTCGTGCGCATCTACTTTTCTACCGCGGTATGCGCTGGCTTTGTCGAGATTCGTTTTGAGTGCACGGGTCTTCAGCTGGCGACGAGTCGACCAGACGATCGCCAAGACTTCGAAGACAATGGTGATACCGATTCGTTGACCCGCAATCGTGGCGGGTTGCTCGATTGCGCTGCAAGTCGGGCGCCGGATGTTCGCTATTGCGGCATGCGCTTTCAGGTTCGGTGCCTCAACCAGTATCCGCGCGGCCACGAGGTCCCCCACTAGCGTGGGGGCGACATCTTCATGTGCCTGGAAGCGTCGCATGGCGTTCTCAAGAGCACCAGTTAGCTTGAAGTACCGATCTTGCGCGACGTCGAGAAAAATCAGGTGTCCGCCAACGTCACAGTACGAGAGGTTTTCCCTGAGCCGACAGTGCATCGTCCGTCCCTCGGAATAGGGCGCGCACCACGGTGCGCGCCCTAGAGTGGTTACTCCTCGGAAATGCCGGGGATCATCGGACCGCCGGTCCCAGGAACCTCGCCTATGCCTTGTTGCCCCTTGGTCTCGACACTGGCAACACCGAGCACGATGACCTCTTCCGGCGTGTCGTTGCGGATGTTCTCGTTCGTGTTCATCTCAGTCTCCTGCGGTCACGTCATGGCAGTCCCATGACGCGATCAGCGTAGGAGTCGGAATTTTTGATTTTCAAATGATTTTTGCGCTGTCATCCGATGATTATTCCGGAAGCGTGACCGCCGCCCTGTAATGCCGGGCCCTGCTTCGACGCCTCTTCGGCTGGCGGCATAGCCGCACGTTGCGCACGCCGCTGAACTCGATCGCCCGGACCTGCCGCTCGTGATCGACTCGCTGGCGCTGATCGGCTTCGGGCTGCGCTGTACGTGAGGTCCCTCGACGTTAGTTCCGAGGCATTCACCCACGCATCGCCACCCATGCAGTGAAGTAAGCGGGAGACGTGTAAGGGAATGCCCTTTCTTTTTGTAGGTGAATTCCTATTCACTCGGGTAGACTCTCGTCTTTGACCCACTGCCGAAGAGCACAATCATGGCCATTAATCTCGACACGCTGTCCCCTGCCGAACTCAAGGCGCTCATCGCCAATGCCCAATCACAGATGCAGGCTGCCCACGCCAATCACGTCAACGAGGTACGGGAAAAAATCGAGCGTTTGCTGAAAAGCAGCGGCCTCACCCTGGCCGACGTGTATCCGGCACGTAGCGGCAAAGGCGCCAAGGGGCCGAAATCGGTAGTGGCCCCGAAGTATCGCAACCCTGCGAACGCTACCCAGACATGGTCAGGTCGTGGCAAACGGCCGTTGTGGTTTGTGCAGGCCTTGAAGAAGCGCGGTACCACCGCCGAGAGCCTCCTGATCGATGGCGCACCCAAGGCGGCTCCGGCGAAGGCCGTCAAGAAGGGCGTAGCCAGGAAAGTTGCAAAGACCGCTGCCAAGAAAGCGGCCTGAGGGCCAGGCGAGCCACGTTCCGCGGCGCAGATGAAAACCTGCGCCCGGAATTCGGGCATCTTTCCAGCCCCCGAAAAGCAGCTGTTTGAGACCCGCTTGCCGGCAGGGCAGCGCCGAAGCGGGCAACCGTTGTGGTCGCGCAAAGCGGATCCGCTGACAGGGGACATCGGCGAGGTCTAGTGAAGGTAATCGCTGCCGTCGCTCAGCAAGGCCACGATGCACGGGACGAGCTGTTTCCGTCGCTCGTGATAGTCGCGTAGGGCAGACCTCAGGGCCTGGATGTCGCGCGTCTCCCAATGCCGGTTCAGCTCCGAAAGCTCTTCGAAGCGGTTCTTGAGCAATCCTTGCTTGGCCCGGCGTATCGGCGCCAGTCGGTCGTTGGCCTGCTTCACTGCAAGGTGCAGGGACACGTGTGCCGTCGCGCGGGCGATCGCATCGAACAGCTGCCACGTCAGCTTGACCAGATCGCCATCGGCAGCCGCGAGTTCCAGTTTCCCTGTCTTCTGGATTGCCGGCGACTCGCCGATATCGCATGCCATCAGCAACAGGCGTTCCATCCAGTCGTAGAGGTTGCGCAATGCGACTTCGTTGAGCAGCGGCACGTGCAGTCCGTTTCGGGCATGGTCGGTGACCATGCCTTCACCAACCAGGCGGTACAGCGCGAATCGAACCGGCGTAGGACTGGTCTTGAATTCAGAGGCGAGCTTGGCCGGATCGATCCGCTGCCCGGGCGTGTAGCGTCCCGCCTGCAGGGCACGCCTGACCTGTCCGTACACGAGTGCGCTCTTGGAGTCCATTCGGGCGGACCTCCCGGCCTGCTTTTAGCACGAAGGTTATTGCGGCGCAACGCAATATCTTGCAAACCGAAAACCAAGGGCAGGCAGGACTGAATGAATTGCACTTCAGTGGGAACTACGAGCGAGTTCCTGATTGGTAGTGCCATCGAAATTTCTTGCTCATTGACGCTGGCGCGCGGGCAACTCGATGATGCGTACCTTCGTCACCCGCCACTCGGCCTGGGTCGGAAACCGGGACGGAGGAGGTTAAATCGTTTGGTTCCTGAGTTCATCGTGTGCTGGCCTTCTGCTTAACTTCCTCCGTCCCGGTTTCACCGATGGTAATCCGTTGCAAGAATAACCCTTGGCGCCAAAGCATCTGCTTTATCGCAATTCGATTAGGCATGATTGCGTTGCCTCTGATCGGTGTGGCCGGCGTTTCCGTCGCCTCGACGGCAGAATGCTCGCAGGAGATGGCCATGAAGGCTATGGATGAGGCTTCAAATCTCGGGACATGGAGTGCCGTCTTCGAGTCGTACAAGCGCTACGGGCAGTGCGATGACGGAGCTATCGCCGAGGGATATAGCGCTTCTGTTGCCGACTTGCTTGCGAACCACTGGGCCGATACCAGCAAGTTGGTGACACTAGCAAATGCCAATCCGGATTTTGGCCGTCTCGTCCTGAAACACGTCGACGAAAGCATGAGCTTGGATCAAGGCAAGAGCATCAGGGACAGCGCTACGAACAACTGCTCAGCAGGAGCAAGGAAACTGTGTAGGGCGATCCTGAAACGTTTCATGGAATTTGATGCTTTTGATGCGCCGAAGAAATAGCGCAACAGGGAAGAACACCCGCCACGCGGGCGATGAGTCTTCAGGGGCAATTTCTGCGGCATGCGAGCTGGCGGGGCTGCGGGGCTTCACCGAGCGGCCTGTGACGCGCTGACCCGCCTTTCCAGCATCCGATCCTGAGGGGCGCGGTCATTTGCCTCGACGCCGACCCGCGCGACCCCGGTACCGAGGTAATTTCCCTCGGAGTAAAAGTGCTGGCGACCATTTCTCCAAGAACGCCCCGCGGGCAACGCCGCCGCGGGGTGGTTTAGCTGGCGCATGGCTTGAATACCCCGCCGTCCGGTCGGTGCCGGTGTGTCCATGGCCGAGCTGATCCGGCGCCTGCGAAGGGGACTAGACTGGCCTTGGCAGACGTTCCCGCCTCCGGCGTGGAGGGTTTCGGCATGGTGATCTGGGCGTACGCGGCAATCCTGGCATGGTCGGTTGCCGTGCCTGCAGCGGTCACGTCGGTGGCGCCAGCCCCCTCGATGGTGCCAGTCGTGCCGGCGGTGTCGCCGATGCCGCGCCCGGAGCAGGTCATGGCGGTGCCGCCGGAGTTGCGTACGCAGCTGCAGCAGCAGGTCATCGACGCCAGCGGTTCCGGCAGGCCGCGGCTGGAGCGGTTGGTGGGCTTCCTGTTCCAGAAGCCGGGCCTGGGCATGGCGTATTCGACCGACGCCACGTTGACCATCGAACAGGCCTACCGCACACGCAAGGCCAACTGCCTGACCTTCACCCTGCTGACCGTGGAGCTGGCACGCGAGTCCGGCTTGCAGGCCTACGGGCAGGAGCTTGACGACATCGTGGCCTGGCGCGTGGGTGGCGACATCGTGTACCGGTTCAACCACGTCAACGCGGGAATCAACCTGGGTCGTGCGCGCCTCACGGTCGATGTGGCGCAGGATGTGGTGGGGACGCGCAAGCCGCCCGAGCGGATTTCCGACCAGCGCCTGCTGGCGCTCTATTACAACAACCGCGCCGTCGAGCTGTTTACCGAGGCCTCGCCCGCGGCCGCCGCCCCGTACATGGCCATGGCGCTGCAACTCGATCCGCGCCATGCCAGCACCTGGGCCAATGCCGGTGTGTTGCGCCTGCGCCAGGGCGACCCGCAAGCGGCCGAGCGCGCCTACCTGAAGGCGCTGTCGCTCGACCCGGCAAACGCGGGTGCGCTGGTGAACCTGATGGCGCTGTACAAGGGCAACGGCGACGAGGCGCGCCGCGCGATCTATGCGCTGCATCTGCAGAAGATCCAGGTCAAGGACCCGTATTTCCAGTTCCTGCAGGCCGAGGATGATGCGCGGCAGGGCGATTACGCCGGCGCCGTGCAGCACTACCAGCAGGCCATCCGTCTGTTTGACGGCGACTCGCGTTTCTACGTCGGGCTGGCCCACGCCTATCGGCAGCTGGGCGAGGAGCGCCGCGCACGGCGAGCCACAGACCGTGCCGCCGCGCTCAGTCGCCGCAGCGCAGGGAACAGGAACTAGGGGCGGTTCCCGAGTGCGCCAATAAAGGGGACGAATAAAGGGGACGGAGGTAATTAAATCGGAATAACTACCTCCGTCCCCTTTGATTCCGGGGTCGTGGCCATGCCGGGAAACGCATCGCCGTCGCGGCGCGTGCTCACGCCTCACGCCTCGCGCTTGACGCGGTGGACCGCGCATAGCTTGTTGCCGTCCGGGTCGCGCACGTACGCCAGGTACAGCGCGCCGAGGTCGCTTTCGCGCAGCCCGGGTGGCTGCTCGATCGAGGTGCCGCCATGGGCCACGGCCGTGTCATGGAACGCCTGCACCTGCGCGGGCGAGTTGCACTTGAAGCCGATCGTGCCGCCGTTCGCGAACGTCGCCGCGCCGCCGTCGATCGGCTCGGTCACGCAGAACGTGTTGCCGTCGTGCCGATAGAACAAGCGGCGATGACCCGTGGCGGCGAGGTCATGGTACGGCTCGCCCGCGCCGAGCGCGCCCAGTACCGCGTCGTAGAACCGTTTCGCGCGCACGATGTCGTTCGAGCCGACCATCACGTGACTGAACATGGTGTGCTTCCCACGATGGAGTGTCTCGTCCCCGTCGCTCGTCCAGGGGCCGAGGCCTAGCCTGCACGGGACGGCAAGCCCGACGCAAGCGCGAACCCGGGGCAGAGCAAATCAAATCGTCTGGTTCCTGGATTCGTCGTGCTCCGGTCTTGTGCTTGACTGCCACCATCCTGCTTTCGATGCCGTTGCGTCCTTCGGCAGCAGGGTCCGCGCGATCAGGACGGCCAGCAGCGGGATGCCGATCGCGTAGATGTACTGCGTCCGCGACACGCCGATGTTGAACGGAAACCAGATGCCCGGCACGCCGAGCGGATCGAGCAGCTCGCCGCCGAACAGGGCGGCCAGGACCGAGGCCAGCGTGACCAGCGCCAGGGTGCGCAGCGGGCCGCCGCGGACGATGCGCACGACGATCACGGCGAACAGCGCGAGCGAACCCAGCCGGCTGATGCTCGCCCAGGTCGGCAGGTGGGCCAGGGCGCCGACGATGCCGGCGGCGCCCAGCGCGATGGCCAGCGCGTCGATGCTCCGCCATACGGGCGGGTGCCAGCGGTTCCAGGCCAGCAGCCAGGCGGTCATCGTCGGCGCCCACATCACCTTGGCCAGCCACGCATAGGTGCGCAGGTCCTGCAGGTCGGTCCATGACACGATCGCATTGTCGAGCCGCCGGGCGGCCGTAAGCGCGAGCGCGATGCCGGCAAACAGCAGGAAACCCTTGCGGCGGCTGCGCGGGCCGACCACAAACGCCAAGGCGATGAGCGCCAGCATGGCGGCCGGCTCGACCGCATCGACGACGTAGCCGGCGATGGTCCGCTGCCATTGCGCGCGGTGCAGCGCCTCGCCGACCGGCCGTGGTGCCAGGATCGGCGCGGCATGCATGCCGCCGCCGTCCGCGCTGGGGCCGGGGCGGGGCAGCATATAGGTGCGCACGGTGAGCACGCCGCTGGTGCCGGCCGCGCCGGCGGGCAGGGCGAAGCGCAGCGGTCGCGTGCCGACCAGGCGCGGCTCGGGGCCGAGCCGGCCCGAGCCGCCCAGCCGCTGGCCGTTCCAGTACAGCTCGTAGCCGTCCTCGACCAGGGTCGGCCCGAGGATGTCCCACGACGCGCTGCCGGCCGGCACCGTCACCGTGCGCCGGTACCAAGCGTAGCCGTGATAGCCGCGATGGCCATGCGCACTCCATCCGCCCACGTAGTCGGGCAGGCCCACGTCGCCGTCGTGACTGCCGGGCGGGGCGGTCAGGTCGATCGTCTCCCAGCCGCTGGCGTCCAGGTTGGCGGCCGCCCAGCGCGGATCGTCGCCGGTATGGAATCGCCAGGGGCCGTCGAGCAGGGTGGACGCGGCGCGCAGTGGCGCCGGATCGGGGCGGCCGCCGATGGCCAGGCCCGCGATCATGAGGGCCGCGATCAGCAGCGTCATGATGACGATGCCGCCGATCAGCTTGCGTTGCGTTGCATCGATTAATGGCCCCGTCGGGGGCGTCGATTCGGGCATCATGCAGCGACCTCGCCGCCATGGTCTTGATGTCGGCAAGCAAGCTACCATCTAAAACAATTTAGAAGGTAGTCCGAAGGTCACGGCCCGGAGGATCGAGCAGAACCGCATGCCAGCCGAAAACCGTCATCTGCCGCCACGGCCGATTGCCGCCATCCGGCTGGACGGGGGGCGCCTGTGCCTGGATTTCGTCAACACCATCCACGACCGTGGCGCGGTGGAGGTCGAGGATTACCTGCAGCAGCCGCAGCGCTTGGTGGAGTGGTGCGCGCGTGCGGGGGCGCTGCGCCCGGACGATGGCGTTCGCGCGCCGCGCACCGCACGCGAGCGCGCGGCGCTGATGCGCGAGGTGGAAACCCTGCGCCGACACCTGCATGCGCTGTTCGCCGCGCGGGTCGACGATCTGCCGCTGCCTGCGGACGCCTTGCGCGGCCTGGATCGCTGGCTGCATCGGGCCTGGGAAGGCCAATCGCTGGGCGCGGACGGGCAACTGCACTGGCGTGCCGATGCCCGCGACGCGCGGTTGCCGCTGAAGCGCATCGCGCTGGATGCGCTGGACCTGCTTGGCGATCCGCACGCCTCGCGGCTGCGCCGCTGCGCCAACACCCGCTCCTGCGGCTGGCTGTTCCTCGACACCAGCAAGAACCAGCGCCGCCGCTGGTGCGCCATGGAAACCTGCGGCACCGCCGAGAAGATGCAGCGCTATCGCCAGGGCTGACGAACGGCGGCCGGCGCTGGCGCCCTGTTGCACCAGCGCCGCCGCTCCCGCACCGAACACCGGCTTCCCGCCCAGCCGCTGATTCAACCTCCCGACAGCGAACCGGGCCACGCCGGTACCGCACGGCGAGGTCGCAAGCCAAGGGACAACAGGGTGCGGCTGGTTGAATGCGCTGCTCGCAGGCCGCGGCTCGACGTGATTGGCCACGCGCTCTTTCTCGGCGACTGCCGGCGGCGAGTATGCTGGTATGTCGCCGTGGGCCACCGGGCCGCGGAACTTCCAGGCCTGACCATCGGATACCTTCCCATGAACCTGCATCGTTCGCTGTTTGCCGCCGTGCTGGCTGCTGCCGCCGGCCTTTCCATTGCCCCCGTGGCGCCGGCGCAGACCGCCGCGCCCGCCAACAATGCGCTGGGCGGCAATCCGGTGCCGGGCGTGTGCATGCTTTCGCGCGAGGCGGTGTTCGCGCAGTCCAAGGTGGGGCAGGCGGCCAGCGAGCGGCTGAAGCAGCTGGCGACGCAGCAGCAGACGCTGCTGGAGAACCAGCGCAAGCCGCTGGATGCCGAGGTCCAGGCCTTCCAGCAGAAGGCTGCGTCGCTCACCGAGGCGCAGCGCCAGCAGCAGGGCCAGGCCCTGCAGCAGCGCATGCAGGGCTACCAGGCGCAGGTGAACCAGATCGGCGAGCGCATCCAGCTCACCCGCGCCAAGGTCATGGCGCAGATCGGCGCGCAGGCGCAGCCGATCATCGCCAGTTCCTACGCCAGCCACCACTGCGGCCTGCTGCTGAACCGCGACGCGGTGCTCGGCGGCAACACCAGCAACGACCTCACCAGCGACGTGGTGCACGGCCTGGACGGTAAGATCAGCACGCTCAGCTTCAACCTCGAGCCGGCGCCGGCGAACAGCGGCAAGTAATCCGCAGACAGGGCCGGCTGGCCGGGTTCGCTTTTCCGGGCGACGCCGGCCCGCGGCCGCCGCAGGAAAACCGGAACATCGCCGCCGCGGCGTTGTCCGCCCCGCGCTGGCGCGGACGTATACTGATTGTCCGCTGCGTCATGGCCGCGACACCCGTCCGTCCCGGCCGCCCGACCCGTTGCGGGAGAGCCGTCATGAAATCTTCTCCGCTGCTGCGCCTGTTGTGCCTGGCCTGCCTTGCCCTCGCCGCCGCCGTCGCGCAGGCCGCGACCACGCCGGAGGCCGTCAGTGTGCGCTACAAGGATCCGCAGCACTTCACCGAGGCGACGCGCAGCCGCGGGGTGCACCTGGTCAATCCCGACGCCTACCTGGCGCCGCTCAAGGCGCACATCGTGCAGCGCGCCTCGCGCATCCTGGCGCCGGGCCAGCGGCTGGAGATCGAGGTGACCGACGTGGTTCGCGCCGGCGCCTACGAACCCTGGCGCGGCCCCGACTTCAACGACGTGCGCATCGTCAAGGACATCTATCCGCCGCGCATCGACCTCGACTTCACCTTGTACGGCGCCGACGGCAAGGTGCTGCGCCAGGGCCAGCGCAAGCTGCGCAACGCGGCCTTCCTCAGCAGCAGCTCGCCGATCGACCAGGACTCGTTGCGCTACGAGAAATCGCTGATCGATCTGTGGCTGCGCCGGGGCGTGGACAATCTCTAGACGGCCGCGCGGCGCGGGCCGGCAAGGCCCGAATTTCCGTTACGCCGCCGGCAGGCCCGCACGATGCCTGCCTGGTGGTCCACCTGTCGACAGGAGACCCCATGGATCCCGAGTTCTGGTTGCAGCGCTGGCGCGAAGGCCGCACCGGTTTCCACCAGGCGACACCGACGCCGCAGCTGCTCCGGCACTGGCCGGCGCTGGCGCTGGCGGCGGGCAGCCGGGTGTTCGTGCCGCTGGCCGGCAAGTCGCTGGACTTGTTGTGGCTGGCCGGGCAGGGGCATCGCGTGCTGGGGGTGGAGCTGTCGCCGCTGGCGGTGGCGCAGTTCTTCGACGAGCACGGCCTGACGCCGCAGGTGCATGCCTCGCGCTACGGCACCCACCACGTGGCCGGCGAGATCGAGCTGATCTGCGGCGACGTGTTCGAGCTGGATGCCGCGGCGCTTGCCGATTGTGCGGCGGTGTACGACCGCGCCGCGCTGATCGCCTTGCCGCCGGACCTGCGCCGTCGCTACGTGCGCGAGCTGCACGCACGGCTGCCGGCCGGCTGTCGCGGCCTGCTGGTCACGCTGGAGTATCCGCCGCACGAGAAGCAGGGTCCGCCGTTTCCGGTGCCGGAAGCCGAGGTGCGCGAGCTGTATGGCCGCGACTGGACGGTGGCGACGCTGGAGCGATGCGACATCCTCGCACAGCAGCCGGGCTTCGCCGCCGAAGGGGTGAGCGCGCTGGAGACGGTGGCGTACCGGCTGGCGAAGCGATAGGCGGTCCGGCGCGCTCCGCGCGTCCGGGGTGACGCCATGCCAGCGGCGGTTCCGCCGCGCGAAAGTGCGATCGGGTTCCTTTTTCCGGCAGTGCGGCCCTGCGCTCGGCGGCAGCCAGGCCGAAACGGTGTCAGGATGCTTTCCGTTCCGGCCTTGCCGGACACGTCGGCTTGCGCCCGCGGGAGACGCACCGGGTAGACGGAGGCGCGTTTGCGCGAGTCGACGCGACCCCCGGTTTCGCTGCACTCTTCGCAGATATGTCCTGCGCGAGCCAGGGGGGGCTTCGTGATCGTGAGGTTGTCGCCAGTGAACTGCAAGGTGGTCGATGGGATTTGCGCGCATGAGGGATGAGCGTACGGGTGTTCCCGGCTGGCTGGCTCTTGCGTCCTTCGCCCTGATCACCCTGCTGGCATGGCTGGCGCTGGTGCCCCCGCGCGTGCACTTCGCGGTGGAAGGCGGTGTCATCCTGGTACCGCCCCCGCCGGAGGCCGCGGTCAGGCTGTGGCTGAGCACGGCGGATCGCCGGCTGCGCCTGGCGCGGCAACCCGATATCGAGCCAAGCGCCGGCGAGCCGTCGTCCGCCGACGTGGTGGTCGACATCGACCGCAAGTACCAGTCCATCGTCGGCTTCGGCGCGGCGCTGACCGACTCCTCGGCGTGGCTGCTGCAGAACCGGCTGAACGCGCCGCAGCGCGCCGCGTTGCTGCGCGAGTTGTTCGGCCCGCCGCCCGGGCTCAACTTCAACATGACGCGGCTGACCATCGGCGCCTCGGATTTCTCGCTGCAGCCCTACACCCTGGACGACCTGCCCGCCGGCGACACCGATCCGCAGCTGCTGCATTTCAATGTCGCGGCGAACCTGCAGGACGTGATACCGAGCGTGCGCGAGACGCTGTCCGTCAACCCGCAGCTGCGCATCATCGCCTCGCCGTGGAGCGCGCCGGCGTGGATGAAGACCAGCGCGAACCTGATCGGCGGCGGCCTGCTGGAGCAGTTCGAAAGCACCTACGCGGACTACCTGGTCAAGTACGTCGACACCTACCGCAGCTACGGCATCCCCATCTTCGCGCTGACCCTGCAGAACGAGCCGGCCTTCGTGCCGCTGACCTACCCGGGCATGGAACTGCCCCCGGCCACGCGCGCGCGCATCATTGCGCAGTATCTCGGTCCGGCGCTGGCGCAACGCAGCCCGAAGACGCTCATCCTCGGCTGGGACCACAACTGGGACCAGCCGGACCAGCCGCTGGGCGTGCTGGGCGACCTCGACGCCGAGCGCTACGTCGACGGCATCGCCTGGCACTGCTACAGCGGCAGCCCGTATGCGCAGGGCCAGGTGCATCGCGCGTTTCCGGCCAAGGACACCTACATCACCGAGTGTTCCGGCGGCGACTGGGAGTCGGCCAGGAACGGCGAGCTGCTGTGGTTCACGCGCGACCTGCTGCTGGTCGGGCTGCGGCAGTGGGCGCGCGGCATCGTGTACTGGAACCTGGCGCTGGACGAGCAGCATGGCCCGCATCTGGGCGGCTGCGACCTGTGCAAGGGCGTGGTCACGATCGACTCGCGCACCGGCGAGGTGAGCCGCAACGATGAGTACTACGCGTTTGCGCACTTCAGCCGCTTCGTGCTGCCCGGCGCGGTGCGGGTACGCTCCAGCGATACCGACAAGGGCCTCGCCAACGTGGCGTTCCAGAACGCCGCCGGCGGATCGGTGGTGCTGGTGATGGTCAACAGCGAGGCGCAGCCGCGCCGCGTCACCGTGGTGCAGGAGCAGACCCGTTTCCACTACACCTTGCCGGCGCAGAGCGTGGCGACGTTCGAGTGGAAGCCGCGCCGGCCGGAGCGGTCCGCGAATGCGGCGCCTGCGTCGCCGGCCAGTACCGCGCCGGCCGGGACGCCGCCCGGCGGCGGCGCCGGTTGAGCCCGGTGCTACAGTGCTCCGCTCCCCCTTGCCACACGAAGCGAGCACCGCGATGACCAGCCCGGCCTTCTACCCCATCGGCACTCCCGGACAGCCTTGGGGCGGGGCGGACGTGGCGGTGTGGCGCTCAAGGCAGGCCGTCAGGCGCAGCTACGCGGCGGAGGTGGCGAGCCTGATCGAGACCCTGCGCGCGCGCTTCGACGTATCCGACTACGGCCGGCTCGACTATCCCTCCGGCAGCTATCCGCTGTTCGCGATCAAAAGCCGTGACTGGCGCGACGAACTCCCCATCGCGCTGGTGACCGGCGGCGTGCACGGCTACGAGACCAGCGGCGTGCACGGCGCGTTGCAGTTCGTCGAGCGGCACGCGGCGCACTACGCGGGGCGGATCAACCTGCTGGTGGCGCCCTGCGTGAGCCCGTGGGGCTACGAGCGCATCCATCGCTGGAATCCGGATGCGCTCGACCCGAACCGCTCGTTCCGCGCCGACAGCCCGGCGCAGGAATCGGCGGCGCTGATGCGGCTGGTCGCGCCGTGGCGCGAGCGCGTGCGGATGCATATCGACCTGCACGAAACCACCGACAGCGACGAGAGCGAGTTCCGCCCGGCGCTGGCCGCGCGCGACGGCAAGCCGTACGAGCCGGGCACTATTCCCGATGGTTTCTATCTGTGCGCGGACAGCGCCAATCCGCAGCCGGCGTTCCAGCAGGCGGTGATCGCCGCGGTGGCGAAGGTCACCCATATCGCACCGGCCGACCCCGACGGCACCATCATCGGCTCGCCGGTGGTGGCGCATGGCGTGATCGAGTACGACTGCCGCAAGCTGGGCCTGTGCGCCGGCATCACCGACGCGCCGTACCGCACCACCACCGAGGTCTACCCCGACAGCCCGCGCGCCACGCCCGCACAGTGCAACGCCGCGCAGGCGGTGGCGGTGTGCGCGGCGATCGACTACGCGCTGGCGCACGGGGCCGGCTGAGGCGGAGACGGGCATGTCGCTCAAAGCCGACTTCGAGCTGATGGCCCGCTACAATCAGTGGATGAATGCGCGGCTCCTTGCGGCGGCCGCGCAGCTGGACGAGGCGCAGTGGCATGCGGACCGCGGCGCGTTCTTCGGTTCGATCGCCGCCACGCTGGAACACATCCTCGTCGCCGACACGCACTGGCTGAAGCGCTTCGCGGCGGCCATGCCCGGCCTGACCTCGCTCGACTACGTGCGTGCGCTGCCACTGCCCGAGCCGGTCCGCGGCATCACGTTTCCTGGCCTCGCGCAGCTGCGCGGCGAGCGCGACGCGATGGACGCGGCGATCGTGGATTTCACCGGCGAGGCCAGCGACGACCTGTATGCCCTTCCGCTGCGCTACGTGAACAGCGCCGGCGAGCCGCACAGCAAGCCGTTCGGGCTGGTGCTGCGTCACGTCTTCAACCACCAGACCCACCACCGCGGCCAGGTCACCGCCTTGTTCAGCCAGCTCGGCATCGACGTTGGCGTGACCGACCTGTCCGCGTTGATAGTGGAAATTCCGGCATGAATCGGCGGCATCGCTGACCATGTCGCGCGACGCCACCCCCGCCGACTTCCCCGCGATCCTCGCCCTCAACGAGGCGTTCGTGGCGGTGCTGAGTCCGCTCGATGCCGCGCGGCTGGCGCGGCTGCATGCGCAGGCGGCGTGGCATCGGGTGGCCGAGGTCGAGGGGAGGGTGACGGCGTTCCTGCTCGCCTTCCGCGAAGGCGCCGACTACGACAGCCCCAACTACCGCTGGTTCGCGCAGCGCTATCCGCGCTTCCTGTACGTGGATCGCGTGGTGGTGGCGGGCGACGCGCAGGCGCGCGGCGCGGGCACCGTGCTGTACCGCGAGCTGCATGTGCAGGCGCGTCGCGATGCGGTGCCGTGGATCACCTGCGAGTTCGACCTCGAACCGCCCAACCCGGCGTCCGCGCGTTTCCACGCGCGGCTGGGCTTTGGCGAAGTCGGCGGGCAGTCGCTGCACGGCGGCAAGAAGACCGTCTCGCTGCAGGCGCTCGATGTCGTCGCGGGTGACACGCCGCTGGCGGCCGTCGACGCCGGCTGATTTCCCGCTGCCGCCGAATGGTGCGGCGACTGTCGTCGAACGGGTACTTGCGGACATGCCGGGGTGGCCGGCGCGGACCGCATTGCGCGACATGCGCGTGTGCTAGCATCGCCGCAGAAGGGGAGTAGCTCCCAATCGCTGTCGCCGTCATGACGAGCTTCCGCTCCGGTGCAGCAGCAAGCCACCCGCTGGTTTGCGAGCAAGACCTTCGCCGTTCCACGGCGAAGGCGCGTCCATCACCGATGCCCCTGGCCGTGGCCTTTCGAGACTTGCCGGAGCCTTCGCATGCCCATGGACGTCCACCCGCCACCGTGACACGCGCCGGCTCCATCCTGTGCGCCGGCCGGCTCCTTCCGCCGGTGCCGAACCCCATCCACCGAAGAGACTTCCCATGGAACTGCTGGCCAACCCCGAAACCTGGATCGCCCTTGCCACGCTGACCGCGCTGGAGCTGGTGCTCGGCATCGACAACATCATTTTCATCTCGATCCTGGCGGGCAAATTGCCGCCCGCGCAGCGCGACAAGGCGCGCCGTGCGGGCATCGTGCTGGCGGCGGTCACGCGGCTGGGCCTGCTGCTGGCGATCGCGTGGATCGTCGGGCTGACCGCGCCGCTGTTCTCGCTGTTCGGCCATGCGTTCTCGTGGCGCGACCTGATCCTGCTCGGCGGCGGGCTGTTCCTGATCGGCAAGGCCACGCACGAAATCCACCAGAAGCTGGAGGGCGCCACCGAGCAGGTCACGGTGGGCACGGCGGCGGCGACGTTCGGCGGCGTGGTCGCGCAGATCATGCTGCTGGACATCGTGTTCTCGCTCGACTCCATCATCACCGCGGTCGGCATGGTCGACGAGCGCTGGATCATGGTCACCGCGATCCTCGCCTCGATCGGCTTCATGCTGGCGTTCGCGCGGCCGATCGGCGAGTTCGTCGAGCGCCACCCCACGGTCAAGGTGCTCGCGCTGAGCTTCCTGATCATGATCGGCCTGGTGCTGATGGCGGACGGCTTCGGCCAGCACATTCCGAAGGGCTACATCTACGCCGCGATGGCCTTCTCGGTATTCGTCGAGCTGGTCAACCTGGCGATCCGCCGGCGCGCGAACCGAGCGCTGGCGCCGGTGGCGCTGCACGAGAAGTACGCTCGCGACGAGGCCGACTGAACGCCTGGGCCGTGCTCGCCGCGCGGGGCACGAGTCGGCCGCCAACGCGTCAGCCGCGGCCGGACGCTTTTGCGCCCGGCCGCGTTTTCGCGGCGGCGACGACGTCGCACCCCGGCACGATGCGAGTTGACCTCGGTCAATACCACCCGGTGGCTGGCGAGTACGCTCAAACGCGGTGCCGCTTCGTGCGCATGCGGTCCGTGCGCGTGCAGCGGGTTGGCCCGGCTTCCGCGAGGGGGTGGCTGAAGCGGGGCGTCTTGTGTGTCGAGGAATCAGCCCATGTCAAACATTGCACGATGGAATCCCGTCAAGGCCGTGACCAGTTTCGATCCGCTGCTCACCTTCGAGGACATGTTTCGCGGTCTGCGCCAGCGCGCGCCTTGGCGCGAACTGGAGACGACGGCGCCGGACATGCGCCTGGACGTCTCCGAGGACGACAAGTCGTTCCTGGTCAAGGCCGAGGTGCCCGGCGTCAGCAAGGACGACATCCAGGTCTCGATCGATGGCAACCAGGTCGCGATCAGCGCCGAAGTGAAACGCGAAACCACCAAGAAGGGCGATGACCGGAAGGATCTGTACACCGAGCGCTACTACGGCAGCGTCTATCGCGCCTTCACGTTGCCCAACGACATCGACGACAGCAAGGCGGACGCCCGTTACGACAACGGCGTGCTCACCTTGAGCCTGCCGAAGAAGTCGAACGGCAGTGCGCACAAGATCAAGGTCAGCTGAACCGGCCAGGCCGTTGCACGGCGCCGCGGCGCGGCCCGGGCAACGGTCGGTATGCCGATGCGTTCCCGGGCGCGGCGGCGCGATCGGGTCATCCGCCCTGTCGCGGTGACAGGGGCGGATCATCACGCCAGCAGGTTCCCGCCATGGGCACGGTCTCCGGCAAGACGAAGAACGGGTTTACCTACCAGGGCGATCACGCGCCGGCGAGTGCCGGGCGCGTCATCTGGACGGCGACGTTTCGCCGCGACGGCGACTACGCCGGCATGCGGCATGGCTGCCTCTACGGCATGCAGGACGTTCCGCCGTCGGCGCTCGACGACCTGGTCAAGGCCGATATCGAGGCGACCTGGGGCGATGCCAGCTGAGAGGCGATGCGAGCCAAGGCTCGCCTGTGCGCGGTCGCGCTCCGCTGCCGCAGCTGCGTCGCACGCGGGGCTGCAGGGCGCGGCGCGATGTGCTCGATAATGTCCTCCTTTTGATCGGCGGACATGAGCGTGAGCGACCCTCGGCAGCCGTTGTGGCTGCTCCCCGGATTCCTGTGCGACGACGACCTGTGGCGCGACCAGCTGACCGGCCTGGCCGACATCGCCGCATGCACCGTGGCCGACCTCGGCCACGCTGACAGCATCGCCGCGCTGGCACAGCAGGTGCTGGACGCGGCGCCGCCACGCTTTGCGCTGGCCGGCTTCTCCTTCGGCGGCTACGTCGCCCAGGAAATCGCGCGGCAGGCGCCGCAGCGGATCGCGCGGCTGGCGCTGCTCGACACCTCGTTCCACGCCGATACGCCCGAGCGCATCGCGCAGCGGCGCGCGGCGAACCGCTCGGTCAGCCTGCCCGGCGAGTTCCGCGGCATGACCGAACGGCTGCTGCCGAGCTTCGTCGCGGCCGAACGCCTGCACGACACCGCGCTGGCGCAACGGATCAACGCGATGACGCTGCGCCAGGGCCGCGAGGTGTTCATCCGGCAGAACGCGATGCGGCGCGAAGACGGCGCGGCGGCGTTGCGCGCGCTGACCTGTCCGGCGCTAGTGCTGTGCGGTCGGCACGACGTGCTCACGCCGCCCGCGTTGCACCAGTCGATGGCGGCGCTGATGCCGCAGGCGCGCCTGGTGGTGGTCGAGGACAGCGGCCACATGAGCCCGATGGAGCAACCCGCGGCGGTTACCCGCGCGCTGCGCGAGTGGCTGGCGGCATAGACGCGCGCGAGCTGTCCGGCTGTCCGCTGTGGCGCGGCGGCTGTCCGCGGACAGCCTGCCGGCGTCGCGTGCGCATCGGCCCGATGCAGGCAGGACAAGGCCTGGCGCGCTTCGTGGCGGGTTGGCACGGGGATTGCTCTCCCTGCATCACAGGGAACATTCACCCACCCGCGGAGACACGTCATGAAATTCGAATCGCAGATCCTGGTCAGCCTGTTCGTCGTCTGCTTCGCGCTGTGCGCGCTGGTCATGGGCGCCATGCTGACCGCCACCCCCAGCTCGGTGCAGCTGGCCCATGCGAACCCGGCGGCGCAGGTGGTTCCGGTCGCGTCGGCCAGCTGAAGCCGCGGCGACGCCGCCCCGGCGGGTGGCCGCGACGCGCCGCCGCGAAGCATGGCTTTCGTCATGCATGCCAGCGCGGCGCATTGGGTAGGATCGGGTCTTCCCCACCACGAGATCCGTACCGATGAAGCATCCGATCGCGCTGGCCCTGGCCATTGCCCTGTCCGGCTCCATGGCCGCCTGCACCGATGTCGGCAGCGACAAGAACAGCTCCACCCCGGCGCAGGCGCACCGCGATGCGGTGGCCACCGACGCCGGCAATCCATTCTTCGCCGAAAGCCCGCTGCCGCTGCACTACCCGCAGTTCGACCGGATCAAGGACCGCGATTTCGCGCCCGCCTTCGACCGCGGCATGGCCGAGCAGTTGAAGGAAGTGCAGGCAATCGCCGGCAACGCCGAGGCGCCCAGTTTCGACAACACCATCGTCGCGCTGGAGAAATCCGGGCAGATCCTCACCCGCACCTCGACTGTGTTCTTCAACCTGGTCGGCGCCGACACCAACGACGCGCGCAAGGCGCTGCAGGCCGAGTACGCGCCGAAGCTGGCCGCGCACCGCGACGCGATCTCGCTGGACCCGCGGCTGTTCGCGCGCATCCAGCAGCTGTTCGACACGCGCGACAGCCTGGGCCTGGACGCCGAGGGCGTGCGCCTGATCGAGCGCTACCACACCAACTTCGTGCGCGCCGGCGCCAGGCTGTCCGACGCCGACAAGGCGCAGCTGAAGGCGATCAACGGCGAGCTGGCGAAGCTGGGCACCCAGTTCAGCCAGAACGTGCTGGCCGAGGTGAACGACTCGGTCGTGGTGGTCGACACGAAGGAAGCACTGGCCGGCCTCACCGACGAACAGATCGGCGCCGCCGCCGCGGCCGCGAAGGCGAAGGGCCTGGACGGCAAGTACGTGATCGCCCTGCTCAACACCACCGGGCAGCCGCCGGAAGCGCAGCTGCAGAACCGCGCGCTGCGCCAGCGCCTGCACCAGGCGTCGATCGCGCGCGGCAGCCGCGGCAACCCGTACGACAACACCGCGATCGTGGCGCAGGTGCTCAAGCTGCGTGCGGAGAAGGCGACCATGCTCGGCTATCCCAGCTACGCCGCCTACGTGCTGGCCGACGAGACGGCGCAGACGCCGGAGGCCGTCAACGCCATGCTGACCCAGCTGGCGCCGCCGGCGGTGGCGAACGCGAAGCGCGAGGGCGCGGCGCTGCAGGCGATGATCGACAAGGAGCAGGCGGCGAAGGGCGAGCCGACGTTCGCGCTCGAACCCTGGGACTGGGCGTACTACACCGAGAAGCTGCGCGCCGAGAAGTACGACTTCGACGAGAGCCAGCTCAAGCCGTACTTCGAGATGAAGAACGTGCTGGAGAACGGCGTGTTCCACGCCGCCGGCCAGCTCTACGGGCTCAGCTTCAAGCAGCGCACCGACCTGCCGGTGTACCACCCCGACGTGCTGGTCTACGACGTGTACGACGCGGACGGCAAGCAGCTGGCGATCTTCCTGGCCGACATGTATGCGCGGCCGTCCAAGCGCGGTGGCGCGTGGATGAACGCCTACGTCGAGCAGTCCGCGCTGACCGGCAACCTGCCGGTGGTGGCCAACCACCTCAATATCACCAAGCCGGCCAGCGGCCCGACCCTGCTGACCTGGGACGAGGTGACCACCATGTTCCACGAGTTCGGCCATGCGCTGCACGGCATGTTCTCGAACGTGCAGTACCCGTACTTCGCCGGCACCAGCGTGCCGCGCGACTTCGTCGAGTTCCCCTCGCAGGTGAACGAGATGTGGGCCGACTGGCCGAGCGTGCTGGCCAACTACGCCAGGCACTACCAGACCGGCACGCCGATGCCGAAGGCGCTGCTGGACAAGGTGCTGGCCACCGTGAAGTTCAACCAGGGCTTCGCCACCACCGAGTACCTCGGTTCGGCGATGCTCGACCAGAGCTGGCACCAGATCGGTGTCGACAGGATCCCCGAGGCCGGCGGCGTGGTGGCGTTCGAGGCCGCCGCGCTGAAGGCGAACGGCACCGACTACGCGCCGGTGCCGCCGCGCTACCGCACGCCGTACTTCAGCCACATCATGGGCGGCTACGCGGCCGGCTACTACGCCTACCTCTGGTCGGAGGTGCTGGACGCGAACACGGTGGAGTGGATCAAGGCGAACGGCGGCCTCACCCGCGCCAACGGCGACCGCTTCCGCGCCACGTTGCTGTCGCGCGGCGGCAGCAAGGACGCGCTGCAGCTGTTCCGCGACTTCACCGGGCAGGAACCCAAGATCGAGCCGCTGCTCAAGCGGCGCGGACTGGACGGCGCGGTCGACTGAGCCGGATTCGCCCGCTGGAAACGAAGCCGCCCGGAGCGATCCGGGCGGCTTTTTTGTGTGATGCGTGGAGCAGCGCCGGCGCGGTGAAGCAGGCGCGGGTCGAATGCTCCGGGGCGCGATGCCTGCGGCGCGAATGCCGAACGCCAGGGCCAGGTCATGCGCGAGCGCATCCACCTAATCGTTGACAGACGTATGACGGCTACCTAACTTTAGACGTAGGCCGTCGCGTCGGCCCGCCCGTCCACACTGGCGAAGTCGTATCGACATCGTGGCTTCACTACGCGATTTCCGGATCCTTGCCGCGTAGCTTGTGTGTGGACGCACAGTCGGTTGCGGCACTGCATTTGGAAACGACAAACATGTTGAAGCTATTTACCGCCCATGAGGTGGAGGCCATGCGTCGCGACGCCAGGAAGCGCGCGCGCATGAGCGGTATGGCCCTGGCCAAGGCGTTCGACCAGATTGCCGCGGAGTACGGGTACCGGAATTGGTCGCTGCTGCAGAAGAACGGCTGCCTCCCTTCCGATAGACCACAGCCTTGGTTCTTCCGACGTAGTCCGGAAGAAATCGCTCAATCCATGCGTGTAGTGCCCGACCCACACTCTAGGGCAGAGCGCCGAACGCAGTCGCAGATCGCGCGCGATAGCGTGCAGGCTTTGGACGCAAAATTCGCCAGCGCAGCGAACGCCGTCGACTTCGCCATTGCATACGTCGAAGGAATCCTCGGCCAGCCGCGTTTCCAGCTGAGCACGAAGTCGGTCGCCTACTGGGAGATGCGCCACTGGTTGCCCTACGGAGCGATCGGGGTGAACGGCACGACGCACATCCTCGTCAACCGCGGCTACAAGCCTCAGGGATCGACGTCGGAAAGCTATGTCGAGTACGAGGAATTTCCTCAGCTATGGCTGCCACTGAAGGTCGATAGCTGGCAGCTCTTCGCCCACCCGACGGCTTCGCAACCATTCCTCTTCAACGATGGGTGCCCGCCATGGGGAAGCAGGAAGAACGCGGGAGCCTATCTTGAGCGCCTGAAGGAACTGCGCAAACAGCTGTGATCGCGCGAGCTGATCGGTGGCCGGGTTGGATCCCGGCCGCCGATGACCTTCGCGTCGTAGGTCGATCGGATATCGGGGGTGGTGACATGACGTGGATAGTGGAGCTCAATGGTGACCAGCACAGCCTGTGCGAGCTGGAAGCGAGCTGTCGCGGCGAAGGCCCCATAGTGCTCGTCAGTGGACATTATCGGCTCGATTCGGCGCTCTTCGCGCAGGTCGATGACTACGAGTCAGCCGAGACCATCGCGCAACGGGAAGTCGGCTATCTGAACGGATACGCGAGACTGTTCCTGGCTACGCACTGGAAGATCGCGGTCGGCAACATCAGCCGAGAAGAGCCAGACAAGCCGAAGGTGCACTATGCGACGATTACGGACGGACTGGTGGTCTCCGCACGACTCGTCGGCATCAGGCTAGGTGATGACGAGGGCGTCTTCCAGGAGCCGGATCTCGGTCCGGGGCTCCGCGCATGGCGGGCTCTGGTGCAGGAGGAGCAGGTCGTCGCAGACGTGCAGCAGTACCTCCGGGGCCCCCTCGACGACTGGAGCAATCTGGGCCGCATCATCGAGGCCATTGAGCACGACGCCGGTGGCATTGACAAGCTAATTGCGACGGGCTGGATCGACGCGCGTTCGCTCAAACGCTTTCATGCGACCGCCAACAACCCGTTAGTCGCAGGCGTCACCGCCAGGCATGGCGCGCGCAAGTACAAGGCGCCTGGAAGCCCCATGGATACCCACGAAGCCCAAAGCCTAATCACGGGTATTGCGCGCAAGTGGATCATCGCCAAAATTGGCGCCACTGCCGGTGCCAGCGACGTCCCTCCGCTTTGAGTAGCGGGGCGGAAAACGGGGTCGGGTTCACTTAGTCCAACGCGGACTCTGGATCGGTAGCAACCACTGAACTCGAATAACCCGCATGGCGGCGTGCCGATCAAGATCTCTTGACCCTGCTGATCCATTTCATCGGCATGCGCTAGAGTGAGTCGGCCTCTCTTCACGAGTCCGCTTCTTGTCCACGCCGCGTCCAGTCTCCCCGGAACCGCGCCGAGCCCGTATCGTGCGCGGGCTGCTGTTCGCGGCCGGTGCGCTGTCACTGGCGCTTGCCGTGCTCGGCACGGTGTTGCCGGTGCTGCCGACGGTGCCGTTCCTGCTGCTGACCACTGCCTGCTGGTCGCGGGCGTCGCCGCGCTGGCATCGCTGGCTGCTGGCGCGGCCGCGGTTGGGGCCGGCGATTAAGCGCTGGGAGCGCGAGCGCACGATTCCGCGGCGGGCCAAGTTCAGCGCGGTCGTGCTGATCGTGCTGTCGATGGGCACGTCGATCTGGCTGCTGCGCGAGCACGCGTGGTTGCCGTGGGCGCTGGCGGGTGTGGCCGCGCCGGTGCTCGTGTTCATCCTGCGCCTGCGGGAAACGCGTGACGGCGCGTGATGAGGGATTGCCGGCGCAGTCTGCGGTGGCAGCTACTGACTGAGCCGCCGCCTCAGTGCGCCCGATCGTGCCGCGGCCAGCGCAGGTCGGCCACTACCGGGAAGTGGTCGGACGGGTAGCGGCCGTCCTGTTGCGTGGTGACGGTACGCACCGTGTCGGCGTGCAGGCCGCGGTAGAGAATCCAGTCGATGCGCCGGTCCGGCGTGCCGGTGAAATTGTGGAAGGTGGCTTCCGGGCCGCTGTGGGTGGTGGCGTCCAGCCAGGCGTCGTGCAGCAGTCCGGTGAGCAGCGCATGCGCGGGACTGGCCGGCGCGGTGTTGAAGTCGCCGGTCAGCACGATCGGCAGCGCCGCGGGCAGGGCCTGGAGGCGGCCGAGGATTTCCTGCGCCGCGCGGGTGCGCGCCGGTTCGTCCTGGTCGCGGTAGGGGAAGTGCGTGTTGGCGTAGTAGAAGCGCTGGCCGCTGGACTTCAGTTCGAACATCGCCCAGGTCACCATGCGCGGGAACGGATGCCCCCAGCTGATGCTGCCGGGCACGTCTGGCGTGTCGGACAGCCAGTAGTCGCCGGACTCCACTAGCTTGAGCCGGTCGGTGCGGTAGAACACGCCCATGTGCTCGTCGCCGTCGTCGCCGCGGCGGCCGCGCCCGAACCAGGTGTAATGCGTGAGCTTGCCGACCAGATAGTCGCCCTGCAGCTTGTACAGCTCCTGCGTGCCGATCAGGTCGGGCTGCTGTTCGCGGATGGTGCGCACCATCAGGTCGCGGCGCAGCTCCCAGCGGTTCGCACCGTCGTCGGGGCTGGGCAGGCGCACGTTGAAGCTCATCACGCGCAGCGTCTGCGCCGCGACCGGCCAGGCCGGTATGGACAGCATGGCTGCGGCAAGCAGCAAGTGGATGAGGCGCATGGCGGTTCCTTCGAACGCATCGGCACGGGAGGGTCGCCCTAGCATAGCGGTGCCACCGGGGTGATGATGAAGGCCACGCCGCATCCCAGGGCGCAGGATCATGCCGATGAAACCACGGTTCCGAATCATCCTGCTGCTGGTGGCGTGCGCCTTCGCCGCCGCGCTGCCGGCAAGGCAGGCGCCCGATGCGCAGCAGACGCAGGCCTACATCCACCGCGCGTGGGCCACGCTGACACGCTCGATGGACGACTGCTCGGCGCTGGGCGATCCCAAGCTGGGCGCGCCGTCGGTGCTGTACCTGCCGGCGAACCTGCCACCACCGCCGGAGCTGGCCGCGGTGAAGCGGCGCTGCAAGGTCGACGTGCAGGTGCTGCCGCGGGCGATCGGCCAGCTCGGCGACATCGCGCCGAGCGCGCTGGCGCGGCAGGGCCTGCTCTACCTGCCGCATCCGTACGTGGTGCCGGGCGGCTTCTTCAACGAGATGTACGGCTGGGACAGCTATTTCATCGTGCTCGGCCTGGTCGCCGACCACCGCGAGGCGCTGGCGCGCGACATGGTCGAGAACGCGCTGTTCGAGGTGCAGTACTACGGGGCGGTGCTCAACGCGAACCGAAGCTATTACCTCAGCCGTTCGCAGCCGCCGTTGCTGAGTTCGATGGTCCGCGCCGTGCTGGACGACCCGGACAGCTTCGGGAGCAAGGCCGCAGCGCATGCTTGGCTGGAACGCGCGTATCCGCTCGCCGTGCGCGACCACGCCACCTGGACGCGCAAGGAGCACCGCGCCGGCACCACCGGCCTGGCGCGCTACTACGACTACGGCGGCGCCGCGCCGGTGCTGGAGATGCGCGACAGCCGCTACCTGCGCGGCGTGATCGACTGGCTGCTCGCGCACCCGTCGCAGGATCCCGGTTATCTGGTCAAGGCCGCCGAGCATCCGGACGCGGCGGAAGCCGCGCGGCTCAAGACCGCCAGCTGCGACGTCGAGGCTTCGAAGGTCTGCGCCGGCGCCTGGTCGCAGGGCTACCGGCTGAGCGCGGACTACTACCTCGGCGACCGCGCGATGCGCGAGTCGGGTTTCGACACCACCTTCCGCATGGGCCCGTTCGGCGGCTCCACCCACCACTACGCGCCGGTCGATCTGAACAGCCTGCTATACCGCTACGAGCGCGACCTACATGACTTCGCCGCGCAGCTGGGGCATACGGCGGATGCTGCACGCTGGGCCGAGGTCGCCGCGGCGCGACGCGCGGCGATCGACACCTACCTGTGGCGCGCCGACCAGGGCATGTACATGGACTACGACTTCGTGCGCGGCAAGCCGTCCGACTACCACTTCGTTTCCACCTACTACCCGCTGTGGGCCGGCGCGGCGTCGCCGGCGCAGGCCGCGTCGCTGCGCGGCAAGCTCGCCCTGTTCGAGCGCAAGGGCGGCCTGCAGACCAGCGACCACGCCAGCGGCGCGCAGTGGGACGCGCCGTTCGGCTGGGCGCCGACCAACTGGCTGGCGGTGGCCGGGTTGGACGCCTATGGCTTCCACGACGACGCCCGCCGCATCGCGCGCGAGTTCACCGCCACCATCGAGCGCAGCCTCGCCGCCGACGGCACCATCCGCGAGAAATACAACATGGCCAGCGGCAACGCCGAGGTGAAGATCAGCGCCGGCTACACCGCCAACGTGATCGGCTTCGGCTGGAGCAACGGCGTGTACCTGAAGCTGCAGGCGCTGCTGCGCGAGCGCCCGGGCGATCGGTAAGCTGCGCCGTCGACACATCGGTCTCGGGCATAATCGCCGTTGCAGGGGACCAGGGGATACGCATCGCGGCACCGGCCGTCCGCCGGCCCGACCGTCGGGCCGCGGCCGTGCACGCGTCGCCCGTGCCCTCGTGCCCTCGTGCCCTCGTGCCAACAGCGGCGGGCAACCGCCTTGCGTCGTCCATCCACAGGGGAAAGGGAATGAATACCTACAATCCGTACGAGGCGCCGAAAGCCGACATCGCCGCGCCGCCGGCGAGCGATGCCGACATCGAGCAGGTGGCCGGTGCGCAGAAGCTGATCATCTTTTCGATCCTCGGCTATTTCGCCGGTGCCGCGGTGCAGACTTTCCTTGGCCCGGTCGGCGTGCTGGTGGTGCTGGGCGCGGTGCTCGCGGGGCTGGTCGGCACGTTCCGCCTGTGCGCGGGGCTGGGCTATTCGATGCCGGTGCGGGTGATCCTGATCGTGCTGATGTTCGTGCCGCTGGTCAGCCTGGTCGTGCTGCTGGTGCTGAACGCGAAGGCCACCGCCAGGCTGCGTGCAGCCGGCTATCACGTGGGGCTGCTGGGGGCGACGCGCTGAAGGCGACGCGCCGGCCGGCGTGCCTGCCGCCGGCGCGGATTCAGGGAGCGGCGAGGCTGGCGGTCATGGCGCGCCCGACGCTGCACTTGAGGTAGGGCGAGCCGCCCAGCCAGCGCGCATCGGGATAGTAGGAGAACACGTACTGGCCGCCCTTGAGCGCGTCGATCAGCGGCCGCGCGATCGCGTTGCGCACCGCCGGGCAGCCGTAGCTGCGGCCGATGCGGCCCTGCTGGCGGGCGAGTGCCGGGTTGACGTAGGCCGCGCCGTGGATCACCAGCGCGCGCTCCAGCGCGTGGTCGTTGGTGCCCGGCTCGAGGCCTTCCATGCGCAGCGAGTAGCCGTTGCGGCCGGCGTAGGTGCCCAGCGTGCGGAACAGGCCCAGGCTCGATTGCAGACTCTCCGGCGTGTTCGAGAATTTCGTGGCCAGGTTCTCGCCGGTGTTGCGCCCGTGCGCCACCAGCTCGTGGTACAGCAGCTTGCGCCGGGTCAGGTCGAACACCCACAGCCGCGGTTCGGTCGAAGGCTTCGAATAGTCGATCACCGCCAGCCGGTCGGACGGCGGCTGGCCCTGCGCGGCGGCACATTCGGTGGCGGCCAGCGCCAGCCCGATCACCTTGGGGTTCGCCTGCGGCGCGAGCTGGCTGAGCGCGTCCTGCAGCGACGGCGTGGCGGCGTGCACCGCGGCGAAACAGCCGGCGCAAAGCAACATCAGGATGGCGACGGGGCGCAGGAGTCGGCTCATCGGAACGGCTGGGTGGGGGACGGGTCGGGCATGCGGTCGTCGATGCTAGCAGCCCCCCGTTAAGAACCCGTCGGGCGGCGGCCGCTTGCGCGCGCAGGCGGCTGTGCTATGACAGGCCGGTCTTCCTTGCGCAGGGCCGTGCCGTGCCATCCAGATTTTTCCGTGTCGTTCGGGGCGTCGCCATGCTGGGCTTGCTGCTGGGAACGGCATTGCACGCGCAACAGCCTGCGCCCGAGCCGCCGCCGGGACCGGTGGCCGAGCAGATCCGCGAACGCATCGAGCAGTGGCGCGCTGCGCATGCCGATGCCGCCGCGGCCCAGGCGCCCGGCAACGCGGTGGCAGCGTTCTACGAACAGAACCGGTTCGCGCCGGCATGGACGCAAGCGGGCAATCTCGACCAGTTGCTGGCCGCGCTGCGCGACATGGCCGGCGACGGCCTCGGCCCGGAAGACTATGCGCTGACCGAACTGCAGCGTCGGCGCGCCGTGCTCATCGACCCGCAGGCCACGGCGCAGCAGCGCGCACAGTTCGACCTGCTGGCCACCGATGCCTGCTTCGCCGCGCTGCTGCACCTGTATCGCGGCAAGGTCGATCCGGCCACGCTGGACACGCACTGGAACTTCGACCCGCGCCAGCTCGACCAGGCGCGGGGCCTGCAGGCGGTGCGCGAGGCGCTGGCACAGGGCACCATCGGCGCGCTGTTCGCGCGGGCGCGGCCGCAGCACCCGTACTACGCCCAGCTGCGCACCGCGCTGGCGAAGCTGCGCGAGGTGGCGGCGCAGGGCGGCTGGCCCGCGATCGCCGACGGCCCCACGCTGAAGCCGGGCAGCCGCGATGCGCGCGTGCCGGCGCTGCGCCGGCGCCTGCAACTGGCCGGCCATGCGCTGGGCGACGCCGCGGACGACCGCTACGACCCGGCGCTGGAGGCCGCGCTGAAACAGTTCCAGCGCGAACAGTACCTGGCCGCGGACGGCCACCTGGGCAAGGCCACCCTGGCCGCGCTGAACGTGCCGGTCGCCGCGCGCATCGAGCAGCTGCGCGCGAATCTGGAGCGTGCGCGCTGGCTGCTGCACCAGCTGCAGGGTGATTTCGTGGTGGTCGACATCGCCGGCTACCAGGTCGCCTACTACAGGGACGGCAAGCCGGTGTGGCGCTCGCGCGTGCAGGTGGGCAAGCCGTACCGCAGCACGCCGGTGTTCAAGTCGGCGATCACCTACCTCACGCTCAACCCGACCTGGACGGTACCGCCGACCATCCTGAAGAACGACATCCTGCCCAAGCTGCGCAAGAACCGGGGCTACCTCGCCGCCAACCGCATCCGCGTGCTGGACGGCCAGGGCCGCGAGCTGGCGCCCGCCAGCGTGGACTGGGCCAACCCGCGCGGCATCGTGCTGCGCCAGGACGCCGGCCCGGGCAATTCGCTGGGGCGGCTGGTGATCCGCTTCCCCAACGACTACGCGGTGTACATGCACGACACCCCGCACCAGGAACTGTTCGCCAGCGAGCGGCGCACCTACAGTTCCGGCTGCATCCGGGTGGAACGCCCGCGCGAACTGGCCGAGCTGCTGCTGGACGATCCGCTGCACTGGAACCGCGCGGGGATCGACCGCGCGATCGACACGCTGCAGACGCAGACCGTGATGCTGCCCAAGCCGGTGCCGCTGCTGCTGGCGTACTGGACGGTGGACCTGCGCGAGGACGGCCGCGTCGGCTTTCGTCCGGACGTGTACCGGCGCGACCCGCCGCTGCTCGCCGCGCTGGCGCGCCCGCGGGTGTCGCCGTGGCTGCCGGCGGCCGCCACGGCTCCCGTGCCGGCGCAGCCCTGAGGCAAAAAAAAGCCGCGTCGGCGGGAGTGCCGGACGCGGCCAAGCTTGGGACCGATCCACTGCCAGTGCATCGGGCGCCGGTCGCGGAGCGGTCCGCGCCGGCCCGGGCAGTGTGCCGAGCGTAGGTCTCACCGTTCGGGATTGCCCTGATCCCGGTCAGGGCGCCCGGGCGGGGCGCCGGTCACCATCGCGCCCGGCGGATGTGCCGCCCTCAACCCTGGAGATCGTACCGATGCTGTTCCAAGTGAAGGATTTTGCCGGTGACACCGGCGCCATCGCCGCCATCCTGCGTGCCCATGACGCCACCGCGAAAGTCACGGGCGATGCCGTCGCCGGGCAGATCGACGTGTCGGCACAGCTGACCTCCGGCCAGGTCGTCACCGCCCTGCACGAGGCAGGCTACGAGGCCGTGCGCGTGTCCGAGCCGCGGCAGATCCACGTCAGCGGCGGCAGCACCTGCTGCGGCAGCTGCTCATGAGCCGCTGACGTCCTCGCCGCGCGGCCGCGTGCGCGGCTTGCGCGGCCCCGGCGCGGAATGCCGGCCCTGCGCCGCGTCGATCGCGTCGATCCAGCCGGCGCGCGCGGCGGGGAACGCGTCCGCGTAGGGCACGTACGGCTTGATGTCGAGGATCGGCGTGCCGTCCAGCAGGTCCACCCCGCGCACGCGCAGCGCGCCTTCCTCCACCGCCACCAGCTCCACCGCCGACAGTCCGATCGCGTTCGGCCGGTGCGGCGAGCGCGTGGCCAGCACGCTGCGCTTGCCGCCGCCGCGCGGCGGGCGCACCTCGGCCTTCCAGCCCTCGCTGCGGTGGAAGGCGAACAGCAGCCAGATCCGCTCGAAGCCGGCCAGGTCGCGGAACGCCGCCGCGGGAAAGCCCGCCACGAACTCGACCACCGCCTCGGCCGCCGCCAGCGTCTCGGTGCCGGCGACCACGGTGGGCTGGTGCGGCGCGTCGATGCGCTGCGCGTACGGCGAGCGCACGAAGGCGATCGGATGGCAGGACAGGACGTGCAAGCTATCGGGCGCGGTGCTCATTGCGGCATTATCGCTCCTTCGCCCCGCTTCCCCCGCCGAGGACGCCATGAAATATCTCGTGATGATCTACTGCGACGACGCCCTGCTGGACGCGCTGCCGGAAGGCGAGTTCGACACCCTGATGCACGGCTGTTTCACCAAGGCCGATGCCCTGCGCGCGAACGGACGGCTGCATGATTCGCAGCAGCTGGAGGCGCCCTCGACCGCGCGCACCGTGCGCGTGCGCGAGGGCCGCACCAGCGTGGTCGACGGCCCGTTTGCCGAAACCAAGGAATACCTGGGCGGCTTCAACCTGATCGAGGCCGCCGACATGGACGAGGCGGTGCGCATTGCGCAGGCCTTCCCGTGGTCGCGCACCGGCGCGATCGAGATCCGCCCGGTGCGCGACATGGATGCGGTCAGGCGGCGGGTGGGCGCGTGAGCATGCGCGACGACGACGATTTCGATACCGGCCCGGACTTCGACGAGGAGGACGACTCGGTCGAGGCGAAGGTCTGGCAGTTGCTGCTGCTGATCAATCCCGGCGACGAGGAAACCGCGCTGCAGCAGTTCGCGGACTACCGCGAGGCCGCGGCGGAGGCCGCAGACGCGGAGCCGGTCGAGCTGATCGGCCGGGTGATCGACTGGCGCTCCGGCTTCATGGTCGACGAGCACGACCTGCGCGCGCTGGTGCAGGCGCTGGACGAGCTGAGCGCGCGCTGGAACCTGTCGATCGACTGGAACGGCGACCCGGACGACGACGACTTCTTCGACGACACCGACGCGGGCAGCCTGCTCGGCCTCGCCTACGACCGTCTGGCCGAATCCGGCTACACGATGTGGTCGTGGGAAACCGCCGACGGTGCCTGCGCCGGCTGGATCACCCTGAGCCGCGACAACGAGCCGATGCGCGAACTGGCCACGGCGCTGCACATCAACCTGCGCCTGGGCAGCGACTTCGGCTGAGCCGCGGAACAGAAAGGGAACGGCACGACCATGCTGCAATTGATCGGTTTCGACGGCGACGACACGCTGTGGCACAGCGAAGGCTATTACCGCCAGGCCGGCGACGCGTTCGCCGCGATCATGGCGCGCTACGTGGACCTCGGCGACCGGCACGTGCACGACAGCATGCTGGCCACCGAGCAGCGCAACCTCAAGCTGTTCGGCTACGGCGCCAAGGGCATGGCGCTGTCGATGGTGGAAACCGCGATCGCGGTCTCGGGCGGCCGCATCAGCGCCGCTGACATTCACGCGCTGGTCGAGCTGGGCAAGACCGTGCTGCAGCATCCGGTGGAACTGCTGCCCGGCATCCGCGAGGCGGTCGAGGCGGTGGCGCGAAGCTACGACGTGGTGCTGATCACCAAGGGCGACCTGTTCCACCAGGAAAAGAAGGTGGCCGAGTCCGGCCTGGCCGACCTGTTCCGCCGCATCGAGATCGTCTCGGAGAAGGACGCCGCCACCTACCGCCGCGTGCTGGGCGAGTTCGACCTGCAGCCGGCGCAGTTCGCCATGGTCGGCAACTCGCTGCGCTCGGACATCGAGCCGGTGCTGCGCCTGGGCGGCTGGGGCGTGCACCTGCCGTACCACGTGACCTGGGCGCACGAGCTGGAGAACGGCCTGGCCGCCGACGAGCCGCGCATGCTCACGGTGGACGCGCCGGCGGCGATCCCGGCGGCGCTGGAACGGCTGCGCGCATTGGCCGGTGCCGCGGCGTAAGGCAGGCATCGCCCGCCGCTCGCCTAGTCGTCGAAGCCGGTGTAGCCCTCGGGGAAGATCGGCGTGCCGTCCGCTTCCAGGCCGGTCATGTCGGCCAGCGCCCTGGCGGCGGCGGCTTCGGCGAGGCCCTTGTCGCGGAAGCTGCGGTTCTCGCAGATCGCGTAGTACACCGGGTAGCCGTGGCGGCGCGGGGTGACCGCCAGCCAGGCCGCATAGCGCGAGCCTTCCAGCGTGGCGCCGGAGCGGCAAAGGTAATCGTCGAACTCGCGCTCGGCCATGGTCGTCGGTTCCGCCCGGAAAGCCTGCATTGTATCGAGTGGACAGCGTGTCTCGCGCAGCCGGCGAGGTGGATCCATCGAACCCGTCGGTCCCGATCAGCTAGGATCCCCTGGCTGCAGCCGAGGTGACCCGTATCCGTCCACCGCATGACAGCGCAGGTCGCCATGCTCCGTGACCCTGGAAAACGACAAGGATGAATCGATGAAGTGGGGTCTTGCCTTTTGTTTCCTGGCCGTATCGACCGCTGCCGGAGCCGTTGTCATCCGGGCAGACCTTGATGATGCCAGATATCGGGTTCCGGCTTCGGCATTCCCCGCGCTGGTCGACATGCCCGGCGAGGGACATGGCGTCCTGATCGCGCCGCGGTGGGTCGTGACCGCGGCTCACGCCGCGCCCATGCCGATGCAGGGCATGGAGAACGAGGTATCTGTCGGCGGCGTGGCGCGCAGGATCAAACGTGTCGTCACGTATCCCGGCTACAGGAAACTGCCCAACCGGCTGGTCACGGAGGCATTGGCCTCCGGCGACTTGTCCAGGGTGTCTGCCTTTCTCGCATCGTCCAACGACATCGCGCTGATCGAACTTGCATCGCCGGTGACGGAGGTGACTCCCGTTCCCCTCTATCGCGGGAAAAAAGAAGTGGGGATGACCGTGCAGCTCGTGGGCAAGGGCGTCACGGGCAATGGCGCCGGAGGCCAGGATCCCCACGGCTCGCATCGCAGCGTCTTGCGCCACGCCTTCAACGTGATTGCCGGTGCCGACGCGCGTTACGTCTGGTATCGATTCGATGCGCCGCCGTCCGCCCTGCCGCTTGAAGGCATCACGGGAAGCGGTGACAGTGGCGGTCCCCTGCTCATCGGGGATGGCCATTCAAGGCAACTCGTCGGCCTGGCCTCCTGGAGCAGATATCCGCCGGACCATCCATTCTGGAGAAAATGGGCACCGGGCCGCCCGTTCGTGGAAGGTCTTTACGGCGAGATTGGGTACGCCGTTCGCATCTCAGGCTACGTCCCGTGGATCGAAGGCGTGATGTCAGCGCCTGCGGGTGGCCGTACGCAGCATCAGGCAGCGGAGGCTGGCGACTCGAACCCGCCGACGGACATGCGCCACTGATCAGGGCACCGGCAAACGGACGTCCAGAAAGCTGACCATCGCGGTTGGCTGGAATGGGCGGCTTCTGCCGGTCGACGCCGGCCGTCGGCTGGTCCCGTCGGTCGGCGGTCAGGTCAGCGCCGACCGGTCGCGTGATGCAATCGCTCCGGTGCGATCGTTGCGGGCGTGCGGGGTGGCGCGCCCGCCCTCGACCCCGATGGTCGGTTCCGCTCGGAAAGCGTGCAGTGCACCGTGCGGCCCGCTTGCCTCATCATGGCGCAATGACCCTTGCCGAACCGCCCGTGCCGCGCATCGTGCTGGACACCAACGTGTGCCTGGACCTCTTCCTGTTCCGCGACGCGCACTCCGCGGCGCTGCACGTGGCGATGCAGCAGGGCACGATCGAGGCGGTGACGCGCGCCGACTGTCGCGACGAATGGCGGCGCGTGCTGCACTACCCGCAGCTGCCGGTTACCGGCGCCACCCGGCCGGCGATCGAGGCCGCGTTCGATGCGCTGGTGCGCTGCCTGCCCGATGACCTGGCCATGGCACCGGCCGCGCCGCCGTTGCCGCACTGTGCCGATCCGGACGACCAGAAGTTCCTGGAGCTGGCGCAGGCCTCGGGTGCGCGCTGGCTGGTCAGCAAGGACAACGAACTGCTGAAGCTGGCGCCGCGCTGCGCCCGCGACGCGCTGTTCTGGATCGGCCTGCCGCAGGCATGGTCGTTGCGCAAGGGGTGAGCGTCGCAGCGCCGCCGCTACGGCGTCGTGGTGTACTTGGGCTCCCCCGTCTGCCGGGACGCACCATGCTCACGCCACACGCCATCGACTGCCCGTACTGCGGCGAGCCGATCGAAGTACTGATCGACGCCTCGATTCCCCGCCAGCGCTACATCGAGGACTGCCAGGTGTGCTGCCGGCCGATCACGCTCGACGTGGAGACCGACGTGGACGGCGAGCCGCAGGTGCGCGCCTCCGGCGAGAACGACGCCTGAAGTTCAGGCAAGTGCCCACTCCGCCGACGCGGCGATGCCGATGCCCTGCGCCAGCAGCGTGGCGCGGGTGGCCGCGTCGCCGGCCGGCGTGACCGGGCGGCTCAAGTCCCACAGCACGCTGGCGCGCAGGCCCAGTGCCTGCGCGTCCTGCGCGGTCCACAGCACGCATACGTCGCGCGCCAGCCCGCACACGAACACCTCCTGCACGCCGCGCTCGCGCAGCCAGCCGGCCAGCCCGGTGCTGGGCCGCGTGCCGTGCGGGCCGTGGTTCTCGCGGAAGCCGCTGTAGGAATCCACGGTGCTGTCGCTGCCCTTGCGGATCACCGCATCCAGCGCCGACCAGTCGACGTCCGGATGCAGCGCGGCGCCGGGCGTGCCTTGCACGCAATGCTCCGGCCACAGCGTCTGCGGCTGGCCGTACAGCGCAATCTGCTCGAACGGCGCGCGGCCGGGATGCGAACCGGCGAACGAGACGTGCCCGCGCGGGTGCCAGTCCTGGGTGGCCACCACGTGGCGGAAGCGGTGTGCGCGCAGCAGCGCGTCGAGGCCCGGCACGATCGCGTCGCCCTCGTGGCAGGCCAGCGCGCCGCCGGGCATGAAGTCCGGCTGCACGTCGACCACGATCAGTGCGGCATGGGGCGAGAAAGCTTGGCTCATGGCGTGGGGCGCAGGAAGGAGCGGTCAAGTCTAGCGCGCGGATGCGAGCCGTCGGCATGGCCCATAATGCGCGCTGCAGCGGCAACGCGGTTCAGGGGCAGGCGATGCAGTACGACCAGTCGTGGATGGGTTACGGGATCGTCGGCGGACTCCAGGCCGGCCTGATCTCGGCCGCGGCGGGGCTGGCGCTGTTTTTCGTGTTCCACGGACTGGGCCGGCGCCACGGCTGGGGCTGGGGCCCGCCGATCGGCTGGAGCTTCCTGCTGGCGAGCGCGCTGACCGCCAGCGGCGACCTGTGGAACCTGTTCTATTTCAACTACGGCCGGCTGCAGTCGCTGCAGCTGCTGAAGGTGAAGCTGGCCGAAGTGCACGACCCGGACAGCATGGGCCTGCGCGCGCTGTGCGAGCTGCTTGGCGTGGTGCTGGGCATCTACGTCGGCTGGGCGCTGGCCAGCGGCGACTGGCGCCGGCGCTTCGGCGGGCGCAGGTGATTCCTCAGCGCGCCGGCAGCTGGTGCGCGAACATCCACGGCCACAGTGCCTGCGTGGCATACGCGGCCTGCCAGGAAGCGTGCCTGACGCCGGCGAATTCGGTATAGCGCACCTCGGCGCCACGCGCCTGCAGCGCGGCGTGCATGCGGCGCGATTCCTCCGGCGGCACCACGTCGTCGAGCGCGCCGTGGAAGATCCACACCGGCAGCGTGCCGAGGTGGGCGGCGAGCCACGCATACGGGTCGCCGGCCGTGGCGGGGATGCCCTGCACGCGCAGGTCGGCGTGGTCGTTCGGATGGCGGATGCCGCCGCAGACGATCGCGGCGGCGGCAAACATGCCGGGGTGGTCCAGCGCGATCTGCCAGGCGCCGTAGCCACCCATCGACAATCCGGTGAGGTAGAGCCGCCGGCGGTCGCCGTGCCATTCGCCGATGCTGTCGTCCAGCGCCTTGAGCGCCATCTGCTCGATCGCGCCGTTCCAGCGGCTGCCGGCCGGTGCCTGCGGGATCACCACCACGGCCGGGAAACCCGCGCCGTGTTCGGCCAGCCACGGTGGCAGGCCCTGACCGAGCTGGGCACGGTTGTTCTTGCCGCGCTCGCCGCTGCCGTGCAGGAACAGCACCACCGACCATGCGCGTTTGGCCGTCCAGCCGTCCGGTACGAAGACCCGGTAGCGATAGGTGGTGCCGTGCAGTTCCAGCGAGCGCTCGACGAAGCGAGTCGGTTCGCCGGCGTGTGCGGCCAGGCTCACGGCCATCAGGCACAGCAGTAGGGCAAACTGGCGCATGGCGGGGTGCTCCTACAGTAGCGGGTCGAACAAGCGTGCCACATGCATCGCCACCCGGTGCAGGTAGGGCGCCTCGCGGTATTCGCGTTCGTCGATGGCCTTGGCGCGGGCGAAGTCCGCGTTGAGCATCGCCGCCACCTCGGCGGCGAAGGCGTGATCGACGGCGAGGGCGGCGACCTCGAAGTTGAGCCGGAACGAGCGGCTGTCCAGGTTCAGGCTGCCGATCGCGGCGGTGTCGCGGTCGATCAGCAGCGCCTTCTGGTGCAAAAAACCGGGCTGGTAGCGGAACACGCGGATGCCGGCGCGTACGGCAGCGTAGGCGTGCAGGGTGGAGGCGAGGAACACGGTGCGGTGGTCCGGCCGCGCGGGGATCAGCACGCGCACGTCCACCCCGCGCAGCACCGCCAGCTGCAGCGCCGCGCGCACCGCGTGGTCGGGCACGAAGTACGGCGTGCTGAGCCACACGCGCTGGCGCGCCGCGTTGATCGCGGCGGCGAAGAACAGCGAGCCGGTTTCCTGCGGATCGGCCGGGCCGCTGGCCACCACCAGCGCACTGGCCTCGCCGTCGGCGGGCGGCGACGCCAGCAGTGGCGGCGGTGCGCCGGTGATCCATTGCCAGTCCGCGGCGAACAGCTGCTGCAGGTCGGCCACCGCCGGCCCGGCGAGTTCCAGCTGGGTGTCGCGCCACGGCGCCAGCGGCGGTTTCAGGCCGAGGTATTCGTCACCCACGTTGAGCCCGCCGACGAAGCCGCGCGCGCCGTCCACCACCAGAATCTTGCGGTGGTTGCGGAAATTCAGCTGGAAGCGGTTGCGCCAGCGGTGGGTGGCGAAGCGGTGGATCGCCACGCCGCCGGCGCGCAGCTCGTCGACGTAGCGTTGCGGCAGCGCATGGCTGCCGATGCCATCGAACAGCACGTACACGCGCACGCCGGCCGCGGCGCGCTCCAGCAGCACCCGCTGCAGGCGCCGGCCCAGCGTGTCGTCGTGGATGATGAAGAACTGCACCAGCAGACAATGCTTGGCCGCAGCCATCGTGCCGAGCATGGCGTCGAAGGCGGCTTCACCGTCGATCAGCAGGCGCAACCGGTGGCCGCCGCGGAACGGCCGTCGCTGCAGCGCGCTGATGGCGGCGTAGCGCTCGCAGCCCGGGTCGAGCGGCGGCGCGGCACCGGCGGCCCCGGCCTGCGTGGATGCCGCTGGTGCATGGTGCCCGGCGCGATAGCCGAGGAAGCGGCTGGAACCCAGGTACAGGTAGGGCAGCAAGGTCACGTACGGCAGCAACAGCAGGCCGAGCGTCCAGCCGATCGCGCCCTGCGGGGTGCGCGCGTGCATCACCGCGTGCATCGCTGCCAGCAGGCCGAGCAGGTGCGCCACGGCGATGCAGGCGGTGAGCACGCTGGCAGTCATCGCGGGCGCCGCGGCCGCTCAGTCGCCCAGCAACTGGTCGGCCAGGTGGCGCGCCTGCTGGCGGATCTCCGGCATCGCGGTGGATTCCCACAGCGTGCCGCGCAGCAGGCTGCCGATGGCGAACAGGTTCGGCCAGTACTGCTCGCCGTGGCGCAGGTGGCCGTCGCCGTCGGCCTGCACGCCGAGGCCGAGCGGGTCGGCGGCGATGTGCGCGTTGGTGAGCAGCTGGCTGACCAGCCGGTGGTTGCAGCGGCGCAGGTCGGTCTCCAGGCCTACGGTCTGGATCACCAGGTCGGCGTCCAGTACATGGGTTGCGCCGGCGTGGCCCACGGTCAGTTGCAGCACGTCGCCGGCGACGTCCACCGCGTGCACGCGTCCGCACTGGCGCTGCAGCCGGCCGTCACGTTCCAGCGCGGCGATCGTCTCGCGCACCTGCGGCGGCATGCGGTGCCGCACGCGCTCCCACGCCCAGCGCGCATGGCGCATGAAGCGCGCGCGCTGTTCCGGCGACAGCTCGGCCCACAGCGCGGGCAGGTGCGGGCGCAGGCTGTCGACCACGGCGCGCCATTCGGTGCCTTGCTGGGCGATCGCCTCGCGCAGCAGGCGCATCCAGCGGCGGATCTCCGGCGCGTCGCGCATCGCCTCGACCAGCGCGGCGCCGTCGTCGGCGGGCGCGGCGGCGGCGTGCAGATGCGCTTCGGGGAAGCGGCCGTGGCGGGAGATCGCGACGAATTCGGCCTGCGGCCATCGCGCGGACAGTTCCAGCAGCACGTCGACCGCGGTCAGCCCCAGCCCGATCAGCACCACCTTGCGCGGCGGCGGCTGCCGCTCGGCGAGCTGGGCCAGCAGGCGCCAGGGGTCGACCACGTAGCGGCCGCTGGCGAGGGCGGCGGCGCTGACGCCGGCCAGCGGCTGCGGCGGCAGCGCGCCCAGCGCCAGCACGGCAGCGTCGGCCGGGTGGCTTTCCTCGCCATGGATCACGGTGATGCCGCCCGACTCGGGCACCAGTGCGTCGACCGCGAATGGCAGGATGTTGACGTGGTGCCCGCGCGCCTTGCCCTGCTGCAGCGCGCGCGCCACTTCCGCCTCGAGGTAGTCGCCGTAGCGGCGGCGCGGCAGGAAGTCGGTGCCGGCGATGGCGGGATCGTCGCGTTGCAGGAAATCCAGGAAGCCGCGCGGCTTGCCGGCGAACATGCTCATCGAGGCCGCCCGCACGTTCAGCAGGTGGCGTTCCGAAGCGGTGCCGTAGGCCACTCCGCGCGCCGGTGGGCCGCCGCCGGTGAACCAGTCCAGCTGCAGCGGCTGCGGCGATTCGCGCTCCAGCAGCTCGCTGAGCAGCGTGGCAGCCGCGGCACCGCCGCCGATGATGGCGACCCGTCGAAACATGGAACTCCCCGTGCGTGTGGTGGCGGGCGGATCAGCCGGGCAGGCGGCCGGCGATGGCGCTGTGCCGTGGCTGCGCGCTCCAGCGCCCGGCGGGGTCGAGCTGCCCGCCGGCAAAGTGCTGCGCCGGCTCGCCGCTGCAGACGTGCAGCGAGAGCGCCGTGTCGTGCCGCGACAGGTTGCGGCAGCGCCGCGCCAGTCCGTGTTCGCCCTCGAACCAGATGCCGTCGCCCGGGCCGAGCCAGTTGCGGCCGTGCAGGCTCAGCTCGCCGGACGCGTCGTCGCAGCGGTAGGACTGCACTTCCAGCGCGCCCACCAGCGCCATGTCCAGGCCCCACAGGCCGGCGGGGTCATGCACCGGCGCGGCGTGGTTCGGCGGCCAGGCCAGTACCAGCACGCTGACCGGCGGCTTGCCGCGCTCGGCCAGCAGCCAGCGTTCGAAACCGTGCCGGCGCTGGCTCAGCCGGCCCAGCCGGTGGGCCAGCGCCGCGGCATCCTGATGCACCACGCGGCCCAGTTCGCGCGCCATCGTGGCGAGGTCGGGGCGTTCGACGCCGGCGTGCTCGAGCGCGATCGCGCGCAGGGTTTTCAGGAGAGGCTGGTGCTTGCCCATGCGTGGAGCCCGGCAGGGTGAATGGGCGCCAGTGGAGCATGCATATCGTTAAAGCCACGTAAGCCGGCGGCATCGCCGCAGGCACTCGCGCCACGGTCATCCGCCCGTCGCGGCCGCCGGGCGGATGACCGCGGCGAAAGCGCTACTCGCGCAGGTCGAACGTCACCGGCACCCGTGCCCAGGCGCGCACCGCCCGCCCGTTCACCATCGCCGGCTGGAACTGCCAGCCGGCCAGCACCTGCTCGACGGCGCTATGGTCGAGCAGCAGGTAGCCGCTGCCGTGCTCCACCGACACCTGCACCGGCTTGCCGGTCTCGTCCACCAGCACGCGCAACAGCACCGTGCCCTGCATGCGTTGCTGCAGGGCGCGGGTGGGGAAGCGCAGCGGGGCGGAGCGGTAGGCCAGGCTGGCCTCGACCGGTGCCGTCAGTGCCGGCCCTGGCGTCGTAGCGCTTGGTAGCAGGGGCGGTGTGGCGACCGGTGGCACGGCGACGGCGCCTTCGGTGCTCGGCACGACCGCCGGCGGGTTGGCCGGCAACGGCGGCGTGTGCGCGACCGGCACGGCGGGCGGATGCGGCAAGGGCGTCATCTCGACCGGCGGCGGTGGAGGCAGGGGTGGTGTCGGCTCGACGAAACGGATCGTGGGTATCGGGTTGATCTGTTCGATCGCATGGAAAAACGCCGGGCCGGTCGGCCGCGAGGCGATCACGATCACGGCAAGGTTGAGTGCGATCGCGGCACTGATGGCGGCGATGCGTGCGCGGTCGGGGTGGGTACGATGAGCTACGGCCAGGCTTGCGGACGACATGGCGACCTCCTGACTTCGGTGGGATGTTGCGGCGGTCACGCTGCGCGGGCAGGGGGATCGTGCCGTCGCGATGGCAGCGTATGCCTGCGGAATGCGCTTGCGCAAGCGGACGGCTGGATGGCCAAATGCGGGATCGTGGCGGCGCGGCCGTGACCGGCAAAAAAAGCCCCGCGGAGAGGCGGGGCGGAAGGCGGATGGCCGGGGAGCGCACAGCCACCGGCAAAATCGTGCGCTGCGGCTGCAGCGGTCCGCCGTGGAATCCTCGTGAAGACGGTCTTCATGCCGGTCCTCGCCGCGGGTGCCATGCTCCTGCAGCCTTCGGCCGCGGCGCCGGTGCTGACCAGGGGCAAGGTCTCGCTGCGCTCGGCGGCAGGGGCGCGGGCCGGAACCTGGGCGTGGCGTTCGGTGCGTTCATCATCGAATAACGTGACGGCGTACCGGCGCGGCCATGCGCCACGATAGGCAGGCGCGGGCACACCCGGTTAAGGTATGCCCACGCGCCTCGCATTGCCCAGGAGTCCCCCATGTCCGCCACATCCGGCACGGTGATCCCGCGCTACAGCTTCGGCGACGAGCTTGCCAGCATCATCATCCACGGCCTCGGCATCGTGCTCAGCATTGCCGGCCTGGCGACGCTGGTGGCGTTCGCCGCGCTGCACGGCAATGCATTGACCGTGGTCGCCTGCGCGGTGTTCGGCACTTCGCTGGTGCTGCTGTACACCGCGTCCACGCTGTACCACTCGATTTCCGTGGCGGCAGCCAAACCGGCGTTGCGCATGCTCGACCACATCGCGATCTATGTGCTGATCGCCGGCACCTATACCCCGTTCACCCTGGTCGCCCTGCCCGGAGCATGGGGCTGGAGCCTGTTCGTGGCGGTGTGGGCACTGGCGCTGGCCGGCAGCGCGCTGGAGCTGGGTCTGCTCAAGCGTTACCACAAGCTGGCGGTGCTGCTGTACGTGGGCATGGGCTGGATCGGCATGGTCGCGTTCAAGCCGCTCAGCGAGCATCTGCAGACCGGCGGCACCGCACTGCTGCTCGCCGGCGGGCTGGCCTATACGCTGGGCGTGCCGTTCTACCTGTGGCGGCGGCTGCCGTACCACCATGCGCTGTGGCACGTGTTCGTGCTGGCCGGCAGCGTGCTGCACTTCCTGGCCGTGCTGCTGTACGTGATTCCCGACCCGGCGTGAGCCTGCCGCCGGACCTAGCGGCGCGGCGCCGCGAACTGGAGGACGCGGCCACCCACCTGGGCCGGCCGCACGAGTTGCGCTTCCAGCCGATGTTCGGCGGGCTGATGGCGTACCTCGGTGAAAAGCCGTGCGCGTGGCTGACCCCCGGCGGGCTGGCCTTGAAACTGGCGCCGGCGGATCAGCCGGCGCTGTTGCGGATCGAAGGCACCGCGCGACTGGTCGCCAAGCCAGGCGCCGCGCCGAGCCGGCACTACATCGTGCTGCCCGCCGCGCTCAGCCGCGACACCGCGCGGCTTGCCGGCTGGCTGGCGAAGAGTGTGCGGCGGTGACGGTCACGGTTTCTGCCGGGCCGGAATGAACTGCGTGCGCACCGCCTCGGCCAGCTGCTCCGGCGGCAGCAGGCCCTGGCCGATCACGAAATCGTTGAAGGCCAGGCGGTCGAACTTCGGGCCCAGCGCCAGCTCGGTCTGCAGGCGCAGCTGCTGCAGGCGCAGGTAGCCGTAGAAGTACGCGGTGGCCTGGCCGGGCGAATCGTAGGTGTAGCGGTTGATCTCCTGCGTGGCGAGCGCGTCGGACAAGCCCACCTCATGCATCAGGATCTGCTTGGCACGCTCGGGGGTGATCAGGCCGAGATTGAGCATCGGGTCGAGATACGCGCGCGCGGCGCGCTGCAGGCGCGCCTGCAGCGCGGCGAACTGCCCAGCTGGCGGCTCGTACGGCAGCATCTCGGACTCGGCGTACAGCGCCCAGCCTTCCACGTTGACGCTGTTGAACGCGAACAGGCTGCGCGCCAGCGAGACGCCGCGCTCGACCATCGCGGCGAACTGCAGCTCGTGGCCGGGGCGGCCCTCGTGTGCGGTCAGCGTCCACGCCGCGGCCTTGTAGGTGAAGTCGTCATAGGCCTGGGTCGGGTCGCCGTTCTTGCCCGGGTTGCCCATGGTCAGCACGAAGGTGCCTTGCTCGCCTTGGTTGTTGATGAACGGTGGCGGGTCCATGTGCGGCGCCGGCACCTGCGCGGCTTCCGCGTCGGAGGCCAGGCGCATCTGCATCTTGCGCTGCGGCAGGGTGACGATGCGCTCGCGGCGGATGATGTCCTCGATGTGGCCGAGCACCTGGTGGTACCACGGCTCCACCTGGTCCCGACCCAACTGGTCCTTCTTCAGTGCCTTGAGCACCGCGCGGTAGTCGGTGGCATCGATGCCCTCGGCCTTCGCCACCACCGGCGCCAGCACCTGCATCATGCCTTGCAGCTCGACGAACTCCAGCTGCGCCTGTTCCATCAACTGCTGCGGCGGGATGTCGATGCCGACCTGGCGCAGGTTGTAGGCGTACAGCGGCTCGGGCAGGCGGAAGTCGGCGCGGGCGCGCGGCAGCACGGTGCGGCGCACCCAGCCGTCGTACGCCTGCAGCTGGGCGTCCAGCGCGTCCAGCGCAGCCTTGCCCTGGGCATCGTCCAGCTTGTATTTGGCGAACAGCTGGCGGATGCCTTCGACATAGCGCGACGTGTTGGCGAGCTTCTGCTCGACCTCGCCCTTGTACGGGCCGAGCAGTGCCTTGTCGCCGAGCCGGGCAAGGGTCTGCGCCTTCGCCTGCTCGGCGATCGGCGTGCAGCCGGGTGCCTTGCCGACGTAGCACTGCAACCGCTTCAGTGCCGACGGGCGGCGCGCGGCGGCCACGTCATCCTTCAGCAGGCTGAATTCGCCGCCGAACACCAGCTCGCCGACATCGGTGTACGGCAACAGGTATTTGCGATTGAGGTCGATGCCCTCGATCTGCCCGGCGGTGGCCTTGATCAGGATCTGCAGGTCCTGCCGCACGTTGGCGTCCCGCTCCGCCGCCAGCCGGGTCTGCAGCTTCGCCTTGGCCGCCACCAGCGCGGCGCGCGAGCGCTGGTCCACGCCGGGGCGCAGGTCGGCAACCTTGTCGTCGTAGCCGGATACACCGACCTGCGAGGCGAACTCCGGGCTGAAACGGGCGATCTGGTCGAGCAGGATCTGCGAGTCGGCGTTGCTGCGGGCGATCCACGCCGGCGGCGAGGTCTGCGCGTGCAGCGAACCGGTCGTGGCCAGCAGGGCGGCGAGGGCGAGGACAATGCGTCGGGACATGGAGGTTCTCCTGGGAGGCTCCAAGTCTGCAGGCACGCGGCGTCGACGCCATGTGCCGAAGGTCGGGCGTGTCAGCCGAACAGCATGGCCAGCCCGAACAGGCCGACCATCACGAACGAGAGCACCACCTTCACCAGGGTGCCGAGCAGCAGGCCGAGCCAGGTGCCGACGCCGACGTGGGCCGAGCGCAGCACGCTGGTGCCGGAGGCCAGCTCGCCGGCGAGCGCGCCGAGGAACGGCCCGAACAGCAGCCCCGGGATGCCGAAGAACATGCCGACCAGGGTGCCCAGCCCGGCGCCCCACAGCGCCCGCTTGCTGGCACCGACGCGCTTGGCGCCGAGCGTGCCGGCGACGAAGTCGACGATCACCCCGAGCGTGCCCAGCGCACCGATGAGCAGCAGCCACCACAGGCCCAGGTGCCGGTAGCCGTCCACTGCCGCGACCAGCCAGATGCCGCCGAACAGCATCGGGATGCCGGGCAGCGCCGGCAGCACGGCGCCGGCCAGGCCGCCGACGATCAGCAGCGCGGCGAGGAGGTAGAGCGCGATGTCCATCATGGGTTTCCGTTGGCGCGGCCGCACGACCATGGTGAGTGGACAGACTATGGCATGCCGCCGCGCGCCGTGGCGCCGCATTCGCGGCCGCGGTCTGTCATGGGAGCGCACCTGTGCACGGTGGCTCTTCGTCACGTGAACAAGAGCGTTGCGCACAGGGTGCGCTCCTGCACTCATTTCTCCACGAAGGCCCGCTCGATCACGTAGTCGCCCGGTTCGCGCGTGCGCGGCGAGGCCTGGAAGCCGCGGCCGTCGAGCAAGGCGCTGAGGTCGTCCAGCATGGCCGGGCTGCCGCACAGCATCACGCGGTCGGTGGCCGGGTTCAGCGGCGGCAGGCCGGTGGCTGCGCTCAGCCTGCCGTTGACGATCGCATCGGTGATGCGGCCCTGGTGGCGGAACGGCTCACGCGTCACGGTCGGGTAGTAGATCAGCTTCTCGCGCACCAGCTCGCCCAGGTAGTCGTGCCGTGGCAGCTGGTGTTCCAGATAGTCGGCGTAGGCGAGGTCCTCGACCCGGCGCACGCCGTGGGCCAGCACGATCCTGTCGAAGCGCTGGTAGGTGTCCGGGTCGCGGATGACGCTCATGAACGGCGCCAGCCCGGTGCCGGTGCCGAGCAGGTACAGGTGCTTGCCGGGCTTGAGGTCGGTCAGCACCAGGGTGCCGGTGGGCTTGCGCGTGACGATCAGCGGGTCGCCGGGTTGCAGGTGCTGCAGGCGCGAGGTGAGCGGGCCGTTCGGCACCTTGATCGAGAAGAACTCCAGGTGTTCCTCCCAGCTGGCGCTGGCGATCGAGTAGGCGCGCAGCAGCGGACGGCCGTCCGTCTCCAGCCCGATCATCACGAACTGGCCGCTGTCGAAGCGGAAGCCCGGGTCGCGCGTGGTGCGGAAGGAGAACAGGTTGTCGTTCCAGTGCCGCACGTCGATCACGTGCTCGGTTGCCATTGCCACCATGGTCGGTCGTCTCGCCTTGTTGCGCCGTCGGGGAAGTCGCCCGCCGGGCCATCCGGCAGGCCGGAGAGGGGGACTCGCGGGGAGGGCGGCCACGGCCGCGGTGCCTTGCGAGCGCCGGGATGGGCGCGGCGACAGGCGCCTAGGATACGCGAGTGGGCGGGAGCGCGCCCATGCCTGGGCGCGGTGGTGCCGGGGCTTGCGGCATCGTGCCACGCCGCCGGCCCTGGCCGGGAGTCGGGGCGAAGGGGCGGTCGGGTGACCGGCCGCCATTTCCGGGGCGGGACGAGGCGATGGCCTAGGCCGGTGAGCCGCCGGGTACTACGCCGGCAGCAGCCGGGGACGACAGCAGGAACATGACTTGGACTGCAGCGCCGAAACTGCGCATACTCCATCGTCGCCGATGATCCGGTGCGCCAGTACCGGATCGCGATGGATGCCAGGGGGATTTCGCTGCACGCCGGGAGTTGGCGTGCCGGGGTTCTTGCTGGTGACTTCGGGGACGGACGATGCCGGTCATGCTCGGCCAATCCATGGCAATCCAGGCGGTGCGGGCGCAATTGCAGCGCTATGCCGGCTGCGACGTGCAGGTGCTGATCGAGGGCGAGACCGGCACCGGCAAGGAGCTGGCCGCGCGCGAGATCCACTACGCCAGCGCCCGCCGCGACCACCCGTTCGTGCCGGTCAACTGCGGCGCGATCCCCGACAGCCTGATCGAGAACGAGCTGTTTGGCCACGGCCGCGGCGCCTTCACCGACGCCGGCGCCGCCCAACCCGGCCTGGTCGACCATGCGCGCGGCGGCACGCTGTTCCTCGACGAGGTCGACGCGCTCTCGGACAAGGGCCAGGTGACTCTGCTGCGCTTTCTGCAGGACAACGAATACCGCCCGGTCGGCGCTGGCGCGGCGCGGGTGTCGGACGCGCGCATCATCGCCGCCACCAATGCCAGTCTGGAGCGCCAGGTGGCGGCCGGGCGCTTCCGCCGCGACCTGCACTACCGGTTGCATGCGCTGTACCTGCGGCTGCCGCCGCTGCGCGAGCGCAGCGACGACGTGGCCCTGCTCGCCAGGCGTTTCGTCGATACCGTCGCCCTGCGCCTGCGCGGGCCGGTCCGTCAATGGAGCGAAGCCGCCCTGCAGGCGCTGCGGGCCCATACGTGGCCGGGCAATGTGCGCGAGCTGGAGAACGTCGTGTTGCGCGCCTACATAGCCACCGAGGGCGACGTCATCGGCTTTGCCGAGCTAGTGACGGCGGAACCGGCGTTCGCCGGCACCGCGTCGGTGCCGCGGCGCCGCGCCGACGAGCCGGAGCTGGGCTTCAGCGCGGCCAAGCTGCATGCCATTCGCCAGTTCGAGCGCGACTACCTCACTCAGCTGATGCAGCAGGCCTGCGGCAACATCAGCGCTGCCGCCCGCCTGTCCGGCACCGAGCGCCGCCAGCTCGGCAAGCTGCTGCTGAAGCACGGCATCGAGACCAAGCAGTTCCGCTCGCACTGAACGGAGCGTCCGGCCCGGGTGCAATCTTCCCCAGTGCGCCGGCAAAACGGGTCACCGCTGACCCGGTTGCTGCAGGCTGGCACGCCCAGGCCCTTGGCACAGTCCATCCGGCCGGTCTGCTCCGCTGGCACGCCTGTTGCCTAGGTCCCCATGCACATGTGCAGAAGGGTGTCATGACTAGGCATCAGGGCCACAGCACGGCAGGCGACAGCGGGATGGAGATCGAGCGTTCGGTACTCGCGTATCTGCATTCCCATCCGCAGGCGGCTGACACCCTCCGCGGCATCGTCAACTGGTGGCTGCCGCGGCAGCGCTACGAGAGCAACTGCCTGCGCATCGAGCACGTGCTGGAGCGGCTGGTCGCCGAGGGACTGCTGCACCGCGACGAGCTGCCGGACGGCGAGGTGCTGTACGCGTTGAACAGGCACACCAGGCAGCCGCAGCCGAACTGACCGCGACACGGGTTTTCACGACGGAGGACCGATCCCATGCCATCTGCGCTCACCTATCCGGGCGTCTACATCGAGGAAATTCCCAGCGGCGTCCGCACCATCACCGGGGTGGCCACCTCGATCACCGCCTTCGTCGGCCGCGCCGCGCGCGGCCCGATCGATGCCGACGCGGAAAGCCCGGTCATCATCAACAGCTACGGCGACTTCGAGCGCAACTTCGGCTCCCTCGACCCGGCCTGTCCGATGGGCTATGCCGTGCGCGACTTCTACCTCAACGGCGGTGCGCAGGCGGCGATCGTGCGCTTGTACAAGGGGACCGACGGCAAGCCGGCAAAGGCGGCCATCGCGATCGCCAACCTGCCGCTGGAGGCGGCCTCGGCCGGCAGCTGGGGCAACCAGCTGCGCGTGCGCATCGACGGCAACGTGTCCGCCGACATCGCCACCGGCTTCGGCCTGGCGGTGGGCGACCTGTTCAACCTCACCGTGCGCGACCTGGCCAGCGGTACCCAGGAGAGCTTCCTCAACCTCAGCGTGAAGGAGAGCCCGCGGCGGGTCGACCGTGTGCTGAAGGCGGGCTCCTCGCTGCTGCGCGTGGCGTCTTCGCTGGTCCTGCCCGCCACCGCCATGCCCGCCGCCCACCTCGACGCGGACGCCGGCAAGACCGTGTGGGAGCAGGACAAGTCCTCCACCGGTGTCGCCGCGGCCGGCCAGGCCGTCGACAGCGCGGCACTGGACGACAACGCGTACCTGGGCAGTGCGGACGCCAAGACCGGCATCTACGCGTTGAAGAAGGCCGACCTGTTCAACCTGCTGTGCATTCCGCCGGACGTGCGGGGGGGCAACACCAGCAAGTCGGTCTACCAGAACGCCATGGCGCTGTGCGTGGAACGTCGTGCGCTGCTGATCGTCGATGCGCCGGCCGACTGGGGCAGCGCGGGCGCGATCACCCCGGCGGTGCTGGCGGCGCTGGGCCTCGCCGGCACGGCCGCGCGCAACGCCGCGCTGTACTTCCCGCGGGTGATCGAATCGGACCCGAAACGCCAGGGCCAGCTCGACACCTTCGTGCCCTGCGGCATCGTCGCCGGCGTGATGGCGCGCACCGATACCCAGCGCGGCGTGTGGAAGGCGCCGGCCGGCATCGACGCGGCGCTGAACGGCGTGCAGGGGCTCGCCGCCACGCTCAACGACGCCGAGAACGGCATGCTCAATCCGCTCGGCGTGAACTGCCTGCGCAGCTTCCCGCTGGTCGGCCCGGTGCTGTGGGGGGCGCGCACGCTGCGCGGCGCCGACCTGCTCGCCGACGAATACAAGTACGTGCCGGTGCGGCGGCTCGCGCTGTACATCGAGGAAAGCCTGTTCCGCGGCACCCAGTGGGTGGTGTTCGAGCCGAACGACGAGCCGCTGTGGTCGCAGATCCGCCTCAACGTGGGCGCCTTCATGCAGAACCTGTTCCGCCAGGGCGCGTTCCAGGGCAAGACGCCGGCCGACGCGTACTTCGTGAAGTGCGACAAGGAAACCACCACGCAGAACGACATCAACCTCGGCATCGTCAACATCGTGGTCGGCTTCGCGCCGCTCAAGCCCGCCGAGTTCGTGGTCATCCAGCTGCAGCAGATGGCCGGCCAGATCCAGACCTGAGGACACATCCATGGCTCAGTTCAGCGTCAATGCGCAGCGCTTCGATCCGTACAAGAACTTCAAGTTCCGGGTGAAATGGGACGGCCGCTACGTGGCCGGCATCAGCAAGGTGTCGGGCCTGAAGCGCACCACCGAGGTGGTCAAGCACCGCGAGGGCGGCGACCCCAGCAGCACGCGCAAGTCGCCCGGGCGCACCGAGTACGAGGCGATCACCATCGAGCGCGGCGTCACCCACGACACCGAGTTCGAGAAGTGGGCGAACAAGGTGTGGAACTTCGGCGCCGGGCTCGGCGCGGAAGTCTCGCTGAAGGACTTCCGCAAGGACCTGATCCTGGAGGTCTACAACGAGGCCGGCCAGCTCGCGCTCGCCTACAAGCTGTACCGCTGCTGGGTCTCGGAGTACCAGGCGATGCCGGACCTGGACGCGAACGCGAACGCGGTGGCGATCCAGCACCTGAAGCTCGAGAACGAGGGTTGGGAGCGCGACGTCGGCGTGCCGGAGCCGGCCGAGCCGAGCTTCACCGTACCCGCCGGCTGAGCGCCATGCACACGCCCACGCCCGCGCAGCTGCTGCAGGTCTGGGAACGCGGGGGCGACCCGTCCGCCGCGGCACGCGGACTGTTGCTGCTCGGCTGCAGCTGCGACGAATACTCCGCCGAAACGCAGGCGGCCTTGCCGCTGGGCCGGCGCGATGCGCTGCTGCTGGAGTTGCGCGAGCGCCTGTTCGGCGCCGCGATCGACGCGGTGGCGACATGCCCGCAATGCGCGGCCACGGTCGAGGCCACGTTCCGCTGCGATGACCTGCGGCTGCCGGACGCGGAAGCCGCCGCCACGCTGGAACACGCGGCGCACGGCATCCGCGTGCAGTTTCGCCTGCCCGACAGCCGCGACCTGCTGGCGCTGGAAAACTGCGGCGATGCCGGGGCGGCGCGCGCGCTGCTGCTCGAACGTTGCGTGCTCGCCGCGCAGCGTGGCAGCGAATCGCGCGAGCCGCGCGGCCTGCCGCACGAGCTGCAGGCGGAGATCGCGCAGGCGATGGCGCAGGCCGATCCGCAAGCCGACCTGCAACTGGCGTTCCGCTGCCCGGACTGCGGCCACGCATGGCAGCCGCTGTTCGATATCGCGCGCTTCCTGTGGCAGGAGCTGCATGCCTGGGCGCTGCACATGCTGCGCGAGGTGGACACCCTGGCGCAGGCCTACCACTGGGCCGAGGCCGACATCCTCGCGCTGAGCCTGCGCCGCCGCCAGGCCTACCTGGAGCTGTGCACGCCATGAGCGATTTCCTCGACCGGCTGGCGGCACGCGCGATCGGCAGCGAAACCTCGCTGATGCCGCGGTTGCCGTCGCTGTTCGAACCGCTGCAGCGTGCGCCGATCATGCCGCTGGCCGATGCGGGTGAGGCGCTGCCAGACCGGCGCGAGGCGGTGCCCGCAGTTCACGCGGTGCCGGGCGTGGCGCCGACAAGTGCCACGCCCGCGAGCACGTCGGCGCGGCCGGCTGCAGCGCCCGTCGCGCCCATCAAGCACGTGGTGGGAGCGGTGTCGGCAAGCGCTGCCGTGAGCACAGCGCAGCACGCATTGACACCGTCGACCGTCGGCGCGCGGGCCTCCGCTCCCGCCGTCGACCGTCCGGCAGCGCCACCTGTGTCGGCGCGTCCGGCCATGCCCGCAGCGCCGCTGCCGGTCCAGCCGCGGCAGGCGCGCGTCGCGCCGGATCGGCCGGAAACGGTGCGGACGCCAGCATCGAACGGCGTCCTGTTGCCCGCGCCTGCGCCGGTGTTTGCCGTAACGCTTGCGGCGCCCGCCCGATCCGGGCGCACCGTCGCCGCGCGGGCCGCGGCGGCGCGAACCGAAGGCAAGGCTGATGCAGCGGGCGAGCCGGTGGTACACGTCAGCATCGGCCGGCTCGAAGTGCGCGCCGCGCCGGTGGCCGCCGCGCCGCCGCGTCGTCGCGATGGCCCGCAGCCGAGCAGCCTCGACGACTACCTGCGCCAACGTGGCGGCAAGGCGTCGCCATGAGCAACGTGCTGGCGATCGCCGCGACCACGCGCACGCTGCGCAACCTGCTGCTGGCGCAGGTGCCGGTGCTGGATGCGGAACTGAGCGACCTGGAAGTGACCCTGCAGCCGCCCGACGTGGCGCGCAAGGGGATCAGCAAGGCGCAGCTCAACCTGTTCCTGTACCAGGTGGTCGCCAATGCCGCCTGGCGCAACCTCGACCTGCCGGGGCAAGTGCGTCCCGGCGAGACCGCGCCGCCGCCGCTGGCGCTGAACCTGCATTACGTGATCACCGCCTGGGGCCGCGGCGAAAACGACAACGACGCGATCAGCCACCGCGTGCTGGCCGCCGCGATGAGCACCCTGCACGACCGCGGCGTGCTCGACGGCAACGACATCCGCAACGCGCTGCCAGACAACGACCTGGCCGGCCAGGTCGAGCGCGTGCGGGTCACCCCGCTGGCGCAGAGTGTGGACGAGCTGTCCCGGCTGTGGACCGCGTTCCAGACCAACTACCGCGCCTCGGCCGTCTACGAGGCGGCGGTGGTGCTGATCGACAGCCAGGCGGCGATGCGTGCGCCGCTGCCGGTGCTGCGGCGCGGCTCGCAGGATCGCGGTGTGATCGCCACCGCGTCCGTCGCCGCGGTGCTGGACGCGCTCGACTACCCGCGCCATCAGGCTGCCGTGCGCCTCGGCGAGGACATCGTGCTGAACGGTCGCCAGCTCGCGACGGATCATGCGCTGGCCCGCTTCAGCAGCCTGCGCCTGGACGCGCCGATCGATCTCGCGCCGCTGCTTGGCGCCGCCGCCGGCACGTTGCGCGTGCATCTCGCCGACACCGCCGACGATGCCGACGCCGTCGCGCGCTGGGCGCCGGGCATCTACACCGTGGCCCTGCTGGTGCAGCCGCCGGGACTGCCGCCGCTGCTCAGCAACGAGCTGCCGCTGGTGCTGGCACCGCGCATCGTGCTCGGCTCGCTCGCCGCCGCGGCCGGCGACTTCGCCTTGAACCTGACCTGCACGCCGCGCATCCGCGACGGCCAGCGCGTGTTCCTGCTGTTCGGCGACCGCCTGCTGGCGCCGGCCAGCCTCGGCAACCCGGCCGACATGCAGCAGCCGACCGCGCTGGTCTTCAAGCTCACCGGCGTGGCCGCGGGCAGGTACACCGTGCGCCTGCGCGTGGATGGCGCCGACAGCATCCCGGTCGACTTCAGCGGCAGCGCGCCCGCGTTCGCCGCAGACCAGCAGGTGGTCGTGTCATGAACGACTACGCGCCGTGGCTGGAAGCGAACGACCGCTACCTCGCCGGTGCGCTGGCCGAGCTGCGCGCGCGGCTGGAACGCGCCGCGCAGCGGCACGACACGCCGCCGGCGGCACCGGCGGCGGCCACCGCGCTGATGGAATCCGCGCCGGCGGTGAGCGCGCCGGCCGGGCCGAAGCATTCCTGGGTCGCGCGGCTGTTCGGCGGCCAGCACGCGCCGCCGTCGCTTGCGGCGGAGGCCGACGAACCGCCCGTTGCTCGACCGCTCGTCGCCGCCGTGCCGGATGACGGCACGACCGTTGCCGCACCGGGCGAGGGCGAGGGCGGCCACACCCCCGCGCTGGCCGTGCTCGCGAACCGCCTTGGCCTGTCCGCGTTCGAGCGCGACGTGCTCCTGCTGTGCATCGGCATGGAACTGGACACGCGCTTCCCCGCGCTGTGCGCGCAGGCCCAGCACGATCCGGCGCGGCCGTACCCCACCTTCGCGCTGGCCTTTGCCGTGCTCGATGCGCCGAGCTGGGATGCGCTGTCGCCGCAGCGGCCGCTGCGCTACTGGCGCCTGCTCGAGATCCACCAGCCCGGCGCGCAGCCGCTGATCGGCGCGGCGCTCAGCGCCGACGAGCGCGTGGTCAACTTCGTCAAGGGCATGAACTACCTGGATGACCGGCTGACGCCGCTGCTCACCGCATTGCCGCCGGCCACGCTGCCGCCGTCGCAGCAGGCGATCGCCGACCAGCTGCTGGACAGTCTGCACCACGTGCCGCCGGGCGAGCCGCTGCCGCTGGTGCAACTGCTCGGCAGCGACAGCGTCAGCAAACAGGCGCTCGCGCAGGCCATTGCCGCCGCGTTCGGCGCGCAGGCCTATCGCCTGTCGGCCGAGCTGCTGCCGGCCGCGGTCGCCGAGCAGGAAACCCTGTTGCGGCTGTGGCAGCGCGAAAGCCAGCTGCTACCGCTGGCGCTGTACCTCGACGCGGCCGAGGTCGAACACGGCGATGCCGCGGCCGCGTGGGTCAGGCGTTTCCTCGCGCGCACCGGCGGGCTCGCCTTCGTCGACGCACGCGAGCCGTGGGCGGGTGCGGCCACGCAGGCGCTCAGCGTCGACGTGGCCAAGCCCACCGCGGTCGAGCAGCGTTCGCTGTGGCAGCGCCTGCTCGGCGACGCCGCCGGCGCGCAGCCGCAGCAGCTGGCCGGCCATTTCGATTTCAACCTGGGCCGGATCGAGCAGATCGCGCACGGTGCGCTGGCGGCGGCCGAGGGCAAGCCCGCCGCGCTGGCGCAGACGCTGTGGCAGGGCGCGCTGGCGCACACGCGGCCGGCGCTGGATCAGCTCGCCCAGCGGATCGAGCCAAAGGCCGGCTGGGACGACCTGAAACTGCCCGACGGCGAGAAGGCCCTGCTGCGCCAGATCGCCGACCAGGTGGCCCAGCGCACGACCGTCTACGACGACTGGGGTTTCCGCCAGCGGATGAATCGCGGGCTGTCGATCAGCGCGCTGTTCACCGGCGAAAGCGGCACCGGCAAGACCATGGCGGCGGAAGTGCTGGCGCGCGAGCTGGGCCTGTCGCTGTACCGCATCGACCTGTCGGCGGTGGTCAGCAAGTACATCGGCGAGACCGAGAAGAACCTGCGCAAGCTGTTCGACGCAGCCGAGGGCGGCGGCGCGATCCTGTTCTTCGACGAGGCCGACGCGCTGTTCGGCAAGCGCAGCGAAGTGAAGGACAGCCACGACCGCTACGCCAACATCGAGGTGAACTACCTGCTGCAGCGGCTGGAGTCGTTCGGCGGGCTGGCGATCCTGGCCACCAACATGAAGGGCGCGCTGGACAGCGCGTTCCTGCGCCGGCTGCGCTTCGTCATCAACTTCCCGTTCCCCGGCACGGCCGAGCGCCGCGCGATCTGGGCCTCGGTGTTCCCGGCGCAGGCGGCGGTGGGCGCGCTGGACTTCGACCGGCTGGCACGGCTCGCCCTCACCGGCGGCAGCATCCAGGGCATCGCCCTCAACGCCGCGTTCATGGCGGCCAAGGCTGGCGTGTCGATCGGCATGCCGCTGCTGCTGGATGCCGTGCGCACCGAATACCGCAAGCTGGACAAGCCGATCAACGAGGCGGACTTCCGCTGGCTGGAAAGTGCCGGAGGCAAACCGTGAGCATCGAGCTGCACATCGAACGGCTGGTGATCGACGAAGCCGCGCTCGGCGGCGAGCGTGCTGCAGGCGTGCGTACCGCGATCGAGCGCGAACTGGCCCGGCGGCTGGCGCAACCCGGCGCCGTCGACGCGCTGCGCGGTCTCGGCGCCGTGGCCACGCTGCCGCCGGCGACGCTGCCGATTGCCGGCCACCTGCACGAGCGCCTCGGCGTGCGCATCGCGACGGCGGTGCAGCACGGCCTCGGCATCCCTCCCGCCGCGCGCGTCGCGGGCAAGGAGCATTGACATGAAAGCGATCCCCAAACCCCGCCCCGACGGCATCGTGCGTTTCGGCAAACGGAAGGCCAAGCGCGACGACCGCAACCTGCTGTTCGCCACGCTGCTGAAAGTGCCGCCGGTGCTGCCGGCCGAGTACGACTTCGACGTGGTGCACCACGGCATCCCCACGCCGATGTTCGGCAACGACCAGTACGGCGACTGCGTGATCGCCGGCCGCGCGCACCAGACCCTGCGCTTCGAGAAGGCCGAGCAGAACAAGCTGATCGCGATCGGCGACAACGACGTGCTGCACGAGTACTTCGGCGAAACCGGTGGGACGGACAGCGGCCTGGTCGTGCTCGATTCGCTGAAGGAATGGCGCAAGCGGGGCTGGCTCGCCGCGAAGCGGCGCTACAAGATCAAGGCCTTCGCGCAGATCGACCAGGGCAAGCGCAGCGAGGTCAAGCGCGCGGTGTTCATGGACATCGGCGTCGGCCTCGGCTTCACCCTGCCCGACGCGGCGCTGACCCAGTTCTACGCCGGCAAGCCGTGGGCGGTGGTGGGCGGCAAGGCCGGCCAGCCGAACCCGCGCAACGGCCACTACGTCTACGTGCCCGGCTACACCAGGAGCGGCCCGGTCTGCGTCACCTGGGGCCGCAAGCAGCAGATGAGCTGGGCCTTCCTCGTCAAGTACTGCGACGAGGCCTACGCGATCATCGATGCGATCGACACCGCGAAGAAGAAGCGCGGGCTGGATGCGGGCAAGCTCGACGCCTTCCTTGCCGGGTTGCGCAAGGCGAAGGCGACCGCGAAGAAACGGGCGCCGCGCGCGGGAGCCCGACATGGCTGAGCGCAGCGCCACTGCCGTGAGCAAGCCGCTCGCCCGTCACGCGGCCGCGGCCGGCCTGCTGCGCCGCAAGTGCGCGTGCGGTGCGCACGTGCCTGGTGGCGGTGAATGCGAATCCTGCAAAAAAAAGCACGCGGGCCTGCAGCGTTCGGCGCAAAGGTCGGAGCCGCCCGCCGCGCTGCGGACTACCGGTCCACTGACCGCTTCACTGATGCGTTCGCGCTTCGGTGGGGATTTCTCGCGTATCCGCGTGAACGGCGCCAACGTGCCGATGGCGAGAGCAGACGACGGCGGCAGGAAGATGGATATCGACGTGCGCACGGTGCGCCACAACGCGGCTGCCCGCCTGGGCGCCCTGCAGCAGGCTGGCGAGCAGCCGAAGGAAAACGAAGGTGCTGGCGCAGGCGGCATCATGCGCACGGCGCAGGTCACGCCGCCGCCCGGCATCATGGGGCCGGTGGGCCCCGGTTCCGGCGCGGGTGGCTGCAGCTTCGCGATCCACTACGAGAACGTCCGGAATACCGGTTGTGGAGCGAACTGCGGCGCGCAGATCGAGTACGACGTCACCGGCGTGACCGCGACCGGCAGCGGTTGTCCGGCTACGCTCAACGGCCTGCGTGTCACCGAATCGGTAACCACCGACAACGGCTGCGGCCCCGGCGGTGTGACCACCGGCGCGGGTTGTCCGATCGAGGAACATCCACCGCTGCTGCCTGGCCACGGCATCATCCGCAACTGCCACGATACCTATGCGCTGTGCGGTCCGAACGCCGCCTTCGGCACGGCCGGATGCAGCGAAACCTACACGCAGAAGCTGTCCGTCGGCGGCACGCTGGCCGAGACGCGGACGATCCGCTTCGTCATCACCAAGTCGGGCAGCAGTTGCTCGGGCACAGTCACGCGTACCTGAGGGAATGCCATGAATACTCCCGCCCGCCGAACCGATGGTTCGTCCGTCTTCACCCCGAGGCAAGCCGCTGCATATCTGCGCGGGCAACACCACATGGCGCTGTGCTTCATCCAGAACGGTGCCGCGTCCCACGACTGGCAGGCGGCATCGCACGGGACGCCCGGAGCGCTCCTGGATTCCATTGTCGCCGTCGTGCCCGAATACGCGTGGACCGCGATAGGAGACCGGTACGTGCTCCATCCGCGTCAGGACATCTGGCGTGCGCCGCTGTCGGGTGGGGCGTTTCGGGGGCCGCGCCTGCAGACGGCGAAGGCCTATGTCGAGTTCCTGCGCGGCACGGCACCGGAGATGGCCGATCTGCTGCCGCCACTGTTGAAAGGCGATCCCGCCGCGGCGCTGTACACGGCCACGGTGTCGATACCTGAAAGCTGCAGCGCGCTGCAGGGGCTGGTCGGTCTGCTTGGTCCTGAGCCGACGATGGTGTTCACCATCGAACGTCAGGATGCCGACCGGCGGGTGCTTTTCTTCGAGCAGGTGGACGTGGGAGAGGCAGCATGAGCGCGGATAGCTCCTTCGCCTGTGCGCGGCCCCCGGATGCAGCCCCCTTCGCGGCGAGCCTGCGCCGCAAGTGCGCTTGCGGCACGCACACGCCGGACGGCGGCGAATGCCGGGATTGCGCGAGCAAGCGACTGCGGCGCAGCAGCGCCGGGAGAAGCTCGCCCATGCTCGTGCCGTCGCTCGTGCACGACGTGCTCGCCACGGCGGGCCGGCCGCTCGAACCCGCGACCCGCAATTGGATGGAGCCGCGTTTCGGCAGCGACTTCAGCCGCGTGCGCGTGCACGACGACGGCCACGCCGCCGCATCCGCGCGCGCCGTGGGTGCGCTGGCCTATGCGGTCGGCAGCCATGTCGTGTTCGACACCCATCAGTACGCACCGGGCACGCCCGCGGGCCGCCACCTGCTCGCGCACGAGCTGGCGCATACGCTGCAGGACCCCGGCGCTGGCGGCCTGCACGCGTCGCTGGCGATCGGGCAGCCCGGCGACGCCTCCGAAGTCGCCGCCGACCGGGCGGCCGACGCGGTGACGCGGGGCGAGCGGGTTTCCGTTGCGCCGAGCGGCGGCGGGCTGGTGCGTCGGCAGATGCGCGGGTGCGCCGCCAGCGCGGGCGACAGCCCGGACGTGCGCAAGGTGCATTGCCCGGACGGCTCCGACTACCGGGTGACGATGACCGCCATGGACGGACCGCCGGTGCCCGGCTTCCATGGCTCGGTCACGCCCGGTGCCAGCCTCAAGGAAATCTGGCTGGACATCGAACTGTGCAAGGGCGGCACCCAGGTGAACGTCCGCCCGAGCGTGGACCTGCCGCCGGCGCTCGGCTCGGTCATCGCCAACCTGGTCACGGGCTCCGACGCGCTGAAGGGCGTCGCCATCAATCCGGCGCTGAAGGTCACCTTCATCCAGGGCTCGAACTTCACGGTGACGCTCTCGCCGTCGGTCAAGCTGGACGACAAGGGCGTCGCCGGTGCCGGCGGGTCGGTGAAGGTGCAGACCCCGGATGTCACCGTGACCGGTGGCGTCAATTGCGACCCGCGGGCGAAGTCGTGCATGTTCACCATCGACATCGGCGGTGGCGCGACCACCAAGGATGTCGATTGCCACAAGAAAGGCAAGCAGAAGCTCGTCTTCGCGTGCGAGAAGATCACCCATGTGCCGCCGGTCCCGGAGGTGCCAGCGCAGCAGCGGACGGACACCCAGACGCGCTACGTGTTCTTCCGGCACGCCAGGCACGAAGTACGCAAGGATTTCCGGCTGCCGACCGACATCCAGGCATTGAACGAACAGGGCTACCGGGTCACCTCGATCAAGGGCTTTACCTCGCCCGAGGGACCGCGTGGTTCCGAACACGCGCCGCAGTTCGAGGGCAATGTGGAGCTGGCCAAGGAGCGCGCGCAGGCGGCCCGTGATTGGCTGGCGGACCCGAAGGTGTGCGCCGGTTGCGACCTGTCCGGCGCCAGACAAAGCGGCGAGAGCGAACTGCCGCCGGAACAGGGCCAGCAGGAGCCCGAACCGAAAGGCCCGGGCATGGAGCATGGCGCCGTGGACGAGTTCCTCGGCAAGCAGGGCACGCCCGACCCGCTGGCGCCTGCCGACCCGGCGGAACGCGCGAAATTCGAGCGCATGCCGTTCGGCCGGCAGCGCGAACAGGCGTACGAACTGATGCGCCGGGTGGCCATCGTGCTGGAGCGCACGCAGGTCGTGCGCGAACGCCAGCCTGGCGTTCCGGCACGGGACGAACCCAGCGCTGTCGAATGCAGCCCGGAGGTGCTGGAGGCGGCGCAGAAATCGTTCGGCATCAACCCGCCGGGCCCGTTCAACTTCGGCACGCCTGGGAAACCCTGATGGAAAGCTCGCCATGAACATCTTCGACGGCCTGTACGGCTACGAAAAACTGATGCTGCTTTGCGGCTTCATCCTGTTCGTGTTCGCGCTGGCGGCGATCACCGTGATGATCGTGCAGCGGCGCGACTTCAAGATGGCGATGGGGCTGATCGTGTTCGCGATCGTGCTGATGGGCTTTCCCGGCATCCAGGCGGTGAAGTTCAGCCAGGACACGGTCGAGCTGGACCGCATCCGCGCGCAGCCGCAGGCCCCCGCCGATCCGGCGCAGAAGCAGCAGGCCGAGCGGACGCTGGCCAGTCTGGAGCAGCGTGCGGCCGACAACCCGCAGTTGCAGGCGCAGGTGTCGGACGGCTACCGCGCGATCGGCGAGCTGGACCAGGCCTATCGGCTGGCGCAATCGGTGCTGCATGAGAAACCCTCGGCGCAGGTGCAGGCCACCCTGGTGCCGGTGCTCACCGCGAAGTTGAACCAGGTGCAGGCGGGCGCGCCGATCGCCGAACCGGCCATGCCGGCCGCCGCTGCCAGTTCGGCCATGGCGTCGACGACCACGCCGCCGGCGGCGCCCGCCGCAACCGCCACCCAGCAGCGCGAGATCGCCGATATCGCCAGCCAGCTGCAAGGCACCGGCACGCCGTTGCCGGCGGCCTCGCATGCCGCGCTGGCCAAGGCCTACGTGGTACTGGGCCAGCCGCAGAAGGCGCAGGCGAACGTCGAGGCGGCCCGCCGGATCGACCCGAACGTGAAGATCAACGCCGCCGTGCTGCGTGCGGCCAGGACGGACGGCCACCCATGAGCGACGAGGCGACGACGATGGATACCTTGCGCAGGAACGACCGGGGACCGCCGGTGCGGCAGTTGCAGAAGCTGCTGGCGCAGCGTGGCTACGCGGTCGATGCCAATGGCACGTTCGACACGAAGACCTGGCAGGCGACGCGCGCGTTCCAGACGCAGAACCTCGACCAGCACGGCCAGCCGCTGGTGGTCGACGGCGTGGTCGGGCCGCTGACGTGGTGGAGCCTGCGCAACCCGAAGCCGTTCATCCGCACGCCCACGGCGGTCGACTACGCCACGCTGCCGGCCAGCGGCGGCAGCAAACTTGGCCGCGCCGCACTCGCCGCGGCGATCGGCGAGCTGAAGGCGAACGCGCGCGAGATCGGCGGCAACAACCGCGGTCCGTTCGTGCGCAAATACCTCGCGCCGGCCGGCCTCGACGAAGGCAGTTCGTGGTGCGCCGGTTTCGTCAGCTGGTGTTTCATGCAGGCAAGCGGTGGCGACAAGGCGGCGATGCCGTTCACCTATATCGCCAGTGCGCGCAGCTTGCTGGGCGAGTTCAAGCAGCAGGGCTGGGCGTCGGCGCCGGGCAGTGGCTACCTGCCGCAGCCGGGCGACGTGGTGGTGTGGTGGCGGGTCAGCCTGGCCGGCTGGTTGGGCCACACCGGCCTGGTGCACTCGGTGCAGGACGGCATGCTCTACACCATCGAGGGCAACCGCAGTCCGCGCGTGCAGGGCTTCTCCTATGTGCTGAGCCGGATGGACAAGCTGCTCGGCTACGGCCACGTGCCATGAGCGCATTCCCCGGCTCCCCGCGCATTCTGAAGGGCGGCATCGTGCTGATCGACGCGGCCAGCTCGGCGGTGCTGCGGGTGATCGCGCTGCAGTACAACCCGGATTCGCTCACGCGCTCGCTGCAGGTGCAGGCCGTCAGTGCGGACGGCGGCGACCGCTCCGAGGTGCTGCGCCTGAAGGGACCGCCGGTGGAGACGCTGAAGCTGGAGGCGGAGATCGACGCCACCGATCAGCTGGAATTTCCGGAACAGAACGGCGGCGTCGCCCAGTCCGGCATCTTCGCCCAGCTGGCCGCGCTGGAGACGATGGTCTATCCGAGCAGCGGGCAGCTGCGCGCGAACGACCTGCTGGCGCAGATCGGCACGCTGGAGATCGTGCCGATGGAAACGCCGCTGGCGCTGTTCGTGTGGAGCAAGTCGCGCATCCTGCCGGTGCGCGTCACCGAGTTCGGCATCACCGAAGAGGCGTTCGACACGGCGCTGAACCCGATCCGCGCCAAGGTCAGCTTGGGGTTGCGCGTGCTGTCGGTGAACGACGTGCCGTCCGGGCACAAGGCCGCCAGCCTGTTCATGAGCTACCTGCAGCAGAAGGAGCGCCTGGCCGGCGGCGCCGGCGGCCAGCTGTCCGCGCTGGGCTTGAGCGGAGTGCCGTGATGAACGCGAACTTTCCTCCCACCAGCCGTTACGCGCTGACGCCTACCACGAGCTTCGTGCGCGCCGACGGCACCATCGTGACGTACCTGAAGCGCCGCTTCGTGCCGCCGCCGGAAAACCTCGCCCTGCTGCAGTGGCACCGCGTGGTGCAGGGCGAGCGGCTGGACAACATCGCGGCGAAGTACCTGGGCGATCCGGAACAGTTCTGGCGACTGTGCGACGCGAACCGCGCGCTGCGTCCCGGGGAGTTGACCGAGACGACAGGAAAGCCGTTGCGCATCACCTTGCCCGAAGGCATCCCGGGGGTGCCGCATGCTTGAGGGAATCCACCTGACCTTGCTGGTCGGCCCGGTGGTGCCGGTGCCGGTGCCGCAGCTCGTGCTGGATGCGCTGACCCGGATCGAGGTGAACGCGCCGGACGAAGCGGCCGGTGCGTTCACCCTGCAGTTCACGCTGAGCGTGCAGTCGCCGCTGCACACGCTGTTCCTGCTCTCGGGCGGCGGCGTGGTGCCGCTGCTGCGGGTGATCGTGGTGGTCACCGTGAACGGCATGCCGCAGGTGCTGATCGACGGCGTGGTGACCCGCACCGAAGTGGTGCCGGGTGCGGACCAGCGCCATACCACCTTGCAGGTCACCGGCGACGACCTCACTGCGGTGATGACCAAGCTGGAGTTCTCCGGCCTGCCCGGCCTGCCGTATCCGGCGATGCCGGCCGAGGCGATCGTGGCGCTGCTGCTGGCGAAGTACGCGTTCCTCGGCATCGTGCCGCTGGTGATCCCCAGCATCGCGATCGACGTGCCGATCCCGACCAACCGTATTCCCACCCAGCAGGGCAGCGACCTGGAGTACATCCGCCTGCTGGCCGAGCGCGTCGGCTACGTGTTCTACCTCGAGCCCGGCCCGCTGCCCGGCATGAGCACCGCGTACTGGGGGCCGAAGATCAAGGTAGGCGTGCCGCAGCCGGCGCTGAACGCGGACATGGATGCGGCCAGCAACGTCGACGAGCTCAGCTTCAGCTACGACGGCAACGCGCGACAGCTGCCAGTGGTCTACATCCAGAACGAGCAGACCAAGGTGCCGCTGCCGTTGCCGATTCCGGACATCGGGCCGCTCAATCCGCCGCTGGGCCTGATCGATCCGCCGCCGCAGCAGTTCCGCCCGCTGCCGGAGACCGCGAAGTATTCGCCGCAGCGCGCGCTGCTGCTGGGCATGGCCGAGGCGGCGAAATCCGCCGACACCGTCACCGGCCGCGGCAGCCTCGACGTGGTGCGCTACGGCCGCGTGCTGCAGCCGCGCCAGCTGGTCGGCGTGCGCGGCGTCGGCCCGGCGTTCGACGGCCTGCACTACGTCACCCAGGTGCGCCACACGATCCGCCGCGGCGAGTACCGGCAGAGCTTCCAGCTGTCGCGCAAGGGCCTGGTTTCGACCGTGCCGCTGGTGCTGCCATGAGCAAGTTCTTCGGCAAGTACCGCGGTACGGTGATCCAGAACGTGGACCCGGAGCAGCGCGGACGCATCCAGGTGATGGTGCCGGACGTGTCCGGGCTGATCCCGTCGAGCTGGGCGATGCCGTGCGTGCCGATCGCCGGCAAGCAGAGCGGCGTCTACGTGGTGCCGCAGATCGGCGCCGGCGTGTGGGTCGAGTTCGAGCAGGGCGATCCGGATTATCCGGTCTGGGTCGGCGGCTTCTGGGGCAGCGCGGCGGAAGTGCCGGCGCTGGCGCTGGCCGGCAATCCGGCCAGTCCGAGCGTGGTGCTGCAGTCGGGCCTGCAGAACACCATCGCGATCAGCGACGTGCCGGGGCCGGCCGGCGGCATCCTGCTGAAGAGCGTCACCGGCGCGATGATCATGGTCAACGAGGTCGGCATCACGATCTCCAACGGCCAGGGCGCCACCATCGTGCTCGCGGGGCCGACGGTGACGATCAACAACGGCGCGTTGGTCGTGACCTAGGGAGATGCATGATGCCGGGCTTCCTCATCCATGTCGGCGCCAGCGTGCTCTGCTCGCACGGCGGCCAGGCGCAGGCCACCGCTCCGAATCCGCGCGTCACCGTCAGCGGCCAGCCCAGCGTGACGATGCCGGCGCCGTGGCTGATTGCCGGCTGCGCGCTGCCGCCACCGACGGCGGCAAACGGGCCGTGCGTCACCGCGCAGTTCGTCACCGCCGCCACCCGGGTGACTTCCAACGGACAACCGCTGCTGCTCATCGACAGCCAGGCGATCTGCGCGCCGACCGGCACGCCGCTGCTGATCGTCGCCAGCCAGACGCGCGTCACCGCGATGTGAGGGTCCCATCATGAACATGGATTACCCGTTCCATTTCGACCCCCGCGGCCGCGTCGCGGAAACCGGCGACGACGAGCACGTGCGCGACATGATCGAGCAACTGCTGTTCACCAGCCCGGGCGAGCGGGTGAACCGGCCCGATTTCGGCAGCGGCCTGCTGCAGCTGGTGTTCGCGCCGAACAGCCCGGAACTGGCCGCCGCGCTGCAGTTCACCCTGCAGGCGGCGTTGCAGCGCTGGCTGGGCGACGTGATCGACGTGGGCAAGCTCGAAGTCAGCAGCGAGGACGCCACCCTGCGCGTCGACCTCAGCTATACCGTGCGCGCCAGCGGTGACACGCGCAGCGACAGCTTCGTGCGGAGCCTGCCATGAACCGCGCGAACGCCCATGCGAGTCTCGGTACGATCGGCTGCGCGCCGCTGCCGGCCTGCAGCGTGCCGGCGCGGCGCGAGAAGCTGCGTCAGGTCGGCACACTCAACGGCATCGACTACGTCGAGGTGAGCGACGACGGCGTGAGCCTGTGCGTGCACCTGTTCGGCGAGATTCCGCAAGGCCTCGGCGTGGCCACCGTGCGGATCAGCGGCGGCGACCGCATCACCGGGCTGCGCGTGCTCAGCGTGAACCCCGAGCTGGAAGCGGACATGCACGACGACGCCTGCCTGCGCGTGGTGCTCGACCGCGAAGGCGACCACACCGCGTACTGCCTGTGCCTGGTGGATGCGGCCTCCGGCAACGACCCGGCGAGCTGGCAGGCCTATCCCGGCTTCGACCCGCGCTACGCCTGCGTCACGCTGCACTTCCGCCTGGACTGCGCGAAGACGCTGGACTGCGCCGACGAGACGCCGTGCGTGTCGCCGCCGTCGCCCGCGCCGGAGATCAATTACCTGGCGAAGGACTACGCCAGCTTCCGCCAGCTGTTCCTCGACCGCCTCGCGCTGGACCTGCCGGCATGGCAGGAGCGTCACGTACCGGACCTCGGCATCGCGCTGGTGGAGACGCTGGCATACACCGCCGACTACCTCAGCTACTACCAGGACGCGGTCGCCACCGAGGCCTACCTGGGCACCGCGCGCAAGCGCATCTCGGTGCGCCGGCATGCGCGACTGGTCGACTACCGCATGCACGAGGGCTGCAATGCGCGCGCCTTCGTCACGCTGGCATCGAGCGACGATCTGAGTCTCGAGCTGGACAACCTGCTGTTGCTGGTGCCGCCGCCGGGGCAGGGCCATCCGCAACCCGGCGTGATCGACGCGGCCCAGCTCGACGCGGCGCGCGCGCAGGGTGCGCTGATCTACGAGCCGCTGCCGCTGGACGGCATGACCACGTTCGACGTGGTCGCCGCGCACAGCGCGATCCGGCTGCACAATTGGGGCGACGAGCTGTGCTGCCTGCCGCGTGGCAGCACACGGGCGACCCTGGTCGACACGCCGCCATCGGCGCCGCCGGCGACGACGGATGTCGCCGCCGCCACGGCGCCGCAACGCGCACTGAAACTCGTGGCTGGCGACCTGCTGATCTTCGAGGAGGTGCTGGGACCGCAGACCGGCAACCCGGCCGACGCCGATCCCACGCACCGGCACGCGGTGCGCCTGACGGACGTCCGGACGTCCGTCGATCCGCTCGACGGCACGCTGCTGCTGGAAGTGGCGTGGGATCCTTGCGACGCGCTGCCGTTCGACCTGTGCCTGTCGGTGCGCACGCCGGCGCCGGATTGCGCATGGCTGCACGACGTCAGCCTGGCGCGCGGCAACGTGCTGCTGGTCGATCATGGCGAACACGTGCGGGGGCAGTGCGTTTCGTCGGCGATCTGCATGCCGACCGGTGGCGATGGCGACTACCCCGGCCTCGCCGCCGCGCTCGCTGCGATGCCGGATGCCTGCACGCGCTGCGGCACGCTGGCCGAGGATTGCTGGCTGGTGCCCGGCGGCACGCAGTACGGCTGCTGCCGTTGCGACGGCGCCGTGCCCGACGTGCGCCGTCCGCCGTCCGACACCGGCCACGTGCTGCCGGATACGCCGCTGACCTGGGCCGAGCCGCTGCCGCCGCACGCGCCGGTGTGTCGGCTGCTGGCGCGCGATCCACGCCAGGCGCTGCCGCAGCTCACCGTCTACGGCGGCGCGCTCGACGAGGTGCTGGTGGCCGGCACGCCGGATCCGCGCTGGCAGTGGCTGCCCCGCCAGGACCTGCTGGCGAGCGGTCCGGACGACCGCCACTTCGTGGTCGAGATCGACGACGACGGCGCCGCGCACCTGCGCTTCGGCGACGGCGTGCTGGGCGCGCAGCCACAGGCCGGCGACTTCTTCCGCGCCGCCTCGCGCGTCGGCAACGGCCCGGCCGGCAACGCGGGCCGCGACAGCATCGTGTGGCTGGCGTTGAAGTCCGGCGTGCTGTCCGCCGAGCTGCAGCCGCGCAACCCGCTGCCGGCCAGCGGCGGCACCGCGCCGGAGAGCCTGGCCGAGGTGAAGCTGTACGCGCCGGGCGCATTCCGCGCGAAGCCGCTGCGCGCGGTCGTCGCCGACGACTACGCGAGCTTCGCCGCGCGCGCGCCGCAGCTGCAGGGCGCCGCCGCCGCGCTGGAGTGGAGCGGCAGCTGGTACGCCGCCGACGTGGTGGTCGACCCGCTGGGCCGCGAGTCGCTGCCGGCGGAGCTGGCGCGGCGCATCCGCGCGCAACTGGAGCGCTACCGCCGCATCGGCCACGACGTCGAGGTGCATGCGGCCTGCTACGTGCCGCTGCGCATCGCGCTGTTCGTCTGCGTGCGGCCGGACTTCCTCATCGCCCACGTCGAGGCCGGGCTGCGCGACCGCTTCAGTTCGGGCCTGCGCCGCGATGGCACGCCCGGCTTCTTCCATCCGGACCGGCTGAAACTGGGCGCGCCGGTGTTCGCCAGCGCCCTGCTGGCCGAGGCGCAGGCGATCGCCGGCGTGGCCCACGTCGAGGTCACCACGCTGGCTCGCGCCGACGGCGTGGATGGCAGCGTGCCCGACGACGGCGTGCTGCACCTGGCCGCGCGCGAAATTGCCCAGGTCGACAACGACCCGGATCATCCCGACCACGGAAGCATCGCGTTCACGCTGGGAGGTGGCCGATGAGCTGCTGTAGCGCTTGCGGCAAACACGCCTGTGCCTGCGGTTGCGGCGCGACTGCCGGCACGCCGCTGCCGCTGACCAACCGGCCGGGGCTGGACAGTCTCGCGTATCGCGTCGGCACCTATGCCGACTTCCGCGCGACCATGCAAGCCGGCTTGAGCGACGCCGCGCTGCCGGCGCTGGCCGGACTGCGCACGCGCGAGGCCGACGATCCGGCGATGGCGCTGATCGACGCCTGGGCGGTCGGCGCCGACGTGCTGAGCTTCTATACCGAACGCATCGCCAACGAGGCCTACCTGCGCACCGCCACCGAGCGCCGCTCGGTGCTGGAGCTGGCGCGGCTGGTCGACTACCGCCTGCGTCCCGGCGTGGCCGCCAGCGTCTACCTCGCCTACACCGTGGAGAAGGATTCGCCGCCGGTGACGATTCCTGCCGGTGCGCGCGCGCAGTCGGTGCCGGCGCCGGGCGAACAGATGCAAACCTTCGAAACCGCCGAGCCGCTGGACGCTCGCTACGAGTGGAACGCGCTCAAGCCGCGGTTGACGCGGCCGCAGGACATCACGCTGGACAACGTCGCCACGCTCGACGCGGTGTGGATCGCCAGCACGGCCACCGGCCTCAAGCCGAACGATCGCCTGTTGTTCCTGTTCGGTGAACTTCCCGGCGGCGTGCCGGCCATCCGCCTGGTGCAGTCGATCGAAGTGCACCAGCGGGACGGACGCAGCAAGCTGCTGCTGCAGCCGCTTGGCGCACTGAAGGTGCAGATCGTGGCGGCGGCGAAAGCGGCGGTCGCCGCGCTGGCGTCCGACGGGACGTCGCTGCGCAGCAAGATGGAAAGGCTCTATCGGGGCTTGCTGCTCGGCGGCGGCGATGCCGGCAGCGTCAACCAGCTCCTGGGGAGCTTCGGCCTGGAGGTGGGAACCCTTGCCGGCGGCCCGGCGGCGGCGCAGGCATTCCTGCTGGCCGTAGTGAAGGCTTTCGGCGACGGCGGCTCCGTCAGCCCGCCGCCGGCAGGCGGTTTCGGTGCGCTGTTCGGCGCGTTGACGCTGCAAGCCACGCTGCAGCCAGCCAACAGCTTGCGCCTGCAACGAAGCGTCGCCGCGGCCTTGGGCAAGGCCAGCGATGCGCGACCGCAGCTGCTGCTGAAATTCGCGCCGCAACTGCACGACACCTTCTACCGCGCCTGGGCCAGCGTGCCGCAGGGCGAACCCTCGCCGACATTGAACGGCGTGTACGCGCTGCGCCTGGCCGCGCCGCTGTTCGGCTACAACGCGCCGCGCATCATGGGGCTTGGACTGAACACGGACAGCGCCACCAAGAACACCGTGCCCTACGTGTCCCGGCCGGATGGCGACTGGGATTCCATCGGGGACGGCGGCGAAGAGGATGACCTCGTGCAGCTCGACAATGCCTACGACGGCGTCCAGGCGGGCAGTTTTCTCCTGATCCAGTCGGGGCGCTACGGCCCACCGGTCGTTGCGCAGGCCAGGCGCGTGCAGGTGCATCCGCGCAGTGCCTATGGCATCAGCGGCAAGACCACCGGGATCGAATTGGTCAAGCCGGACGCGGACACGTCCGTGTGGCAGGCACCGACAATGTCGACGCTGCGCACCACCCAGGTCTACGCACAAAGCGACTCGCTGCCGCTGGCCGAGCTGGCGATCGCCGACGAGATCGGCGCGGTCGCGGCCGACGGCAGCCCGCGCAGCACCGGCGACAGCGCCACCCGCCTCACCCTCGACGGCGCGGTGGATGGCCTCAAGGCTGGCCGCTGGGTGATCGTGGAAGGCCGGCGCAGCGACGTGCCGGGTACCGACGCGGTGACGGCCGCCGAGCTGGTGATGCTGTCCGCGGTGGAGCAGGGCGTGGAGGCGAACCTGCCCGGCGACACGGTGCACAGCACCCTGGTGTTCGGCAACACGGGCCTGGCCTATCGCTACGTGCGCGACAGCGTGCAGGTGCAGGCGAACGTGGTGCGCGCCACCCACGGCGAGAGCCGCCGCGAGGTGCTGGGCAGCGGCAGCGGTGCGGCGTCGATGCAGGCCTTCGTGCTGAAGCAGCCACCGCTGACCTACGTTTCCGCGGCCACCGCCGATGGCGTGCAGAGCACGCTCACGCTGCGCGTCAACGACATGCGGTGGCACGAGACGCGCAACCTCGCCTTCGTCGGCGCGGCCGAGCGCAACTTCGTCACCGCCATCGACGACGGCGGCAGGACCACGGTGCAGTTCGGCGACGGCACGCATGGCGCGCGTCCGCCGACCGGCATCGAAAACATCGTCGCCACCTACCGCAACGGCATCGGCACGCCGGGCAACGTGCGCGCACGACAGGTCAGCCTGCTGGCGACCCGGCCGCTCGGCGTCAAGGGGGTGATCAACCCGCTGCGCGCCTCCGGCGGCGCCGACGCGGAGACGCGCGATCAGGCGCGTCGCAACGTGCCGCTGGCGGTGCTGGCGCTGGACCGGCTGGTCTCGGTGCCGGACTACGCCGACTTTGCGCGCACGTTCGGCGGCGTCGGCAAGGCGGCGGCGATCAAGCTGGGCCACCGGGTGCAGGTGACCATCGCCGGTGCCGCCGATGCGCCGATCGACTCGTCTTCCGATCTGTACCGCAACCTGCTGCAGGCACTGCAGCGCTACGGCGATCCGTCGCTGTCGGTGCAACTGGGCGTGCGCGAGCTGCTGGCGCTGACCGTGAGCGCGAAGGTGGGGCTGCTGCCGGACTTCGCGTGGGAGTCGGTCGAGCCGGCCGTGCGCGCGGCGCTGCTGGATGCGTTCGGCTTCGAGCGGCGCGCTCTGGCGCAGAGCGTCTACCTCAGCGAATTGGTCGCCTGCGTGCAGGCCGTGCGCGGCGTGGCCTGGGTCGACGTGGACGCGTTCGGCAGCCTCGACGAGGCGACCCTGCTGGCCGGTTTCGGCGTGAGCGGCGACAAGCAGGGTGATGGCGTTGGCTTGATGAGCCACGCCACCGCCACGACCGTTGCGACGGTGCCGCCGCGCGTGCGCGTGCTGCCCGCCCGCTACGACGATCAAGGCACGCTGCGCCCGGCGCAGCTCGCCTACCTGCCGCCGAACATCCCCGACACACTGCTGCTGCAGGAGGCCACGCCATGAGCGCGCAAGCGGAAGGAGGGCGCGCCATGAGCGCGCGAGCGGATCGGCTGTTCGACCTGCTGCCGGTGGTCTACCGCATGCGCGATGCGGAGCAGGGCTATGCGCTGCGCGATTTCCTGCGCGTGCTGTCGAGCCAAGTCGAGGTGATCGAGCAGGACATCGCGCGGCTGTACGGCAACGCCTTCATCGAGACCTGCGACGACTGGGTGGTGCCGTATATCGGCGACCTGCTCGGCTACACGCTGCTGCCGGAAGCGGCCACGCTGGGCGCGGACGGCGGTCGCGATGGCGGCCTCGGCCGCGTGCTGGCACCGCGCGCCGACGTGGCCAACGCGATCGACGCGCGCCGGCGCAAGGGCACGCTGTCGCTGCTGGAGGACCTGTCCCGCGACGCGGCGGGCTGGCCGGCGCGCGCGGTGGAGTTCTACCGCCGGCTCGGCTGGATGCAGCATCTCGACCACCTGCATCCGCGGCGCGGCGGCACGGCCGACCTGCGCGATCCCGGGCGGCTGCAGCGGCTCGGCTGGGCCAACGGCGCGTTCGATCCGTTCGCGCACAGCGTCGACCTGCGGCGCCTGGGCAGCGCGCATCGGCGCGGCCGCCACAACATCCCCGCGGTGGGCGTGTTCGCCTGCCGCCTGCGCAGCTACCCGGTGAGCTGCACCCCGGCGTACTGCATCGAGGAGCGCGGCCCGCACTGCTTCAGCTTCAGCGTGCTCGGCAACGACACGCCACTGTTCCAGCGCCCGGTCGCGGAAACCGAACCCACCCACATCGCCGACGAGCGCAACCTGCCGCTGCCGCAGCGCCGCTGGCGTTTCGCCGAGCGCGGCGTGCTGGCCGACTACGCCAGCGTGGCGGCCGAACTCTACGGCGACGGCCGCAGCGTGCAGCTGTGGGCGCCGGACTGGCCGGCGAAAGGGCAGGGCGTGCCGGTGCCGCGCGAGGCGCTGATCCCGGCGGATCTGTCCGGCTGGGGTGGCCAGGTGAAGCGGGGGCGCGTGGCAGTCGATCCCGAGCGCGGCCGCCTGCTGTTTCCGGCCAACCAGCGGCCGAAGCGCGGCGTGTGGGTGAGCTACCAGTACGGTTTTGCCGCCGATCTCGGCGGCGGCGAGTACGCACGGGTCACGCCGGAACTGGAAGGCGCCACGCGCTACGTGGTGCATGCGACGCGGCCGGATCGTGCGGCAAACGCCAGCTGGCCGGCCGGCCACTTCGGCAGCGTCGCCGAGGCGCTGGCGGCGTGGGCCGCCGCCAAGGCGGCCACGCCGGCGTTGCACGCGCTGATCATCGAGCTGGCCGAGAGCGGCGTGTACGAAGGCAGCCTCGATCTGCAGCTCGATGCCGGCGAGGCGATCCAGCTGCGCGCCGCCGAACGCACGCGACCGGTGCTGCGCCTGCTCGACGTGCGCGCCAGCCAGCCGGACGCGCTCAGCGTCAGTGGCCATGCCGGCAGCCGCGTCTTGCTCGACGGCCTGCTGATCGTGGGCCGCGGCGTCGAGGTGCATGGACCGGCGGAAGAAGATGACGCGCCGACCGGCGACCTGTGCGAACTGGTGATCCGGCACTGCACCCTGGTGCCGGGCTGGGCGCTGCAGTGCGATTGCGATCCGAAGCGCCCGGGTGAACCCAGCGTCACGTTCGATCGCACGCGCGCTGCGCTGCGCGTCCGCCACAGCATCCTCGGCGCGATCATGGTGATCAGCCCCGAGCAGCGCGGCGAGCCGCCGCCGCTGGAACTGTGCGACAGCATCCTCGACGCCACCGGCATGGAGCGCGTGGCGCTGGGCGCGCCGGACGAGGCAGTGGCGTATGTCGAGGCCAGCTTCCGCCGCTGCACGGTGATCGGCACGGTGCAGGCGCACGGCATCGTGCTGGCCGAGGACTCGATCTTCGCCAGCCCGCTGCGCGTGCTGCGCCGGCAGCAGGGCTGCGTGCGTTTCTGCTACGTGGCGGACGGTTCGCGCACGCCGCGACGCTTCCACTGCCAGCCCGACCTGGCGCTGGCCGCGGTGGCGCCGGAGCAGCGCGCGCACGAACGGCTGCGCGTGGTGCCGCAGTTCCGCAGCCGGCGTTACGGCACGCCGCACTACCTGCGCCTGGCCGATGGCTGCTGCGCGGAGATCCGCCGCGGTGCGTCCGACCGTTCTGCGATGGGCGTCTGGCACGACCTGTACGAGCCGCAACGCGAGGCGAACCTCGCGGCGCGGCTGACCGAATACGTTCCGGCGGGCACGGACGCCGGCATCCTCTTTGCGACTTAGGAGATCGACCATGAAAGGCGACTTCGCACGCGTCAGCTTCGATCCGACCCGGCATTACAGCCAGGTGTTCCAGCAGCAGGGCCGCGTGTTGCTGGAGGCGGACTGGAACGAACAGGCGCAGATCCAGCTGCAGCTGCTGCGCAGCCTGGTGCGCGACCTGGTCGGCCCGTGCTGGGCCGCGGGCAGCGGCTTCGCCATCACCGCCAGCGTCACCAACGCGGACGGCAGCAGCAAGCCGCTGCCGCTGGCCGACTGGCAACTGGCGCCGGGGCACTTCTACGTCGACGGCATCCTGTGCGTGAACGAGGCTGCCTGCACGCTGGCGCAACAGCCGTACGCGCCCACGCCTGACTACGGCGTGGCCGACGGCAAGAGCGGCTTCGAGAACCCGCCGCAGGGCTACGCGTTGTGGCTGGACGTGTGGGAGCGGCACCTGTGCGCGGTGGAAGCGCCGGGCATCGCTGATGCGGCGCTGGACGGCGTCGACACCGCCTCGCGTGCGCAAGTGGTGTGGCAGCTGCGCATGCTCGACCAACCGCGGGCGCAGCAACAGCTCGACGACGTCACCACGGCGTTGAAGACGCGTCAGCAAGCCGCGGACAATCCGACCAGTGCCGCCGCGATCAAGCAGCAGTTGGCCGAGGTGGCCTCGCTGCGCAAGAGCCTCGACGGCGGCGACCAGGCCAACGCCTCGCCCTGCGCGCTGGTGCGCCAGTTGCTCGATGCGCGCGCGACCTATGCGTCGCCGCGGCTGCGCGCCGAGCTGGGCCCCCACGAGACCGATGACGATCCTTGCGTGATCGCCGCCGACGCGCGCTACCGCGGCATGGAGAACCAGCTGTACCGGGTCGAAATCCACCAGGGTGGGCCGGCCGGCACGGCCAGCTTCAAGTGGTCGCGCGAGAACGGCTCGGTGGTGTTCCCGGTCACCCGCAGCGATCTCGGCGCCACGGCGGACGACGGCAGTGCGCCACTGACGGTGACGCTGGCCCGGCTCGGCCGCGATGCCCGGCTCGGGCTGGCGGCGAACGACTGGGTGGAGCTGGTCGACGACCGCTATACGCTGGGGCAGCGCGCGTATCCGCTGCTGCAGGTGCTCGCGATCGACCCGGCGAATGGCAGCGTCACCCTGAACGTGCCGAAGAACATCGTGCCATGGCCGTTGGACAGCGATCCGCGCCAGCATCCGTTGCTGCGCCGTTGGGACCAGCGCGATGCGGTGAATGCGCAAGGCGTGCTGGCCGTGGCCGAGGGCACGCCGATGGCACTGGAAGACGGCGTCCAGATCACCTTCGAGCCGGGTGGCGTGTACGCCACCGGCGAGTACTGGTTGATTCCCGCGCGCGTGGCCGGCAACGGCCAGCTCGACTGGCCGTTGGCGAACGGCGCACCCGCCACCCTGCCGCCGCGCGGAGGGCATCACTACGCGGTGCTCGGTGTCACCGGTGACAACGGCAGCTATGCCGAATGCTGCTGCCGGTTCGACTCGCTGTGCCAGTTGCTGCAGGCCAGGCTTGGCCTGCAGACCGGGGCCGGGGCGGTGCTGGTGCCAGGCGCCGCCGTGGCGGCGCCGAGTGCGGTGAAGAAGGCGCGGGCCAGACCGGTGAAGAAGGCCGCGAAGGTGAACGGGTAGGCACGGCGCAGCACGCGGGCATAGGAGCAAACGCCGGGGTGACGTAGCATTCACCCGGAAACTCCCCGAGATGTTCCGAATATGGCCGAAAACCACCACCGCGCCCCGCCCTGGCAGCTTTCGGTGGCGCCGATGATGGACTGGACCGACCGGCACTGCCGCTACTTCCACCGGCTGCTGTCGCCGCGCGCGCGGCTGTATACCGAGATGGTGACCAGCGCGGCGCTGGTGCGCGGCAAACAGCTGCGCCTGCTCGAGCACAGCCAGCAGGAGCATCCGCTGGCGCTGCAGTTGGGTGGCAGCGAGCCGTACGAACTGGCGCAGGCGGCGCGCCTGGGTGCGGAGGCGGGTTACGACGAGATCAACCTCAATGTGGGCTGCCCGTCCGACCGCGTGCAGTCGGGTCGCTTCGGTGCCTGCCTGATGTACGAGCCGGCGCTGGTCGCCGACTGCGTGAAGGCGATGCGCGACGCGGTAAGCGTGCCGGTGACGGTGAAGTGCCGCATCGGCGTGGACGACCAGGACGACTACGCCGGCCTGCAGCAGTTCACCGAACTGATGCTGGAGGCTGGCGTCGAGGTGCTGGTGGTGCACGCGCGCAAGGCCTGGCTGAAAGGCCTCAGCCCGAAGGAGAACCGCGAGGTCCCGCCGCTGGACTATGCGCGCGTGTACCGGCTCAAGCGCGAGTTTCCGCCGCTGGTAGTGGTGATCAACGGCGGTATCAGCACGGTGGACCAGGTGCGTTCGCACCTGGCACAGCTGGACGGCGTGATGCTGGGCCGCGCCGCCTACCACGACCCGTACCTGCTGGCGCAGCTCGAACACGCGCTGCACGACGAGCCGCTGCCCCGCCGCGAAGATGTGCTGCAGCGCCTGCGTCCCTACGTGGAGGCCGAGTTGGCGCGCGGCACCGCGCTGAAACACATCAGTCGGCACCTGCTCGGCCTGTACCAGGGTGAGCCGGGAGCGCGCGCGTTCCGCCGCACGCTCAGCGAAGGCGCACACCTGCCGGGCGCCGGCTGGGCGCTGCTGGAGCAGGCGATGGCGCCCTGCGCGGCGGCGGCGTGACAGCCGCCGCCCGTCCGGTCAGTATTCAGGCCCGACTGCCTAGGCTGGGCGCCTGGGCAAGGGCCGGTTGGAAACTTCACGCATGACGACGCACAAAAACTTCATCCCGGCTCTGCTCATATCGCTGTTCGTCGGCGTGTTCGGGTCGGCCCTGGCGCAGTCGGCCGAGGCGACGGTGACGCTGGACCAGGCGGTACTCCAGGTGCAGCAGGAGACCGGCGGCAAGGTATTGTCGGCCGAGCAGCGGGGGGTCGGGCGCCGGCAGGAATACCGCATCAAGGTGCTCACCCTGGACGGTCACGTCAAGGTGATGGTGGTCTCTTCAGAATCGGGCAAGAATCCGTCATCTGCCCAATCAACCAAGAACTCGCCCGCCAAGAATGCGGGCCGCAAGGAGAAACGCTGATATGCGCATCCTGCTGGTGGAGGACGAGGCGCCGTTGCGCGAGACGCTGGCGGCACGCCTGAAACGCGATGGCTTCGCCGTCGATGCGGCGCAGGACGGCGAGGAGGGCATCTACCTCGGCCGCGAGGTGCCGTTCGACCTGGCGATCATCGATCTGGGCCTGCCCAAGATGTCCGGCATGGAACTGGTCAAGGCGCTACGCGAGCACGGCCAGCGCTACCCGATCCTGATCCTCACTGCGCGGGGCAGCTGGCAGGACAAGGTCGAGGGGCTGAAGTACGGCGCCGACGACTATCTGGTCAAGCCGTTCCACGTCGAGGAACTGCTGGCGCGCATCAATGCGCTGGTGCGTCGCGCCAGCGGCTGGTCCAAGCCGATCCTGGCCTGCGGCATGATCAAGCTGGACACCACCGCGCAGACGGTGATGGTGGAAGGCAAGCCGGTCGACCTGACCAGCTACGAGTACAAGGTGCTGGAATACCTGATGCTGCACGCCGGCGAGCTGGTGTCCAAGGCCGACCTCACCGAGCACATCTACCAGCAGGATTTCGACCGCGACTCCAACGTGCTGGAAGTGTTCATCGGCCGCCTGCGGCGCAAGCTCGACCCGGAAGGCACCCTCAAACCCATCGAGACGGTACGTGGACGCGGATACCGCTTTGCCATCCCGCGCACCGACGGCGACGACGAATGAGCGTGGGTCGCCGCGCCGCCCGCTGTCGCTGGCGGCACGCGCGGCGATCGCCACCACGCTCGTGCTGGCCGGCTTCCTCGGCCTGGTCGGGCTGACCCTGACCCAGACCAACAAGGCGCGCGCGCTGCGCACGCTGCACGATCGGCTCGAGAATTTCGCCATCGCGTACATCACCAGTACCGACGTCAACCGGTACGGCAGGCTGTTGCCGCCGGAAACCTCGCCGAACCCGAACTTCTCGCGACCGGGTTCCGGCCTGTATGCGGTGGCGCTGGGCGACCACGGCTATCACTGGGAATCGTCGTCGGCGATCGGTCGCGATTTCGCCTTCCTCAGGCCGCTGGAGCCGGGCCAGAGCCAGTTCGTGGGGCCGATCGACACCCACATGGGCCGGCTGTACTACTACAGCTACGGCGTGGCGCTGGACACCGTGGACAGGAAATCGGTGCGGCTCACCGTGCTGGTGGCGCAAACCGAGGACCAGCTCGAGGGCGAGAACGCGGTGTTCCGCCATACCTTGGTGGTGTGGCTGTCGATCCTCGGCGTGATGCTGATCGTGCTGCAGCTGCTGCTGCTGCGCTGGAGCCTCACTCCGCTGCGCAAGGTGGCCAGCGACATGAGCCGGGTCGAACGCGGCGACAGCGAGCAGTTGGACAGCCAGTACCCGCTGGAGCTGACCGGCCTGACCGAGCGCATCAACGCGTTCATCACCAACGAGCGCGAGCAGCGCACGCGCTACCGGCATACCCTGGCCGACCTGGCGCACAGCCTGAAGACGCCGCTGGCGGTGATCCGCTCGCAGCTGGAGTCGCCGACCACCGGCGACGAGGCGGCGCGGCGCGCCAGCGTGCTCGACCAGGTGCGGAGGATGAACGAGCTGGTCGCCTACCAGCTGTCGCGCGCCGCCACCTCCGGCCGGCAGACCTTCGCCAGCGCGGTGCCGATCGCCGGCCATGCCGAGGACCTGGTGCAGGGCCTGGAGAAGGTCTACGCGGCCAAAAATGTTCTCTGCGAATTCGACATCGAGGACGGTGCGGTGTTCTACGGCGAGCAGGGCGACCTGCTGGAGCTGATGGGCAACCTGCTGGAGAACGCGTTCAAGTGGGCCGGCCACCGCGTGCTGCTGGTGGTGAAGATGCAGCCGCAATCCGGCCGCAAGCGCCCCGGCCTGTGGCTGAGCGTGGAAGACGACGGCCCGGGCATTGCCGAGGACCAGATCGAGAAGGTATTGCAGCGGGGCGTGCGCGGCGACGAGCGGGTGCAGGGCCATGGCATCGGCCTGTCGATCGTGCAGGACATCGTGCATGCCTATCAGGGCGAACTGGTGGTCGACCGTTCGCCGGAATTAGGCGGCGCGCGCTTCAGCGTGAGGCTGGCAGCAAGCTGAGCCGGCTCCGCGGGGCGCTCAGCGCGCGCGGCAGAAACCCACCGGTTCGCGGCCTTCGGCGGGCGAGCGGCCGTAGTAGGCTTCCAGCAATTCGGCGACCGCCGGCTCGGCCTCGCGCAGCAGCACCGGTTGCGAGTAGTGCAATTCGCTGACCACGGCAAAGTACTCGGCGGCGCTTTCGGTGGCGTAGTGGTCGATCGGGCTGTTGCAGCGGTCTGGCGGCGTGGCGACCAGGCGGTCGTAGGCCTGCTGGAATTGCTGGATCCAGCGCCGCCGCGGAATGTCCACCAGCGGCGGCACGCCATCGGGCGGCCCGTCGAGCATGTCCAGCTTGTGCGCCATCTCGTGCACGACCACGTTGTAGCCGTCCCACGGCTGCTCCAGGTCCAGCTGCACATCGGCCAGCGACAGCACCAGCGGGCCGCGTTCCCACGCCTCGCCGATGCGGACCTCGTCGCCTTCGGTGACCACGCCGGTGCGGTCGTCGTGGTGGCTGCGGCGCACCTTGAATTCGCCCGGGTAGATCAGCACCTCATGCCAGCCGCGCAGGCTGGCGCCCCCTTGCTGCAACGCCGGCAGGCAGGCCTGCATGGCGATCAGCAGGCGCCAGTAGTCGTCCAGCACGGCGCCGGCCAGGGCATGGAAGCGCTTGCGCGCGAGGAACAGGGCGGACAGCCGGCGCAGTTGGAGTTGCCGTTCGGGGTCGAGCCGGCGTGCCAGCGGGCAGCCGGCCAGCGCGCGTCGCCACAGTGGGTCGGCAATCGGCGCCGGTTCAAAACGCGCCCGCAGCGATTGCCACCATGGCCCCGGCATGACGCCGGGCGTTACTGGATCGAGCCAGGCAGCAGCGATTGCCAGCCCAGATGCGGCCGGCGGGCCGGCGCCGGCCCGGAGGAAGCACCGCCGGAGCGGGTGCTGCCGTTGCCGGCATTGCCACCGGTATTGTCGTTGCTGCTGGCCGGCGGGCAGTCGCGGCTCAGCCCCAACACGTCGCCACCGCTGCTGTTGCCGTCATGGGAACTGGCGTTGTCGAGCGTGGCGTGCGAGGAGCTGTCCAGGTCCTGGGTGGCGTCCAGACTCGTGGCCGCCGCGCCGCCGAGCCCGGCGATGCACAAGGCGCAACCGATAAGCCAATGGGTGGCACGCATGGCGATCGAACTCCCTGACCCTCAAGCGAGGGCCCTGATCGTCTCAGAAACACCGACGCCGTACCAGTGCTGCCGACCCGCCCGCGGGATGCCGCAGGGGCGGCCGGCCGGGCTAGAATCCGCCGATGCCTGAGCTGCCCCGCCATCCCTCCTTTTGCCGCCGCCGCGCCGCCGCAGCCCTTTCCGGGGCCTGCTGATGCAGCCGGCCGAATTGCTGGCCCTGCTCGCCGAAGGTGAATCACTGTCCGGTGCCGGCCTTGCCGCGCGGACCGGGGTGACCCGCGCGGCAATCTGGAAGCAGGTCGAGGCCCTGCGCGCCCGTGGCGTGCCGATCGAGGCGCGCGGCACCACGGGTTATCGCCTGCCCTGGCCGTTGCAGATGCTGGATGCGAAGCGGATCCGCGCCGCCCTGCCGACGCCGCTGGCGCGCTCGCTGGGGGCGCTGGAGGTGCACTGGGAACTCGATTCCACCTCCAGCGAACTGCAGCGTCGTGGCAACGCGGCGAAGGACTTCAGCATCGTGCTGGCCGAGACCCAGCGAGCCGGGCGCGGCCGGCGTGGACGCACGTGGCTGTCGCCGCCCGGGCTGAACCTGTACCTGTCCTGCCTCAAGCGTTTCGAGTCCGGGTGTGCCGCGCTGAGCGGATTGTCGCTGGCGGTCGGCGTGATGGTGCTGCGCGCGCTGGAGCAGCTGGGCATCGCCGGAGCCGGGCTGAAGTGGCCGAACGACGTGCTCGCCGTCGGCGGCGACCGGGCCGGCGGCAAACTGGGCGGCATCCTGGTCGAGCTGAGCGGCGAATACCAGGGGCCGTGCGCGGCGATCATCGGCATTGGTCTCAACCTGCGACTGACGCCGGCACTGCGCGAACAGGCCGGGCAGCCGGCCTGCGACCTGGCCACCCTGGCCGGCGGCACGCCGCCGGACCGCAACCGCGCCGCGGCGGCGCTGGTCCAGGTGCTGGTCGAGGGACTGCGGCAGTTCGAGCGCGAGGGCTTCGCCGCGTTCGTCGATGACTACGCGCGCCACGACCTGCTGCGCGACCAGCCGCTGCAGCTGAGTGGGGCACCGGGCGTGTTCGACGGCGTGGGCGCTGGCGTGGACGGGCGCGGCGCGCTGCAGGTGCGCATGGCCGATGGCAGCATGCGCCGGATCGACAGCGCGGACGTCACGGTGCGCCGCGCATGAGGCTGCTGCTCGACCTAGGCAACACGCGGCTGAAGTGGGCGCTGCAGGCGCAGCCGGAAGGCTGGCTGGCACGCGGTGCGGTGGACTGGCAGGATCATCCGGCGGCCGAGATGGCATCGGCCTGGGCCGGTTTGCCGCGGCCGGCGCGGGTGCTTGCGGCGTCGGTCGTCGATGCCGCGCGCGAAGCGCAGGTGGAAGCCGTGGCGCAGCGCCTGTTCGATTGCGCGCCGACCTGGCTGCGCACGCCGGCGCATGCCTGCGGTGTGCGCAACGCGTACGCCGAGCCGCAGCGGCTCGGCGTGGACCGGTTCCTGGCGATGGTGGCGGCGCATGCCGACGGCCACGCGCCGTGCGTGCTGGCCGGCGTCGGTACCGCGCTCACGCTGGATGCGCTGGCGGCCGATGGCCGGCACCTGGGCGGCCTGATCGCGCCAGGCCCGGCGCTGATGCAGCAGTCGCTGCTGGGTGCCACCGCGCAGGTGCGGCCGGAGCGGCCGGGTGTGGTCGTGGAGCTGGCCGACAACACCGCGGACGCGGTGGCTTCGGGTTGCTGGCACGCGGCGGCCGCGCTGGTCGAACGCTTCGCGACCCGGGCCACGGCGCGGCTGGGCGCGACGCCGCAGCTGATCCTCGGCGGCGGCGATGCCGCATCGCTGCTGCCGCTGCTGTCACTGCCGGCCCGGCTGAGTCCGGACAGCGTGCTGCGCGGCCTCGCCGTGTGGGCCGATGCGTCATGACGCCCGGGCCGTCCGTCTAGAATGGTGCCCGCTGCCGGTTGATGGGGGTTCGATGTTCCTGCGTCTGCTGTTCGTGTTGTTGACCGCGCTGAACATCGCGGTGGGCGCCTGGCTGCTGCTGGGGCAGCCGTATGCCCGCGGCGGCATGCCCAGCGACCCCGGCGTGGCGGAACTGCGCCTGCTGTCGGAACTGCCCGAGTCCGGCCCGGCAGCGACGGCGTCGGCAGCCGTGCCTCCGACGGTGACGCCACCGCGCAATCTCGTTTACAGCTGCCTGGCGCTGGGTCCGTTCGCCACCCCGCAGGACCTGCGCAATGCGCGCCAGGCGCTGTCCGCGCAGGCCACGCGAATGCGTTCGCGCCAGGAACAGGCCAGCCAGACCAGTGGCTGGTGGGTCTACCTGCCGGCCGCCGGCAGCCGCACGCAGGCGCTGGCGGTGGCGCGCCAGTTGGCGGCGCGCAACATCGACGACTACTTCGTGGTCAGCTCCGGCGACCAGCCCAACACGATCTCGCTGGGCCTGTTCAAGGACCCGGCGAATGCGCGCAAACGCCGCGACGAAGTCACTGCGGCCGGCTTTCCCGCCCGCATGAGCGAGCGCAGCGAGAGCGTGCCCGAATACTGGCTGGATCTGGTGGTCGCCGACGGCGGCAATTTCGACTGGCGCAGCCGTGTCCGCACCGCCGGCATCGACGCACACGACACCGGCTGCTTCTGAACACGCGCCGTGATGTGCCCTGCTAGAATCCATCGCCTTCGCCGGCATAGCTCAGTTGGTAGAGCAACTGATTTGTAATCAGTAGGTCGCGGGTTCGATTCCTGCTGCCGGCACCAGCTTCCAGCCATCCGCCTGGCCACTCGCCCGTCTTTTTCTCCGCGGTCGGTGGCACCGCGACGAGCGCCCGCCCCAGGCTGAACGCTTCAACCCGGTCTTAACGAAACCATCGCGATCTCTCTACTTCCGCCTGTTCACCGTCGCATGGCCGGGGGCATGCGCGAGGGCACATCATGGGTACGCTTTACGTGGTGCAGGGCTTTCACGAGGTGGACGGCGACGTCGTCGCGGACAAACCGATTCTTCACGGCATGGAGCAACTGGCGCGCACGCGCGGTGAAATGCTGGCCAGACAACGTGAGGGCGTGCTGGTTTACGCACAGGCGGCCGACATCGACCGCGGCGAGTACTCGGAACCGATCATCCTCGCCCGGTACGGCCGGGTACCGCATCCGGAACAACAGAGTCTTTGCCGGGCTGGCTGAGCGGAGCGGCGAAAGCACGGAGCCGGCCGAGGCCGGGGCTCTCTCCGGGCCGTTTGCGTACGCCAGCCCTAGGTGCGCGCCGACATACGCAGCGGGGCGCGCGATGCAGACTGGGCAAAGACCGGAGGCACAGCATCACCCGTCGGCAAGGGGGGCAGGGGTGGGGCTCCGGGCGATTCCTCTGTCCGGGAGTGCAGCGATGCGCATGGTTCTGTCGATCAAGGAAAGCCGCCATGGCTTGTGGCGCATCTGCAGCGGGGAGGCCGTGCTGTACGACAAGCTGCGCTTCACGCATGCGATCCGGCTGGCGCGCGGACTGGCGCGGGAAGAGCACGCCAATTCTGGCCGCACGGTCAGTGTCGAGATGGCCTGTGCGGAGTTCACCATCACCCTGGCGCACTATGCGGGGACCGCCAGCTCGCAGCGCGTCGCGGCCTGACGCCACCGGCCTGCCGCAATCCCGGGCGTGCTGTCGCGCCAGCGGCCGCGCACTCCGCTGCGAGGCATGATCGGCGTGCCATGTCGTGGCGTGCTTGCGGGGTCTCAATCGTGTGCACTACGCCGGCCGTCGACGGGCGGTTTGCCAACGGCCCCATGGCCGGCGTTGGGCATGCACGCCACATGAAAGCTTGCTACGATCCACTCGACGGCTGCGCAGGGGCAGCTCGGGGTGATCGACATGCAAACGCTTCTTGCGCATTCCGCCTTCTGGCGTGGAGTGTCGCTGTTTGCAGGGATGCTGCTGGGGAAAATCATTCGGGATGCCAAGCCCGCCGCCTCACCGCCCCGGAATGCCGGGGATCTGGTGTCGTGGAATCCGGGCGCGCGATCGCGCCGCGAGGACGAGTTGGCACGAAGTCGCCATACGGGATGCCGCTGACCGACGAGCGCGCCGGTTCGGGCAGCCAGCGTGGATGCAACGGATGCGATCGCCGCGGTCGTGCATCGGCCCGGCGGCGGCGCGTTTCCAGATCGAGCCGGAGGATGCCCATGCACGTTTCGTCCATCTTGCGCCGCTTCGGCCTGGGCGCGTTCACCTTATGGACCACCATGGCGCTGGCGCAGTCGGGTTCCGCCAACATGATGACGATGACGGTCACCATGAAGATGCAGGTATCGGGCGCGGGCGACTTGCCGGCGCGCACGACCACGCAGGAGGTGTGCGCCTCCACGGACCATGACATGCGCGCCATGCTGCAGCATCAGCAGAAGTGCGTGGTCAGCGACTACCGGCAGCTCGGCAGCGTCATCAGCTACCACCTGGTTTGCGGCGGAAATCCGCCGACGATGACCGGCGATGCGCGCTTCGAGCTGCTGCCCAACGACGACATCCGGGGCAGCGTCCACGCGAACAGCAACATGGGCGGCCAAAGCGTGGTGATGGACATGACCTACGCCGGCCGGCGCACCGGCAGCTGCGATTACGGCGCGAGCCGGCAGCGGCGTTGAGTGGAACGCCATGGGGGCGACCATCGACAGGCATCTTGCCGGTGCGGCCGTGCCGGTCCGGGCGTCGGCGGGCCTGTTCCGGTAGACTTTCGGCTCGTTCGCGACGGTTCGTGTCGCGAGTACCCTTCTCACTGGGACGGCGGTGACTCGTTCGGGATGGTGGCGGAACGCCCCTTCGCCGGCTGTCGTTCCGACGTCGGCGGCGTGCGACGGCCCAGGCCGCGCGGCCGCCGCGATGCATGGCAGGTAGACACGGATCATGGGCAATCAGACCGTTTCATTGATCGGCGTGCCGACCGACATCGGCGCCGGCCATCGGGGTGCCGCGATGGGGCCGGAAGCGCTGCGGGTAGCCAACCTGGCGGCGAAGCTGGAGCGCCGCGGACTGAAGGTGATCGACCGCGGCAACCTGCAGGGGCCGCTCAATCCGTGGCTGCCACCTGAGCACGGCTACCGGCATCTGGATGAGGTGGTGGCCTGGAATACGGCCGTCCATACGGCTGTTCACCAGGAGCTTCAGGCTGGCCGCCTGCCGATCATGCTCGGCGGCGACCACTGCCTGGCGATCGGCTCGATCTCGGCGGTGGCGCGTCATTGCCACGACGAAGGCAAGCAGTTGCGCGTGCTGTGGCTGGATGCGCACACCGACTTCAACACGGCGCAGGCCACGCCCACCGGCAACATCCATGGCATGCCGGTGGCCTGCCTGTGCGGCATCGGCCCGGCCGGGCTGATCGACTTGGGCGGCAGCGTGCCGGCGACCACGCCGGACGTGTTCCGCTACGTCGGCATCCGTTCGGTCGACGAGGGCGAAAAGCGGCTGGTGCGCGAGGCGCACATGCAGGTGCACGACATGCGCCACATCGACGAGATCGGCATGAAGCGCGTGATGGAAGAGGCGCTGGCCGGAATCGACGAGAACACCCACCTGCACGTGAGCTTCGACGTCGACTTCCTCGACCCCAGCATCGCGCCGGGCGTGGGCACCACCGTGCGCGGCGGGCCGGATTACCGCGAGGCGCAACTGTGCATGGAAATGCTCGCCGATACCGGCCGGGTGAGGTCGCTGGACATCGTCGAACTGAACCCGGCCTTCGACAAGCGCAACCAGACCGCGAAGCTGGCGGTGGACCTGGTCGAATCGCTGTTCGGCAAATCCACGCTGATCCGCTGAAGTGGATCGAGGCCCTTCGACGCGACCCGGCGGGTCGCGTCGAAGGGCCGCTCACTCCTCGACGAGTTTGGCGTCCGGCGCGTTCGCCATCACCGAGGCGATGCCGGCGTCGCGCTCGCTCTCGCTCTCGTACATCTCGCTGCTGCCGATGATCTGGTGGTTGGCCGCCTTCAGGCTGAAGTGGAACTTGCCGCCGACCGAGGTCTTTTTCTCGTAGCGTGCCGCATCCGGCGCGTTCTTGCGCACCGACTCGACGCCGTTGCGTGCGCTGGCCTTGTCCTTGTAACCCTCGCTCTTGAGGATGATCTCGCCGTTGCCGGCCCTGAGGTTGAAGTAGGCCTCGCCGTTCTTGCCGCTAAACAAGGTGAACTTTCCGCTCATGAGTCGGATCTCCATCGCCATGGTCAGGGTTGGCAGAATCTGGACTCGCCCATGTGATTTTTTTGGCAAGGGGCAACGCCGACCATGGTGGACGGCGGGCCGCTCGGTCGAGCCGTTTTGCCGGATGTCGTAGACTGGCGTTTTCCCTGCGCGGCGCAGCATGAACACCCGAGTCCTCACCGGCATCACCACCACCGGCACCCCGCACCTGGGCAATTACGTGGGCGCGATTCGCCCGGCGGTCGAAGCCAGCCGGCGCGACGACGTGGATGCGTTCTTCTTCCTCGCCGACTACCACGCGCTGATCAAGAGCGACGACGCCGCGCGGATCGAGCGCTCGCGGCTGGAGATCGCCGCCAGTTGGCTGGCCGCCGGGCTCGACCCGCAGCGGGTCACCTTCTACCGCCAGTCGGACATCCCCGAAATCCCGGAGCTGACCTGGTTCCTCACCTGCATCGCCTCCAAGGGCATGCTCAACCGCGCGCACGCGTACAAGGCGGCGGTGGACAAGAACGCCGCGGCGGGCGAGGACGCCGATGCGGGCATCACCGCCGGCCTGTACATGTACCCGGTGCTGATGGCGGCCGACATCCTGGCGTTCGACGCCAACCAGGTGCCGGTGGGGCGCGACCAGATCCAGCACATCGAGATGGCGCGCGACCTCGGCCAGCGCTTCAACCATCTGCACGGCCACGAGTTCTTCGTGCTGCCGGAGGCGCTGATCGAGGAGCAGGTGGCCACGCTGCCGGGGCTCGACGGCCGTAAGATGTCGAAGAGCTACGACAACACCATCCCGCTGTTCGCCGGCGGCAAGAAGCAGCTGCGCGAGGCGATCATGCGCATCGTCACCGATTCGCGCGCGCCCGGCGAGCCGAAGGATCCGGACGACAGCGCACTGTTCACCATCTTCCGCGCATTCGCCAGTGAGGCCGAGACCGCGGCGTTCCGCCAGGCCCTGCTGGACGGCAGCGGCTGGGGCGAGGCGAAACTGGCGCTGTACGAGCGCATCGAGGCCGACGTGGCGCCGATGCGCGAACGCTACGAGGCGCTGATGGCCGACCCGGCCGCGATCGAGACCATCCTGCAACAGGGCGCACAGAAGGCGCGCGCGATCGCCACGCCGAAGCTGGCCGCGCTGCGCGAAGTGCTGGGCCTGCGCGCGATGACCACCGCGCCGGTGCGCGCCGGGCAGGCGGCCGCGGCGGCGAAACCCGACAAGGCGCCGCGCTTCGCCAGCTTCCGCGACGCCGACGGCAGCTTCCGCTTCCGACTGTTCTCCGCCGATGGCGAGGAGTTGCTGCTGTCCAAGCCGTTCGCCGACCCGAAGGCGGCCGGCGCGCTGCAGAAGCGGCTCGGGGCATTGGGCGCCGTGGCAGCCGTGTTGCAGCTTCGGGCGCAGGGCATGAGCCTGGAGCTGGACGGCGAGACGGTCGCCAGCACGCCCGATTACCGCGACGAGCAGGCGCGCGATGAAGCGCTGGCGCAGTTGCGCGCGGCGCTGGATCAACTCGCCGCGCAGGCCTGATGCGCGGCGCCACACTTTGCGGGTGATCGACCGATGCGCTACCTCGCCATCCTGCTGCTTGCGCCGCTGCTGCTGATCCTGTGCTGGGGCTACTGGGCGTACCCGAAGAGCCTGCCGCGCACGTCCGGCCGGCGCCTCTTCGATGTTGCTGCCCTGCTGCTGGCGCTGATCACCGCGGTGCAGTGCGCGATGCTCGGTTTCGACACGGTCGAGTTGCCCACGGTCGATGGCTTCGGCCGCGCCAGTGGCGCGATCTGGCAGCAGGTGTTGCCGGCGCTGTACGGCTACGGCGCGTTCGCCGCCGTCATCGTGCTGGCGATGCTGCTGCGCCATGCATGGTGGGGGCGCCGCCGGCGCCGCTGAGCGGGCGGCGCCAGCGCACGATGGGGCGCCTGCCACAAGTCATGGCGTGACTTGTGGCGGTCGAGGCGGCGGCGCACAGGCGGCAAGCTGTGCGCCACCCGACGTGGCGATTCCATCGCCTCCACGGCGCCTCCGCGCCGCCTCCCCGTGGAAATTTTTCAACATGCGCCTGGCATGCCTGCTGTTCGTTACCCTGGCCGCACTGTCGACACCGGCACTGGCCGTCGACATCGACGGCCACCTCGGCGCGGACGAGTGGAAGGGCGCACGACACATCACCGACTTCCGCCAGACCCAGCCGCTCACCGGCAAGCCGGGCTCGCTGCCGACCGAGGCCTGGATCCTGGCCACGCCGAAGGGGCTGGCGGTGGCGTTCCGCTGCGTGCAGCCGCCCGGCGTGCCGCGTACGCACCAGCGCGTGCAGCGTGACTTCGAGGACCAGGTCGACCGGGTCAACGTGATGGTCGACTTCAACGGCGACGGACGCACCGGCTACGACTTCGTGGTGAGCTCGACCGGCGGCATCAACGATGCCGTGGTCATCAACGAGAACAAGTTCAACAAGGACTGGGACGGCAACTGGCGGCATGCGGTGAGCGAGGATGCCGAAGGCTGGACGGTGGAGATTCTGATCCCGTGGTACATCGCGCCGATGCACACGGCGCGCGACGGCAGGCGCATGCTGGGCGTCTACCTCGACCGCGTGACCGGCTCGACCGGCGAGCGCGACTCGTGGCCGGCGGCCAGTTTCACGCTGCCGCGTTTCCTGTCCGAGTTCGGCAAGGTCGAGGTGCCGCAGTACAGCCAGTCGCTGCTGGCGGTGACGCCGTACGTGTCCGGCCTGTACGACAACGTGCGCGGCCGCAGCCACTTCCAGGAAGGCGCCGACCTGTTGTGGAAGCCGAGCGGCCAGTTCCAGCTCACCGCCGCGCTGCACCCGGATTTCGGCCAGGTCGAGAGCGACGACCTGGTGGTGAACTTCAGCGCCACCGAAACCTACGTCAGGGACAAGCGGCCGTTCTTCACCGAGAACCAGGGCATCTTCGACTTCAGCCTGCTCGACGACTACAGCCAGCTGGTCTATACGCGACGTGTCGGCGGACCGTCCGATGACGGTCTCGGTGCGGCCGACATCAACGCCGCGGTGAAGCTCAACGGCAGCTTCGGCACCACCAGCTACGGCGTGCTGGCCGCCGACGAGGATGGCGCGGCGGGGCGCTTCTTCGGTGCCGCGCGGGTCATCCACGATTTCGGTGACCAGAGCCTGGGCATGCTGCTGACCCGGGTCGACCGCCCGTGGCTGGACCGCGAGGCCAGCGTGCTCGGCGTGGACCATCACTGGCGGCCGACGCCGCAGCTGACCATCGCCACCAACGTGGTCGGCAGCGACATCCTGCAGTCGGGCACGCACACGCGCGACAGCGGCGGCACCGTCATCGCGGATTACGAGATGGGCGACGGCTGGCGCCAGCAGTGGCTGGGCATGCATTTCGGCGACCGGCTGCAGGTCAACGACTTCGGCTACCTGGAGCGCAACAACTTCAACTACGGCCATTGGGAAGTGCGCAAGCGCAATACGGCGCTGCCGGCCGACTCCGCCTACAGCTCGCACGAATGGCGCTTCCGCATCGACGCCCTGGACAACGACCACGGCCTGCGCCTGCGTCGCCAGTTGCGCCTGCGCCGCAACAGCGACCTGCGCAACGGCGCCACCGAAATGGTGCAGCTCAACGTCAACAGCGCCGGCTGGGACGACCTGCTTACCCGCGGCAACGGTGCGTTGTTCCTGCCGCCGTCGCTGGACCTGGTCTACGAACGGATCAGCCCGCGCCACGGCGACTGGGCGTTCAAGCTGGACGCGGAGGTCGTCAGCGGCGGGCTCGGCGGCAACCGGCAGCTCGGCTACGACGTCAAGTTCATCCCGACCTACTTCGTCAGCGACGCGTTCAGCGTCTACGCCGGCCCGTACTACGAGCACCTGCCGGACTGGCTGGTGTGGCAGCACGACAACCTCATCGGCCGGTATGACGAGCACACGCTGCAGCTGGACGCCGGTTTCGACTGGAGCATCGACAGCCGCCAGGAGCTGCGCGTGAAGCTGCAGGCGATCGGGCTGGACGCAGGTGTGCGCGGCGGCTACCGCGTGCAGGCCAACGGTCGCGCCGTGGCCAGCAACGAGCCGGTCGACGGTTTCGGCGTGCGCAACCTCGGCCTGCAGATCCGCTACCGCTACGAGCTGGCGCCGCTGTCGTACCTGTACGTGGTCTACGGTCGCGGCGGCTACGCGATGGATGGCTATGCGCGCCGCACCAGCGACGTCTTCGACCGCAGTTTCGCGCTGCGCGACGACGAACAGCTGCTGGTCAAGCTGAGCTACCGCTTCGACATCTGACGGCAGGCGATTCCGGCGGCGCCCCGGCCCGCTCGGCCGACGGCTGGGCGGGCCGGGGCGGCGACGGTGGCCGCACCCGCGCGCGCGACTTTCCGCGAGGGCTCCGGCATGATCGCGCCGTGGCCGGAATGCGGCCGTGGCGCGTCATGAGTGTGGCTCGATGGATGTCGTTCTTTCCTGGACCGGCTTCGCGGTCGCGCTGGGCATCGGATTGCTGATCGGCGCCGAGCGCGAGCGGCGCAAGGGCGGCGACGGCGACGCGGTTGCCGGCATCCGCACGTTCGCCGTGGTGGCGCTGCTGGGGGCGGCCAGCGCGAGCTTCGGCGTCGCGGTGCTGCTGCTGGCACTGGCTGCGGTGGCGGCGCTGCTGGCGATCGCGTATGCGCGCGATACCAGCAGCGATCGCGGCCTGACCACCGAGGTCAGCCTGCTGCTGTGCCTGATACTCGGCGCGGTAGCCATCCACCAGGCTCCACTGGCCGCCGGGCTGGCGGTGGCGGTGACCATCCTGCTGGCGGCGCGCGAGCCCATGCATCACTTCGTGCGCGGCGTACTGACTGCGGAGGAGCTGAACAACCTGCTGGTGCTGGCCGCCGCCACGCTGCTGGTGTTGCCGCTGGTGCCGGATCGCCCACTCGGCCCGTTCGACGCGATCAACCCGCGCGCGCTGTGGCTGATCGTGATACTGATCATGTCGATCGGTGCAGCCGCCCACGCACTGCTGCGGCTGGTGGGCAGCCGCGTCGGCCTGCCGCTGGCCGGGTTGCTCTCCGGCTTCGTGTCCAGCGTGGCCACCATCGGCGTGATGGGCTCGCAGGCGCGCAGCTTGCCGGCGCTGCGGCGGTCGGCGGTCGCGGCGGCGGTGCTGTCGACCGTGGCCACCTTTGTGCAGATGGCGGCGGTACTGGCGGTCACCGACCTGGCGACGCTGCGCGTGCTCGCCGTGCCGCTGGCTTGCGGTGGCGTGACCGCGGCGGTGTACGGCGCGTTGTGGACGTGGAAGGGCCTGCACCTGAGCGCGGCGGACCCGGTGCAAGGCAGCGTCGTCTTCAGCGTCAGGGCTTCGCTGCTGCTGGGACTGATGATCGCCGTGGTGCTGCTGGCGTCGGCCGCGATGCGGGCCTGGCTGGGCGAGCGTGGGCTGGCTATCGCCACCGGCGTCGCCGGCTTCGCCGACACGCATGCCGCGGCGGTATCGGTGGCTTCGCTGGCGGCCGCAGGCAGGATCGAGCCCGCGGCCACCGCGGTGCCGATCCTGATCGCGCTGACCAGCAACAGCCTGTCCAAGGCGGTGATTGCCCGGACGAGCGGCGGTCGCGACTATGCGCGGCCGGTGCTGCTGGGCCTGGCCGTGGTGCTGGCGGCCACCTGGCTGGGCTGGTGGCTCGGCTGACGCGCCCGGCGCGCGCCGTCGCGTCGGCGCGCCGGCGACGACACGTCAATCCCAGTGGTTGAGGTGCGGCCCGAACACCTCGCGCTGCCGCTGCACCACGCAGAAACGATGTCCACTGGGCGCCTCCAGCACCCACCAGCGCCCGCGCACGAACGCGATGCGGCGCGCGCCCAGCTGCTCCAGCCGCGCCACCTCGGCGTCGAGGTCGTCGGTCTCGATGTCCAGGTGCACGCGGCTGGCATGGTCGACCTTCTGCAGCAGGATGATCGGTTCGTCCGCGGCGGTCTGCAGCTCCGCGTATTTGCCGTCGCCGTCCTGGTCGATGCTGGCGATCGGCTTGCCCAGCGCCCGGCTCCAGAAATCGGCGACGGGTGCGAGTTCGTCGACGTGGCAGTCGATGACGATGGCGCAGAGTCGGCTGTGGTGCATGGGATGCCTCCATCGGGTTGTCGAAACGCATGGCAGCGGTGCAGTGCGAGAATACCCCGCATGATTCCGCTCAAATACCTCCAGGCCTACCCCGCCACCTTGCAGGAGAAGGTGCGCGAGTTGATCGCGCAGGAGCGCCTGGGCGAGCACCTGGCCAAGCGCTACCCGGGGCGCCATGAGGTGCAGAGCGACAAGGCGCTGTACGCCTACGTGGCATCGCTGAAACAGCAGCACCTGAAGAACGCGCCGGCCATCGACAAGGTGCTGTACGACAGCAAGCTCGACGTGTTGCGCAACGCGCTGGGCCTGCACACCGCGATCTCGCGCGTGCAGGGCGGCAGGCTCAAGGCGAAGAAGGAGATCCGCGTGGCCAGCCTGTTCAAGGCCGCCGCGCCGGAATTCCTGCAGATGATCGTGGTGCACGAACTGGCGCACCTGAAGGAAATCGATCACAACAAGGCGTTCTACCAGCTGTGCACGTATATGCTGCCGGACTACCACCAGCGGGAATTCGACCTGCGTGTCTACCTGACCTGGCGCGAATTGCCGTCGACGATCGACGTGAACCAACGGGAATGACGATGGACAGTGCGGCGCTACAGAAATACCTGCTGCGGCTGTTCGAACGGCACGATGTGGAGCTGGACGTGGACGAGGACGGCTGGCTGGTCACCGACGGCGACTTTCCCGCGATCCGTGCCGCCTGGCACGAGGGCGCCAGCGACGAACCGGGCCGGCTCGACGTCGACGTGGTGCTCAGCGAAGAGCGCTACATCGAAGAGAGCTTCGCCGGCGTGGGCGGCGGCGACGCCGGCTGCCGCGACGCGCTGCGCACGTTCGAGCAGAACGTGTTCCATGTGCTGCTGGCGGCGTGCTGGTACGTCACCGACGAGCGCCGCATGCGGATCGCCGCGTGGGACATCGGGCTGCGCACGTGGGACGTGTTCATCGGTCCGTTCAGTGTGCGCGGTGCGGATGCCGCGAGCATGCCGGCCGAGGCGCTGGCGTCGATCGAGGCGGCGGTGAAGCGCGAGGCGTTGACACCTGAATTGCACTGGCTGCGACTGGTGCACAGCCATGTCGAGAATGGCGACTCGCGCTGCGAGGCACTGCTCGACAATGAACCGTGGACGGCCGGGACGCTGGCGCTGACCGCCGTGCCGTGGCCGCATGGCGGCGACTACGTCGCACGTTGCTTCATGCTGCTGGATGTGCGCGATTATTGATTGACGTCCCGTAGACAAGCGAACGGGCGCCTGGGCGCCCGTTCGTTCAACGCATGATCGCGGATACGATCAGTTCGGCAGTGCCAGATCGTCCAGCAGCGCCTTGAGGAAGCGCGCGGCTTCGCCGCCGGTGGCGGCGCGGTGGTCGAAGGTGAGGCTGATCGGCATGCGCCGGTGCACTTCGATGCCGCCGATCACCGCCACCACGTCGTGGCTGAGCTTGCCGGCGCCGATGATGGCCACGGTCGGCGGCACCACCACCGGCGTGGCGTAGCGGCCGGCGAACATGCCGAAGTTGCTGAGACTGATGGTGTAGCCGGACAGTTCCGAGGCTGGGATGCTGCGGTCCTCGACCTGCGTGCGCAGGCGCTTGATCGCGGCGCGCACGCCGGCGGCGTCGAGCACGTCGGCGTTGCGCAGCGCCGGCACGAACAGGCCGTCGTCGGTGTCCACCGCGATGCCGATGTCGACCTGCGGGTGCAGCGTGCGGCTGAGGTTCTTGCCGTCGAACCACGCGTTCAGCGCCGGCACCGTCTTGCAGGCGGCCACGATGGCGCGGATCAGGCGCGCGGTGATGTCCTGCTTGCCGATCCAGCCGTGCAGGTCGGCGTCGTCGACCAGGGTGGTCGGTACCACTTGCGCGTGCGCATCGGCCATCACGCGGGCCATGTTGCGGCGCACGCCCTTCAGCTGTTCCGGCTGGCCGCTGGCCTGCACCGACGGCGGCGCGGTGCGCACCGGCTTGCCGGCCAGCGAGACCGGGCCGCGCTGCTGACCTTGTGGAGCATGGCCGGGCTGCGGCAGTTCCGGTGCCAGATGACGACCGGCCGAGGCGGGCACGGCGCGCGCCGGGGCGGCGCCCAGCGCGGCGCTGCCGTTGGCGGCGGCGTTCTTCACGTCCTGCATGGTCACCACGCCGTCGGCACCGCTGGGACGCACGCGGGTGAGGTCGACCTTGAGCTTCTTCGCCAGCGCGCGCACCGCCGGCACCGCCTTCACGCCGCCGATGCTGGCGGCCTGCTCGACGTGCACGGTGTTGCCGCTGACCATCGCGCCGACCACGGTGCCTTCGTCCTCGCGGTCCGTGCCGCCGGTCTGCACTTCGCCGCCTTCGTCGGAGGCGATCACGTTGCCTGCGTCGTCCGGCGCGGGGCTGCCGACGCTCCTTTCCGCGCCCTTCTTCGGGCCGTGGTGGTGGCCGGTGGCTTCGGCCTCGGCGCGTTGCTTGGCGTTCGGGTCGGGCTCGAAATCGGCCAGCGCGGCGCCGGTCTCGATGATGTCGCCGGGCGCGCCGTACAGCTTGACGACCTTGCCGGTGTACGGCGAGGGCACGTCGACCACCGCCTTGGCGGTTTCCATCGAGCACAGCGGCGCGTCGAGTTTGATGCTGTCGCCCGCCTTCACGTGCCACTCGACGACGGTCGCGTCGGGCAGGCCTTCGCCGAGGTCGGGGAGGTAGAACGTCTTGATGTCAGCCATGGGCGGATTTCCAGAATATGTGTTGGTTTGGCTCCCTCCCCTGCATGCAGGGGAGGGTTGGGGTGGGGTGCTCTTTGTTCCGGACTTCAGATCAAGAGCTTTACCCCCTCCCAGCCTCCCCCTGCAAGCAGGGGGAGGAGCAAGGGCGTCAGCTCGCCGCCAGCGTGCGCTTGGCCGCGTCGACGACGCGTTCCACGCTCGGCAGGTATTTCATTTCCAGGCGGAACAGCGGGATGTGCGTGTCGAAGCCGGTGACGCGCTCGACCGGCGCGAGCAGGTCGTACAGGCATTCCTCGGCGACGCGCGCGGCGATCTCGGCGCCGAAGCCGGCGGTCTTCGGCGCCTCGTGCACGATCACGCAGCGGCCGGTCTTCTGCACCGACTCGGCGATGGTGTCGAAGTCCAGCGGGGTCAGCGTGGCCACGTCGATCACCTCGGCGCTGATGCCTTCGGCGGCCAGCTCGTCGGCCGCTTCCAGCGCTTCCTTCACCTGCGCGCCCCAGGTCACCAGGGTCACGTCGGTGCCGTCGCGCAGCACGAAGCACACGTCCAGCGGCAGCGCCTCGCCGTCGTCCGGCACCTCTTCCTTGTACTGGCGGTAGATCCGCTTGGGCTCGAAGAAGATCACCGGATCGGGATCGCGGATCGCGGCCAGCAGCAGGCCGTAGGCGCGCGCCGGCGAGGACGGCATCACCACGCGCAGGCCGGGGATGTTGGTGAACAGGTGCTCGTTCGCCTCGGAGTGATGCTCCGGTGCGCGAATGCCGCCGCCCCATGGCGCGCGCCACACGGCCGGCACGGTGAGGCGGCCGCGGGTACGGTTGCGCATGCGCGCGGCGTGGCAGGCGATGTGCTCCATCATCGGATAGATGAAGCCCTCGAACTGTGCCTCGGCCACCGGCTTCATGCCTTGCACGGCCATGCCCACGGTGACGCCGGCGATGGTCATTTCGTCCAGCGGCGTGTCGATCACGCGCCATTCGCCGAACTTCTCCTGCAGGCCCTGGGTGGCGCGGAACACGCCGCCATTGACGCCGACGTCCTCGCCCAGCACCACGACCGATGCGTCGTGCGCCATTTCGTAGGCGAGCGCCTGGGTGACGGCCTCGATGAGTGTGATTTGTGCCATGGCTCAGTGACCCTTGTTTTCAAGCGAGAGGACGTAGTCGCGCTGTTTCGCGAGGTCGGCGGGGACTTCGGCGAAGATGTAGTCGAACATCGCCGAGACCGGCTGGGTCTTGGTCTCGAGGTAGGCGTTCACCTCGTTGTCCATCCACTCGTCGCACTCGGTCTTCCAGGCTTCTTCCTTGGCGTCGTCCCACACGCCCTTGGCCACCAGCCAGTGCTTCAGGCGCTTCATCGGTTCCTTGGCCCAGGCTTCGTCGACCTCGTCCTTGCCGCGGTAGCGGCGTGCGTCGTCGGCGGTGGTGTGGTCGCCGAGGCGGTAGGTGACCAGTTCCAGCACGCTGCCGCCCTGGCCGTTGCGCGCACGCTCCAGCGCGTCTTCCATCGCCTTGCGCACGGCGATGATGTCGTTGCCGTCCACCTGGATCGAGTAGAGGCCCGCGGCGATGCCCTTCTGCGCCAGCGTCTGCGCGCCGGACTGGATCTTGCGCGGCACCGAGATCGCCCACTGGTTGTTGACGATGGCGATCACCAGCGGCAGCTCGCGCGCGCCGGCCATGTTGATGGCGCCGTAGAAGTCGCCCTTGGAGGAGCCGCCGTCGCCGATGGTGGCCACCGCCACGCGCTTCTCGCCGCGGATCTTGAACGCCAGCGCGGAGCCGGCCGCATGCAGGCACTGGGTGGCGATCGGCACCGACCAGGCGAAGTCGTGCCGCGCCGGTTCTTTCTGGTAGTCGTTGCCGCGCTCGTCGCCGCCCCAGTACATGTACACCTCGCGCGGCTGCACGCCGCGGTACAGCTGCGCGCCGTATTCGCGGTAGCTCGGCGCGTACACGTCTTCGGGCTTCATGGCGCTGCCGATGCCGACGTGCGCGGCCTCATGGCCGAGGCAGCTGGCGTAGGTGCCGAGCTTGCCGGTGCGCTGCAGCGCGATCGACTTGGCGTCGAACACGCGGGTGGACAGCATCAGCTTGTACAGCTCGACCATGTGGTCGAGGTCTTTGGCGAACTCGGGCAGATCATCACGTACCTGCTTGCCCTCGGCGTCGAGGTATTGCAGGTATTCGATTTCAAACTTGGCGGCGATGGTCACGACGCGCTCCGGGGGTGAGAGACAGGGGGCTGGCGGTGGCCGGGCTCCGATGCAGGAGGCACGAAACGACCGCACAAGACCGCGCTTGATAACAGGCGGGGATGTTGCGCTGCAAGGTACAGCGCAGCATGCGCAGGCGTACGGGTCGACCGTCGCCGGTCGCCGCCGGGCCGCCGCTCCGCGCCACGCCGGCCTTTTCGCGCCGGGTCACGGTAGCGGCGGGCGGGCGCCCGGACCCTGTCCTGGATCAGGCGTTGCGCGCGAACGGGGGCGCGGGACCGGGCCGGCGAACGGGCGCGCTTGCCGCGGATCAGGGGCCGCTCGACGCGCTGCCGTTACCATGAGCGTTTTCGACCACGTGACGGAACACCATGAGCGACAACCAGCGCGACATCGAGGCGGGCATCCAGACCGACCTCAACGGCCAGATCACCTATGGCGGCTATCTGCACCTGGACACCTTGCTGTCGGCCCAGCAGCCATTGAGCCAGCCGCCGCATCACGACGAGATGCTGTTCATCGTGCAGCACCACGTGTCCGAGCTGTGGATGAAGCTGCTGATCCACGAGCTGAAGGCGGCGCTGGCGCACCTCAAGCAGGACGACGTCGACGCCTGCCTGAAGATACTGGCGCGGGTGAAGCAGGTGCAGCGCCAGCTGTTCGAGCAGTGGGCGGTACTGGAGACGCTCACCCCGTCGGAGTACCTGGAGTTCCGCGGCGTGCTGGGGCCGTCGTCGGGTTTCCAGTCGCTGCAGTACCGCACCATCGAGTTCATGCTGGGCAACAAGAACGCCGGCATGCTGAAGGTGTTCGCGCACGACCCGGTCGCGCAGGCCGAGCTGCGCGCGGTGCTCGAGGCGCCCAGCCTGTACGACGAGTTCCTGCGCTACCTGGCGCGCCGCGGCCACGCGGTGCCGGCCGAGCTGCTGCAGCGCGACTGGACCGAAGCCTACCGGCGCAACGAGGCGCTGCTGCCGGCGCTCAAGCGCATCTACGAGCAGCGCGCGCAGTTCTGGCCGGAGTACCACCTGTGCGAACAGCTGGTGGACGTGGAGGAGAGCTTCCAGCTGTGGCGCTTCCGGCACATGAAGACGGTGGAGCGGATCATCGGCCACCGCCGCGGCACCGGCGGTTCGTCCGGGGTGAGCTTCCTGAAGAAGGCGCTCGACCTGGAATTCTTCCCCGAGCTGCTGGACGTGCGCACCGTGCTGGGCAGCTAGCGACATGACGTGGCGCGTGCTGCGGCGCATTTGACGATCGCGCGACCGGCGGTTACATCTGGCCATCGCAAGATTTTTCGATCGACCGACGGAGCAGGGGACACGCATGGGCCACACCACACTCGCCGGCGACGCCAGGCCGATACCCGACTACCCGCAGCTGATGGGCCACCCGCGCCCGCTGTGGATGCTGTTCATGTCGGAGTTCTGGGAGCGCTTCGCGTTCTACGGCATGCGCTGGGCGCTCACGCTGTACATCGTGGCGCAGTTCTACGACGGCAACGACGCCGGCCAGGCGGACGCCAGCCGCACCTACGGCGCCTACCTGGCGCTGGTCTACGCCACCGCGGTGTTCGGCGGCTACGTGGCCGACAAGATCCTCGGCTACCAGCGCTCGATCCTGCTCGGCGCGGTGGTGATGGCGGCCGGCCTGTTCATGGTGATGGTGCCGAACCATGCGGTGTTCATGCTCGGCCTGGCCACCATCATCGTCGGCAACGGCCTGTTCAAGCCGAACATCTCCTCGATGGTGGGCCAGCTCTACGTGCAGGGCGACTCGCGCCGCGACCGCGGCTTCACCCTGTTCTACATGGGCATCAACGCCGGTGCGCTGATCGCGCCGATCCTCACCAGCATCCTCGCCAACAAGGTGTTCGGCACGCCCGGCCACCACAACTACCACGTGGTGTTCGCCGCCTCCGGCGTGGGTATGCTGATCAGCCTGGTGTGGTTCTGGTTCGGCCGGCGCCAGCTCGGCCCGGTCGGCCGCCCGGCGCCGGAACAGGCCAGTCGCATGCGCATGCTGTACGTGGTGCTGGGCGTGCTGGCGACGATTCCGCTGGTCTACCTGCTGATGGACAAGGCCGGCGCGGTGGCGATCCAGTGGCTGCTGAGCGTGCTGTTCCTGGGCGTGGGCGTGATGCTGGTGATCGAGGCGATCCGCACCGGCCGCGTGCAGATCCAGCGGGTGATCGCGATGCTGATCATCTTCACCTTCAACGTGCTGTTCTGGATGTTCTTCGAGCAGGCCGGCAGTTCGTTCAACTTCCTGGCGCAGCACATCGTCGACCGCAACCTGGGCGGCTGGGAGTTCCCGATCGGCTGGTTCCAGTCGGTCAACCCGGTGGCGATCGTGCTGCTGGCGCCGCTGATCTCGCTGGCCTGGGGCTGGCTGGACCAGCGCCGCGTCGAGCCGTCGATCCCGCGCAAGTTCGGCCTGGGCCTGATCGGCAATGCGCTGGGCTTCGCGGTACTGATGTACGCGCTGTCCGCGCTGGTCGGCAGCGACGGCACGATTCCGCTGTGGACGCTGGTGCTGTGCTACGTGCTGCAGACCGCCGGCGAGCTGTGCCTGTCGCCGATCGGCCTGTCGATGGTGACCAAGCTGGCGCCGGCGCGGCTGGTCGGGCTGGGCATGGGCGGCTGGTTCCTGTCCACCGCGATCGGCAACAACCTCGCCGGCCTGTTCGCCGGCCACGTCAGCGGCGCGAGCGGCATGACCGTGGGCTCGGCGCTGTCCGGCTACACCATGGGCTTCTGGATCCTGCTCGGCGGCGGCATCGTGCTGTTCCTGGTCGCGCCGCTGATCAACCGGCTGATGCACGGGGTGCGTTGAAAGCCGGGAATAGGGAATCGGGAATGGGTAAAGCGAAGCTCGCCCGCTTTTCCGATTCCCTATCCCCTATTCCCCACTCCCTGCTCCACAAACATTGACGCCATGCCCGGCGCCCGGTTACATCTGGGCGCTTGCGGCGGCCTGACGCATGCCGACGAGGGGATTGCATGAGCCAGACCAGCAGCGCCGGCGATAGCGTGACGACGCCCGACTACCCGCAACTGCTCGGCCATCCGCGTCCGTTGTGGATGCTGTTCATGACCGAGTTCTGGGAGCGCTTCGCCTACTACAGCGTGAGCTGGGCGCTGGTGCTGTACATCGTGGCGCAGTTCTTCCATGGCGACGCGTCGGGTCAGGGCTGGGCCGCCGGCATCTACGGCGCCTACACTGCGCTGATCTACGCCGCCTCGATCTTCGGCGGCTACGTGGCCGACCGGGTGATCGGCTACCAGCGCTCGATCCTGCTCGGCGCGGCGGTGATGGCCGCCGGCTTGTTCACCCTGCTGTTGCCGCAGCAGCCGGCGATGCTGCTGGGACTGGCGCTGGTGATCGCCGGCGACGGCCTGTTCAAGCCGAACATCTCCACCATGGTGGGCCAGCTCTACGGCCGCGACGATCCACGCCGCGACCGCGGCTTCACCCTGTTCTACATGGGCATCAACGCCGGCGCCTTCGCGGCGCCGCTGCTGACCGGCTGGATGGCGGCCCACTTCACCGACACGCCGATGCAGCAGAACTACCGCGTAGTGTTCGGCGCCGCCGGCGTGGGCATGCTGCTGAGCTTCCTGTGGTTCTGGTTCGGCCGGCGTGGTTTGAAGGGCGTGGGCCGCCCGCTGCCGGGCATGGAGAACCGCCTGCGCGTGCTGTGGGTGCTGCTCGGCGCGGCACTGGCGGTGCCGCTGATCTACGCGCTGCTGGCCTATGTCGGCGCCGACGGCCTGCAGTGGCTGCTCGGCGCGCTGTTCATCGGCGTGGCGGCGGCGCTGATCGTCGAGGCGCGGCGCCACGACCGCGTGCAGCTGCACCGCGTGATCGCCATGCTGATCGTGTTCGGCTTCAGCGTGCTGTTCTGGACCTTCTATTTCCAGTTCGGCACCTCGCTCAACTTCCTGGCGGAAAACTGGGTGGATCGGCAGATGTTCGGTGGCTGGACGTTCCCGGTCGGCTGGTTCCAGTCGGTGACGCCGCTGGCGATCTTGCTGTTTGCGCCGCTGCTGACGCTGGTGTGGGCCGTGCTTTCGCGCCGCAACGCCGAGCCCTCGATCCCGCGCAAGTTCGGCTTCGGGCTGATCTTCAACGGCTTGGGTTTCGTGGTGCTGGTGTATGCGCTGAAGGAACTGCTTGGCCCGACCGGGCTGATCCCGTTCTGGCCGCTGGTGCTGTGCTACGTGATGCAGACACTGGGCGAGCTGTGCCTGTCGCCGATCGGGCTGTCGATGGTGACCAAGCTGGCGCCGCCGCGCCTGGTCGGCTTGGCGATGGGCGGCTGGTTCCTGTCACTGGCCGCCGGCGGCGACTTCTCCGGCCTGGTGGCGCGTTCGATCAGTGGCGAGCGCGGCATGACGGTGGCCTCGGCGCTGTCCGGCTTCACCTTCAGCTTCTGGGTGCTGCTTGGCGCGGGCGCGTTGCTGTTGCTGCTGGCGCCGCTGATCAACCGGCTGATGCATGGGGTGCGGTGAGGCAGGGAACCGGCACTAGGGAATAGTTGAAGCGAAACCAGCGCGCCGGACATCGCCCGCCTTTCCCGTTCCCGATTCCGGATTCCCTCAGGAAAGCAATTTGTCCAGGATGCGCGCCAGCCACTGCCGCTCCTGCGCATCGAGCTTCGCCAGCACTTCGCGCTCGCGCGCGCGGGCCATCGGCGCGACCACGTCGTGGATCGCCCAGCCGGCGCTGCTGAGGTTGAGCACCGAGCGGCGCTTGTCGTTGTCGTGCACCGCGCGGTCGACCCGGCCGGCCTCGACCAGCCGGGCCAGCGCGCGGCTCACCGCCACCTTGTCCATCGCAGTGCGCTCGGCCACCTCGCGCGCGGACAGGCCGGCGTAGCGCGCCAGCACGGCCATCACCCGCCATTCCGTCACCGAGATGTCGTAGCGGCGCTGGTAGTCGTCGGCGATCGCCTGGCTGATCGTGTTGGACAGGATCGACAGCCGGTACGGCAGGAAGTGTTCCAGCTGCAGCGGCGCGTGTTCGGCCGTGGCGGGGACAGGGGAGCGCTTGGCAGGCATTGCGGCGGTGATCCTTGCAAATGGTTTCAAATGAAACTATAACGCAAGACCAATCTGCCGGTGGCACGCTTGCGTGAGGCCATCGTGCACCGACTCAGAGGAGAGCGCCATGAACGCCCAACCCAACCCCGGCATGCAGGTCACCACGTTCGAGAATCCGATGGGCATCGACGGCTTCGAGTTCGTCGAGTTTGCCGCCCCGGCCGGTCGCGCCCACGAGCTGCACGCGCTGTTCCGGCGGATGGGCTTCAGCGCCGTGCTGCGGCACAAGTCCCGCCCGATCACCGTCTACCGGCAGAACGGGGTGAACCTGCTGGTCAACGAGGATCCGGATTCGTTCGCCGCCGATTTCGCCGCGCAGCACGGCCCCAGCGCCTGCGGCTTCGCGATCCGTTTCCGCAAGCCGGTGGCCGAGGTGGAGGCGAGGGTGCTCGCCAACGGCGGCGAGGCGGTCGCGCACAAGCCAGCCAGCCGCGCGATCGGGGTGCCGGTGGTCAAGGGCATCGGCGACTGCATGCTGTACCTGGTGCCGCGCGAGGGCGACGCCTACGCCGCCGACTACGCGCCGATCCCGGGCGCCGAGCAGAACCCGAAGGGTTTCGGCCTGACCTTCATCGACCACCTCACCCACAACCTGCATTTCGGCAACATGCAGAAGTGGTCGGACTACTACGAGAAGCTGTTCAACTTCCGCGAGATCCGCTACTTCGACATCAAGGGCGCCAAGACCGGCCTGGTGTCCAAGGCGATGACCGCGCCGGACGGCATCGTACGCATCCCGCTGAACGAGTCCAGCGACCCGAAGAGCCAGATCAACGAGTACCTCGACGCCTACCACGGCGAAGGCATCCAGCACATCGCCTGCTTCACCGACGACATCTACGCCACGGTGGAGGCGATGCGCGACGCCGGCGTGGAATTCCTCGACACCCCGGACGCGTATTTCGAGGTGATCGACGTGCGCGTGCCCAACCACGGCGAAGACGTGCCGCGGCTGGCCAGAAACAAGATTCTGATCGACGCCGACCCGGAGACCAAGCAGCGCAAGCTGCTGCAGATCTTCACCCAGAACGCGATCGGCCCGATCTTCTTCGAGATCATCCAGCGCAAGGGCAACGAGGGTTTCGGCGAAGGCAATTTCCAGGCGCTGTTCGAGTCGATCGAGCGCGACCAGATGAAGCGCGGTTTCCTCTGAAGGAGCGGTGCATGGCAACGATCGTGGGCAAGGGCTACCAATCCGGCTTCGGCAACGAATTCGCCAGCGAGGCGATCCCCGGCGTGCTGCCGGTCGGCCAGAACTCGCCGCAACGCGTGGCGCACGGGCTGTACGCGGAGCAGCTGTCCGGCACCGCGTTCACCGCGCCGCGCCATCTGAACCGGCGCAGCTGGCTGTACCGGATCCGCCCGGCGGCGGTGCACGAGCCGTTCCAGCCGCTGGCGCACGCCACCTTCCACAACCGCTTCGACGAAGCGCCGGCCACGCCGAACCAGCTGCGCTGGGATCCGCTGCCGCTGCCGGAGCAGCCGACCGATTTCCTCGACGGCCTGGTGACGATCGCCGGCAACGGCGGCGCGGCCGAGCAGGGCGGCATCGGCATCCATCTCTACGCGGCGAACCGCTCGATGCAGGGCCGCTTCTTCTACGACGCCGATGGCGAGCTGCTGATCGTGCCGCAGCAGGGTCGGCTGCAGCTGGCCACCGAGCTGGGCGTGATCGAGCTCGAGCCGCAGGAGATCGCGGTGATCCCGCGCGGCGTGCGCTTCCGCGTCGAGCTACCCGACGGAACCGCGCGCGGCTACGTCTGCGAGAACTTCGGCGCACTGCTGCGCCTGCCGGAGCTCGGCCCGATCGGCTCGAACGGGCTGGCCAACGCGCGCGACTTCCTCACCCCGGTGGCGGCTTTCGAGGACATCGAGGGCGCGTTCGAGCTGGTGACGAAGTTCCAGGGCACGCTGTGGACGGCGAAGATCGGCCACTCGCCGCTGGACGTGGTCGCCTGGCACGGCAACTACGCGCCGTACAAGTACGACCTGCGCCGTTTCAACACCATCGGCTCGATCAGCGTCGACCACCCTGATCCGTGCATCTTCACCGTGCTGACCTCGGCCAGCGACACGCCCGGCACGGCGAACGTGGATTTCGCGATCTTCCCGCCGCGCTGGCTGGTGGCGCAGCACACCTTCCGCCCGCCGTGGTTCCACCGCAACGTGGCCAGCGAGTTCATGGGCCTGATCACCGGTGTCTACGACGCCAAGGCCGAAGGATTCGTGCCGGGCGGCGCGAGCCTGCACAACTGCATGAGCGCCCACGGCCCGGACGCGGCCACCTTCGAGAAGGCCGCGAACGCGGACCTCTCGAAGCCGGACGTGATCGGCGGCACCATGGCCTTCATGTTCGAGACGCGCAAGGTGATCCGCCCCACCCGGCAGGCGCTGGAGGCGCCGCAACTGCAGCGCGACTACTACCGATGCTGGCAGGATATCCGCAAGCACTTCGCGCCGTGACGGCGATCCCTCCACGCAGCAGGCACAAGGCAGCACGATGAAACTCGGATCTCTCAAGGAAGGCGGCCGCGACGGCACGCTGGTGGTGGTCAGCCGCGATCTCTCCCGCGCGGTGAAGGCAAACGGCATCGCGCCGACGCTGCAGGCGGCGCTGGACGACTGGTCGAACGCGGCGCCGCGGCTGAATGCGCTGTCGGATGAGCTGAACGCGGGTCGCGCCGCCGGCGTGTTCGCGCTGGACATGGCCATGCTCGCCTCACCGTTGCCACGTGCCTACGAGTTCGTCGACGGCAGCGCTTACCTGCCGCACGTCGAGCGCGTGCGCCGCGCCCGCGGCGCCGAGGTGCCGGCCAGCTTCTACACCGAGCCGCTGATGTACCAGGCCACCAGCGCCGCCTTCCTCGGCCCGCGCGACCCGGTGGTGGTGCCGAGCGAGGACTACGGCATCGACCTGGAAGCCGAGGTGGTGGTGGTCACCGACGATGTGCCGATGGCGGTCACGCCGGGCGAGGCCTCCGCGCACATCCAACTGGTCGGCCTGGTCAACGACGTGAGCCTGCGCGGGCTGATTCCCGGCGAGCTGGCCAAGGGCTTCGGCTTCCTGCAGAGCAAGCCGCGCTCGGCGCTGTCGCCGGTGCTGGCGACGCCGGACGAGCTGGGCGGGGCGTGGGCCGGCGACAAGCTGCACCTGCCGATGCGCACCTGGCTCAACGACAAATGGTTCGGCGAGGCCGAGTGCGGCGTCGACATGCAGTTCAGCTTTGCCGAACTGGTGGCGCACGTGGCGAAGACGCGGCCGCTCACGGCCGGCACCATCGTTGGCTCCGGCACCATCGCCAACCAGGACACCGGCAAGGGTGCCTCCTGCCTGGCCGAGCAGCGCACAGTGGAAACCCTGCGCGACGGCCAACCGAGCACGCCGTTCCTGAAGTTCGGCGACCGCCTGAAGATCGACGTCACCGACGCCACCGGCGCCTCGATTTTCGGCGCCATCGAGCAGCAGGTCGAGCCGTACCGGAGATGACGCGAGCCGCCACGCCGGCGCTGCGGCAGGTCGCCGCGACTGGCGTGCGAATTGACCCGGATCAAGGCATGCTGGCGGGTGTCCCGACAGACTCGGCAACATGGCCATTCCCATCACTCCTCCCGAATTCGACCCGGCGCTGATCGCCCGTTACGACGTGGCCGGGCCGCGCTACACCAGCTACCCGACCGCGCCGCATTTCAAGGCCGAGTTCGACGAGGCGGCGTTGCGCGCGGTGATCCGCGCTTCCAACGAGGAGCCGATCCCGCGTCCGCTGTCGGTGTACGTGCACGTGCCGTTCTGCATGAGCCCGTGCTTCTACTGCGGCTGCAACCGGGTGATCACCCGCGACGTGACCCAGGCCGACCGCTACCTGGAACGGCTGTACCGCGAGATCGAGCTGATCGCGCCGCTGTTCGACCGCGACCGGCCGGTGCGCCAGCTGCACTTCGGCGGCGGCACGCCGAACTTCCTCGACACCGCGCACATGGGCGAGCTGCTGGAGTCGCTGGCGCGGCATTTCAGCTTCAGCCATGCCGCGGATCGCGAATACGGCATCGAGATCGACCCGCGCTTCGCCGACGCCGCCTACATCCGCGCCATGGGTGAGCTGGGCTTCAACCGGCTCTCGGTGGGCATCCAGGATTTCGACCCGGTGGTGCAGAAGGCGGTGAACCGGATCCAGAGCTTCGAGCAGACCCGCGAGGTGATCGAGGCGGCGCGGACCTCGGGTTTCCGCTCGGCCAGCGTCGACCTGATCTACGGCCTGCCGTTCCAGAGCGTGGACGGCTTCAGCCGCACGCTGGACCAGGTGGTGGCGCTGAACCCGGACCGGGTGGCGGTGTACGGCTACGCGCACCTGCCGGAAATGTTCAAGGCGCAGCGGCAGATCGAGGCCGCCGACCTGCCCGACGCGGCCACCCGGCTGGCGCTGTTCGGCCGCGCGCTGGAACACCTGTCGGCGGCCGGCTACGTCTACATCGGCATGGACCACTTCGCCAAGGCCAGCGACGAGCTGGTGCTGGCGCAGCGTGCCGGCACGCTGCAACGCAACTTCCAGGGCTACTCGACGCACGGCGATTGCGACATCGTCGGCCTGGGCGTCAGCGCGATCGGCCGCATCGGCGACAGCTACAGCCAGAACGCACGCGACCTGATCGGCTACTACGCGGCGCTGGACGCCGGCCGCCTGCCGCTGATGCGCGGCCTGCAGCTGGACGAGGACGACTTGATCCGGCGCGAACTGATCAACGAATTGATGTGCCACGGCAGCGTGGACAAGCAGGCGTTCGGCGCGCGCCACCGGCTGCTGTTCGACGAGTACTTCGCGCGCGAGCGGCAGCGCCTGCTGCCGCTGATCGAGGATGGGCTGGTCACGGAAAACCCGCGCGAGATCCGGGTCACCTCGCGGGGGCGGCTGCTGTTGCGTATCATCGCCATGTGCTTCGACGCCTATCTGGACGACGCGGCACAGGCCCCACGCTATTCGCGCGTGATCTGATCCACGCAGCCCCAACCCGGCAGCCCATCATCATCATGCAATCCAAGCCCATGGCAGGTCGTCTGCCCGAGCCGCCCAGCCCGATTGCCGACGACGGCGACGAAACGCGCTTCTGCGGCACCTGCGCGTTCTCCAGCGCGTGCATCGCGGCCGGCTACGACAAGCCGGAGCTGGCCGAGTTGCAGTGCCTGGTCGAGCACGTCGGCCCGTTCCGCGCCGGCGAGCACATCTTCCGCACCGGCGACCCGTTCCGCGCGATCTTCGCCGTGCGGGCAGGCACCGTGAAGACGCGCATGGTCGACAAGGAAGGCCGCGAGCAGGTGCTGGGCTTCTACCTGCCCGGCGAGGTGATCGGCCTCAACGCGATCTACCCCGAGCATTTCCCGTGCGACGCGGTGGCGCTGGACACCGCCTACTTCTGCCGCTTCTCGTTCCCCGCGATGAGCGCGCTGGCCTCGCGCATCCCTGCCGTGCAGCAGCATCTGTTCCGCATGCTGAGCAAGGAGCTGGGCACCGCCAGCCTGCTCGCCGGCGACCACAGCGCCGACGAGCGCGTCGCCGCGTTCCTGATGGACCTGGCCGGCCGCTACGCCGTGCGCGGCTTCTCCGCCACCCGCTTCCACCTCAGCATGTCGCGCGGCGACATCGCCAACTACCTGCGTCTGGCCGCGGAAACCGTCAGCCGTGTGCTCAGCCGCTTCCGCAGCCAGCAGCTGATCGAGATCGAAGGGCGCGAGCTGGAGCTGCTGAATCCGAAGAAGCTGCGCGAGATCGGGCAGGCGCTGCTGCCGGAGTGAGCGCCGCGAGGCGCTCCGGGGGGGCTGACACAGATCAGTGTCCGTGCGGGTGCTAACCTGCCACCATGGTGAATCATTCTCGTTCGGGTTGGCATCGGCATGGCTGAATCACGATCTCCCGCGGCGGAAGCGGTCGCACCGGCGCAGCTGACGGCGCTGCTGGCTTCCGCGCCGCATCGGCCGCTGTTCCTGGCCGGTACCGTCGCGGTGTTGCTCAGCATGACCTGGTGGGCGGTGGAGCTGACCTGGATGCGCTTCGGTCTGGCCGGCTGGCCGCAGCCGTCGATACCGCCTGGCTGGGCGCACGCGATGCTGATCCAGTACGGCCTGTTCCCGCTGTTCATGTTCGGCTTCCTGATGACCACGTTCCCGCGCTGGCTGGGGCGGCCGGACCTGCCCAAGACGCGCTACCTGCCGGTGGCTGGCTGCGTGTTCGGCGGCTACGTGCTGGCGAACGTCGGCCTGCTCGACCTGCCGTGGCTGCTGAAGCTGGGCATCGCCGTGATGCTGGTCGGCTACCTGGTTGGCGTGTGGACACTGGGCGGGGTGCTGCGTGCCTCGGTGGCCGAGCGCAAGGGCCATGCGCGTTCCTGCCTGATGGCGTTGAGCCTGGGCTGCCTGGGGCTGGCGGTGTTCCTGGCCTACCTGTTCGGTGCGCCGGCCGATTGCGCGCTGCTGGCGATCAAGCTGGGCACCTACGGCCTGCTGCTGCCGATCTACTTCTCGGTGATGCACCGCATGCTGCCGTTCTTCACCGGCAACATGGTGAAGGGCTACGAGGTGGTCCGGCCGGACTGGAGCATGCCGGTGGTATGGGCATTGCTGCTGGCGCACCTGCTGCTGGAATGGCGAGTCGCGCTGGGCTGGCTGTGGCTGGTCGACGTGCCGCTGGCACTGGTGTTCGCATGGCATTCGCTGACCTGGCGACCGTGGCGGGCGATGCGCCCGGGCATCCTGGCCGTGCTGCACCTGGCGTTCGCGTGGCTGCCGGTGGCGTTCGTGCTGTACGCGGTGCAGGACGTGGTGTACGCGACCAGCGGGCATCTGATCCTCGGCCGCGCGCCGCTGCATGCGCTGGCGATCGGTTTCTTCGGCTCGATGCTGGTGGCCATGGTGACGCGGGTCACCATGGGCCATTCCGGCCGCCCGCTGCAGATGGGCGCGGTGGCCTGGCTGTGCTTCGGCCTGCTGCAGCTGGTGGCGCTGCTGCGCATCCGTGCCGAGCTGGGTGGGGATGTCTACCTGTGGCTGGTGATCGCCGCCTACGGCTGGCTGCTGGCATTCCTGCCGTGGGTACTGCGCTCGGCATGGATCTACCTGACGCCGCGGGCGGACGGCAAGCCGGGTTGAACGGAGCGCGGGCCGCGGCAGGGTGACGCAGCGCGGCCCCGACAGAGTTCGGGTTGACCCAAGTCAGCGGCGCAGCCGGGCGATCGCCTAGGCTAGGACGCGCAAGGACTCACGGAGACCGCCCATGTCACGTCCACCGTTTCTCGTCGTCGCCGCGGCCGCAGCGGAGCACTGAAGATGCGCGCACGATGGGTCCTGGCCTGGCTTGGCCTGATGCTGGCGCTGCCGGCGGCGGCGGCGGACTATGCCGCCCTGCCGGGGGGCCGCTTCGCCAGCGTGCTGCCGGCCGACGGCAAGGCGGCAGCAGCGCAGGTCGCGCCGTTCCGCCTGCGCACCGAGCCGGTCACCAATGCCGAGTTCCTGGCCTTCGTGAAGGCCCATCCGCAGTGGCGGCGCGATCGCGTCGCCAGCATCCTGGCCGATCGACGTTATCTCAGCCACTGGGCCGGTGCCGATGCGTTGGGCAGCGAGGTGCTGCCCAGGCAGCCGGTGACCCGGGTCAGCTGGTTCGCCGCCCAGGCTTACTGCGAGAGCGAAGGCGCCCGCCTGCCCAACTGGTACGAGTGGGAGTACGCGGCGGCGGCCGACGCCACCCGCCGCGACGCGCGCAGCGACCCGGCCTGGCGCGAGACCCTGCTGGCCTGGTACTCGCGCCCGTCCAATGCGCCGCTGCCGGCCATCGGCGGCGCACCCAACACCTACGGCGTGCGCGACATCACGCAGCCGGTGTGGGAGTGGGTGGACGACTTCAACGCGCTGCTGGTGGCCAGCGACAGCCGCGACCAGAACGACCCCGACGTATTGAAGTTCTGCGGTGCCGGCGCGATCAGCCTGCAGGAAAAGGAGAACTACGCGGTGCTGATGCGCATCGCGATGCTGTCCGCGCTGAAGGCCGCCGACACCACCAACAACATGGGCTTCCGTTGCGCGAAGCCCCAGTGAGGTAATGCATGAAACGCCTGTTGCCCCTGCTCGCGATGCTCCTGCTGTTCGGCAGCACGCGAGCCGCCACGCCGCTGCCCGGCGACTCCGTGTACAACCTGCCGCTGCAGCTGACCGACCAGGACGGCCATCGACAGACGCTGGCCGATCGACGCGGCCGCCCGCAGCTGGTGACGATGTTCTACACCTCGTGCCAGATGGTCTGCCCGATGATCATCGACAGCCTGCGGCTGACCCGCAATGCGCTGGACCCGGCCACGCGCGCACGGATCGACCTGCTCGCAGTGAGCTTCGACCCGGCGCGCGACGGCGTGGCCACGCTGAAGAGCTACGCGCAGAAGCGCAAGCTCGATCCGCGCATCTGGACCCTGGCGCGCGCCGAGCCGGCGCAGGTGCGCCAGTTGTCCGGCGTGCTCGGCCTGCAGTACCGGCAACTGCCCGATGGCGAGTTCAACCACTCGAGCGAACTGATCCTGCTCGATGCCGAAGGCCGCATCGCCGCCCGCACCGCGCAGATCGGCAAGCTCGATCCCGGCTTCGTGGAGGCGATCCGCAAGGTGGTTGCGCAGCCGCACGACTGAGGGACCCGCTCCGCCGCCGGCTGATCCATGTCAGCGCGGCAGTGGCCGCCGGCGAGCAGACTTCCCGGAAAACTTCGGGAGACGCTGCATGGTTGCCTGGTATCCGTGGATCGTGCTGGTGCACCTGGCGTGCGCCATCGTGTTCGCCGGCGCGGTAGCATTCGAGGTGCTGGTGGTCGAGGCGCTGCATCGGCAGTTCGACACGGCCACCATGCAGCGCATCGAACAGTCGATCATGGCGCGCGTGCGCCGGTTCATGCCGGTGATCGTGGTGCTGCTGTTCGCCAGCGGCTTCATGCTGTTCGACATCCGTTGCGACGGCCTGTCCTGCGTGGGCAGCCGCTTCGGCAACTGGCTGCTGCTGAAGGTGCTGCTGGCGTTCGGCGTGCTCGGCGTGTTCATCAACGCGATGTGGGCGATGCGCAGCGGCAAGATGGACGTCTGCCGCTTCCGGCACACCCATCGCGCGGTGCTGGGCCTGATGGTGGGCATCGTCTTCCTGGCCAAGACCATGTTCTACTTGTAGCCATCCATCTACACACGAGGTGCACGATGTCCCAGGTCACGTTCAAGGGCCAGCCGATCAGCGTCGACGGCCAGTTTCCCGCGGTCGGTTCGACCGCGCCGGCATTCAGCCTGGTCGGCGGCGACCTGTCCGACGTGGCGCTTTCCGGCTTCGCTGGCAAGCGCAAGGTGCTGAACATCTTCCCCAGCATCGACACCGGGGTGTGCGCCGCCTCGGTGCGCCGTTTCAACGAACTGGCCGGCAAGCTCGACAACACCGTGGTGCTGTGCATCTCGGCCGACCTGCCGTTCGCGCAGGCACGCTTCTGCGGCGCCGAGGGGCTGGAGCGGGTGACCAACCTGTCGCTGATGCGCGGGCGCCAGTTCCTCAACGACTACGGCGTGGCGATTGCCAGCGGCCCGCTGGCCGGATTGGCCGCGCGCGCGGTGCTGGTGCTGGACGGCCATGACAAGGTGCTGCACGCCGAGCTGGTCAGCGAGATCGGCCACGAGCCGAACTACGACGCGGCGCTGAAGGCGCTGGGCTGAGAACGATCGCCTACGGCTTGCCGATGCCCACGATCGGCACGCCGAACGGCTGCGCCTGCGGGTACAGGCCGAGGCCCAGCTTGAGGCTGCGGCCGATGCGCTCGGCGTATTCCAGCATCTGTGCGGCGCCGGCCTCGTCCAGTTCCTCGGCGGTGGTCTCGCGCCACAGCGCGAGCCAGCGGTCGAAGTGTTCGGCGCGGATCGGGTGCGGCCGGTGCGCGCCCATCGGGTTGCCGCGGTAGCTGCCCGCGCGCAACGCCACCGAGGCCCAGAACGAGGTCAGCAGGCGCTTGTGTTCGTCCCAGTCGTGCACCGCCGCATTGAAGATCGGGCCGAGCTGCGCGTCGCGCCGCACTTTCTCGTAGAAACGGTCGACCAGCCGGGCGAGGGCCGGTTCATCCAGTGGCGAGGATGGGTTCATGCGGGACATGATGGATCCGTGCGCGGAACGGTGTGTGATGCCCGTACCAACAAAAACGCATCCGGCCATCACGGCCGGATGCGTCGCTGGTCCGCCAAGCTTACTGACCCAGGCTCAACGTGCCCTTCATCAGCGCGGCGTGGCCGGGGAAGGTGCAGAAGTAGGCGTACTGCTCGCCGGCCTTCAGCTTGGTCACGTTGATCGTGGCGGTGTCCGATTCGCCGCCGCCGATCAGTTTGGTATGCGCGATGATGCGGGCGTCGCCGGGCTTCTCGTAGCTGTTGGCGGCGCCGGCCTTCATGCCGTCGGCGATCACGCCGGATTCGTCGGCGCTATGCGCGAGCACCCAGTTGTGGCCCATCGCGGTGACCGGCAGCTTGCCGGTGTGCTTCAGGGTCACCTTGAAGGTCTTGCAGGTCTTCGGCACGGTGATGGTCTTGGTGTTGAACTGCATGGCGTCGCTGGCCTCGACCGTGGTGGCGCACTCGGCGGCCATCAGCGGGGTGGAGAGTAGGCCGAGCAGGGCAAGGGCAATCAGTTTGCGCATGGGGTGTCGCTCCTGGGGAAGTGGTGAAATGCGGATGGATTCTGCAGCGGCGGCGCGCGGCGGGCACTGATCTGCGTCATTGCCACGGCACCTGCCGTCATTCGACACTCTAGCCATCACCGGCGGATGCCGGAAGGAGGCACGATGACGCACGTCGTTACCGAAAACTGCATCAACTGCAAGCACACCGATTGCGTCGAGGTGTGTCCGGTGGACTGCTTCCACGCGGGGCCGAACTTCCTGGTGATCGACCCGGACGAATGCATCGACTGCACGTTGTGCGTGGAGGAGTGCCCGGTCGGCGCGATCTTCCCCGAGCTCGACGTGCCGGCGGGGCAGGAGATCTTCATGTCGATCAACGCCGAGCTGGCCAAGGAGTGGCCGGTGCTGACCAGCAAGATCCCGTCGATGGAAGACGCCGACAAGTGGGACGGTGTGCCGAACAAGCTGCCGCTGCTGCAGCGCTGAATTGCCTGCCCCCCGTAGGAGCCCGCTCGCGGGCGATGCTGTTGATCTTGCGATTCCCAATTCCCGACCCCAAGAGTATCGCCCGCGAGCGGGCTCCTACGGGGCGTAAAAAAAGCCGGGTGGTGCCCGGCTTTTTCGTGTCGCGCGGGGTCAGGCTTACTTCGCCACCACCCGCACCATCTCCAGGCACTTGTTCGAGTAGCCCCACTCGTTGTCGTACCAGCTGACCAGCTTGACGAAGCTGTCGTCCAGTGCGATGCCTGCGTCGGCATCGAAGATCGAGGTGCGCGCGTCGCCGCGGAAGTCGGTGGCCACCACCTTGTCCTCGGTGTAGCCCAGGATGCCCTTGAGCGCGCCTTCGCTCTGCGCCTTCATCTCGGCCTTGATCTCCTCGTAGGTCGCCGGCTGCTCCAGTTCCACGGTGAGGTCGACCACCGACACGTCCGAGGTCGGCACGCGGAAGCTCATGCCGGTGAGCTTCTTGTTGAGCTCGGGGATCACCACGCCGACGGCCTTGGCCGCGCCGGTGGAGGAGGGAATGATGTTCTCCAGGATGCCGCGGCCGCCGCGCCAGTCCTTGTTGCTCGGGCCGTCCACGGTCTTCTGCGTGGCGGTGGCGGCGTGCACGGTGGTCATCAGGCCGCGCTTGATGCCCCACTTGTCGTTCAGCACCTTGGCCACCGGCGCCAGGCAGTTGGTGGTGCAGCTGGCGTTGGAGACGATCGCCTCGCCGGCGTACTTCTGGTGGTTCACGCCGTAGACGAACATCGGCGTGGCGTCCTTGGACGGCGCCGACAGGATCACCTTCTTCGCGCCGGCGTCGAGGTGCTTCTGCGCCGCTTCCTTGGTCAGGAACAGGCCGGTGGACTCGATCACCACGTCGGCGTTCACCTCGTTCCACTTCAGGTTGGCCGGGTCGCGTTCCTGGGTCAGGCGGATGCGCTTGCCGTTGACCACCAGGTGGCCGCCGTCGACCTTGACGTCGCCCTCGAAGCGGCCGTGCACGGAGTCGTGCTTCAGCATGTAGGCGAGGTAGTCCGGCTCCAGCAGGTCGTTGATCGCGACGATCTCGATGTCGTTGCTGAAGTTCTGCACGGCTGCGCGCAGCACGTTGCGACCGATGCGGCCAAAGCCGTTGATGCCGACCTTGATGGTCATGAGGGAACGTCCTCCTGAGGGCGATGGGATGTGGCGATGAGGATGGGCAGCCGCGGGTCGCGGCGCCGCTGTTTCAGCCGCGAAATCTTACAATGAAAGCGCCCGGATCGCCCGCGCCGGATTGTCGCTGTGGCAGACTGCGGCCTTTTGCGCCGGTGGTCGCCATGTCTCTGCGTCGTTGTTCGCTGGCCTTCGCGGCCATCCTGTTCGCGGTCGCACCGGCAGTCCGCGCCTGGGGGCCGCTCGGTCACCGCGTGGTCGCCGAGCTGGCGCAGCGGCACCTCGGCCCCGCCGCCAGGGCCGAGGTGGAACGCCTGCTGGCGGCGGACCACGTCACGCGACTGGCCGATGTCGCCAACTGGCCCGACCAGATCCAGGACGACCCCGCGCAGGCCACGTTGTGGCAGCAGACGCGCAAGCTGCACTACGTCAATTTCCGTGGCGGCCCGGGTTGCGACTACCTGCCGCCGCGCGACTGCCGCGACGGCGCATGCATCGTCGCGGGGCTGGCGCGCTACGTGGCGATCCTCGGCGACAAGGCGCAAGGCGACGCCGCGCGCCTGGAGGCCCTGAAATTCGTGGTGCACTTCGCGGGTGATGTGCACCAGCCGCTGCATGCCGGCTACCGTGACGACCTCGGCGGCAACCGGTACCAGGTGCAGTTCGAGGGCAAGGGCAGCAACCTGCACCGGGTCTGGGACTCGGGCATGCTGGGGACGCGCGGGCTGGACTGGCAGGCCTACGCGGCGAAACTGGACGCCGAGGGTCCGGCGCCGCTGCCGGCGCCGATCGCGCCGCTGGGCGACCCTTACGCGCAGTGGGCGGAGGAATCCTGCCGGGCCACCGCCGTGGCCGGCTTCTATCCGGACGGCCACAAGATCGGCCGGACCTATGTCGACGCCGAGCTGCCGGTGGCCGAAAACCGGCTGCGCATCGCCGGGCGCCGGCTCGCTGCCGTGCTCAACCTGGCGTTGGCGCCGCGGTGAGCGGGTGTCGGCGCGGCGCATTGCATACGAATGCAAGGTGATGGCGCGCCGCACGGCATCTGCTAGCCTCGACACATGAACGCCAATCCCCTGCGCCGCACCAAGATCGTCGCCACCCTCGGCCCCGCCACCGATGCGCCGGGCATGCTCGAGAAGATCATCGCCGAAGGCGTCAACGTGGCCCGCCTGAACCTCTCGCACGGCCAGCCGGACGACCACCGCGCCCGCGCCAGCGCGGTGCGTGCGGCGTCGCTCGCCGTCGGGCGCGAAGTCGGCATCCTGGCCGACCTGCAGGGGCCGAAGATCCGCATCGAGACCTTCGCCAACGGGCCGGTGGAACTCGCCGAAGGCGCCTCGTTCGTGCTCGATTGCCGCCCCGACGCGCCGCCCGGCGACGCGAGCCGCGTCGGCGTGAGCTACTACGGCCTGCCGCACGATGTGCACGCCGGCGACGTGCTGTTGCTGGACGACGGGCTGATCGCGCTGAGCGTGCACGAAGTGGCCGGCGCCGAGGTGCGCTGCACGGTGCTGATCGGCGGCAAGCTGTCCAACCGCAAGGGGCTCAACCGGCAGGGCGGCGGGCTGTCGGTGACTGCGCTGTCGGACAAGGACAAGGCCGACATCAAGCTGGCTGCCGAGATCGGCGCGGATTTCCTCGCGGTGTCGTTCGTGCGTTCGGCCGAGGATATGCACCAGGCGCGCCGCCTGCTGCACGAGGCCGGCGGCAGCGCGGCGCTGGTGGCGAAGATCGAGCGCGCGGACGCGATCCCGGTGCTGGGCGAGATCATCGACGCCTCCGACGTAGTGATGGTGGCGCGCGGCGACCTCGGCGTGGAGATCGGCGACGCCGAGCTGCCCGGCCTGCAGAAGAAGATCATCCGCGAGACGGTGCAGCGCAACCGCGCGGTGATCACCGCCACGCAGATGCTGCAGTCGATGGTGCGCTCGCCGATCCCGACCCGCGCCGAAGTGCTCGACGTGGCCAACGCGGTGATCGACGGCACCGACGCGGTGATGCTGTCGGAGGAGAGCGCGGCCGGCGCGCACCCGGACAAGGCGGTGGCGGCGCTGACGCGGATCTGCCTCGGCGCCGAACGCCAGTTCGAGCCGAAGGAGGATCTGGCCAGCGTCAGCCAACAGATGAAGCGCACCGACCAGGCGATCGCGCTGGCCGCGATGGTGCTGGCCGGCCAGCTCGACGTGCGGGCGATCGTGGCGCTGACCGAATCCGGCGCCACCGCCCAGTGGCTGTCGCGCTACCGCAGCGCGGTGCCGATCTACGGCATGTCGCCATCCGCCGCCGCGCGCCGGCGCATGCTGGTGCTGCGCGACGTGCAGCCGGTGGCGTTCAGCCACGGCGAGAAGCAGAGCATGGCTGCCTCCACCCGCGCCGCGGTGCGGCTCTTGTTCGAGCAGGGCAAGCTGGTCGAGGGCGATAGCGTGGTGATCACCTACGGCGACCGCGTCGGCCACGTCGGCGGCACCAACACGCTGAAGCTGCTCTCGGTCGGCCCCGATGGCACGGTCGAGAGCCAGCGCGAGCTGTGACGCCTGACGCGCGGCTGTCCGGCCGCCGGGTCCCGACTGGTGCCGGGCGGCAATGCCGCTACACTTCATGTCGTCACCCCGGCCAGGAGAACGCCATGAAATCCGTGTCCCGTCTGCTTCGTCAGGGTCTGCTGCTGGCGTTGGCGCTGGGCTTCGTCGCGCCGGTGCTGGCGCAGACGCGCCGGATCGACCAGCCGGAGCTGTACCGCTACTGGATCCTGCTCAATACGCAGGTGAAGATGGACGTGCCCAACAGCGGCCTCAACCTGGACCAGCCCGGCTGCGCGGCAGTGACCTACACGATCGGTTCCGACGGTGTGCCGATGAACGTGCAGGTGGCCAAGCTGGTGCCCAAGAGCGACCTCGGCCCGGCGGCGCACAGCGCGGTCTCCAATTTCCGCTACGGCCCGTCGCTGAGCAACCGCATCGGCGAGCCGGTCGCCACCTACTACATCGTGCCGTTCAATGCGCCGAAGGATCCGGCCCAGCGCCAGCACTTGATGGACCAGTGCAAGCTGCCCGGCTACACCCCCTGAGCCGATACAGTCCGGCCCCGCCGCGCTCTGGCGCTGGCGGCCGCCGATCTGGCCTATAATCGCCGTTTTGAACCGCGCCGCTTCGGCCCCGAGGCGGCTTCAACCATGTGCGGGCGGGCACGCCCCCGCACCACGGAGTCGTCATGAGTATTGAAGATCTCGAAAGCATCGCCCTGGCGATGGTCGCGCCCGGCAAGGGCATCATCGCCATCGACGAGTCGACCAACACCATCAAGAAGCGCTTCGAGGCGGTCGGCATCGAGAACACCGAGGAGAACCGTCGCGCCTACCGCGAACTGCTGCTGACCACGCCGGGCCTGAACGAGCACATCTCCGGTGCGATCCTGTACGACGAGACGATTCGCCAGAAGACCCGCGACGGCGTGCCGTTCACCGAGGTGATGAAGAAGCTCGGCATCATCCCCGGCATCAAGGTCGACAAGGGCCCGCAGCCGCTGGCCGGCTTCCCCGGCGACGTGGTCACCGAAGGCCTCGACGGCCTGCGCGAGCGCCTGCAGGAGTACGTGAAGCTGGGCGCCCAGTTCTGCAAGTGGCGCGCGGTGATCAACATCTCCGAGGAAAACCCCAGCTCCACCGCGATCGAGGCGAACTGCCACGTGCTGGCCCGTTACGCCGCGCTGTGCCAGGAGGCCGGCCTGGTGCCGATGGTCGAGCCCGAGGTGATCATGGACGGCGACCACAGCATCGAGATCAGCTACGAAGTGCACGAAGCGGTGCTGCGCAGCCTGTTCAACGCGCTGTACGAGCAGAACGTGATGCTGGAAGGCACCATCCTCAAGGTCAGCATGGTCATCCCGGGCAAGGATTGCGACGAGCAGGCCGACGTCGAGGAAGTGGCCGAGGCCACCGTGCGCGTGCTGAAGTCCACCGTGCCGGCCTCGCTGCCGGGCATCGTGTTCCTCTCCGGCGGGCAGACCGACGAACAGTCCACCGCCCACCTCAACGCGATGAACCAGATCGGCCCGCACCCGTGGCCGCTGTCGTTCTCCTACGGCCGCGCCATGCAGCAGGCGGCGCTGAAGCTGTGGTCGAAGGACATGAAGGCGAACTACGCCGAAGCGCAGAAGACCGTGCACGCCCGTGCGCGCGACAACGGCCTGGCCGCGCTGGGGCAGTGGAACGGCTGATCGCCCGACGGTGCCGTTGCTGGCGGTCGCCTGGTGATCCGCGTCGTAGGAGCCCGCTCGCGGGCGATGCTTGTGCTCTGATGTCTCAAGATAAAGCATCGCCCGCGAGCGGGCTCCTACAGCAAAAAGGGCGCCTCACGGCGCCCTTTTTGTCATGCATGAAACGGTGAAGCTCAGAAGCGGTATTCCGCGCTGACCGAGACCATGTCGGTGCTCAGGTTCACGCGATCCTTCTTCGCGTCGTAGTAGTCGTAGTTCAGGCCCACGCTGACGTTGTTGCTGAAGTCGTAGCCCACGCCGGCACCGGCGTACCAGCTGGTGTTGTCCAGGCCCTTGCGGACCGGGTTGACGTCATTGCTGAGGCCGTGACCTTTCCAGCCGTAGATGCCGGTGCGCGCGCTGACGTACCAGTTCGGGCTGACGTTGAAATGGCCGTTCACGCCGGCGGTCCAGCCGTGCAGCTGCGACTTGCCGCGGTCGACGACCGGCTGGCTGTTGAAGACGTTCTTCGGGTGGATGTTGCCCAGGTCGTTGTAGCCCACCTCGGCGCCCAGCGCGAGCGACGGGTTCAGCGCCCAGCGGTAGCCACCATTGATGCCGTAGCCGGTGGTGCTGTCGTCGTACGGGCCATGGTTGAGCGAGGCCTGGCCGACATTGCCATTGATGAACCAACCGTCATTGTGGGTCGGCGCGCTCTGCGCGAACGCAGCGGGAATGGCCAGCAGGCCGGCGGAGGCAAAGGCGAGGGCAAGCAGGGTCTTGTTCATTTTCATGGAGCTTCTCCAGTTGTTGTCATGGCAGTCGGCCCTGAGGGGGAGTGGCCGCTGCTGGCGGTGCGCCGTCCGTTCGAGCGGCGGCATCCGATTGCTTAGATGGGTCGTGGCCCGGAAGATTCAATACCGATTAGTTCAGTATTAAGCTTGGGTTAATTCGCTGCCGACAGGGGCTCAGAAACGGTATTCCGCGGTCAGCGAGGCGGTGTCAGAACTCAACTTGATGTGGTCCTTGTTCGCACGGTAGTAGTCGTACGACAGACCGAGGCCGAAGTGCTCGCTGAAGTCGTAACCGGCACCCACGCCGGCGTACCAGTCGACCTTGTCCAGATGGTGCCGGTTGACGTCCTGGTTGGCGTAGCCGTGGCCCTTCCAGCCGTACACGCCGGTGCGGCCGCTGAGGTACAGGCCGCGCCATACGTCGATCTTGCCGTTGACGCCGGCGGTCCAGCCGCGCAGTGCCTGGCGCTGCGAGGTCAGGTTGACGTCGTTGCTGTTGAAGGCATTCTTCAGCCTGAAATTGCCGAGGTCGTTGTAGCCGACCTCCACGCCCAGGCCCAGGTCCTGGCCCACCTTCCAGCGGTAGCCGCCGTTGAGCGCGTAGGTGGTCGGATGGTCGTCGTACGGGCCCACGCGCATGTGCGCCTGGCCGACACTGCCGTTGATGAACCAGTTGCCGCTGCCGATCGGCTGCGACGGCTGGAAATTGCCGCCGGCGGCCGTGGTGGCTTCGCTGTCCTGCGCAAAGGCAGGCAGGGCGCCCAGCGTGGCGGAGGCGAGAGCAAGGGCAAACAGAGTCTTTTTCATGGGGTACTCCTCTTTTTTGGGCCGGGCCGGCGCCACGGAACAGGGCGCGCGGTCGGGCAGCGCTTGGGGATGGCGCCGCGGGGCGTAGTGATAGTGGGGCGAGGCTGAAGCCGGCCGAACCGTATGGTCTGAGGTTAAGCGGTGATTAATCCCGTGGTCGCGGGCGACAGCCGACGGCCGGATCGGCGACAATGGCGCTTTTGCATCTTCCGGAGACCGCCCGATGACCACCCGCCGCGAACTCGCCAATGCCGTGCGCGCCCTTGCCATGGACGCCGTGGAGGCGGCCAGGTCCGGTCATCCGGGCATGCCGATGGGCATGGCCGACCTCGCCGAAGTGCTGTGGAACGACTTCCTGAAGTTCAATCCGGCCAACCCGAAGTGGTTCAACCGCGACCGCTTCGTGCTCTCCAACGGCCACGGCTCGATGCTGCAGTACGCGCTGTTGCACCTGACCGGCTTCGACCTGCCGATGGAGCAGTTGAAGCGCTTCCGCCAGCTGCATTCAAAGACCGCCGGCCATCCGGAGGCCAGCGAAACGCCAGGCGTGGAAACCACCACCGGCCCGCTCGGCCAGGGCCTGGCCAACGCGGTTGGCTTCGCGCTGGCCGAGAAGGTGCTGGCGGCGCATTTCAACCGCCCCGGTCATGACGTGGTCGATCATCACACCTATGTGTTCCTCGGCGACGGCTGCCTGATGGAAGGCATCTCGCACGAAGTCGCCTCGCTGGCCGGCACCTGGCAGCTCGGCAAGCTGGTGGCGATCTACGACGACAACGGCATCTCGATCGACGGCGAGGTGCACGGCTGGTTCACCGACGACACCCCGGCGCGCTTCGAGGCCTACGGCTGGAACGTGATCCGCGGCGTCGACGGACACGATGCCGAGGCGATCAGGCAGGCGATCGCGAAGGCCGCCGCGCAGCGCGACAAGCCCACCCTGATCTGCGCGAAAACCATCATCGGCTTCGGCGCACCGAACAAGCAGGGCAAGGAGGAAAGCCACGGCGCCGCGCTGGGCAAGGACGAGATCGCCGCCGCGCGCGAGCAGCTGGGCTGGAAGTACGCACCGTTCGAGATCCCGGCCGAGATCTACGCCGGCTGGGACCACAAGACCAGGGGCGCCGCCGCCGAACAGGTGTGGAACGACGCCTTCGCGAAGTACGCCGCCGCGCATCCGCAGCTGGCCGCCGAATTCAACCGCCGCATGCGCGGCGAGCTGCCGGCCGACTGGGCCGCGAAGTCGCAGGCGTTCATCGACAAGCTGCAGGCCGACGGTCCCGAAGTGGCCTCGCGCAAGGCCTCGCAGATGAGCATCGAGGCGTTTGCGCCGCTGCTGCCGGAGCTGCTCGGCGGTTCGGCCGACCTGGCCGGCTCCAACCTGACCAAGTGGAAGGGCAGCCTCGACGCGGCCACCGGCGACAGCGCCGACGGCAAGGGCAACTACGTCTACTACGGCGTGCGCGAATTCGGCATGACCGCGATCGCCAACGGCGTGGCGCTGCATGGCGGCTTCATCCCGTACGACGCGACCTTCCTGGTGTTCTCCGACTACGCGCGCAACGCGGTGCGCATGAGCGCGCTGATCCCGGCCCACGCGATCCACGTCTACACGCACGACTCGATCGGCCTGGGCGAGGACGGCCCGACCCACCAGCCGGTCGAGCACATGGCGTCCCTGCGCTACATCCCGAACAACCAGTTGTGGCGTCCGTGCGACGCGGTGGAATCGGCGGCATCGTGGAAGGCGGCGATCGAGCGCAAGGGCGCGCCGTCGTGCCTGGTGTTCTCGCGGCAGAACCTCAGGCACCAGCAGCGCGGCGCACGGCAGGTGGCCGACATCGCGCGCGGCGGCTACGTGCTGTCCGATCCGCTGGACACGAAGTTCCAGGCGATCCTGATCGCCACCGGCTCGGAAGTGGAACTGGCGATGGAAGCGTCGCGCGCGCTGGCGCAGCAGGGCGTGGCCGTGCGCGTGGTGTCGATGCCGTGTACCGAGGTGTTCGACGCGCAGCCGCTGGAATACCGCGAAGGCGTGCTGCCGCTCTGGTGCCGCGCCCGCGTGGCGGTGGAAGCGGCCACCGCTGACTTCTGGCGCAAGTACGTGGGCCTGGATGGCGAGGTGGTAGGCATGACCACGTTCGGCGCCTCCGCGCCCGCGCCGCAGCTGTTCGAGCACTTCGGCTTCACCGTGGCGCACGTGATCGACGCGGTGAAGCGCGTTATCCGCTGAGCTCACCCACCCGGGTAGGAGCCCGCTGGCGGGCGATGTTCCTGGCGAGAGGCCAGAAAAGCATCGCCCGCCAGCGGGCTCCTACAGGAAATGACGGAACGGATCAGCCGAGCAGCAGCGCGGCCAGTTCGTCCGGCTTCGCTGCGAGCGCGTGGGCGCCGGCGCGCTGCAGTTCCGCGCGGCTGCCGAAGCCCCACAGCACGCCGATGCCGTTCACCCGGTTGGCCACGGCGCCGTCGATGTCGAAGTGGCGGTCGCCGATCATCACCGCGCCGGCCGGGTCGGCGCCGAAGTCGGCCAGTGCCGCGGCGATCATCGTGGCCTTCTCGCTGTGTGCGCTGCCGGGATGGGGGCCGTACAGGCGCTCGAACGCCGCGCCGAACGGCAGCTGTTCGACGATCGGTGCGGCGTGATGTTGCGGCTTGCCGGTGACCACGGCGAGCTGGTGGCCGGCGCTGCGCAGCTGCCCGATCAGCGCCTCGATGCCCGGATAGACGGCGTGCTCGCGCCAGCCCAGCGTATCGAAGCGCTCGTGGTAGTACGCCACTGCCGCCTCGATGCGTTCGGCGTCGTGGTCCAGCAGCGGCGCGAAGCTGTGCCGCAGCGGCGGGCCGATCCAGCGGCGCAGCTCCTCGGCGGCCGGTGTCGGCACGTCCAGCCGCGCCAGCGCATGTTTCACGCAGGCGGTGATGCCGTGCTCGGAATCGATCAGGGTACCGTCGAGGTCGAACAGGCAGAGCATTACTTCGCCGCTCGCGCCTTCAACGCGGCCACCGCGGGTAGCTCCTTGCCTTCCAGGAATTCCAGGAACGCGCCGCCGCCGGTGGAGATGTAGGAGACCTGGTCGGCGATGCCGTACTTGTCGACCGCGGCCAGCGTGTCGCCGCCGCCGGCGATCGAGAACGCCTTCGACGCGGCGACCGCCCGCGCCAGCGTCTCGGTGCCCTTGCCGAACGCGTCGAACTCGAACACCCCGACCGGGCCGTTCCACACCACGGTGCCGGCGCTGGCGATCAGCGCGGCATAGGTTTGGGCGGTCTGCGGGCCGATATCGAGGATCATCTCGTCCGCGCCGACCTGGTCGACCGGCTTCACCGTGGCCGGGGCCTGCGCCGAGAAGGTCGGCGCCACCACCACGTCGACCGGCATCGGCACCTCGGCGCCGCGGCGCTTCGCGTCGGCCAGCACCTTCTTCGCGGCGTCGATCAGGTCCGGCTCGTACAACGAGTTGCCGACCGAATGGCCCATCGCGGCGATGAAGGTGTTGGCGATACCGCCGCCGACGATCAGCTGGTCCACCTTGCCGATCAGGTTTTCCAGCAGGGTCAGCTTGGTCGATACCTTGGAGCCGGCCACGATCGCCAGCAGCGGGTGTGCCGGGTGTTCCAGCGCCTTGCCCAGCGCGTCGAGTTCGGCGCACAGCAGCGGGCCGGCGGCGGCCACCGGGGCGAACTTGATCACGCCGTGGGTGGAGGCCTGCGCGCGGTGCGCGGTGCCGAACGCATCCATCACGAAGATGTCGCACAGCGCGGCATATTTCTTCGCCAGCGCCTCGTCGTCCTTGCCCTCGCCGACGTTCATGCGGCAATTTTCCAGCAGCACCACCTCGCCGGCCGCCACCTCGACGCCGTTGACCAGGTAGTCGGCCACCAGCCGCACCGGCTGGTCGAGCTTGCTGCTCAGCCACAGCGCCACCGGCGCCAGCGAGGATTCGGCGTCGAACTGGCCTTCCTTCGGCCGGCCCAGGTGCGACATCACCATCACCTGCGCGCCGGCGTCGCGGGCGGCCCGGATCGTGGGCAGCGCGGCGTCGAGGCGCTGGGTGGAGGTGATCCGGCCGTGGTCGTCGATCGGCACGTTCAGGTCTTCGCGGATCAGCACGCGCTGATCGCGCACATCGAGGTCACTCATGCGGATGACGGACACGGCGGCACTCCGGTAATGGACAAGGGGACAGCCCCTCATGGGCGGTAACCGCCTATTGTCCGGCCCGCCGGGGACCGATGCAAACGCAGCGGTCGGCCGGTGCGTTGCGGCGCGCCATGTGCCCGGTTCACACTGTGGCAAACTGCGCTTGTCCGTCGGGGGAGATGGTTCATGGCTAACGGTTTGGTGCTGTATGGCTACTGGCGTTCCAGTGCCGCGTATCGGGTGCGCATCGCGCTGAACCTGAAGGGCCTCGACTACGAGACACGCCCGGTGCACCTGGTGCGCGACGGCGGCGAGCAGCACGCGGCGGACTACCGCACGCTCAACCCGCAGGAAATGGTGCCCTGCCTGCTCGACGGGGACCGCGTGATCACCCAGTCGCTGGCGATCATGGAATACCTCGACGAAATGCACCCGGAGCTGGAAACGGCCCTGCTGCCGGTCGACGCGCGTGGCCGCGCGCAGGTGCGTGCGCTGGCGATGGCAGTGTGTTGCGACATCCACCCGCTCGGCAACCTGCGTGTGCTGCAGCAGCTGGAAACCGAATTCGGTGCCAGCGAAGAGCAGCGCGCGGCGTGGTCGCGGCACTGGATCGGCGCGGGCTTCCAGGCGATCGAGTTGCTGCTGGGCGACAGCGTGGCCACTGGCCGCTATTGCCACGGCGAGACGCCGGGCATGGCCGATGCCTGCCTGATCCCGCAGGTCTACAACGCGCTGCGCTGGAAGCTGCCGCTGGACGACTACCCGACCATCGCGCGCATCTACCAGTCGTGCAACGAGCTGGAGGCGTTCCGCCGCGCGGCGCCGGAGGCGCAGCCGGACGCGCCGCAGAGCTAGAAACGAGCGAGCGCAGGGTGAGGCGGCTTGTGCCGTCTCTCACTCCTCCTCACTCATGCCCTGGCTCTCAGAACCCCATGCCGTACGGGTCGTTGCCAGCCAGCGCCTCGTCGCTGGACCCGCCTTCGGCCAGGCGGATCTTCAGCGCCAGGCCGTCGCGCGAATCGGACTTGTTGAGCGCTTCCTCCAGCTCCACGCGGCCTTCCTTGTACAGCTTGTACAGCGACTGGTCGAAGGTCTGCATGCCTTCCTGCAGGCTGCGGTCCATCGCTTCCTTGATCTCGTGGATCTGGCCGCGGCGGATCATGTCGCGGATCAGCGGGGTGTTCAGCAACACCTCGGCGGCCGGGATGCGGCGGCCGTCCTTGCCGAGTACCAGGCGCTGGCTGATCACCGCGCGCAGATTCAGCGCCAGGTTCATCAGCACGTTCTTGTGCGCCGACTCGGGGAAGAAGTTGAGGATGCGCTCCAGCGTCTGGTCGGCGTTGTTGGAGTGCAGCGTGGCCAGGCACAGGTGGCCGGTCTCGGAGAACGCGATCGCCGCCTCCATCGTGTCGGTGTCGCGGATCTCGCCGATCATGATCACGTCCGGCGCCTCGCGCATCGCGTTCTTCAGCGCTTCGTGGTAGCTGTGCGTGTCCAGCCCCACCTCGCGCTGGTTGACGATCGACTTCTTGTGCCGGTGCAGGTATTCGATCGGGTCCTCGATGGTGAGGATGTGCCCGGGCGAATTGGTGTTGCGCTGGTCGAGCATCGCCGCCAGCGTGGTCGACTTGCCCGAACCGGTGGCGCCGACCACCAGGATCAGGCCGCGCGGCTCCATGATCAGGTCGCGGAAGATGCCGGGCAACTGCAGCTGGTCGATGCTGGGGATCTCGCTCTTGATCGCGCGGATCACCATGCCCACTTCGCCGCGCTGCTTGAACACGTTGATGCGGAAACGGCCGGCTTCCTTCACCGCCAGCGCCATGTTCAGTTCCAGGTCGCGTTCGAACTGCGGTACCTGGCCCTCGTCCATCAGCGAATAGGCGATCTTCTTGACCATGCCGCTGGGCAGGCCGGTGTTGCCCAGCGGGTACAGCTTGCCCTCGACCTTGATATTCACCGGGGCGCCGGTGGACAGGAACATGTCCGACGCGCCCTTGTCTACCATAAGCTTGAGGAAGTAGCCGATATCCACGAATGACCCCTGGGTTGGCGAAATGCGCGTTGCAATGATGGATTATGCCCGCCCACAATACGCTGCGACACACCATGAGGAATGTGATGTACATCTTTTCCCCGCCGGCCGGCTCGACGCGCCGTACCCGCACGGCGCTGGCCGCCCTGGTCCTGATCCTGGCGCTGACCGGCTGCGCCTCGGCGCCGCCGCCGAATGACTCGATGAATCAGGCGCAAAACCAGCTGCAGATGGCCCGCGATGCGGGAGCGGCGGACTATGCGCCGGTGGACCTGGGCTTTGCGCAGGACAAGTTCCAGCTGGCGCAGGCGGCGATGGCCGAGCGCAAGTACGCCGACGCGGCGAACCTGGCCGAGGAGTCGCGGGCCGACGCCGAACTGGCCCAGGCCAAGGCCCGGCTGGGTGCGGCGCGGGCGCAGATCCAGAGCAAGGTGCAGGAGAACACCCGCCTGCGCCAGCAGGGCGAGCAGGCGGCGGCCGCCGCCCAGGCGCCGCCGCCGGCACCGCCGTCCAGCGCAGCGCCGGCCGGGGAGATGCCGGCGCCGGCGTCGTCGGTGCTGTCCGCGCCGCCGGCCGACGGTTTCCAGACCGTGCCCGACACCGTCCAGCAACCGGCCGCGAACACCCAGGGAGGCCAGCCATGAAGCGTTCCACCGCCACCCTGGCCGCGGTTGCGCTGGCACTGGCCATGCTCGGCCCGGCACATGCCCGCCAGGACGACATCGACATCAACCGCCTGACCGGCAGCCTCAACCAGCTCGCCAACGATCCGGGCATGGGCGGCTACGCGCAAGCCGAACAGGCGCGCGCGCGCGACGCGATCAACCGGCTGGCCCAGGCCAGCTCGCGCGAGCGACCGCACGTGCTGTACCTGGCCGAACGCCGGGTCGATCTGGCCAAGACCGCCGCGCAGCTGCAGGACGCCCAGATCAAGCTGACCCAGCTCGACCGCGAGCACGACCAGATCCTGCTCGACAACAGTCGGCGCGATGCGGAACTGGCGCGGCGCGAGCTGGAACGCCAGCGCCTGCAGTACCAGCTGGCGCAGGAAGAGGCTGCCCGGTTGCAGGCGCAGGGGCTGGAATACTCGCAAGCGGCCGAGCAGGCGCGTGCCGAAGCCGAGCGGGCCAAAAAGCTGGCGGCGGCGCAGAGCAAGGTGGCCCGGGCCGCCAAGCGCCAGGCCGAGCTGGCGGCTCAGGCCGCCAAGGCAATGCGTTCGCAGATGCAGGACGCCGACAAGCCTGCCGACGCGGCCCCGGACGCCTCGAAACAGCATCGTTGAGCGGCCTGCCGGCAGGGTGTGCCGGGCGTCCCGCCAGCGCGGCGGGGCGCTTCGCCGAGGCTGTCGTCGGTCAAATGTAAAAGGCTGTTTTGACAGCTTTTTCACGTGGACTTCCGGGTTTCGCGAGGCGCCTGCGGAGGCTCTTGCGACCCCCGTGGCGGCGGAGTAGGGTCAGAGTCCCACGAGGCATCCAGGCCGTGTGGGCTACTGACCCGAACCATGCGCTCATCCCTTGTTTCCATGCTTCCCCTGCGTCCCGGTCATCCGGCGCGGGCGATGGGGTGTGTGCGTGCGTTCACCGTCTGCGGATGCGTCCTGTCGCATCCGCACGTCAACTCGCGAGGAGGTCGGATCATGTTTGAAAACCAGCAGCGTGACGATGTCGAGGCATTGATGAAGGCCGACGCCGAATTCCGGCGGCTCTATCAGCATCATCGGGAGCTCGACAGCAAGGTGCACGACGCCGACATCGGCGTGCTGCCCATCGACGACGTCACCCTCGCCAGCATGAAGAAGGAGAAACTGCTGGCCAAGGCGCGGCTCGAGCGCATGTGGGCAAGTCGGGCGCACCTCATCCACTGAGTCTGCTGCTTCACGCGAACGCGGCCCCGGCCTTTCCCGCGCAGCGGGCGAGGTGCCGGGGCCGCCGCGTTTGCGGCGTACGCCCGGGTCGAGCGGTTATCATGGCGATCCTGCAGCCGCGGCATCGCCCGCGGCCGCCCCAGCGACGGAGTCCCCATGACGGTCCACCAGAGTGTCCTCGAACTGATCGGACGTACCCCGATGGTGCGCGCGCAGCGCCTGGACACCGGGCCGTGCGAACTGTTCCTCAAGCTGGAGAGCACCAACCCCGGCGGCTCGATCAAGGACCGCATCGGCCTGTCGATGATCGAGGGCGCCGAGAAGGACGGCCGCATCCGCCCGGGCGACATCCTGGTCGAGGGCACCGCCGGCAACACCGGCCTGGGCCTGGCCTTGGTCGCGCAGCAGAAAGGCTACCGCCTGATCCTGGTGGTGCCGGACAAGATGAGCCGCGAGAAAATCTTCAACCTCAAGGCGATGGGCGCGGAAGTGGTGCTGACCCGCTCCGACGTGGCCAAGGGCCACCCCGAGTACTACCAGGACATGGCCGAGCGGATCGCGCGCGAAACGCCCGGCGCCTACTTCATCAACCAGTTCGGCAACCCCGACAATCCGGCCGCGCACATCGCCACCACCGGGCCGGAGATCCTCGAACAGATGGACGGCCGGGTCGACGCGATCGTGGTCGGCTGCGGCTCGTCGGGCACGCTGAGCGGCCTGTCGAAATTCTTCGCCGGGCACTCGCCGCAGACCGAACTCATCCTGGCCGACCCGGTCGGTTCGATCCTGGCGCAGTACATCAACGAGGGCACGCTCTCGACCAAGTCCGCCAGCTGGATGGTCGAGGGCATCGGCGAGGATTTCCTGCCCTCGATCAGCGACTTCACCCGGGTCAAGAAGGCCTATGCGATTCCCGACAAGGAAAGCTTCCTCACCGCGCGCGAACTGCTGGCGAAGGAAGGCATCCTGGGCGGCTCGTCCACCGGCACCCTGGTCGCCGCGGCGCTGCGCTACTGCCGCGAGCAGACCAACCCGAAGCGCGTGGTCACCCTGGTCTGCGACACCGGCAACAAGTACCTGTCCAAGCTCTACAACGACTACTGGATGCTCGACAACGGCTTCATCGAACGCGAGCAGCACGGCGACCTGCGCGACCTGCTGCTGCGCCCGTTCGCCCAGCGCGACACCGTGGTGGTCGGCCCGAACGAGCTGCTGATCACCGCCTACAACCGCATGAAGCTGTACGACGTGTCGCAGCTGCCGGTGATGGATGGCCGCAAGCTGGTCGGCATCGTCGACGAGTCCGACGTGCTGATCCACGTGCACGCCGACGGCGCGCGCTTCCGCGACCCGGTGTCGACTGCGATGATGACCAACCTGCAGAAGCTCGACGTGCGTTCGCCGATCGAGTCGCTGCTGCCGGTGTTCGAGCGCGGCCACGTGGCGATCGTGGTCGACGGCGAGGACTTCCTCGGCCTGATCACCCGGATCGACCTGCTGAACTGGCTGCGCCGCAAGGTGGATTGAACGATTCGGCGCCGCGCCGGTGCGTAGCCGCCGGTGCGCGAAAGGTTGCGTCAATGCAGTGCAGCCACAATCGCTTGCCCATGGCGGGGCCCGAGGCTCCGCCACCCAACCCAGGGAGCTGCCCCGATGTGCGGAATTGTTGCTGCCGTAGCCCAGCGTGACGTCGCGCCGCTGCTGATCGCCGGCCTGAAAGCCCTCGAATATCGCGGCTACGACTCCTCCGGCGTGGCCGTGCTCGACCGCGGCACGATCCGCCGCGTGCGCGCCAAGGGCAAGGTACGCGAGATGGAGGCGCTGTACCTGGCCGACCCGCTGCCCGGCGGCACCGGCATCGCGCATACCCGCTGGGCCACCCACGGCGTGCCGAGCGAGGCGAACGCGCATCCGCACATCGCCGGCCGCGTGGCGATCGTGCACAACGGCATCATCGAGAACTACGCCAGCCTGCGCGCCGGGCTGCAGGCCGGCGGCCACGTGTTCACTTCCGAAACCGACACCGAAGTGATGGCCGCGCTGATCGACCGCCACATCGGCCAGGGCATGAAGCTGCGCGAGGCGGTGCTGGCCACCGTACGCGAGCTGGAAGGCGCCTACGCCATCGCGGTGATCAGCAGCGACGAGCCTGACCGCGTGGTCGGTGCGCGGCGCGGCGCGCCGCTGCTGGTCGGCGTGGGCATCGGCGAGAACTTCCTCGGCTCCGACGCGCAGGCGCTGATCCAGGTCACCAACCGGATGATCTACCTTGACGAGGACGACGTGGTCGAGATCACCCGCGACAGCGTGCAGGTGTACGGCCTCGACGGCACGCCGGTCGAGCGCGCGGTGCACGAGAGCGAGCTGTCCACCGACGCGGTCGAGCGCGGCGAGTACCGCCACTACATGCAGAAGGAGATCTTCGAGCAGCCGCGCGCAGTGGCCGACACGCTGGAGGCGCGCATCGGCCCGCACGGCGTGCTGCCGAACATCTTCGGCATCGACAGCGGCGCCTTGCTGCAGGCCACCCGCGGCCTGCACATCGTCGCCTGCGGCACCAGCTACCACGCCGGCCTGGTCGCCAAGTACTGGATCGAGGAGTACGCGCGACTGCCGGTCGCGGTGGAAGTGGCCAGCGAGTACCGCTACCGCGAGACGGTGGTGCCCGAGGGCACGCTGTTCGTGGCGATCTCGCAATCCGGCGAAACCGCCGACACCCTGGCGGCGATGCGCGAATCGCGCCGCCGCGGCTACCTCGGCACGCTGGCGATCTGCAACGTGCCCGAATCCTCGGTGGTGCGCGAGGCCGACCTGAAGCTGATGACCCGCGCCGGCCCCGAGATCGGCGTGGCTTCGACCAAGGCCTTCACCACCCAGCTGGCCGGGCTCGCCCTGCTGACGCTGGAGCTGGCCCGCCGCCACGGCCTCGACGACGACCGTTACGCGGCGCTGTGCGCCGAGCTGCAGCGCCTGCCGCGCGCGATCGGGGAGGCGCTGCAGATGGAACCGGCGATCATCGAGCTGGCGGCCGACTTCATCCAGCGCCAGCATGCGCTGTTCCTCGGCCGCGGCGTGCAGTATCCGGTGGCGCTGGAGGGTGCGCTGAAGCTCAAGGAAATCTCCTACATCCACGCCGAAGCGTATGCGGCCGGCGAACTCAAGCACGGCCCGCTGGCGCTGGTCGACGAGAACATGCCGGTGGTGGCGGTGGCGCCGAACGGCCCGCTGCTGGACAAGCTGAAATCCAACCTGCAGGAGGTACGCGCCCGCGGCGGGCGCCTGATCGTGTTCGCCGACGGTGCTGCCGGCATGGACGACATGGCCGGCAGCGGCACCATGCTGCGGGTGGAATCCGGCGGCAGCTTCATCGCCCCGGCCGTGTTCACCGTGCCGCTGCAACTGCTGGCCTACCACGTCGCCGTGCTGCGCGGCACCGACGTAGACCAGCCGCGCAACCTGGCCAAGTCGGTCACCGTGGAATGAGGCGGTGAATGGCCATGCGGCCCGCGCAGGCCTTTGCACGCGGTAGTTGATCGAGGTCAAGCTCCCTGCGCGCGGCGCCGCTAGATTGGCCTGCGTGAAGGAGGGCCGCGGCATGCAGGACATCCTGGCCTATGCCAGCAGTTTCGCCACGTGGTCGCGGGGTCCGGCGTACGCGGCACGCATGGCCGGTGCGCTGGATGCCTCGTTGACCGGCCTCTACGTCAGTCCGTCGCCGCTGGCAATGGCGCCGACCTACGAGACGCCGGAGCTGATGACCTACGTGCTGGAAGGCATCCGCGAGCTGGTGGAGAGCGCTTCCGCCGCCGCCCCTGCGTTCGTCCGCTGGGCCGGCGAACACGGGGCGAAAAAGGCAGCCTGGCAGGTCGCCGAAGGCGATCTGCCGAGCGTGCTTGGGCACATCGGCAACTGGCACGATCTGCTGGTGCTGGAACGCACGCCGGTGCCGGAGGAGAGCGCCGCCGAACTGGGCCGTATTGCGCTTTCCGTGGAGATTCCGTGTTTGATCGTGCCGCCGGAGGGGACGCCGTCGCCCACGCCGGAATGCATTGCCGTGGCTTGGAACGGCTCGCCCGAGGCGATCCGGGCGATCCATGCGGCGCGACCGCTGCTGGCGCGCGCCGGCCGCGTGGTCGTGCTGAGTGGAACACCACGAAAGGCCCTCACCGAGATCGACTGGAAGCCGCAGTTCGACCTGGACGTCTATCTCCGACGGCACGGCGTCCGTGCCGAGGAACGCCGGCTGCTCGCCAGCGACGAAGAGGCCGGCCAGGCCCTGCTCGCGGCGGCGGCGGAGGTTGACGCCGGCCTGCTGGTGATGGGTGCCTATGGCCGCACCCGTTTCAGCGAATGGTTCTTCGGCGGCGCCACCCGCCATGTCCTGAGTCATGCCGACATTCCGGTGGTGATGCGGCATTGACGTCCGTGTAGCCGCCTTGCACACACCCGCAGGAGGTTCGATATGCCGAACACGATGGTCGTCGTCACCGACAGCGTGAGGGCGCGATGCTTCGAGGCGGCTGCGAAGCCCGCGGCGTGGACCGAGGTCGCCTGCCTGGTCAACCCCGATGGCCGCGCGCTCGGCCGCGATGCGCCGACCGACCGCCTGCCGCGCACCAACGAGAGCGCGGGGCCGTCGCGCCATGCCATCGAACCGCACACGAGCCTGCCCGGGAAAAGCCTCGATGCGTTTGCGCGTACCATCGGCGAGACGCTGGAACACGACCACCGCACCGGGCGCTTCGAGCGCCTGGTGCTGGTCGCGGCGCCGCATCTGCTCGGTGTGTTGCACACGCACTTCAGCAAGTCCCTGCGTGCCAGCATCGTCGGTGAACTCAAGCTCGACATCGCCGGGCTGACGGCCGACGAGATCCATGCGCGACTGCCGCGGGAATGGCTCAGGTAGGCGGGGCCCGCCGCCTGGAGCCGTCCGTCCCGGGCACGGCTGCTGCCTGCCGGTTCATGCCTGCAGGCTCCGCTCGCCGGCATCCATGAATCGCCGCTTGGCCAGTTCGACCAGCAGCAGGTAGGTGGCCGTCGCCGCCAGCAGGAACCCGAAGAAGGCGGCCGGCAGCGGCGTCATGCCCAGCCGGGGCGCGAGCGGCGTCCACGGCAGCACTATGCCGATGGCGAGCGCCGCCAGCACGCCGATCGCCAGCGGCAAACTTGGGCGGCTGCGCAGCGGATTGCCGGCGGTGCGGATGACGAACAGCACCAGGGTCTGGGTGGCGAGCGATTCGATGAACCAGCCCGTGTGGAACGCTGCCTCCGACGCGTGCAGCCAGTGCAGCAACACGTAGAACGTGGCGAAGTCGTACAGCGAACTGATCGGCCCCACGCCGAGCATGAAGCGCCGGATCACGGCCACGCTCCATCGCCGCGGCCGCCGCAGCTGCGCCTCGTCCACGTGGTCGGTCGGGATGGCGGTCTGCGCCAGGTCGTAGAGGAAGTTGTTGAGCAGGATCTGGGTCGGCAACATGGGCAGGAACGGCAGGAACAGCGTGCCGGCGGCCATGCTGAACATGTTGCCGAAGTTGGAACTGGTACCCATCAGCAGGTATTTCATCACGTTGGCGAACGCCCGGCGCCCCTCGATGACGCCGGCGTGCAGGATGCCGAGATCGCGCTCGCGCAGCACGATGTCGGCCGCGTCGCGGGCCACGTCCACCGCATCGGCCACCGAGATGCCCACGTCGGCGGCGTGCAGCGACGGCGCGTCGTTGATGCCGTCGCCGAGGAAACCGACCACGCAGTTGCGCGCCTTGAGCGCCAGCACGATGCGGTGCTTCTGCGCGGGCGACACCCGCGCGAACACGCTGCTGCGCTCGGCCAGGACACCGAGCGCGGCCTCGCCAAGCGCGTCGATTTCCGTCCCGCTGACGAGTTGGCCGACGTCGATGCCGACCTGCGCGCATACGTGCCGCGCCACCTTCTCGTTGTCGCCGGTGAGGATCTTCACCGCGATGCCGTCCTGCGCCAGTGCCCGCAGGGACTCGGCCACGCCGGGGATCAGCGGGTCGGCGAACGTGACGAAGCCGGCCAGCACCAGTGCAGCCTCGTCGGCCACCGTGTAGCGATCCTGTGCCGGCACGTTGCGCCAGGCCACCGCCAGCACGCGCAAGCCCTGTTCGCCGAACGTCTCGTAGCTTTGCGTGCAGCGGGCCGTGGCGGCGGCGTCGAGCGGCCGCACCGCGCCGCCCACCTCATATTGCGTGCATGCGGCGAGCACGGATTCCGGCGCGCCCTTGACGACCAGCCGCCGCTCGCCGCCGTGCTCGAGCACGACGCACAGCCGGCGCCGCTCGAAGTCGAACGGGATCTCGTCGAGCTTGCGGTACTCGTCGGTGGCCAGCGTGGCGTGGCGCAGGATGGCCGCGTCGAGCGGGCTGCGAATGCCGGTCTCGAACGTGGCGTTGAGCTGGGCCAGCAACTGCGTGCGTGCGGAGGCTTCGCCGAACGGATCGACCGTGGCGGCGACCGCGGTCTCGCTGCTGGTCAGGGTGCCGGTCTTGTCGCTCAGCAGCACCGTCATGCTGCCGAAGTCCTCGATGGCGGCAAGGTGCTTGACGATGACCCGCCGGCGCGCCATGCGCACCGCGCCGCGGGCCAGCGTGACGGCGGTGATCATCGGCATGAACTCGGGCGTGAGCCCCACGGCCAGCGCCAGCGCGAACAGCAGGGTCTGCAGGGGCGGGCGGTGCAGCACGGCGCCGACGAGCAGCACGCCGAGCAGCAGGAACACCACGGTGTGCATGATCAGCCGGGAAAAATCCCCCAGGCCGCGCTCGAACTCGGTTTGCGGCGGACGCTCGGACAGCGTTTCGGCGACATCGCCGAAGGCCGTGCGGCGCCCGGTCGCATAGACCAGTGCCGTCGCCGTGCCGGCTACCACCGAGGTGCCGAGGAAAACCAGCTGTCTTGCGTCCGCGCCGTCGGCCGCGTCGTCCGCCGGCTGCTTCTCCACCGGTGCCGATTCGCCGGTCAGCGCGGCCTGCTGCACGTGCAGGTCGCGCGCGTCGATCAGGCGCGCATCGGCCGGCACCCGGTTGCCGGCGGACAGCCGGATCACGTCGCCGGCCACCAGCTCGCGGCGCGGCAGTTCCTGCCAGCGGCCGTCGCGGCAAACCGTCGCCATCGGCGCGATTTCCTCGCGCAGGCGGTTGGCCGCCTGCTGCGAGCGATAGCTGAGCGTGAAGTTGAGCGTCACGCTCAGCAGCACGATGGCGACGATGATGGCGGCGCCGGCCCAGTCGCCGAGGAACCCGGAGACGCCTGCCGCCAGCAGCAGGATGACCACCAGCGGGTTGGCGAACAGGCCGGGCAGCACGGCGATCGCGCCGCGGCGGCCGGCCGCGCGGGCCTCGTTCGGGCCATCGCGCAGCAGCCGGCGCGCGGCCTCCGGCCCGGACAGGCCGTCCGCACGGCTTTCCATGCCGCGGAACAGCCCGGCCAGCGAGGTGTCCACCGGGTTCCGCGCCGGAGAGGAAGGTGCGCCGATGTCGTTCATGATGCTGGCGACATTGCAGGTTGTGCGGTGGCGCCGCGTTGACGTCGGTCAACTGGTCCGGGCGTTCCCGGGGCGGACTGGAACGCCCCGCCTGCGCCAGGCGGTCATTGCGCAGCGTGCGCCGACGCTCAGGCGCGCCCGTAGACGTCGTCGTAGCGCACGATGTCGTCTTCGCCCAGATAGCTGCCGGATTGCACCTCGATCAGTTCCAGCGCGACCTTGCCCGGGTTGCGCAGGCGGTGCCTGCTGCCCAGCGGGATGTAGGTGCTCTGGTTCTCGCCGAGCAGGAACACCTTGTCGTCGCAGGTGACCTCGGCGGTGCCGGAGACCACCACCCAGTGCTCGGCGCGGTGGTGGTGTTTCTGCAGGCTCAGGCTGGCGCCGGGCTTGACCACGATGCGCTTGACCTGGAAGCGCGGGCCTTCCTCCAGCGAGTCGTAGCTGCCCCACGGCCGGTACACCACGCGGTGCAGCGAGTGCTCGCTGCGGCCGGCGGCCTTCAGCCGCTCGACGATCTTCTTCACGTCCTGCGCGGCATCGCGGTGCGCCACCAGGGTGGCGTCCGGCGTGGTCACCACGATCAGGTCGTCGACGCCGACGGTGGCGAGCAGGTGGCGCTCGTGCGAACGCAGCAGCGAATTGCGTGTGTCCACCGCCAGCGTGTCGCCTTCGCGCAGGTTGCCGTCGGCGTCCTTGTCGCCGGTGAGCCACAGCGCCGACCACGAGCCGATGTCGCTCCACGCGCAGCTGACCGGGATCACCGCGGCACGCCGGGTCTTTTCCATCACCGCGTAGTCGATCGACTTGTCCGGCACCCGTGCGAAGGCGTCATGGTCGATGCGCACGAAGTCGAGGTCGGCAGTGGCTTTGGCGTGCGCCTCGCGCACCGCGGCCAGCATCGCCGGCGCGTGCGCGGCCAGTTCCTCCAGGTAGCGCGCGGCCTTGAACAGGAACATGCCGGAGTTCCAGTCGTAGCCGCCGTCGGCGAGGTAGGACTCGGCGGTGGCCAGGTCGGGTTTTTCGACGAACTGATCGACGCGGAAGCCGTAGCCGTCGATCGCCTCGGAACGACGGATGTAGCCGAAGCCAGTCTCCGGCCGGTCCGGGCGGATGCCGAACGTCACCAGCCAGCCCTGCGCGGCCAGCGGCAACGCCTGTTTCACCGCCTCGACGAAGGCGGCGGTGTCGCCGATCAGGTGGTCGGCCGGCAGCACCAGCAAGGTGGCGTCGGCGTCGCGCTGCAGGGCGGTGAGCGCGCCCAGCGCGATCGCCGGCGCGGTGTTGCGGGCCAGCGGCTCCAGCACGATGCTGGCGTCATCGATGCCCGCTTCCAGCAACTGGTCGGCGGCGAGGAAGCGATGGTCCTCGCTGGCCACCACGATCGGCGCGGCGACATGCGGCAACTGGCGGGTTCGCGCGATGGTCTGCTGGAACAGCGTGCCCTTGCCGGCCAGCGCCAGGAACTGCTTGGGCAGGTTCTTGCGCGACACCGGCCACAACCGGGTGCCGCTGCCGCCGCTGAGGATCAAGGGGATGAGCATGGTGGATCTTCCTGATGGAGCGCGCTTGCCTGCGGCTCACGGCTAGCCCGTAGAGCCGCACCCTGTGTGCGAATACTCTTTGTCACGTGACGGAAAAGCATTCGCGCACAGGGTGCGCTCCTACAAGCGGTGTCAGGCGCGCTGGCGCGAAAGCGCATCCAGCACGTCATGCAAGCCGCTTTGCCAATCGGGCAAAGCATAGCCGAAGCGCCGCTGGAAACCGGTGTTGTCCAGCAACGACCAGGCCGGGCGTTCGGCTGGCGTTGGGTAGTCGGCGGTGGTGATCGCTGCCACCCGTGGTGCGCGCGCGATCAGCCCGCGCCCGGCGGCGTCGGCGAAGATCGCCTCGGCGAAGCCGTGCCAGCTGGTGTGGCCGCTGGCGACCAGATGATGCGTGCCGATCAGCGTTCGGCGCTGCGTGGCCTCGGCAGCTTGCCAGGCATCCAGCGCGGCGAGCGTGCCGGCAACGATCAGCGCCGTGCTGGTGGGTGCGCCGTGCTGGTCGGCCACCACGCGCAGTTCGTCGCGTTCGGCGCCCAGGCGCAGCATGGTGCGCAGGAAGTTGTGGCCATGCGCGGCGTAGACCCAGGCGGTGCGGAACGTCAGGTGATCGGCGCCGCTGTCGCGCAGCGCCCGTTCGCCGGCCAGCTTGCTGCGGCCGTAGGCGCCGAGCGGGCCGGTAGTCGCATCGACGGCATAGGGCTGCGACTGCCTGCCGTCGAACACGTAGTCGGTGGAGTAGTGGATCACCAGTGCGCCGTGCGCCGCCGCCCAGCGGCCGAGCACGCCGACCGCCTCGCCGTTGACGCGGGTGGCCAGCGCTTCCTCCTGTTCGGCGCGGTCGACGGCGGTGTAGGCGGCGGCGTTGACGATCACGTCCGGCCGTACGCGGTCGAGCAAGGCGGGCAGCGATGCGGGAATCGAAAGGTCGGCGATCTCGCCGGGGCCGCCGTGCGTCAGCGCACCATCACGGCTGGCCGCAACCAGTTCGCCACGCGCAGCCAAACCGCCCTGGTCGAGAAACGTGCGGCCAAGCTGGCCGTTTGCGCCCAGCAGCAAAATTCTCATGGAAACCTCGAACAATCACCGTCATTCCCGCGCAAGCGGGAATCCAGTGCCTCGGCATGGGCGTGCATTGAAGTCACTGGATCCCCGCTTCCGCGGGGATGACGAGAAAAAACGGCTGGTCGGGGCTTGCTCATGCGGCGTACGTCGGCAACCGCTCGGGCGGCACGTCGGCCAGCAATGGCGTCTTGCCGTCCTTGTCCGACAGCAGCGGCGCGCTGATCGGCCAGTCGATGCCCAGCGCGGCGTCGTTCCAGCGGATGCCGGCGTCAGCCTTCGAGTCGTACAACGCGGTGCACTGGTAGCAGAAGGTGGCGAACTCGGAGACCACGCAGAAGCCATGCGCAAACCCCTCTGGAATCCAGAAGTGGCGATGGTTGTCGGCCGTCAGCATCACGCCGACCGATTGCCCGAACGTGGGCGAGCCGCGGCGGATATCCACCGCCACGTCGTAGACCTCGCCTTCGAGCACACTGACCAGCTTGCCCTGCGGGTTCGGCCACTGGTAGTGCAGGCCGCGCAGCACGCCGCGCGCGGAGCGCGAGACGTTGGATTGCACGAAGTGGTGGTCGATGCCGGCGGCGCGGTACTTGGCCTCGTTGTAGCTTTCGTAGAAGAAGCCGCGGGCGTCGCCGAACACCTGAGGTTCGAGGATCAGGGCGCCGGGCAGAGCGGTTTCGATCACTTTCATCGTGCCGGACCCTGCGTGGTCAGCTGCTGCAGGTACTGGCCGTAGCCGGTCTTGGCCAGTGGCGCGGCCAGCGCCAGCAACTGCTCGGTGTCGATCCAGCCGTTGAGGTAGGCGATTTCCTCCGGGCAGCACACCTTGAGGCCCTGGCGGTTCTCGATCGTCTCGATGTAGTTGCCCGCTTCCATCAGCGATTCGTGGGTGCCGGTGTCGAGCCAGGCGAAGCCGCGGCCGAGCTGCTCCAGGTGCAGCGAGTCGTCGTCCAGGTAGCAGCGATTGAGGTCGGTGATCTCCAGCTCGCCGCGCGGCGAAGGCTTCAGCGAGGCGGCGTAGTCGCACACGCGGGCATCGTAGAAGTACAGGCCGGTGACGGCGTAATGCGACTTCGGCTGGGCCGGTTTTTCCTCCAGCCCGATCACCTTGCCGGCGGCGTCGAATTCGGCCACGCCGTAGCGCTCGGGATCCTTTACCCAATAGCCGAACACCGTGGCGCCGTGCTCGCGTGCGGCGGCGCGCTTGAGGCGCTCGGTGAAACCGTGGCCGTAGAAGATGTTGTCGCCCAGCACCAGGCAACTGGGCTTGCCGTCGACGAAGTCGCGGCCGATGGTGAACGCCTGCGCCAGCCCGTCGGGCGAGGGCTGCACCGCGTAGCGGATATCCAGACCCCACTGCGAGCCGTCGCCGAGCAGGCGCTGGAACATGTCCTGCTCGTGCGGGGTGTTGATCACCAGCACCTCGCGGATGCCGGCCAGCATCAGCGCGGCCAGCGGGTAGTAGATCATCGGCTTGTCGTATACCGGCAGCAGCTGCTTGCTGATCGCGCGGGTGATCGGGTGCAGCCGTGTGCCGGAGCCGCCGGCGAGGATGATGCCCTTGTGCGTCGAATTCACGGTCGAGTCCCTGGAGGTTGCGATGCTCATGCGCCGAGGCGCTCCATGCGGTAGCTGCCGTCGAGCACGCGTTGCACCCACGGCTGGTGGTCGAGATACCAGTCCACCGTGGCGGCGATGCCGCTCTCGAAGGTCTGCGACGGCTGCCAGTTCAGTTCGCGCTGCAGCTTGGAGGAGTCGATCGCATAGCGGCGATCGTGGCCGGGGCGGTCCCGCACGTAGGTGATCAGCGACTCGCGCTTGCGGCCGTCGGCCAGCGGACGGCGCGCGTCCAGCAGCGCGCAGATCGTCTTCACCACGGTGATGTTCTCGCGCTCGGCATTGCCGCCCACGTTGTAGGTCTCGCCCACCCGGCCGGCGTCCAGCACGCGGCGGATCGCGCTGCAGTGGTCGCCCACGAACAGCCAGTCGCGGATGTTTTTGCCGTCGCCGTAGACCGGCAGCGCTTCGCCGGCCAGCGCCTTCTGGATCACCAGCGGAATGAGCTTTTCCGGGAACTGGTACGGCCCGTAGTTGTTCGAGCAGTTGGTGGTCAGCACCGGCAGGCCGTAGGTATGGTGGAACGCGCGCACCAGGTGGTCGGAGGCAGCCTTCGAGGCCGAGTACGGCGAGTTCGGCGCGTACGGCGTGGTCTCGGTGAACTTGCCGTCGGCGCCGAGCGAGCCATACACCTCGTCGGTGGACACGTGCAGGAAGCGGAACGCCTCGCGGGCGCCGCCTTCCAGGCCGCGCCAGTAATCGCGGGCGCATTCCAGCAGGCCCAGCGTGCCCACCACGTTGGTCTGCACGAACTCGGCCGGGCCGTCGATCGAGCGGTCGACGTGCGATTCGGCGGCGAAATTGACGATCGCGTCGGGCCGGTGTTCGGCCAGCAGCCTGGCCACCAGCGCGCGGTCGCCGATGTCGCCGTGCACGAACACATGCCGCTCGCTGCCCTGCAACGAGGCCAGCGTGTCCGGGTTGCCGGCGTAGGTGAGCTTGTCCAGGTTGACGACCCGCAGGCCGTCGGCCACCGCCTGCAGCACGAAATTGGCGCCGATGAAGCCGGCCCCGCCGGTGACCAGCAGGGTCTTGCTCCTCGTGGATGATTCGTTCATCAAGATGTCCTAGGTTTCAGCTGAGTGGGTCTGCACGGCGGTTCGAGCGCCGGGTGGGCAGCAAATGATGCCGGTTTCAGGCGCGATGACCAAGCGCCGGCCGTGTTCGCAAAGGTGTCGAAGCGAGAAAGATGCCGAAAAACCGACGGTTTGCTCACTTTGGGATGAACGTCATCCTCACCGGCATGCCCGGCAGCTGCCGCTTAACGGCTAGAATCATCGGCTTGATCATCATCCAGGCGATCCGTCCGGCGGGTCGGGAGAAACAGAGCGATGAAAAGCGGCAAGCAACGCAGTGAGCAGGGAATGGGCACCCGCGCGATCCACGCCGGCCAGCATCCCGATCCCAGCACCGGCGCCATCATGACGCCGATCTACGCTACCTCGACCTACGTGCAGGAAAGCCCGGGCAAGCACAAGGGCTACGAGTACTCGCGCACGCAGAATCCTACGCGGATGGCCTACGAACGCTGCGTGGCGGACCTGGAAGGCGGCGTGGCCGGCTTCGCGTTCGCCTCCGGCCTGGCTGCCGCGGCGACCGTGCTGGACCTGCTCGACTCGGGCAGCCACGTGATCGCGATGGACGACCTCTACGGCGGCACCTACCGCCTGTTCGAGAGGGTGCGCCGGCGCTCGGCCGGGCTCGACTTCAGCTTTATCGACCTGAACGACATGGCGGCGCTGAAGGCGGCACTGAAGCCGAACACGCGGATGATCTGGGCCGAAACGCCGACCAACCCGATGCTGAAGCTGGTCGACCTGGCCAAGGTCGCCGCGTTCGCGAAGAAGCACGGCCTGATCCTGGTGGTCGACAACACGTTCTGCTCGCCCATGATCCAGCGGCCGCTGGAATTCGGCGCCGACCTGGTGCTGCACTCGGCCACCAAGTACATCAACGGCCATTCCGACATGGTCGGCGGCATCGTGGTCGCCGGCAGCCAGGAACTGGCCGGGCCGATGGGCTTCCTGCAGAATTCGGTGGGCGCGGTGGCCGGCCCGTTCGATGCGTTCCTCGCCATGCGCGGCCTGAAGACCCTGCACCTGCGCATGCGCCAGCACTGCGCCAGCGCGCTGGAGCTGGCGACGTGGCTGCAGAAGCATCCGGCGGTCGAGCGAGTGATCTACCCCGGCCTGAAGAGCCACCCGCAGCACGCGCTGGCAAAACGCCAGATGCATGGCTTCGGCGGCATCGTCACGATCGAGGTGAAGGGCGGCCTGAAGAAGGCCAAACGCATGCTGGAACGCTGCGAACTGTTCGCGCTGGCCGAATCGCTCGGCGGCGTCGAGAGCCTGATCGAGCATCCGGCGATCATGACCCACGCCTCGGTGCCCGCGGCCAACCGCAAACGGCTGGGGATCAGCGACGGGCTGGTGCGGCTGTCGGTCGGGGTGGAGGACATCGAAGATCTGCGTCACGAATTGACGGCGGCACTGGCTTGATGGCTCCCGATATCGATCATTCTTTTCGCCGCTGCTGCGCGATGGGCACCGATAACTGACGGATTGCGCCCCGCGATGCCGGGTAGAAGCACGTCAGTAACCACACCTTATGGAAAACCATGATCTCAGCTTACCGGCTCATTGACCCGACTTCTCCCTATCGAGCCTTGTTTCGTCATCTTGCGCTGGTAGTGCAGATGGCGAGACGCGATGTCGTGGGCCGTTATCGCGGTTCGTTCGTCGGATTGCTATGGTCATTTTTCAATCCGTTGCTGATGCTGATGATCTATACGTTCGTCTTCGGCGTCATTTTCAATTCGCATTGGAATGAACAGGCTGGTGGGCGCTTCCAGTTTGCCATCATCCTGTTTGCGGGACTGAACATCAATTCGATGTTTGCGGAATGCGCCAATCGCGCCCCCACATTGATCGTGGAGAATACGAACTTCGTCAAGAAAGTGGTATTCCCGCTGGAAACGCTCTCCTGGAGCGCCATCGGGTCAGCCCTGTTTCACTTGCTCGTGTCGACACTGGTGTTGCTGGCCATCGAATGGCTGGTGAGCGGCTCGATCCCGTGGACGGTGGTGCTGTTCCCGATTGTCGTAGCATGCTTCATGCCGTTCGTGGCCGGAGTCATCTGGCTGCTGGCATCGCTGGGCGTATTCCTGCGCGACCTCAAGCAGGCTACCGGCATTATCACGACAGCGCTCATGTTCCTTGCGCCGATCATGTACCCGAAGGAGTTCATTCCCGCGGAGTTCCGCAACTGGATGTACCTGAATCCGCTCACAGTCATGGTGGAGGCCTCGCGTGACGTGCTGATCTGGGGAAAGCCGCCAGCCTGGGGAATGCTGGGACTTTACACCTTGCTTTCCGGGCTTTTTGCGTGGCTTGCTTTTGCATGGTTCGAGCGCAGCCGCAAGGGGTTTGCCGATGTCCTCTGATGAGCTGAATATTCGCGTAGAAGGCTTGGGCAAGCGTTACGAGATCTACGCGCAACCGGTGGATCGGCTCAAGCAGATGATCATGCCGCGCATCAGCCAGGCGTTCGGTAGAGGGCAGCGCGCCTACTTTAGAGAGTTCTGGGCCCTGCGCGGCGTTTCATTCGATGTGCGCCGCGGCGAAACGGTCGGCATCATCGGACGCAACGGCTCAGGCAAGTCAACGCTGCTGCAGATGGTGTGCGGAACGTTGCATCCCACCGAAGGCTCAGTAGCCGTGCATGGGCGGATAGCTGCCCTGCTGGAACTTGGTGCAGGCTTCAATCCGGAGTTCACCGGCAGGGAGAACGTCTATCTGAGCGGCCTCCTCTATGGCATCCCGGAGAGCGAACTGCGCGGCCGGTTCCAGTCGATCGTGGATTTCGCCGACATCGGTGATTTCATCAACCAGCCAGTAAAGACGTATTCGAGCGGCATGTACGTGCGCCTGGCGTTCGCGATTGCGGCGCATGTCGATGCCGACACGCTGGTAATCGATGAGGCACTGAGCGTCGGCGACGTGCGGTTTACCCAGAAATGCATGCGTTTCCTGCGCGAATTCCAGAAGCGCGGCACGCTGTTGTTCGTGAGTCATGACACCGGGGCGGTCACCAACCTGTGCAGCCGAGCCATCTGGCTGGATACCGGTAAGCTGATGATGGACGGCTCCGCCCGTGATGTCGTCGAGCGCTATCTTGCCGTGCAGCATGCGGCGGACCGCGCCTCGCTAGGCGAATCCGTGACAGTGCAGCCATTCGCTGGCGGGGCGGTTACTGTGTCTGACGAAGCCCACGCCGTGCCCGTGGATGTGGTCGATCCACGCAAGGCCCTGCTGAATGGAGAGGCGACGCGGAACCTGGTCGAGGTATTCGAGTTCGATCCTGAGCGGATCAACTCAGAGTTTGGTACCGGGGCGGCGCGCATTGTCGACGTGCAGTTGCTGGACGAAGAAGGCAAGGTGCATCGGTTGATTGCTGGCGGCGAAGTGGCCGACCTGACGATCGATGCAAATATGCTGGAGGCGATCGGTGCACCGATCTTCGGCTTCTACGTGAAGGATCGGCTGGGGCAGCGGATTTTTGGTGACAACACGTATGTCAGCTATCGGGAGCGACCTGTCCAGGTGCAACCGGGCGTCCGTCTGCGTGCACATTTCCGTTTCCGCATGCCGATATTGCCCAGCGGCGACTACTCCGTTGATGTCGCACTCGCCACCGGGACGCAGGAGAATCATACCCAGCAGCACTGGATTCACGACGCGATCAGCTTCAAGGCGCACGAAAGCACCATGCGCTACGGACTTGTGGGCATTCCCATGCATGCGGTCGAGATCGAACAGGTGGAGGCGTAGCCGATGGAGTTCACCGGTGAGCGCTACGTACCGACGGAGCAGGGAGAGATCCGCCACGAACACATGCATCGCTACGCGTGGTGCGTGCCGCTCGTTGCTGACAAGGACGTTCTCGATATTGCCTGCGGCGAGGGTTATGGAAGCGCGATGCTCGCTCGCCGGGCTCGTACCGTAAAGGGCGTGGATGTCGCGCAGAGCACAGTTGCGCATGCTCGTGTTGCTTATGGCGATATTCCTGGATTGGAGTTTCAGTGTGGCGATGCCGCGCAGATACCGTTGGATGACAACAGTGTCGATGTGGTGGTTTCCTTCGAAACCATCGAACACCATGATCGCCACCGGGAAATGCTCAGTGAGATTCGTCGTGTCCTGCGACCGGATGGAGTACTGGTCATTTCCTCGCCGAACCGAATCGTCTATACAGAGCTGGCTGGACATCACAACGAATTTCACGTCAAGGAACTGGATTTCGCCGAGTTTGACGCCGTACTCAAGGAGCAGTTCGGCGATATCAACTACTTTGGCCAGCGCCTGGCGGTTGGCTCGTCGATTTTCACATTACAAGATGACGCTCCGGAGCGTACGCTTGATGCGTTGACCGACACCGGCTCCGAGGTTGTCGAACGTGCCGCCTCGTTGGCGGATCCGGTGTATTTCATCGCCATTGCCGGGGAGCTGAGTGGCGCTCGAAAATGCCTGCGTCCATCCGTTCTGTTCTCTGAGGCCGAAGATCTATACACCCATCACCGTGAGGTTGCGCGCTGGGCTGTCGGGCTAGAAGCCGAAGTCCACCGGCTACGTGATCTTCATGGCCAAGTAGTGGCTGATCACAAAAAGGCAGTGACGTGGGCAAAGGAGTCGGGAAAGGCGCTGGATGATCTGCGCACAGCGCATGCGAAGACGGTGGCGGACCACGAGAAGGTTTCCGCATGGGCGCAGCGTCTGGACGTCGAATTGCTCGCATCTAGAAAGCGTATCGATGAGCTGACCAAGGCGCGCGAGGAGACGGTGGCCTGGGCGTCGTCGCTGAATCGGGAGTTGAACGAGCTGCGTGAAGCGCACGGCCGGACGGTCGCCGATCACCAGAAGCTGGGTGCATGGGCACAGGGGCTGAACGCCAAGCTCGAGGAAATGCATGAAATCCATGCGAAGACGGTGGCAGACCATGAGAAGGCTTCCGCATGGGCGCAGCGTCTGGACGCTG